>NZ_JAZHPG010000027.1:0-812594 GCF_036418315.1 Salarchaeum sp. III | reverse complement strand
CTCGGCGTCGCCGCGGGCTGGTTCCTCCTCACCGCGGCCGTCACCGCCGGCTACCTCGGCGGCATCGCGACCACCCTCGACCACGCGACTCTGGGCGGCGTGGACGCGGCGGTCGAACACGCGCTCCCGATGCTCGCGGTGCAGGTCGTGACGGCTGCCGCCGCGATTCTCGCGTTCCTCCCGGCGCTCGTCTCGCCCGCGTTCGTCGTCCTCGCGTTCCCGGCCGCGCTCCTCGTGACCTACCTGCTCTACGGCGCGCCCTACCTCGTCGTGCTCGACCGCTCCGCGACCGACGCCCTCGCGGGGAGCTACCGGCTCGCGCTCGACTCCCGCGAGTACCGGTCGTTCGGCCTGCGCTACCTCGGCGTCGCCGCGGTCGCGTCCATCCCGCTCACGGCACTCGCAACGAACGCGGGCGTGCTCGGCGTGCTCGCCGCCGCGGCGATAGCCGCCTATCCGTCCTACGTGGGGAGCGTCGCGACCATGCGGGTCGTCGCGGACGCGGACTGACACCCGCACTCGTTTTATTCTCGAATCGACTACGGAACCCGTGGAGAACGTCACCGACCGCACGAGCAACCCCTTCGGGATGAATCCGCCGCGGGAGACGCCGGTTCCCGGGTACGGGGACGCGAACGCCGACTTCCACGTCGTCGGCGACCACCCCGGCGTTCACGGCGGCGCGGACACCGGCGTGCCGTTCACGGGCGCGGAGCGCGGCCTGCGCCTCCAGCGCGCGCTCGCCGCCGTCGGCCTACTCACGGACGTGGGCGACCGGCCGGGGGTGGAGAACCTCTACCTCTCCTACCTCCACATGGCCGACGCGGACGGCAGTCCCGACGAGGCGGCGTACCGCGACCTCGAACCGTTCTTCGACGCGGAACTCCGCGCCATCACCGCGCACGTCCTGATTCCGGTCGGGGAGCGCGCCATCGACCACGTCCTGCGCGAGTACACCGCCCGGCACGCCAAGCACGCGCCCGTCGACCCGGACGCCCTGCACGCCGAGGAACTGCTCGGCGCGGGCTTCCTCGTCCTCCCGGCGAAAGACCCCGGCGACTGGACGGACGCAGACGAACGAGCGTTCGTGGACGCGCTCGCGGACGTGCTAGACCACGACTACCGCCGCGAGACGGACTTGGGGCGGTTCCTCACCGGCCCCGACCCATACAGGGTGCGCTAGTCCTCCGTCCGGTCTCGGAGTTCGGTGCGCCGGATCTTCCCCGTCACCGTCTTCGGGAGTTCCTCCACGTACTCGATCTCGCGGGGGTACTCGTGCGCCGCGAGTTCGGACTTCACGTGCGACTGTATCTCGCCAGTGAGGTCGTCGTCGCCCTCGTAGCCCTCCGAGAGCGTCACGTAGGCCTTCACGATGTTGCCGCGCTCGGGGTGCGGTTTCGGAACGACCGCGGCCTCCGCGACCGCGGGGTGCTCGCCGAGCGACGACTCGACGTCGAAGGGGCCGATCCGATACCCGGACGAGAGGATGACGTCGTCAGCGCGCCCCTCGAACCAGAAGTAGCCGTCCTCGTCCCGGGACGCGAGGTCGCCGGAGAGATACCACTCGTCGCCGTCCGGATCCTCGACGAAGCAGTCGGCCGTCTTCTCCGGGTTCTCCCAGTAGCCCGCGAAGAAGCACGGATAGTCGCCGCGCTGGGCGATGACGCCGGTCTCGCCCGGCGGGAGTTCCTCTCCGGTGTCCGGGTCGACGACGGCGGCCGTGATTCCGGGGAGGGGTTTTCCCATGCTGCCGGGGCGAAGTTCCATCGTGGGATAGTTGTTGATGATCATGTTCCCCGTCTCGGTCTGACCGTACGTGTCGTGGATGGTGACACCGAGGGTCTCCTCCCCCCAGTCGACCACGCCGGCGGAGAGCGGTTCCCCGATGGAGAGCGCGTGTCGGAGGTCGAGGTCGACGCCGTCGAGCACGTCCTCGCGCTCGCGGAACATCCGGTAGGCGGTCGGAACGCTGAACAGCACGCTGATCGGGTATTCGTCGAGCAGGGCCGCCCAGTCCGCCGGGTCGAACTCGCCGTCGTAGACGAACAGTTCGGTTCCCCAGAACCACGCGCCGAGCGTGTTGATGACGCCCGTGAGCCAGCCGATGTCGCCGGTGCTCCAGTAGAGGTCGTCCGCGGTGAGGTCGACGGCGTAGTACTGGGTTGCGGCGACGCCCGCGACCCAGCGGTGCTCGTGCAGAACGCCCTTCGCGGGGCCCGTGGTTCCGGACGTGTAGTAGAGGAGGGCGTTCGAGTCGCCTGAGGTTTCGGCGGCCTCGTAGTCCGGGCTGGCGTCGGCGAGCGCGCGCTCGTACCGGACGTCGCCGGGTTTGCCGCCGCCGACGGTGACGACGGTGTGGACGGACGGCGCGTCGTCGAGCGCGTCCCCGACGGTGTCGCGGTTCTCGTCGGTGGTGACGGCGACGGCGGCGTCACAGTCGTCCAGCCGGTACGCGATCCCGTCCGGTCCGTATCGCTCGTTCACGCTCCCCCAGACCCGGCCGGCCTTCAGCGCGCCGACCAGCGCGACGTAGTGCTCGGGGATCCGAGGCATGTACGAGACGACGCGGTCGCCGGGGTCGGTGTGGGTTTCGAGGACGTTCGCGAACCGGTTCGAGCGCTCGGCGAGTTCCGCGAAGGAGAGCGACTCCCGGGAGCCGTCGCTGCCGGCGTACCGGAGCGCGACCCGGTCGGTGTCGGCGTATCGGTCGACGCACTCGTGGGCGATGTTCAGGTGTTCGGGCGCGTCCCAGTCTGCCTCGTCGAAGAACCGGCTCCAGTCGAATCCGTCGCGTTCGGCCTCGTAGTCGGGGAGGTTGTTGGACGACATCAGGCAACAATTGTCACATGCACACATAGTCTTTTCCGCGTCCGCTAACTCCTTACTCCCCCCTGTCGAACCCCCGGGTATGCGACACATCCAGCTCGGGAACACCGAGTTCGAGGGCCGGAACAGCGTCTACCTCCTCGCCGGGGACGGCCCGACGACGCTCGTGGACACGGGCGTCGGCACGGACGGCGTGCACGACCAGCTCGCGGGCGCGCTCGCCGACGCCGGCCACGCGGTCGGCGACCTCGACCGCATCCTCCTGACGCACTTCCACGAAGACCACGCGGGCCTCGCGGGCCGCCTCCAGCGGGAGAGCGGCGCGGACGTGTTCGTCCACGAGGCGGACGCACCGCTCGTCGCTGGCGACGACGACGCCCGCGCAGCGATGCACGCCCGCCAGCGCGAACTCCTCGACGAGTGGGGGATGCCCGCGGAGAAGCAGCGCGAACTCCTCGACTTCCTCGACACGCACGACGACATCCGGGGCGAACCCGCGGACGTGACGCCGGTGGCGGACGGCGACACGCTCGCGCTCGGCCCGCACGAGGCCGAGGTCGTTCACCTCCCCGGGCACGCCGCCGGGCTCGCGGGCTACCTCGTGGAGCGCGAGGGGCGCCGGGAAGCGTTCGTCGGGGACGCCCTCCTCCCGAAGTACACGCCGAACGTCGGCGGCGCGGACGTGCGCGTCGAACGCCCCCTCCAGACGTACCTCGACAGCCTCGACCGCATCGAATTCCTCGACCTCGACCGGGCGTGGCCCGGCCACCGCGGCCCCATCTTCGCGCCGACCCTCCGGGCGCGAGACATCGCCGACCACCACGCCGAACGCACCGAACGCGTGCTCTCCGTGCTCCGCGAGCGCGGGCCGGCGACGCCCTGGGAGGTCAGCGCGGACCTGTTCGGCGACCTGCACGCCATTCACGTGCTTCACGGTCCGGGCGAGGCGTACGCCCACCTCGACCACCTCGCGCACGAGGGCGTCGTCACTCGCTCGGACGGCGAGTACGCACTCGCGGACGCGGCCGACACCGCCGACATCCGCCTGGACTGATAAAACCCGTATCAGTAAAGCAGGTGTCGTATCCGAACGGGGCGTATCTCTCTCCCTGCCTGCAGACTGCAGGCACTGTGCCTCTGAGAACGGAAGCCGTCTCCGGCTTCCACTCTCCACTACACTCTTTGAGCCGCGCGTCCGACCGTCGGACATGGACGTGTCTCTCGACCGCTTGCGCGACGACATCGAGGCGAACGCCGCGTTCGGCGCGACCGGCGACACCGCCCGCACGAACCTCACTGGAAGCGACGCGAACCGGGACGCCCGCGACCACCTCGTAGAGCGCATGGAGGACGCGGGCCTCGACGTGCGCGTGGACGCCGTCGGGAATATCGCGGGCCGGTGGGTTCCCGAATCGGCGGACCCGGACGCGCCGGCGGTGGCGTCGGGCAGCCACCTCGACTCGGTGCCGAACGGCGGCATCTTCGACGGGCCGCTCGGCGTGTACGGCGCGCTCGAAGCCGTGCGCGCGCTCCAGGGGGGCGACGCCGACCTCGCGCGGCCCGTCGAGGTCGTGTCGTTCACGGAGGAGGAAGGCGCGTCGTTCGCGCCCGGCCTGCTCGGGTCGTCCGTCGCGACGGGCGAACGCGACCCCGAAACCGCGCTCGCGTACGAACACGACGGCCGGACGCTCGACGACGCGCTCGACGCCATCGGCTACCGGGGCGACGGCGTGCTCGACGCGAGCGCGTGGGACGCCTGGGTGGAACTCCACATCGAACAGGGCACGCGCCTCGAATCCGCGGGCGCTGACGTGGGCGTCGTCACCGACATCACGGGAATCACGCACTGCGACGCGGTCGTCGAGGGGCAGGCCGACCACGCGGGCGCGACCCCGATGGACGCCCGGACGGACGCGTTGGCCGCCGCGAGCGAGTTCGTGCTCGACGTGGAGGACGCCGCCACCGACGCCGCGGCCGAGGACGGAACCGCCGTCGGCACCGTCGGGAGTCTGAACGTGTCGCCGAACGCGACGAACGTCGTTCCCGGCCGCGTCGAACTCGGCGTCGACATCCGGGACGTGAAGTACGACACGATGGACGACATCGTGGCCGCGGCCCGGGACTCCCTCGACCGCCTCGAAGCGGAGCGCGGCGTGGACACCTCGCTCTCGCGGCCGTTCGACGTGCCGCCCGCGCCGATGGCCGACCGCGTGCGGGAGGCGGCCGCGGACGCCGTCGCGGAGAACGACCTGTCGAGCCTCGCGTTGCACTCGGGCGCGGCGCACGACACGATGCACGTCGCCCGCGTGACGGACGCCGGCCTGCTGTTCGCGCCCTCCGAGGGCGGGTTCTCGCACAGCCCCCGCGAGTGGACGGACTGGTCTGACTGCCGGGACGCCGTCCTCGCGCTCGCGGGCACCGTCGAACGGCTCGCGGGACGGTAGTTACTTCCCGCGCGCCGCCCGAGAGCGCCGTATGAACGGCCGCGCCATCGCGTCCCTGCTCGCGGCGCTCGCCTGCGGCGTCCTCGCCGCGCTCGTCCCCTCCGCCGTCGGCGCGACGGCCGAGTTCGCGGGCGTCCTCCTCGCGCCCGCGCTCCGGAACACCCTGCTCGCGGTCGCCGCCGTCGCCGCGCTCGCCGCCGCGTACGCGCTCGTCCTCGACACGCTGCTCGCGCACACCGCCGACCGCCGCCGCCAGCACCGCCTCCGCGCCGTCGTCCGCCTCGCCTTCCTCGTCGTCGGCACCGTCCTCGTGCTCGCCGTCGTCACCGACCAGTGGCTGCCCGCGCTCGTCAGCCTCGGCGTGGTCGGCGTCGCCGTCTCCCTCAGCCTCCAGCAACCCCTGCTCTCCCTCCTCGGCTGGGTGTACATCACCACGAAACAACCCTATCAGGTCGGCGACCGCGTCGCCATCGGCGACTCGAAGGGCGACATCGTGGACGTGGACTACCTCGTCACCACGCTCTGGGAGATAAACGGCGATTTGGTGTCGACGAACCAGCACTCCGGCCGCCACGTCACCGTCCCGAACTCCGTCGTCCTCAGCGCGCACGTCACGAACTACTCCCGGGACGAGTTCCCCTACGTCTGGAACGAACTCTCGATTCAGGTCGCGTACGAGACCGACCTCGACTTCGCGCGCGGCCTCCTGCGCGACACCGTCGACGACTACCTCGGGGACGAGATGGCGCGGAACGTCGCGCACTACCGCGAGATGCTCGCCGAAACCCCGGTGGAGATGGAGGTGAACGACCGCCCGACCGTGAACGTCGTGCAGAAGGAGTCCTGGGTGGAACTCCGCGCGCGCTACCTCGTGAAACCGCGAGCGGGAACGCGGGTGCGGAACGACCTCTACGCGCGCGTCCTCGACGCGTTCGGCGAGCACCCCGACCGGGTCGCGTTCCCGCTGGGGCGGAACCGCTAAGCACCTCGCCACGCGTGCCCTGAGTATGAGCGACGTACTCACCGACGCCGCCGCGGCCGCCGTGCGCGCCGGCAACCCCGACACCGACCCCGTGCTCGCGGAGATGACGGAGTACGGCCACGACGAACACTTCCCCATCGTCGGCCCCGACGCCGGCCGCTTCCTCCGACTGCTCGCCCGACTGGTCGGCGCGGAACGCGTCTTCGAGTTCGGCTCCGGGTTCGGGTACTCCGCCGCGTGGTTCGCGGACGCCCTCCCCGCCGACGGCGAACTCGTCCTCACCGACTTCGACCCCGAGAACCTCGAGAAAGCGCGCGAGTTCCTCGAACGCACCGGCGACGCCGAGAAATGCGCGTTCGAGGCCGGGGACGCCTTCGAGACGTTCGACGCCCACGACGGCCCCTACGACATCGTGTTCGTCGACTGCCAGAAAACCCGGTACGCGGACGCGCTCGACCGCGCCGTCCCCGAACTCCGGGACGGCGGTCTCGTCGTCGCCGACAACGTCCTCGACGGCCCCGCTTCGCCCGCGGAACTCCGGGACGCGTTCGGCGGTAATCCGCCCAGCGACACCGCTGCCGGTATCGCGAAATACGTGGAGAAAGCGGGGGAGGAGCCGTTCGAGACCGCGATAGTCCCGCTCGGCGAAGGCCTCGCGGTCAGTCGCTACAGCCCTTAGTCGCGGAGCGCGAGGAACGCCGCGCCCGTCACCGCGAGCAGGCCGACGCCGAGACCGAACCCGGGCGTGCTACCCGAGGAACCCGAGTCGTCGGACTCCGTGGTGGTGTCCTCGGACATCGTCGTCGTGTCCGCCGATTGCGTCGTGGTGGACTCGGTCGTCGTGTCGTCGGCCGTCGTCTGCGTGGTCGTGTCGCCGCTCGTCGTGGTCTGCGTCGTCGTACTCTGCTGGGTGTCCGCGACATCGAACGTCGCGGTCGCCTGCGAGCCGCTGGACTGCGGGTTGATGTCGAGCGTCACGTTGTACGACCCGGCCTGGTCGGGGTTCGCGACGTCCTCGTAAACGACGACGACCTCGTCGCCCTCGTAGAGGCTGTAACTGCCGCCGAGGTCGAACGTGAGGGTCGCGCCGTTGTTGCTCGAGGAGACGCTCGCCAGGTCGTCGCTGACGTTCACGTCCACGGCGTCGCCGGTCTGGTTGTCGCCGCGGTCGATACCGATGGCGGCGACGTCCTCGACGCTGACGTTACTCGCGTCCGCGCCGGACCCCTGGTAGTTCACCTGGAAGCCGTTCCACGAGGAGGTGTCGACCGTGGAACCGGCGGTGAGGGTTGCGGTGTGCTGTGCGGTCGCGCCGGCCGCGCTCGGGTTCGCCGTCAGGGACGCCGCGGACGCCGCGGCGACGCCGCCGGTGAACGCGCCGGCGACGACGGTCAGTGCGAGCAACGCGGCCACGAGGCTACGTGTGTTCTTCATTGCTGTACCACACGCAACACGAGACTTCTTCAAAGGCCTTCGGGCCGAAAAATAATCGGCCTTACTAATGAGAATCGTTCTCGCGGTACTCCGCGGCACGGTCGAGCGCGGCCGCCTCCGTCGGTTCGCTCACGCGCTCGTACGCCTCGCCCTCGGGCGCCTGTTCGAGCCGGTCGTACGTCACCGCCCAGTCGCCGCCCGCCGTCTCCCGGACGGAGACGACCGCGTACCCGTCCGCGCGCTCCCACCGCCGTCCCGTGTGCGCGTCCACTTCCTGCCAGTCCATACCAGAAGAGCGCGCGCCAGCCACTTATCACTCCCCGTCGTCGGCCACAGGGCTATTGACGGCGTAGCCCCCGCACCCGGGTATGCCACTGCTCGCCGTCGACGCGGACTTCGAGATAGCCGACGCCGACGCGTCCGCGCTCGCCGACCGCCTCACCGAACTCTACAGCGACCACATGGCCACCGGCACCGGCCACGTCGCCGTCGCCGTGCGCGACGACCAGCACCTCTCGCTCGGCCGCGGCGTCACCGGCCCCCTCCTCTTCCTGCACGCCGACGTGCGCGAGGGCCGGTCGTTCGACCGCCGCCGGTCGTTCGCGCTCGCCGCGATGGACGAGGCCCGCGACCGCTTCGGCGTCCCCGAACCGAACCTGAAGGTCGCGTTCACCGAACACGCCGGCCAGGACCTGATGGGGTACGACCGCGTCGGCGGCGCGTGGTCGCCCGAGGAGGATGACTGAGGTCGTGGTGGCGGGCGAGACGCTCGTCGACTTCGTCCCGGACAGCCCCCGCCCGCTCCCCGAGGTGGAGTCGTTCACGCGGCGCGCGGGCGGCGCCCCCGCGAACGTCGCCGTCGCCCTCAGCCGCCTCGGCCACCACCCGCGGTTCGACACCCGGGTCGGCGCGGACGCCTTCGGCCGATTCCTCGCCGACACGCTCGACGCGGAGGGCGTCGGCGACCACGTCCAGCGCGACGCCGAGCGCGACACCGCGGTCGCGTTCGTCAGCCACGCGCCCGGCGACGACTCATTCAGCTTCTACCGGGACGACACGGCCGACTGCCACCTCGACACTACCCGGGTTTCGAGCGACGCGCTCGACGCCGCGGAATGGCTGGTCGTCGGCGGTGTGATGCTCTCCGCGGAGCCGGGCCGCACCGCAATTTTCGACCTCGTCGAGCGCGCCCGCGAGCACGACTGCCGGGTCGCCTTCGACCCGAACGGCCGCCCCGCCCTCTGGGAGTCGAAACACGAACGCCGCGAGGTCACGGACCGCGCACTGTCGGCGAGCGACCTCGTCGTCACCTCGCCCGACGACCTCCCGTGGCTCCCGGACGCCGGGTTCGCGGACGCTGTCCTCTCCGCCGGCCCGAGCGCCGTCGCCGTCACCCGCGGCGACGCGGGCGCGGGCCTGCTCACCACCGACTCGTCCCCCTGGGGCGAGACCGCCGTCGACCACCCCGGGTTCGACGCCGCCGAAGTCGACGCGACCGGCGCGGGCGACGCGTTCACCGCCGGACTCGTCGTCGCCATCCTCGACGACCGAGACGCGGAGAGCGCGCTCGCGTACGCGAACGCCTGCGGCGCGGCCGCCGTCACCGCCCGTGGCGCGATGCCCGCGCTCCCCGACCGCGAGGCCGCCGAATCCTTCCTGTAGGCCAAGAATTATTCGAGGCGCGGGAGACCAGCCGGGTATGTCGGAAGAAGCCCTCCTCCGCTCCATCCGCCGATGGCTCGTCGTACTCGCCTTCCTCGTCGATATCGTCCTGCTCGCCGTCGCCAATGGCACGCCGCTCGCGCTGTTCGCGGCGTTCGTCGGCGTCCTCCTCCTCGTCCGGCTACTCTGGTCGTTCCTCGCGATGTTCGAGGAACCCTAGATGACATCGTCGGGGTCGTGGTCGGCGCGCATTCGCTGCGCCTCCGCGGCGTACTGCTCGCGCTCGTCCGAGTCACTCACGCGCCCGAGGTTCTCCGGGTCGGCGTCCACGGCGGCCGTCGTGTCGCGGTGGTCGCCGAAACTGGTGAGCGCGCGCTCCTTCCGGAAGTAGCGCTCGCCGTCCGGCGTCGCGTACGTGAGGATGATGAGGTTCTGTTCATCGTCCGAATAGGTGCGTTCGACGAGCCACACGCGAACCTGGTCGCTCTCGGTCGTGTTCATACGAGAAATCGGGGACGAGAACGTAAGGCCGTACCGCCTAGTACTCGTACTCGTCCTGGCGGAGCTGGACGTAGCCGCCGTTCGCGAACGTCTTCTTCGTCTTCCGATAGCTCCGGTAGAGCTTGAGGCCGTGCACGCCGACGCTCGCGGTCTTCCGACTGATGAGCGACCCGCCCGTCGACTTCTCGAGGATGCGCTGGGCCACGTCGAACGTCTTGTCCCAGTCGTCGGGGCCGTAGTCCTTCACCACGTCCGCGATGGCGACGTTCCGGAGGAGTTCGCTCCCGATGGCTTCCTTCCACGCCTCGTTGTACTCGTGGAGCATGCCCTCGGCGGCGTACTCGCCGGCGAGCGCGCCCGTCCGCATCGCGACGTGGTCGCCGCCCTCGTGGAACGCCGACGTGGTGCCCATCGCGCCGCCGACGACCGCGATGTTCGCCTCGGTGGGTGAGTCGATTGGGCGCGTGCTCGAAATCGAATAGGTCTCCGTCCCCTTCGACTTCCCGTACCCCTCCTCGATGATCGGGAAGTCCTCCTCGATGTCGTACTCGTCGCCGTACACCTCTTCGAGGAGGCGTCGAATGTACTCCTTGCCCGAGGGTATCTTCTCGTCGTCCTCCCGCAGGAGGCGGTACTGGGATTTGTCGAAGTCGTCGATGTCCATCCCGATGGGCATCGTCAGACCGACGCGCCCGACGTTGTCCTGATTCGGGAAGATCCAGGGGTACGCGGTCTCGCCGGGCATCCAGCCCCACCAGAACTTGATGTTGTGCCGCTCGAACACCTCCTCGGGGATTTTCCGGTACTCCTGGTAGGCGATGTGGTTCACCGTGCGCGGCGACAGCACCTCGGAGGCCGCGCGGTCCTCGGGCAGGTACTGGTCGAGGACGGGCATCGTCATCTGGCGCTGCGGGCCGTCCGCGAGAATCACGTAGTCGGCCTCGACTTCGCTCCCGTCCGCGAGCGTGAGCGTGTGCGACGGTTCGCCCGAGAGGTCGGTGTCGACGTTCCGCACGCTCGTCCCGACACGGTACTCGGCGCCCGCGTCCTCCGCGCGGCTGCGGAGCCAGTCGTCCAGGCGCGCGCGGTGGAACGTGAACCCGAACTCGTCGTAGGAGGACTCGATGCCCGTCCGGTCCAGTTCCATCGTCTCGCTCGGCCCGATGAACTCCGCCTTGTCGAGGCGCTGCTGGTAGACGCCCTCGGGCATCGCGTCCACGTCCAGTTCCGCGATGTCCACCCAGTAGTCGAGGAAGCCCGCGGCGTCCGTCGAATCCGGCCCCAGGTCGGGCCGGTCCGCGCGCGGCACTCCCTTCTCGAACACCACGGCGTCAGCGCCGTGCTCCGCCGCCGTTCGGGCGGCCGACGACCCCGCCGGCCCACCGCCGACGACCGCCACGTCCACTCGTTCCATAGTCCGGGTATTCGAGTACGGCGTTAAAAGCGTTCGAGATTCACCGCGGTCACGGCGGCCGCCGCGGCCGCCGCGGTCGCCACAGTCACCGCGGGGTTTACGTGACCGTCTCGGATACAGTCGATATGGACAGAGGGCGCGCCATCTACCGATTAGCGGAAATATACGTCGCGGTGCTGGTGTTCGCCGCGCTCCTCACCACCGGCTGGCTCGTCCTCCCCAACATCGCCGGCGCCCCCGAACTCGCCGGCGTCTGGTTCGCGGTCGGCGGATTCGGCCTGCTCGTCCTCTTCATCATCGTCTTCGGCTACTACACGCGATAACGACGCTCAGGGGAACAGCCCGCGGTACTCGTGCGCGCTCGCGACACGCTCCATCGCGATGGTGTACGCGGCGGTGCGGAGGTCGGGAATGTTCTTCTCGTCGTAGACGCCGACCATCTCGTCGAACGCCATCGTCATGCGGTCGCGGAGGTCGTCGTTCACGTCTTCGAGGTCCCAGGAGTACTGCTGGGTGTTCTGCACCCACTCCAGGTAGGAGACGATGACGCCGCCCGCGTTCGCGAGGATGTCGGGGACGACCGGGACGTCGCGTTCGACGAGCACGCTGGACGCGTCGAACGTCGTCGGGCCGTTCGCGGCCTCGATGACCACGTCCGCGCGCAGGTCCTCCGCGACTTCGGTGGTGATGACGTCCTCGATTGCGGCGGGGATGAGGGCATTCACGTCGAGGCGGAGGAGGTCGTCGTTCGAGATTCGCTTCGCGTTCTCGTACTCGGAGAACGTCTTCCCGTCCGCAACGTGCGCCGACACGTCCTCGATGTCGAGGCCGTCCGGGTCGTAGATACCGCCCGTCACGTCGCTCACTGCGACGACGTTCGCGCCGCGCTCGGTGAGGAGTTGGGCGGCGACGCCGCCGACGTTCCCGAAGCCCTGGATGGCGACGCTCGCGCCCTCCAGGTCGGCGTCGAGGTACTGGAACGTCTCCTCGGTGATGATGGTGACGCCACGGCCGGTCGCTTCGACGCGGCCCGCCGTCCCGCCGACTTCGAGCGGCTTCCCGGTGACGACGTTCGGGACCGCGTACCCCTGGTAGACGGAGTACGTGTCCATTATCCACGCCATCGTCCGCGCGTCCGTGTTGATGTCGGGCGCGGGGATGTCCATCTCGGGGCCGATCATCCGGCGGATGCCCTCGGTGTACCGGCGGGTGAGCTGTTCGATTTCGCCGTCGGAGAGCTGTTTTGGTTCGCAGACGATACCGCCTTTCGCGCCGCCGAACGGGAGGTCGACGAGCGCCGTCTTCCACGTCATCCAGCCGGCGAGCGCCTCGACTTCCCCCATCGAGACGCCGGGGTGGTAGCGGATGCCGCCCTTGTACGGGCCGCGGGAGCTGTCGAACTGACAGCGGTAGCCGTCGTACACCTCGACGTGACCGTCGTCGTGCTCGACGGGCAGGCTGACCTTCTGGGTGCGCTCCGGCGACTGCAGTCGTTCGTAGATGTTGTCGGAGATGTCGACGTACTCGCGGGCGCGGTCCATCTGCGCCAGCATATTGTCGAGCGGACTGTCTGCCATAGCGGTAAGGCTTACACGAACCCATAAGGCAATATCGGACCTCCGCCCGGTGTGTGAAGGAGTGACGCGGGCGGAGGGTGGTAGACACCGTGCCTCTGGTGGAGCGACGACCGAACCCATCCACGCGGCCGTCCGCGGCACCGGGGTGTTCCGCGGCGACCGCACCCGGTCGGCGCTCCACGGCTATCCGGAGGGACCGTCGGACGTTATAGGGTCGTGACCGTCGAACACCGTTCAGATCGTTTATCGCCCGTGAACGGTCGCGCCGACAACGCTTTGAGCGCCCGCGCCCGTGTTCGGGGTATGCTGGGTCGCGCCCTCGGGACGGTCGTCGAGCGTGCGTTCGACGCGCTTCCAGGGCCGGCGGCGCGCGGCGTCCGCCTCGTCGCGCACCGCGGGTTCGCGGGCGTCAACCCCGAGAACACCACGGACGCCGTGACGCGAACCGGCGGCGCGGACGCCGTCGAGGTGGACGTGCGGCGCGCGGCGTCGGGCGAGGTCGTGGTGTGTCACGACGCGACCGTCGACCGCGTCACCGACGGCACGGGACCGGTCGGAGGCCTGAGCGCCGTCGAACTCGGCTCGCTCTCCGTCCACGACAGCGGCGCGGGCGTCCCGACGCTCGACGCGCTGCTCGACGCCGTGCCGGACCGCGTGGACGTGAACGTCGAACTGAAGGAGCGCGGCCTCGGGAGCGACGTGGACGCCGCCGCCGACCGCGTCGAGAACGACGTGTGGGTGTCCGCGTTCGACCCCGTCGCGCTCCGGGACTCCACGCTCGACCGCGCGCTCCTCTTCGACCGGCAGCCCCGAGAGAACCTCGCCGTCGCGGACGAACTCGACTGCGTCGCCGTCCACCCGAGCGTCGCGCTCTGCCTCGCCACCCGCACCGTCCAGCGGGCGCACGCGCGGGGGTTCGACGTGAACGCGTGGACGGTGGGCGGTCCCGCCGTCGCGTGGGCGCTCGCCCGCCGGGGCGTGGACGGCGTCATCGCGGACCGCCCGAGCGTGGTGCGTCAACCCTAAATTCCGGAACCGCCCAGTCCGTGGTATGCGAATCGAGAACTCGTTCATCGCCGCCGACGGCGTGGGCGAGACGACGGAACGACGCCTCTGGCAGGACGGCGCGACGCACTGGGACGAGTTCGACCCCTCGCTGGTCGGCGAGAAGACGGGCGAACGCATCCAGTCATACATCCGGGACGCGCGGCGCGCGCTCGACGACGGCGACACCGACGCGCTCGCCGAAACCCTCCCCTCTGGGAGCCTCTGGCGGCTCTACGAGAACGTCCGCGACGAGGCGACGTTCTTCGACATCGAAACCACCGGACTGGACGCCGCGACGAACGACGTGACCACGGTGAGTTTCCACCGCGGCGGCGACACGACGACGCTCGTGCAGGGACGCGACCTCACGGCTGACGCCCTGGAGCGCGAACTATCCAAGTCGGCGATGCTCGTCTCGTTCAACGGGAAGCGCTTCGACCAGCCATTCCTGGAGACGAACTTCGACCTCGACATCGGGACGCCCCACCTCGACCTCATGTACCTCTGCAAGCGACTCGGGCTCTCCGGCGGCCTCAAGTCAATCGAGAAGGACCTCGGCGTCAGCCGCGAAGGCGTGGAGGACGTGGACGGCCGGGAGGCGGTTCGGCTCTGGAAGCGCTACGACCAACGAGAAGACGACGCCGCGCTCGACCGCCTCGTGAAGTACAACCGCCTCGACACGGAGAACCTCCGCGTGATTCTGGACGACGTAACTGGGCGCCTGCACGACGACGTGTTCGCGCGCCACGTCTGATTCCCGGTTTCGAAGAACGTACCACACCCGCCTTAGGGCCGCAGAACCAACTGACAGGTAATGTCTCAGGACCGACGCGGCATCCCGCGCCGCGAGTTCGTGAAGTCCGCGGTCGCCATCGGCGGCGCGTCCGCGCTCGCGGCCTGCCTCGACCGCGGGCCGGGAAGCATTCCGACGGGAACGGACGACCTCTCCGCGCTCCCGGAGCGCCAGCACGCGTGGAACGACGCGCTCGCCATCGACGACGCCGGGAACGCGCTGAACGCCCGCCATCACGTCCTCCTCCTCCTCGACTACACGGGCGACGGAACGCCGTCCGACGCGGAGCGCGAAACCGTGGAATCCGCGCTGCGCTCGCTGGAGCGCGCGTACGAGCGAAGCAACGAGGGCTTGCTGTTCACGCTCGGGTACTCGCGGGCCTACTTCGACCGCTACGACGCCGCGCCCGCCAGCGTGGACCTCCCGCGGCCCGAGGCGCTCGCGCCGTTCGAGGACCCGGACGCCGACACCCCGGACGCGATACTCCACCTCGCGAGCGACCGCGGGGACGCCCTCCTCGGCGCAGAGGAAGCGCTTCGCGGGAACCAGACGGAAGCGAACGGCGTCGAAACGACGGACTGGAGCGGCGTCTTCAGCGTCGCGGAGCGCCGCACCGGCTTCGTCGGCGCCGGCCTCCCCGCCGAGCACGACGACGTGTCCGGCGTCCCGGACGGCGCGGTGGACGAGGACGCCCCGCTCTACATGGGGTTCAAGTCCGGCTTCCGGGGCGCGCAGGCGAGCGAGGACCGCGTTACCATCCAGTCCGGGCCGTTCGCGGGCGGCGCGACCCAGCACGCGAGTTTCATCGAACTCAATTTAGACCAGTGGTACGAGCAGGACTCGCGCTACCAGCGCGTCGCGAAGATGTTCTGCCCCGCGCACGCCGAGAACGACCGCGTCGAGGGCGTCGGCGAGAATCTCGGCGCGAGCAGCGGCGTCGCGTCCTGCGAGAAACCGCAGGAGACGGCGCGCGAGCAGGGCGTCGTCGGACACTCGCAGAAGATGGAGGGCGTGCGGGAGGACGGGTCGCCGCTCATCCTCCGGCGCGACTTCGACTCGACGGACGGCGGGCGCGCGGGCCTGCACTTCGTCAGCCTCCAGCGCGAAATCGGCGAGTTCGTGGAGACCCGCGATGCGATGAACGGCACGGACGTGGCCGACGACTCGGCGGTCGGCCAGCGAAACAATAACGGAATCCTCCAGTACATGAACGTCGTGAGTCGCGGGAACTACCTGCTGCCGCCGCGCTCGCGGCGCGCGCTCCCGGAGGCGGAGCCGTGAACCGCCGTCGCTTCCTCGCGGCCGCTGGCGCGGCGAGCACGGCGGGACTCGCGGGCTGTCTGGACGCGCTCGGGTTCGGCCGACAGTCCTCGCCGTACGCGCCGCCGCTCGTCGAGGACCGCCCCAACGCGGTCTACTACCCGACGCACGTCGAGGGCATGAAGTCGTTCGGCATGGCGAGCGATGGCCCCTACAAGTGCGCGCTGACGTACAGCTATCCCCATCGGTTCTGGCTCGTCACCAGCAACCCCGACGACCCGACGAACAAGGTCGAGATTCGGGGCGAGGATTCGATTCACGTGATGCCCGTCGTCTGGCACGAGGAGACGGGACTCGTCCCGCCCGCCGCGAACCCGAGCGTGGAGTTCGCGCTCGCGGACGGCGACGAGTCCGTGCCGTCGGTGTCGCCGTGGCCGATGATTTCCCAGCCGATGGGCGTCCACTTCGGCGACAACGTCGCGCTCCCGCGGAACGGCGACTACACCGCGACCGTCCGCGTCGCGTTCGGCGCCACCGAACGCACCGGCGCGCTCGCCGACGCCCCCGACACCGCCGAGTTCGACTTCGAGTTCACCTACCTCGCCGAGCGCGTCGACACCATTTCCTTCCGCACCCTCGACAACGCGGGCGAGCGCGGCGCCGTCGACCCGATGGAGATGGATATGCCGGTGAACCAGCTCGACGCCCCCGAAGACATGCGTGGTTCCCTGTACGGAACGGGGACGACCGGCGACGCGACAGTGCCCGTACTCGTCGTCGACAGCGCCGCGCGGTTCGGCGGTCGCGAGTCCGAGAGCTACCTCGTCGTCTCCCCGCGAACGCCGTACAACCGCTTCCCGCTCCCGATGGCGTCCGTCTCCGCACGCGCGAGCGCCGAGGGCGAAGTCGTCCACGACGGCCCGCTGACCGCGACGCTCGACCCCGACCTCGGCTACCACTACGGCGCACCCGTCAGCGAACCCCCGGACTCCGTCGAGGTGTCGTTCGACGCGCCGCCGCAAATCGCGCGCCACGAGGGCTACGAGACCGCGTTCCTCGACATGCCCCCGGTCTCGGTGTAGTTTCAGGGAGTTCAAGCCGCTCGACGCGTACTACTCGATATGAGCGACGACGACAGTCACGAGCACGTCGTCCCCGGGTCCGAGGAGGAACTGGACTCGGCGGACGTGCGCGGCTACGACTTCCGCGGCGACTTCGACTTCTTCGAGATGCTCGACTCGTACGAGACCACGGGCTTTCAGGCCACCCACCTCGCGCAGGCCGTCGACATCGCCCGCGACATGCGCGACGACGACGTGACCACCTACCTCACGCTCACGTCCAACATCGTCTCCTCCGGGTTGCGAGAAACCGTCGCCTACCTCGTCCGCGAGGGGTTCGTCGACGTCATCATCACCACCTCCGGCTCCATCACCGAGGACGTCATCAAGACCGCGAAACCGTTCAAAATGGGGGAGTGGGACGCCGACGAAGCCGAACTCCGCGAACGCGGCATCAACAGGCTCGGAAATATCTTCGTCCCCTCGGACCGGTACGTCTGGCTGGAGGAGTACCTGAACGACTTCTTCGAGGACTTCTTCGCCGACGAGAAAATCCGCACCCCCACCGATTTCTCGAAGGAACTCGGCGAAACCCTCGACGACGAGGACTCCATCCTGAAGAACGCCGCCGACCAGGACGTGCCCATCTTCTGTCCGGCGCTCACCGACGCCGAGGTCGGGAACTTCCTCTACTACTACCGCCAGGGCTACGACAGCGAGGTCGGTATCGAAATTCTGGACGACTACGATTCGCTCATCGAGCACGGCCTGCTCGCGGAGGAAACCGGCCTCATCGCGGTCGGCGCGGGCGTCCCGAAGCACCACGCCATCATGACGAACCTCTTCCGCGGCGGCGCCGACCACGCCGTCTACATCTCCACCGGGATGGAGGGCGACGGCTCGCTCTCCGGCGCGCCGCCCGAGGAAGCCGTCTCCTGGGGGAAAATAAAGGACGACGACACGAACTACGTCCAGATAGAGGCGGAAGCCACGCTGGTCTTCCCCCTGCTCGTCGCCGGCGCGTTCAAGCGCGACTACTGAAAGTGTACTGGACGCCGCAGAGCGAGTAGGGGAGACACTCACCGGCGACCCACCAGTATGAGCCGATACATTCGAATACAACAATAATCCAAAGGATTTTACACTTAAACACTATTGGTAAGATATGAACCGGCGTAGTGTACTCGTTGCAACTGGTGCAGCGACGGCCGGTCTCGTTACCACGAGTGGCTGCCTCAGCCGTTCCAACAAGGAGTCTCGTGCGAAATTATGCTTTGTGCGGTTATTCAACGAAGACGACCAGCCCCGGACGCTTGAGTTCGCCGTGGAAGCACCCAGCGAAGACGGGGCCGGAACGACAGACGTATTCGTGGACTCCTACGATCTTGACCCTGGCTCATTGAGGCGCATAGAGCCAGACGTAGGCGCCAGCGGTCAATACGTAGTTCGAGCCTCCTCCGAAAGCGAGACAGTTCGTGTTTCATTGTCAGAGAAGGTGGCTACTGCGGAGGGACAGCCCGAGGGGATCGCGTTGACCTTTCGGATGGTCAGCGGCGACCACTTACCGTGGGACTGGACGATATTCCCGGAGTGTTGACGGCGACATGGGA
The DNA here is from genome assembly GCF_036418315.1 of Salarchaeum sp. III. Taxonomy (NCBI): domain Archaea; kingdom Methanobacteriati; phylum Methanobacteriota; class Halobacteria; order Halobacteriales; family Halobacteriaceae; genus Salarchaeum; species Salarchaeum sp. III. The sequence goes on along the minus strand of NZ_JAZHPG010000027.1, from coordinate 793,983 downwards.
AGCATAACCAAGAAGTTGCGACCGGCCCGCTCAATGCATATGCCAGAGGTGAACTGTTGGTTCGCCACTGGCATTAACGACTTCACCAGTGTGATCGAGATTAAGCGAATAGGTGATTCATCTTGTCACGGGCGGCGTCGCTTCTCTCGTTCGTAGAAAGTTCACGCGACGACTGACTAGTGCGCCCAACGCGCCCCACAAACCAGTGTGTATCATCCCTGGCGATGCTGTTAATCTCGCCACGACCCTTCATGAGGATGTATTTCCTGACCACTTGTCCGTGACCGTTCTCACCCACGACGACTTAGCGACGCTCGGCCTCATCAACGCTCTGACCCATGCCTTGTTTATTCCCCTAATTAAACCCAGAATAATTGTGGTCGTGGCTAATCGGTTCAGCCCCGCACTGATTCGTTGATGCCTCCCGGATTCCGTAGAACCACAATTGCGTCGCCGGTGTTCATGGCTGGTGGCTCACAGAGACAGTACAAGGGAATGGTATGACGAACCAATCCCTGAGCGGACTGGTTCCGGCTATCGGCCGAGGACTGGGTGGATAGGTGCCGAGGTCCCAACTTGCACGGTGTAGTGTGGGTCGGGGTTCCAGTCACCAGCAACGACAGTCTTGTGCATCGTCTGCTTGTGGCCGAAGTAGATGTTATCGTAGTCCTGGGTGCCGAAGAAGTACTCGTGGTTGGACGTACCGTACGAGATGATTCCGAGTGCAATCGCGCCTACTGCTGCCAGGCCGCCAGAGATGATGCTGGCTCCAGCGAGATATGCGATACCTGCGGCGATAGTCGCTTTTCCGATCTCGTCCGGGGCGGCATCGAGCTCGATAGAGTATCCCGCGATTCGGTGATCGTAGCTCGTGAACGCTTTGCACGGTTCGAACGCATTCTCAGTCCAGGAATGGCGTTTGAAACCGTCAAGATGGTTCTGCGTGGTGAAGCCATCTGTTTCCTCGTGCATCTGGAGGGGACCGAGGCCGTCTTTGGTTTTCTCTGCGGAGACGATGAAGACCTGCTTAGTGACTGGTTGGACTGACGTGTCCCACGACGTAATCCGCTGCGTTCGCTCTGTGTCGTCATCAGCAAGCGTTTCAACTCTGTGGTAGAGTCCTGCACCGACATCTTCTGCATCGGACGGGGCGTCTGGGTGTCTGGTGTTCTTGTCCGTCTCTTTCGCTGCTACGGTCCCTGTGAAAACAGACGCTGCGAGACCCACTCCAGCCACTTTCAGCATGTTTCGCCTACTGACTATGTCTTTCTTATTAGACATCAAATAGGAAGAAGATTAGACTAATGATAAGTATTTCTATTTTGTCTAGAGAGCAAATAGATTTTCTAGGGGATAGACATATCTAAAATTATGAGGTCGCACACAGCGATGATAATCCAAACACTCTGTCCCGCGAACCTATCAGATATTTCACACTATGAATTATATTTTTGACATGTGGCACAAAGAGTCTGTCGTACCGGCTTCTCGAGGTGTGACTAAGCCGACCACGTCGAGAGAGTTAGCTTTGGTAAGTGCTACTTAATGTGTATTAGACACCAGATTTATTGATGTAGTAATAGTTTCGGACTAATTACATTTGTTAGAGGCTCGCCTGATTTCGACGATTCAGACCAGTCCCGAGGGCGACTCCAACCGCTACACCAATCGCAATCCACATCGGCAGGTTGTGCATAAGGATTCCTGCGGCAGTCCCAAGCGAGATGCCAACTCCGACACATCTCATCATCTCGTCTCGAGTTTCGGTATCGCTGGTTTCGTCCTCCATATTTATCGGTAGTCATCACAGAATATAAATTCTTCCTGAACGCTGCTGGCGTTTTTGCTCACGCATTCCAGGCTGGAACCAGGAGACCACGCTCGCGGTAGTAGCAACCCAAGCATATGATTACCCAATCGCAGTGAGCGACCTCACTCGCAAGGGGTTACCCGTTCCCCCACTCGAAATATAGGTCTCAACGACAAATCCCTGCAGGTGGGGTCTAAAACTCCCTGGAGCGACATATTCGCCCCACCGAGGGTGGTATTTTGAGCGAGGGGTACAGTGGCTCGCCGTGAGGGCAAGCCTGCGTCGCGCTGGAGCGTCTTTCGAACGATCGGACAACACTCGTACACCGAGTGGCCAGCCTACGCGTCGACACCGCTATATGATCGCTCCTCACCCAGTGGGTTAGAATCAGACGTTCGAGTCGTCTCAACTGTCTGGTTTACGCACCCAAACCATAACTCACTCGAACAGTTCGTCTGCTCGATTCTTCTGGCCTACTTCAGATTCGAGGTACACGACTGCTACAGACACTCAACTCGTTACGAGATGGCTACGCTCTTTCGCGTATTCGTGCTGAAAGAACTCCACAGATGGCAGCACGAAACATCTCCCGTCGAGTACCTCAATAGCCACCCCGAACTTTGTGAACGCTTAGAGTTGGAGTCGGTTCCGGATCAATCGACACTGCGGCGCATGAACAAGCGCTTCGCACGAGACCTCCGCGAGACGAATACCAACAAGAATAGTCGTTCAGAGAGCGCCCTGATCAGATTCCACTCATCGATTTGGTCGAAACCACGCATCACAGCCCCGCTAAACCCACTGTAGTCTCAACTTCCAGACTAACCAGTTCCTATATCGCCGCATGTGGTTTATTATCGTGGTGTTTTCGGTGATGGGGTTCGACACCCCGGGTGATGGCTGCGCGACCACCGATGACCGACGACGGGGAGGAACCGGACGCGGTGGCGTTCGGTATCGCGGCGGTGGACGAACACCTCGGGAGCATCGACTGGCCGGCGACGCCGTCGGAAATCACGGCGGCGACCGGCGACCCAGAGATTCCGTACGAGGCGAGCGGGCGGACGCTCGCGCTCTCAGAGGCCCTCGACGAGACGGACAGCGAGGAGTTCGAGTCACGCCGGGACTTGCTCGACGCCCTGCATCCCGTGTTCGAGGAACACCGGCAGTCCGCGGGGCCGGGCATCCTCTCGTGGCTCCGGAACGCCCTGCCGGTTTAACCGTTCTCGCGTCCTCCACTCTCGTATGACCGTTCTCGATATCGAGTGTCCGGACTGCGGGCGCGTGGAGTCGGTGCGGAAGGCGGGAATCGGCGAGTACCGCTGTACGGAGTGCGGACGGGAGTTCTCGCGGGCCGACCTCAGTCGATGAACGCGCGGAGCGCGTCGGGGTCGGCGGTGTCGCCGCGGATGGCGTAGTGGGCGGCGCAGGCGTTCGCGAGCGCGAGCGACTCGACCCAGGAGCCGTCGGCGGCGCGGCCGTGTGCGAGCGCGGCGCTGAACCGGTCGCCGGCGCCCGTGAAGCGGACGGGGTCGCTCGTCGGTTCGTTCGGCACGAACGCGAGCAGGTCGGAGGTGGCGGCGACAGCGTGCTCGACCTCGTGGATGACGAGCGCGTCGGCGCCGAGGGCGTCTCGGACGCCGCTCGCGAGCGACGCGTCGTCGTCGAAGGACGTGTCAAGCGCGTCCGCGAGAAACTGGGCTTCGGCGCGGTTCGCGCTCACGACGACCTCGTAGCAGTCGGTGAGCGCGCCGACAGCGTCGGCGAACCCGGGGGCGGTGTCGGGGTCGGTGACGGTCACGTCGCCCGGGTCGAGAACAAGCACGCCGCCGTCGGGATCCCGCTCGCGGAGTTCGCGGAGCGCGTCCGTCGCGTGCGGGAAGGACGCCCAGTTCGCCCACACCACCGCGTCCGCCGCGAGCGCGGCGTCGAGCCGGGATTCGAGCGCGCGTTCGAGCAGTTCGAAGCGCCACGTCTCGATGCCCGTGGACTCCTCGGTGAGCATCACCGCGTCCGACTCGAACTCGTAGACGTCGACGTGAGCGGGCGCACCCATCGAATACGCGTCGAACGGCAGCGTCTCGAAAATGTCGTGGTCGAGGTGGCCCGCGAGGAGCGCGTCGTCACCGAGTGCGTGAAACTGGAGCGCGGCGTTCACCGCCTGCCCGCCGGGGTCTGTGGTCTCGTGGTCGACGTAGAACGACTTCGCGTCACCCGCGGCGATGCGGCGGCCGAACGACTCGCGCGAGCGCACCGCGCCCTCCCGGTCCTCCACCGTGTACCGGCGGTCGACGCTGCCGTCCGGGAGCGCCGTGGCGGTCACGGACGCGTCCAGCACGCCGCGGGCGTCCGCAAGCCGTCCCGTGCGTTCGTCCATACAGGCGTCGGGGACCGCCGCGGGGTTAACTATTCGGCCAGCAGCGCGTCGAGGGCGTCGAGGAAGCCGTCCGCGTACGCGCCCGCGACGACGTGGTCGGCCGCGGCCTTCGCGGCGTCGTCCGCGTTCGCGACCGCGTACCCCGTCCCCACGGCTTCGAGCATCTCCACGTCGTTCGCGGAGTCGCCGACCGCGACGAACTCGTCCATGGTGTAGTCGAGGTCGGCGACGAGGGATTCGAGCGCGCGACCCTTGTGCATCCCAGGGGATTTCACGTGGTACGCGTATCCCGTGTCCACGACGTGCAGGCCGTGTTTTTCGGCGATTTCGCGGAGGGGCGCAAGCGGTTGGTCGCGGCTCACCGCGACCTCGGTCTCCCGCCAGCGGTTCACCAGGTCAACCTCGCCCCAGCCGGGACTGTGGCCGCGCGCGACGTACTCGTCCACGACGTCCTGCGCGGCCTCGCGGTCCCCGTGGAAGTGGAGGCGGTCGCGGTCGCGGTCGTAGGAGACGCCGCCGTTCTCCGCGACGACCCGCTCCGGCACGCCGATGAACCCGCAGAGCGCGACCGGGTAGGGAAGCGCCTTCCCCGTCGCGATGACGACGGGCGCGTCCCAGTCGCGGAGCACGTCGAGCACGCGGGAGTCGATGGAGCGGTCGTCGCGGCTGAGCGTGCCGTCGATATCCACGGCGAGCGGCGGAACCATACCCAATGCTGGCGCGACCGCGAGAAAAACCCTATGCGCCGAGACCGCCCGCGTTGACGTAGTCGAGGAACTCGTCCACGACGCCGGCGTCGTACGTCCAGAACCCGTGGAACGTCCCGTCGTCCTGCTCGTGCGCGATGAGCGCGAGCTTTCGGGCGTCCCGGCCGTCGCCGTCGTACACGACGAACCACGACTCCCGGACCTCCTGCACGTCGTCCGTGTGGAACGCGATGTCGAGTTCGCGCTGGGGTTTCTCCCAGTCCGGAATCCCGTACACGTGCACGTCCAGGCCGCTGTCCGCGAGCTGCGTGTAGACGCGCCACTGGTCCTCCATCTTCGAGAGTGCCTGAAAGCCGACCCGGAGTTCGCCGTGTCCGACGTTGTACGCGGACACCTCGACCTCGCGAGACGCGATTATCATGCTGCGCTTGTTGAAGGACGTGAACGTCGTCGTGTCGTCGTGTTCGAGCACCGCGGGGTACGCGTCGCGGTCGAAGTCGGGATCGGAGACGATGCCCGCCTCGAACGCGATGACGGAGTCGACGTCGTCGAGGTCGCTCGCAGCGACCACGTCGCCGTCCTCGTGCAGCACGGCGAAGTTCGCGGGGGCGTTGCTGCCCCGGGATTCCGCGACGGTCACGGTGACGCGCTGCGGGCCGAAGTAGTCGCGGAGCCGGTCGACGACGCGCTCGTCCGCGGGGTCGTAGACGGTGAGCGTTCGCCCCTCGCTCTCCACGCGTTCGACGAGCGAGCGGATAGAGTCCATCTCGCACGAAAATCGAACTGTCAGGGATATAAATCCGGGGGCGGCTCAGCGCCGCCAGTCGCGTGTCGTGTGGTTCAGCCGTTCACAGCCGTCGGCGGTGACGGCGACGAGGTCCTCGATGCGGACGCCCCACTCGCCCTCTCGATAGATGCCTGGTTCGACGCTGAACACCATTCCCTCCACGAGTTCGCGGTCGTTCCCGTCGACGATGTAGGGTTCCTCGTGCACGTCGAGGCCGACGCCGTGACCGGTGCGGTGGACAAACTCCTCGCCGAACCCCGCGTCCGCGATAACCTCGCGCGCGGCGGCGTCCACGGCCTCGCAGGACACGCCGGGTTCGACGGCGTCGACCGCGGCCTGCTGTGCTTCGACGACGGTCTCGTGCGCGTCGATGTACGCTTCGGGTGGCTCGCCCTCGAAGACGACCGTTCGGGTCTGGTCGCTCGGGTAGTGGTCGACGCGCGTCCCGAAGTCGAAGACGACCGGCTCGCCCGCTTCGATTTCGCGCTCGCCGTGATGGTGGTGGGGGAGCGCGGCGTTCGGCCCCGACCCGACGATGGTCTCGAACGAGGTACCCTCGCCGCCGTGGGCTTCGAGGCGGTCGGCGACGTACCGGGCGAGTTCGGTTTCGGTCATGCCGACGGCGTCCGCGCCGAGCGCGCGCACGTCCCGCATCGCGGCGTCCGCTGCCTCGCTCGCCCGACGGATGGCGTCGAGTTCGGCGTCGTCCTTCCGCACGCGCAGCGCGGACAGCACGTCCGTCGCGAGGCCGAACTCGGCGTCCGGGAGCGCCGCGCGGAGGTCCATCGAGAACCGCGCCCACATCGTCTCGTCGAGGAGCACCCGCGAACCGATGTCGAGGTCGTCCGCGATGGTTTCGACGTGCGCGACGGGGTCGTCGCCGTCGCTCCAGGTGCGAACGTCGTCCACCCACGTCTCCGCCCGCAACTGGTCCTCGTAGAGCGCGGGCGCGAGGAACGCGGCGTCGGTGGACGTGACGAACAGGAAGAAGTGGCGCTCACCGGGGGATTCGTGGAAGCCGCCGAGGTAGTAGAGGTTCGGACTCGGGAAGAGTATCAGGGACTCGTCCGCGTCGAGGCGGTCCTGGCAGGCGCGGGTGCGGCGTTCGAAGGGCGTCATGTCTCGGAATTCGGGGGCCACGACCTAAATCCGCCCGACCGGCGACGAGCTATCACTGGACCGCATGTTCGAGCAGATGGACCGCGCGTTCGACGACGTGCGGACGCGCTGGAACCGCAGCGAAGCCGGCGAACCCGGCGCGTACAGCGGCCTCGACAGCCTGAACCACCGAATGACGCACGACTGACAGACCACGGACGACACGCACACGCTCGTCGTCGACCTCCCCGGGTTCGAGCGCGACGAACTCGACGTGCACGCCGAGGACGGTGTCGTCGTCATCGACGCGGAACACGAAGCGGCGGGGAACGCCGCCCTCGGGCGACGCGTCCACGAACGCCTCTCCCTCCCCGCCGACGCCGACACCGGGGACGTGCACGCGACCTACCGGAACGGCGTGCTCGAACTCGCGTTCGGCCGCACCCACGAATCCGGCCGCCGTATCGACATCCGGTAGTCGGTCGCTACGCTTTTTCCCTCTCGCGCGGAGGGGAGACGTATGGCGTTTCCCTCATCCCTCGCGACCGCGCTGAGTTCGCGCCCGAAACAGCTTCTCGGCGCCGGGTTCGGCCTGCTCGGCACCGGCCACTTCGCGTTCTGGACGCGGTCCTCCACCGCGTTCTCCGAATCGCTCGCCGCCGGTGACTACGCCGCCGCGGTGACACCGCTCTCCGAGTACGCCGCCGGCCACCCCGCCTACCTGCTCGCGGTGCTCGTCGGAATCGCGCTCGTCGCGTGGGCGCAGTGAGTGCGAGCGCGTCCTCGCGGAGCTGGCGCGGCGTCACCGCCGTCGCCGCCTGGCAGGTCGTCGCGTCCGCCACGTACTACGCGGTGTTCGCCGCGACCTCCTCGTTCCGTGACACCTACGGCCTGAGCGGGTTCGAGGTCGGGCTCGTGGTGTCGGTGATGACGCTCGGCTACACGCTCTTCCTCTTCCCGATGGGGGCCGTCGTCGACGCGTACGGCGACCACCCCGCGATGGTCGGCGGCCTCGTCGGGCTCGCAATCGGCGCCGCTGGCGTCGCCGCGTCCGGCGCGGGCCTCCCGCTCGCCGGCACGTATCCGGGCCTCCTCGTCGCCGTGTTCGTCCTCGGGTGCGCGTACGCCACCGGGATGCCCGCGACGAACCGCGCCGTCGCCAGCCGCGCCCCCCGCGGCCGATACAACCTCGCCGTCGGCCTGAAACAGGTCGGCGTCACCGCCGGGAGCGCCATCAGCGCCGTGTTCGTCACGAACCACCTCGTCGTCCCGACGTGGCCCGCGAGCTTCGCCGTCATCGCCGCCGTCGGCTTCCTCGTCGCCGCCGCGTACGCGCTCACGTTCGACGGTACGGGCGGCAGCGGACGCATGGAGTTCCCGGACATCCGCGCCATCGCCGCCGACCGCCTCCTGCTCGTTCTGTCGCTCGCCGGGTTCTTCCTCGGGGCGGCTATCTTCACCCTCACCGGGTACACCGTCCCCTACATCGAGGACGCGACGCCCGCCACCACCGCGTTCGCCGGCGCGACGCTCGCCCTGATGCAGGTGGCGGGGAGTATCGGCCGCATCGGCGCGGGCAGCATCGCGGACCGCATCCGCGGTACCGCCGCGCGCGCCAGCCTCCGCGTGCTCACCGTTCAAGTCGCCGCGGCCGCCGTCCTGTTCTTCGCGCTCCCCGAAGCCCGCGGCGTCTGGCTGCTCGTCGTGTTCGCCGGCCTCGGCTTCGGCCTGCTCGGCTTCACCGGCCTCTACCACGGCGCGGTCACCGCGCTCGCCCCCGAGGGGAAGTCAGGGGCCGCGACCGCCGCCGGACAGATAACACTCAACATCGGCGGTCTCGTCGTTCCGCCCCTCTTCGGGTTCGTCGCGGACACCGCGGGCTACACCACCGGCTGGTACCTGCTCGGCCTCGGCGTCGCCGCCTCCACGGCGATGGTCGTCTTCGCGCTCGCGCGCTACGACTAACCGGCGATAACTATTACCGCCCGCCGGCCGAGCACTCTCGCATGTATCGCACCGGCCACTACGGCGTCAGCCTCCTCCTCTACGCGCCCGTTCTCGCCGTCCTGCTCGCCATCGGTCGGTCGAGCGCCGCGCTCGCCGGCCTGCTCGGCGTGCTCGCTCTCGCCCGCGTCCCCGACTGGGACCACCGGATTCCGGGGGTGACTCATCGGGGGTCGACGCACACGCTCGCGTTCGCGTGGCTCGTCGGCGCGCTGCTCGCCGCGGCGGCGCTCTCGCTTCCCGGTGTCGCCCCGGGTGCGCGTATTCCACTCGCCGCGCTCGCTCTCTTCGTCGGGACGTACGGCATCACCGCCCACCTCGTCGCAGACGCACTCACGCCGTCCGGCGTCGCCCTCTTCTGGCCGCTCACCGCGAACCGCTACTCGCTCTCCCTTACCACCGCCTCCAACCGCCTCGCGAACACCCTCCTCCTCGCACTCGGCGTGTTCGCCACCGCCGTCGCCGTCGCGCTCCCGTTCCAGTTCTGAATCCCGCATCGACTCGTACACCGTATGTCGCTCTACAAAATTTCCCCCGGGACGTCCCAACCTGGCTGTTTGGATTCCTACAGCCCACCACCACGGTAACCACGGCTCTTGATTGGTGTATACTCCCTTCGGAGGGGCTCCCCTGTCAGAGCGGACAATATCTCGATACGGAGAGCCGTTCTCGAAGACGCGGTCAGGGGGATCGAACCGCGCTCGGGAGTAACTGTTAAGGCTGTCAGTCCTGTACGTCCTGGTAAAGCAATGTCGGCTGATAAACGAATTCCCGTGACGGAAGAGACGCGCAAGGAGCTCCACGAGCTCAAAGAACCCGGGGAGACGTACGACGACCTGTTGCAGTCGCTCGCCCAGGAACGCCGCCGCCAAGAGCTCGCCGAGCGCTTCGCGGAAATGGACGACTCCCGCGAGGAATTCGTCGCCCTCGACGATGCCTGAGGACGACTACACCGTCCTCCTCCACCCGGACGTCAACGAATTTCTCACCGCTGTAGACGAGAAGACTGAACGGATCGTCCGCGAGAACCTCGGCTATCTCGCCGACAACCCCTATCCCGGACGAGGCCAAAGAGACAAAGAACGCCTCCCAATCGATGGAGAAGACCGGCATCGGATGCATATTGGTCGGACGTGGACGGTCTTCTACGATATCTACGAGGACGATGACGAGGTCGGCGTTCTCGAAATCCTCCCCATCGATGACGCCCACGACCGCTACGGCTTCTGAGGGCCATACACAGCAGGCCCATCTACGGAGGTCTCTTCGGTAGGAAGTGCTTATACTCGCCCAATATAGTGAGTGAAATTGATTAATTGGAATTCTAACTAGTAAGCGTATGGCTGACCCCCGTGACGTGGCCCCCTCCTCCTCAACCTACACTAGTCTCCGAGCCTTGGACGCCAGTCCCCGGACGAAACAAGAGCTCCTTCCAGAGGTCGAGATCGCACGGTCAACGCTTGATAGCGTCATGCGGAAGTTGGAGAAGGCAGGTATTGTCGTCTATACCGATGGGGAGTGGCATCTGACTGTCTACGAACGTGCGCCTTCACGCTCCATCAACGGTATCGTGAGCAACTCAGCGGGCTTCGTGAGGCTGCGTCGCTCGTCGATACGCCGAGCGAGGAGACATGGCTCGACTGTTCGCTTCTTAGCGATGCAGACGTCTATTCGTCGAAGGGAGCGATTCAGGAGGACGTTATGCAGGTGCTCCTCGATGCAGCACGAGAGGCAACGCGCTTTCGGCTGTTCACTCCACGGGTCCTCGCCGCGCACATGGAGCCGTTCACCGCCATACAACCGTGCTAAGGATTTATGCTACTCCGAGTTGGTATTCTAACTATGTCGAAGGATTCCACCTCAAAAGGGACTCAACAGGTGGTGACTAATGGGATCTTAGATGCAATTGGTACCCTGGGACTTTCCGTATTATGTGGGTTAGTTTCACTACTTGGAGTATTGATAATCGCAGTTGTTCTCGGGGAGTTCAATCCGCTCGGCCCAATTTGGACTGGAATAGCTATTCTTCTTGGCGTTGGCTTCGCAGTTGGAGGCGGGTATGGTCTCTATAAGCTGTAACGGTATCACTCAGATGCCGTGTCTTGGGGTAGTGAAGGCGTAACTCAACGAAAACAGCGAGCCGTGTTGAGTGATCCGCATTCATTTTTCGTTAGTCCCTGCGATACTAGTCGTTAAAGCAGTAGAGCTCAGGTAGACCCTGTTCCATACTTAATTGAGTACGGTGAATAATCCCCGAGATCTGCCTCAATCATTGAGAAATGGGACGGAGTCTCGTGTGAAAGTTAGTCGTAATCGAGACGAGCGAGCTCCGCCTGATGCGTCGTCACCCAGTCAAGCAACGAATCCATCTCCTCATCGACCCGGTGCGTATACTCGAGTGAGCCAATACGAACGATACTAGTCGAGATTCGATCAGGTTCTCTCCCAACGGAGAATCTTTCCTCGACAGACTCCGATTCACCCTCAAACCACCCGATCTCGTTTGTAGAACTCTTAAACAGGCAGGTGGGGGGTCTGTAGCCAGCCGCGACGGAACGTTTTTGACTGACCGGTCAGTAAGCTCGAGTGGAGAGCGAGCCGATGACCGACACCACCGGCGATATCGAACCCGAGCTTGAACGAGTGCTTCCCGACGCCGGAGCCGACCTCCTGCCCGAACTCCGGGACGCCCTCGACACGAACCACTGGTACGGCGACCTATCGCTCCGGGTGCACGACGCGCTCGCGGGCCGACGGCACGACGGGGCAGCGGCCGCAGCGGCCGGCGTGGAGTTACTCCACGCGTACTGTCGAGTGCGCGGCCAGCTACTCGTCCAACTGAGCGACGACATCGCGCACTCCCTGACCGCCGACCCGACGCGAACGCTACTCGCGACCGACCACCTCTACGCGGCCGCGTACGCCGCGTTCGCCCACGCCAACGCACCGACAACACTGTTCACCACGGCTATCGACACGTCCCAGCGCATCACCACCGCGTTCACGGCCCGATACACGGACCAGGCACAGAGCATGACCGAGCCGGGCGACCTCGTGGACGGCACGACCGGCGCACTCGGCGAGGCGGCAGCGGTCGCCGGTGCAGTACTCGCGGACGCCACCGGCGCACAGCGGGACGCAGCACGAACGCTCGGCCGCGGCCTCGGCGCGCTCGAATCCGTTCGGCGCGCGGATGAGTCGGAGCCCCGGGACCGCCCCGTCACCCTCCCGAACGTGGACGAAACCCAACTGAACGAGTACGCGGACCGCCGGCGAGCGGACGTCTCACGCGCGCTCGACACCCTCGAATCGAGCGTCGACGTACGCGCGCTCCAGGAACTCGTTCCCGAGTGAGCGCTGACGAGGGGCTTTTACGCGGCTCGGTGCAATCCCAGGGTATGTCGGAAGCTCGAACGACCGGCGAGTACCGGGTGCGCTCGCGAACGCCCGACGGCGCGGCGTTCGTGCTCGTCCCCCTCGACGGGGACGACGAACCGGTACGCGTCGAGGACGCCGGCGAGGCCCTCGCGCCCGGCAACCGCGTGAGCGCGACCCTCGCCTGGAGTGACGGTATCGCGCGCTTCGAGGCGTACGAAACCGTGGAGGACACCCGCATCACGTACGTCCGCGGCGCGACCGGTCTGTTCGAGGACGCGCTCGACACCATGGAGGAAGCCCGCCGCGAGAACCTCGGCGTGAACTCACAAACTACGTACAGCACGGACGGCGAACCGAACGGCGCAGTTTACACGTTCGCCAGTCAACCCGGCGAGCGCGACCTCTACACCGAGTTCCGGGACGGCACCGCGCCGCTCGAACCACTCCTCGACAGACTGGACGACTTCGAGGACTGCCCGCACCACGTGTTCGTCCTCGACCCCGCCGAACACGACTTCCTCGTGCTCTACCTCGTCCTCCGACGCGACAGCGTCCTCGAACGAACAGTCGAGGACACCTACGCCTAGCGTACCCGTCAGGAATTTATCACAGCGCGTTCGAGAGGCGAACGACGGAGCCGCGAACCGGCCCCGGAGACCGACCTATGCGAACGCACGTGTCCCGACGCTCGGTCGTCGTCGCGACAGCGGCGGCGCTCGGCGGCCTGGCCGGCTGTCTGAACCGTGGGCGTGACTGCGCGCGGCCAGCGCGAATCCTCATCGAGCGAGTGTACCCGCACGAGGACTACGAGCGCCAGATCGTTCCCGTTCGATACCGGGCGCTCACGTCCGCCGAGCAGAAGTTAGCCGAGTCGGCGATGGAGGCGCAAGTAGAGCCGTGTCTGTCGGAGGACGCGGCGGCGCGGCGGTTCGTCGAGCGGGTTCGGACGGCGGTCGACGAGCAGGGATCGATTCGCGGCGGCGCGAGTCACGCGTACCTCCTGTGGGACGGCGCGTACTACAACATCCGCCTCGTCGTCGACGGCGAACTCATCACCGCGTGAGGCGCACGTGACTGCCTACGTCTGCGCGAGTCGCACGAGGTCGGTCAGCGTCTCGTTCACCGGCGTTTCGATGCCGTGGTCGCGGCCGCGAGCGACGATTTCGCCGTTCAACGCGTCGATTTCGGTCTTCCGTCCGCGTTCGAGGTCTTGGCGCATCGAGGAGACGTTCTCCGCGGTGCGGCGGGCGACCCGCGACGCGGCCGCGACGGGGTCGACGGTGAGGGAAACGCCCTCGGCGTCCGCGACGGAGGCGGCTTCCTCGACCGCGCGGCGGAGCACGCGCTCGCCGGGGTCGGTGTCCGCGAGGCGGCCGTTCGGCACGCCCGCGAGCGCCGTCACGGCGTTGATCCCGACGTTCACGAGGACTTTCTCCCAGACCGCGCGCTCCGCGTCCGCCACCACCGTCGTCTCGATGCCGGCGTCGGTCAGCGCGCGGGCGAGCGCCGTCGCCGTCGTGTCGGTGTCCGCGAAGTAGTTCCCGACGTAGGTGTCGCCGACGCCCGCGTGCCGGACGTGACCCGGCGCTTCGAGGGTCGCGCCGTGGCTCGTCGTTCCGGCGAGCACCCGGGACGCGGGCACGAACTCCGCGAGTGTCTCGGGGTTCCCGAGACCGTTCTGGAACGTGCAGACGTCCGCGTCCGTGAGCAAGTGCTCGGCGTCGGCGAGCGCGCTCCGCGTGTCGTACGCCTTCACGCACACGAGCACGACAGCTACGGAGTCGACGGTGTCGGCGTCGGTTGTCACGTCCACGGGAACGCGCTCCGTCGTCTCGTCGGGGAGCGTGAGCCGAAGACCGTCGGTGCGGAGCGCGTCGACGTGCGCGCCGGGCCGTCCGACGAGCGTCACGTCGACGCCGCTCCGCGCGAGTCGACCGCCGAACACCGACCCGATAGCGCCCGGGCCGAGCACTGCGACGTGCATACCGCGGGTTCGACGCCCGCCTACAAAAACACTAGAAGTCGGCTTCGCGGAACGCCTCCTCCGCGTCGGCCAACTCGTCCATCCGCGCCTGCGTCCGTTCCTCGAGGGCGTCCGCCTGCGCGTGGAGGGTGTCGAGCGCCTCGCTCGACTGCTGTTCCTCGGGTGAGAGTTCGGACTCCAGCACGGCGATTTTCGACGTCGTCGCGTACAGTTCCTGGAACGCGTCGTCCAGCGTGAGCCGCGTGTAGAGGTCCTCGACGGCCTCGACGAGTTCCTCGCGCGTCACCGGTTTCGTGAGGTAGTCGTCGAACTCCATGTCGACGATGTCGTCGTCGGGTTCGACCGCGGTGAGCATCGCGACCCGGCAGTCGTAGCCCTGCTCGCGAATGTGTTCGAGGACTTCGCCGCCGGACAGCCCCGGCATCCGGCGGTCGAGCAGCACCACGTCCACGTCATCGTCGAGTTTCGACAACGCGTCTTCGCCGCCGTACGCGGTGCGGACGTCGTACTCCTCGTCCAGCCAGATGGCGTACGTGTCGGCGAGGTCGGTGTCGTCGTCGACCGCGAGAACCGTGGGGGTTTCCGCGGCGTCGTCCGACGACGGTTCTTCGGGTGGCATAAGTACGGGAGGGCAGAATGCCCCTTGTTCGTGTTCACGCCGTACGGCTTGTATAACCTTGTGGCCGGGTTAGATGGCGTGCGGGCCACCTCGTTCGAAACGCGCGTGTGTTGCCTACTGTTCCGCGCCGCAGACGAGGACCGGGCGGTCCGACCCGAGGATGACCGCCTGCGTCACGCTCCCGAACAGCGCTTTCCCGGTCGGCGTGCGTTTGCGGGACGCGACGCAGATGGCGTCCACGTCGAGGTCGCGGGCCGTGTCGAGGATGGCCTCGCTCGGGTCGCCGCTCGTCTCGTGCAGCGTCACCTCGATACCGGCGTCTTCGAGGGTGTCCTTCGCGTGTCGCGCGGACGCGAGCTGACCGATGGACGCCCCCGTGGGGTTGTCCTGAAAGTCGTGGAAGACGTGCGCGTGAATCTCGTCCCGACCGGGGAGGTCGACGACCGCGTCGACCTGGGCTTTCGCGTGTTCGTCCTTCTCGTCGACCGCGAGCAGTATCTCGTACATCGTCCCGGTGTGCGTTCCCGAGACGCATACCGCTTGTGGGTTACTGACACTCTCAGCGGCGGTGAGCGAACGCACCGCTTACGGCGCTCCGCCGGAAACCCCGGATATGGCCGAACCCGACCTCGACCGCGACGCGTGGCGCGAGCGCGTCCGTGAGCACCGCGCGGAGAAACGCCAGTTCGTCCGGGAGAACATGGAACTCCCGGAGACCGGTGACGACCTCGTACTCTACGACATCGACCCCGAGTTCCGGGTGGTCGCGCGCCTCCAGCGCGCCCAGAACCCCGAGGTCGTGCGGATGGAGCTGACGCGCGGCCCCGCCGCGGAGTACGAACGCGCCGCGACGCTCGGGTTCACGCTCGGCGGCGACCACCACGTCCTCGCGGGCTACCACGCGCCGAACCAGGACGGCCTGTTCGTGCCGTTCACGGACGAAACGTCGGGCGACGACACGCCGAAAATCGGCCGGTACGTCGAACTCGACGTCGCGGGCGTGGAGTCCGGGAGTCAGGTCGCGCTGGACTTCAACCTCGCCTACCTGCCCTTCTGCGTGCTTGACGAGAGCTACGCGAGCCCCGTCCCGCCGGAGCGCAATCACGTTCCGGTCGCTATCCGTGCGGGAGAGAAGCACGTCGAAATCGAATAGTCGCCGACCGAAGTAAGAGTGGAGAGAGCGAGTGTCAGCGACCGCCGGCGGTCTTACGCGCCGACCTCGGTGGCTTCGAGGAGTTCCTGGTAACGGTTGCGGATGGTGACTTCGCTCACGTCAGTGACGTCGCTGACTTCGCTCTGCGTGACCTTCTGGTTCACGAGCAGACTCGCGGCGTAGATCGCGGCCGCGGCGAGGCCGACCGGACTCTTGCCGCTGGTGACGCCCTGCTCCTGCGCGTTCGTGAGGAGTTCGCGGGCGCGGCGTTCGACCTCGTCGCTGAGGTCAAGTTCGCTCGCGAAGCGCGGGACGTAGCTCGCGGGGTCCGCGGGCGCGACTTCGAGGCTGAGTTCGCGCACGATGTAGCGGTACGTGCGCTTGAACTCCATCTCGTCGATGCGGCTGACGGTCGCGACCTCGTCGATGCTGCGCGGCGTCTGCATCTGGCGGGCCGCCGCGTAGACGGACGCGGTGGCGACGCCTTCGATGCTGCGGCCGGGGAGCAGGTCCTCGTCGAGCGCGCGCCGATAGATAACGGACGCCGTCTCTCGGACTTCCTTGGGGAGGCCAAGTGCGCTGCTCATGCGTTCGATTTCGCCGAGCGCCTGCTTCAGGTTGCGCTCCTTCGAGTTCCGGGTGCGGAAGCGCTCGTTCCAGGTGCGGAGGCGCTGCATCTTCTGGCGCTGGCGGGAACTCAGGCTGTTGCCGTAGGCGTCCTTGTCCTGCCAGCCGATATTGGTGGACAGCCCTTTGTCGTGCATCATGTTCGTCGTCGGCGCGCCGACGCGGCTCTTCTTGTCCTTCTCCGCCGAGTCGAACGCCCGCCACTCCGGCCCCCGGTCGATGCCGTCCTCCTCGATGACGAGGCCACACTCCGAGCAGACGGTCTCGCCGTGCTCCTCGTCGTTAACGAGCTTCCCGCCACACTCGGGGCAGGTGGTGGTGTGCTCTTGCTCGTCGGTGGTCGTGGTCTCTTCTTCGGTGCGCTGGCGGTCGCTGGAGTACGTTCGTATTGTAGTCTCGCTCATGGTGAATCTCCGAAAGCGAGGGAAAGCTTCAAACGCCTTTCCCTCACGCTTCCTAACCATCAGTAGGTGCGAAACAAACTTAAACCTTTCGTATACCTTGTGTAACCCTAGCACGCGATGGTTGCTGGTAGACGCCCCAAAACCCGGCGTACCGGAGGCTTTAGCCCACCCAAAAACACGACCGGTGGAGCACAAGGTTTAGAAGCGTGCTCGCGAACCCAACCATCACCTTCCCGGCCAATAATTTTATAGTTGAACGTTCTAAACATTAATCTAGTATGGCGGGGCAGACACCGCGTCCGACAGTTCTCGTCGTCGACGACGCCGACCGTCACGACCGCTACCGGTCGTGGCTGCCGTCGTACGAGGTTCGCGCGGTCGAGACCGAACGAGCGGCCATGGACGTCCTCTCGGACGACGTTCACGTGGTCCTCCTCGACGCGTGCCGCCACCGCGACGGGTCGCTCGTCGAGCGGAGCCACCGCCACGGTGCGCACGTCGCCCTGCTCGCCGCCGACCACGACGACGATGTCCGCGGACCGGACGCGAACGTCCCCGAACCGGTCGACCGGGCGAGCGTCGTGGACACCGTGGAATCCCTGCTCGCGCACACCGCCTACGACGCCGACCTCGACGAACTGTTCGTGCTCTGCAAGCGCCGGGCCGCCCTCATCGACGGGAACGCGGACCGCTCGAAGACCGTCGCCGCCCTCTCCCGCCGCATCGACGCCGTCGCCGCGACGCTCGACACTACCGTCGCCGACTTCGCGCTCGACGACTTCCAGGTCGCGTTTCACGACGTAGACACACCCCAAAGGGACGAGGAAACCGAACGAGGGCGTCGACGGAAGACTTATTCACACAGAACGCAGTGACACAAACCGAGAGCCGACGATGCCGGAACGCGCCGACGCGGTCGCGGTACTCGTGCTGGGAGACCTGCAGGACTCGGTCCGCCAGTACGCCGCACACACCGACCACGACGTTCACGCAGGCACCGCCGATGACATCGACGACACTATCGACGTCGTGGTGCTCAACGGCACGGCCGGCATCTCGGCCGACGGACTCGTCGAACACGTCCGCGACCACGACTACGAGTGCGGTATCCTCTTCCTGCGCGACCGCGACGAGACCGCCCGCGGCGTCGACCTCACGCTCCCCGCGTCCGCGTCCGCCGACGAGATTCGAACGGGCGTCGTCCGAATCGCGCGCCGGGTCGCGTACGAGGCCGTCGTGGACGACCTCTTCGACCTCTGCGAACGCCGCGCCGACCTCCTCGACGCCGGCGACGAGGACGCGGCTGACGCGGTCTCAGACCGCATCAAGGAACACCGCGAATGCACGGACGACATCGCGGCGACGTTCGACGACTCCGACTACCGGGCGGCGTTCCGCGACCTCGACTAGCCGTCCAGGTCGCGCGCGATGTCCGCGAGGCTGTCGCTCGGTTTCTCCGTCGCGTCGTAGTACGCGGTCGTCCCGGGTTCTCGGAGGCCGTACGCGTAGCCCGCTTCGACGATATCGACGGACACCGACCGGCCGATGTCGAGGTCGGTGTCGTCCAACCATGCGACGAGATGGTTTTCGCCCTCGCTCGGCGTGCGCGCGAGTCGCGGCGTCTCGTACGCCCCGCGAATCACGGGCGTGCCACCGCTCTCCGCGATTCGAGCGCGGTACTCGGTGCCGTCGAGCACGAGCCGAACGACCTCCCCGACCGGGAAGCGCTCACCATCGTCGGCGGGGAGTTCTATCTGGGGGCGTGTCGTGCCGCCGTACCGGCCGATAGTCGCGGTGACCGTCTCGACCGCGGGATTGTCGGACGCGATTCTGTCGGGCATATTCGAGGATGGGTGCGTGGAGAGAAAAACCGTGCGTCTATCGGTCGGAGCGCCACGCGCTGAACCGAATGTACGCGTAGAGGATGACGCCCGTGAGGGCGAACAGGAGGCCGAACCAGATGAGCATCGCCGCGACGACCTGCGCGAGGTCGTTCCCGAAGTACTTTGCGATGAGGAATCCGAGCGCGATGAGGAACACGTCCACGAGGACGAGCTTCAGCTTGAACTGATTGAGGTACACCCACTGGAACACCGGGTTCGGGTCCCCGGCCTCCTCCGCCGTGTTCGCGTCTGAGAGTCCAACCATACTCGGGCGTACGGCCGAGAACATCTATAAGTCCGGGGTTTCGCGGCGCACGGTCGAACGCGGCGTTTTTCATACTGCGCTCCCAACTTCGAATATGGCCGCGCCAACGCCGGAGGACGACCGCGAAACCGGCTCCCGGAAGCGGGCGTTCCTCTACATTTCGCCGTTCCTCGCGCTCGGCATCGCGGACGTCGTCCTCCTCCTGCTGTGGGGACTCGACGGCCTCTGGGGGTTCATGATACTCCCCCCGATTCTCTTCATCAGCGCCATCGGCTGGATAGCACTCCGATACGGCTTCGTCTAGACGCCCAGCGCACGGCAACCGCTCACCGGACGAAGCCGTATACGGCGTCCGGACGAAGCCGTATACGGCGTCGTTTAGGGGTGCTCGACGCTCGTGAACTCGAAGCGTGCGCCGCCGGCCTCGCTCTCCATCGCTTCGACGGTCCAGCCGTGCGCCTCGGCGATGCGTGAGACGATGCGGAGGCCGAGGCCGGTTCCGTCCTCGCTCGTCGTGTAGCCGGCGTCGAAGACCTTCGACGGGTCCGCGTCCCCGAACCCCGCGCCGTCGTCCGCGACCGCGAACCCGTCCTCGATGTCGCTGACGGTGACCGTCACGGACGGGCTGCCGTGTTCTATCGCGTTCCGGTAGAGGTTCTCGAAGAGCTGTGTGAGGCGGCTCGAATCGGCGAGCACCTCGCGGGTGGTGGTAGCGTCGAGTGTGGCGTCCGAGGTCTCGACGGTCTGCCACGCGGACTCCGCGACGCCGGCGACCTCAGCAGGATGTAGGTCGTCGACCACGTCGCCGTCGCGCGCGAGCGTCAGGATGTCCTCGATGAGGCGTTCCATGCGCTCGTGGGCGTCCGCGACGCGTTCGAGGTGCTCGCTGTCCCGCTCGTCGCGGGCGAGGTCGAGGTGGCCGGACGCGACCGTCAGAGGGTTGCGGAGGTCGTGGCTGACGATACTCGCAAACTCCGCGAGTTGGTTGTTCTTCGCCTCGAGGTCGGCCTGGTACTCGCGCTGTTCGAGTTCGTAGGACAGCCAGCGCGTGAGGAGTTCGACGAACGTCGTCTCCATCTCCGTGAACTCCCGGTCGCGCGCAGCGTCATCCGCGAAACACACCGTTCCGTAGAGGTCGCCGTCCACGACGATGCGCCCGCCGACGTACGCCTCCAACCCGAACGCGTCGTACGCGGGGTCGTCCGCCCAGCCCGCTTCGCTCGCGTGCTGCACGGCGAGCAGTCCGTCGTCGGTCTCGACGGTCTTCCGGCAGTAGGACTCGCCGAGCGGGCACGTCTCGCCGGGCTGGAGGAGCGGGTGGTCGCCGGTCGACTCGACGACGGTCTGCGTCGTCTCGTCGAGTCGTGACACGAACCCGTACGGCACGTCGAGGTACTCCGCGCCGATGTCGAGGACGGTGTCGAGTTTCGAGTCGAACGACCGCTCGCGGTCCGACGTGACCTCGTAGAGCCGGCGGAGCGCGTCGACGCTCTCCCCGAGCACGGCCGCGGTGCGGTGTTCGTCGGTCACGTCCCGGTAGAACCAGACGAAGCCGTGGCGGCCGCCGTCGTCGGCGTAGACGGGCGCGGAGTACTGGTCGAGGACGGTGCCGTCGCGGAGCCGGATGCGCTCGTGGTGGGTGCTGTCCGGGTTCTCGTACTGGGTGTCGACGACCTCCCGGAACCGCTCGGGGTCCGCAACGGCGTCGCAGGCGGCATCGAACACGCGCTCGCCGTCCGCGTCGTCGAGAACCGACTCCCGGACGCCCCAGAGTTCGGTGAGGCGGTCGTTGTACGTCGTTATCCGCCCGTCGCTCGTGGTGACGAGAATACCGTCCGGACTCGTCTCGAACAGGGAGTCGAGGAGCGACGCCCGGTAGGGGTTCGCGCCGTCCGTCACGGGGTACGTCGCCGTCTCGCGCAGCACGCGCACCACGCTCTCGGTGCCGTCCCAGGCGACGCGGCGCGCGGTCGCGTCCACGGGAACGCGGTGCTCGCCGACGGTGACGACGAGGCGTTCGACCGCGGCTGTTCCGTTCGGTTGCGCGGGCGACCGCACAAAAAGGTCGTCGACCGTAGTGCCGAGAACGTCGTCGTCCGGGGACGCCGCGAGCAGGTCGACCGCCGCCGGGTTCGCGTACGTCACGCGGCCGCGCTCCGTGACGAGAATCGGGTCGGGGGACGCTTCGAGGATGGTTTCGGCGCGCTCCGTCGTCGCGTCCGCCTGCTCCCCGAGTCGGTAGCGCTCGACCGCGTTCCGGATGCGTTGTGCGAGCACGCGGTACTGGTCGGTGCCGGAGTCCTTCTGCATATAGTCGGTGACGCCCGCGCTGACGGCGTCCGCCGCGATGTCCTCGGACCCCCGGCCGGTGAACAGGACGAACGGGAGTCGCGGGTGGTCCGCGCGGACGGTTTCGAGGAGCGTGAGTCCGTCCACGTCGGGCATATCGTAGTCACTGACGATGCAGTCGATGTCGTCGAGGCGGTCGTACGCCTCGCGCGGATCGGCGACGGTATCGACTGAAAGCCGGTCGTCGAACCGTTCGAGGTAGGTCGCGACGAGGTCAGCCATCCCCGGTTCGTCGTCCACGCAGAGAACGGAGATGTCGGCTGCCTCTCGAGTCATACGTTCGATAGGCGGAGCGAGACACAACTAGGTGTCGCCCACGTGTCGGCCGTCCGGTAGTTTACAGGAATCGGAAGGTTTCGAGGTTCTTCGGCGCGAACGTCCGCATGTTGTACTCGTGGTAGAGCGCGCTGGAGAGGTCTTGCGTGGAGCGCTCGTCGCCGTGCACGCACAGCACTTTCTCGGGGCGCGGGTTCATCGTGCGCACAAAGTCCTCGAGGCCCTGACGGTCGGCGTGCCCGGAGAACCCGTCCACCGTCTCGACGTCCATCCGGAGTTTGAGGCGGTCGTTCCGCCCGCGGTCGCCCGGCATCGCGATTTCGTCCCGGCCGGACTGGATGCGGCGCCCCATCGTCCCCTGCGCCTGGTAGCCGACGAACACGAGGCGGTTGTCGGGGTCGGGCGCGAGGTATTCCAGCCAGCTCATAATCGGGCCGCCGGTGACCATGCCGGACGTGGAGAGGATGATGCAGGGGTCGCCGTCCGCGACCTCCTGTCGTTCGTCCTGCCCGCCGTCGATGTGGTTGAACTGGTCCGCGAGGAAGGGGTTCGCGTCATCGTGGAAGATGCGGTCCCGGAGTTCGTCCCGGAGGTACTCGGGGTACGTGGTGTGGATGGCGGTCGCCTCCCATATCATGCCGTCGAGGTGGATGGGCATCTCGGGGATGTCGCCCTCCCGCATCGCCTCCTCCAGCACGAGCATGATTTCCTGGCTGCGGCCGACGGCGAACGCCGGAATCACGACCTTGCCGTCGCGCTCGTACGTGTCGTTGATGACGCGCTTGAGTTTCTCCTCGGAGTCCTCCTGGTCGGTCTGGTAGTCGTTCCGCCCGCCGTACGTGGACTCCATGACGAGCGTTTCGACGCGCGGGAAGTCGTTCACCGCGCCGTTGAACAGCCGCGTCGGTTCGTAGTGAATGTCGCCGGAGAAAGCGACGTTGTAGAGGCCGTCCCCGATGTGGAAGTGGGAGACGGCGCTCCCGAGGATGTGGCCGGCGTTGTGGAGCGTGAGCTTCACGTCCGGCGCGATATCCGTCACGTCGCCGTACTCGAGGGGGATGCAGTGCTTGATCGCTTTGCGCACCATCTCGGACTCGTAGGGCGGGTTCCGCCCCTCTTTCGCCGCCACGTCGAGGTAGTCGAGCGTCAGCAGCCCCATCAAATCGCGGGTGGGTTCGGTGCAGTAGATGGGACCGTCGTAGCCGTACTTGAACAGGAGCGGGATGAACGCGGAGTGGTCGAGGTGGGCGTGCGTCAGCACGACCGCGTCGATGGAGTTCAGCGGAACGGCCTCGGGCGCCTGGAGGTAGGGGACTTCGCCCTCCGCGCCCGGCTTATCGCCGCAGTCGATGAGGATGCGGGTGTCGGGCGTGGAGAGGATGAAGCTCGCGCGGCCGACCTCCCGGCAGCAGCCGAGCGTCGTGATGCGCACGTACTCGTCGTCTGAGAGTTCCTCACGGTGAATCTGGCGGCCGACTTTCTCGAGGATGTCGCGTCGCTCCTCGCGCTCGTGCTTGAGGAAGTTCCGGACGTTCGACACCGTGGAGGACTCGATGGGGGGCGTGCGCACGACCTCGGGCGTCCACCCGGAGGTCTGCGTTATCTCGCGGAGCGTGCTCCCGTGACGGCCGATGACCATCCCGGGTTTCTCCGCCTCGATGACGACCTCACCGGTGTCCTCGTGGAAGTCGAGGTTGGTGACGCCGGCGTCGTCGGGAATCACGTCCATCACGTCGTCGCGTGCCTTCTCGGGGCGCGTGAGCACGTCCGGGTCTGGGCGGACGGTGATGCGCTTCCTGAGCTTGCTCGCGAGGTTCCGGATGAGGTCGCCGTTCTGCGCGAACTTCTTCGGGTCGCGCGTGTACACGACGAGCTCGGGCCCCTCGTACTTGACTTCCGTGACGGTGATGTCCGGCGGAATCTCGTTCGTTATCGTTTCGTGCAGGTCTTCGAGTTGCTGGTCTACCGTACTCATAGTACGCGAACTGCGGGTTCCGGGTCCCGGCCACCCCACGGTAGCGCGCCCGGATCGGCGCAATACTGACGTGGGGTCACTGACCGGAGGTGTGGTATCATCGTGGGAAAGCGGTGCGTCCGGCCGGTCCGACGCGTCCGCGGGAACAGTGTCTGGAAAACCCGCTTGGTAACTCCTATCCGTCGCGGATTATAAAAGACTTCGCAATAGGTGTCCGCGCAGCGATAGTTAGTCGCCGATGGCGAGTTCCTCGTCCTCCATCGTTGGCGGTTCGTCGCTGGCTTCGAGTTCGCGTTGCTCGATGCGGAGGCGGCGCTGCGTCTGCTTGTTCATTCCCTTCCGCTCGCGACCACGTTTCGTGTCGCCCATATCGTGGGGGACGTTCCCATACCACATAAGTTTTCCCGCCGTCGCCCGCGCGTCCCGCCGGACGCGCTTCACGGGATTTAAGGCTGCATCCGGCGACTCTTCGCGTAATGAGCGAGAACGAGCAGGAACTCGGCATCACCGAGAGCAAGGAGCACAGCCCCGGGGAGTGGTACTCGGAGGTCGTGCGGAAGGCGGGCCTCGCGAGCTACGGTCCGGATTCGATGGGCGGCTTCATCGTCACCCGCCCCCGCGGCTACGCGCTCTGGGAGAAAGTGCAGGAGAACCTCGACGAGTGGTTCAAGGGCACGGGCGTGGAGAACGCCTACTTCCCGATGTTCATCCCCGAGTCCTACCTCGACAAGGAGTCCGAGTTCGTGGAGGGATTCGACCCCGAAGTGGCGTGGGTGACCGAGGGCGGGAACCAAGAACTCGAGGAGCGCCTCGCCGTCCGCCCCACCTCGGAGTCCATCATCACGCCGTACATGAGCCAGTGGACGCGCAGCCACCGCGACCTCCCCCTCCGATTGAATCAGTGGTGTTCGGTGGTTCGGTGGGAGGCGACGGAGACGAAGCCGTTCTTCCGGACGAAGGAGTTCCTCTGGCAGGAGGGACACACGGCCCACCAGTCCGCCGAGGAGGCGTGGGACGAGACGGTCACGCGGCTCGGGCAGTACGAGCGGCTGTACGAGGACGTGCTGGCGATTCCGGTCATGCGCGGCCGGAAACCCGAGCACGATAAGTTCCCCGGCGGGAAGACCACCACCACGGTGGAGGCGCTGATGCCGGACGGGAAGAGCCTGCAGGGCGGGACGAGCCACGACCTCGGGCAGTCGTTCGCGGAGGCGTACGACCTCACCTACGTGGACGAGGACGAGGAAGAGCAGGTCGCGCACACGACCTCGTGGGGGCTGTCGTGGCGCGCGCTCGGCGGCCTCATCATGACGCACTCGGACGACCAGGGACTCGTCCTCCCGCCGACGGTCGCGCCCGAGCAGGTCGTCATCGTTCCCATCTGGCAGGAGGACACGCACGAGGACGTGCTCCAGTACTCGACGGAGGTCGCGGCCGAACTGGAGGAAGCGGGCGTGCGCGTCCACCTCGACGACCGCGACGAGCGCAACCCCGGGTTCAAGTTCAACGAGTGGGAGTTGAAGGGCGTCCCGCTCCGCATCGAAATCGGCCCGAACGAGGTCGAGGACGAGGAGCTGACGTTCGCGCACCGGCCGGACGGCGAGCAATCCGTGATCGACCGCGACGGGCTAGTGGATTCCACGGAGGAGCACCTCGCCGATGTGCAGGAGAAACTGTACGAGGCCGCGGAGGAGAACCTCACGGAGAACATCCGGGAGGCCGACTCTCCCGAGGAGATTCTCGGCACCATCGGGAAGCACGGCGGGTACGTGAAGACCCCGTGGTGTGGTGACGAGGCCTGCGAGCAGGTCATCAAGGAGAAAATCGCCGCAGAAATCGTGATGGTTCCGTTCGACGAAGAACACGACCCAGAAGCGGACGAATGTACGCTTTGTGGCGATAAAGCTACGAAAACCGCGTACTTCGCCAAGACATATTAGGGCATAATACGCCCTTCCACAGGTCTAATATGAGGTAATACTATCAGGGGTGGGTTTTTCCCTGTTCGTGGCAACCAATGCCATACACCTATGGGGAACAATGAGCTTCTCGCAGACCCCTCTGACGCCAGCGCGAACTGCGGCGTCGGGGTAGTAATGGACCTCGACGGAGGGCGAAGCCACGACGTACTCTCCGACGGCATCGACCTCCTCGAAAACCTCGAACACCGCGGCACCACCGGCGCCGAAGAGAACACCGGCGACGGTGCGGGCGTCCTCCTCCAGACACCCCGAACGTTCTTCGACGACGAACTCGACCTCCCCGACGAGTACGCCGTCGGTCAGTTCTTCCTCCCACAGGACGAGTCAGAGCGCGAATCCGTCGTCGAGACCGTCGAATCCGTCTTCTCCGACCACGGCCTCGACACGCTCGCGTGGCGGGACGTTCCCACCGACAACAGCGACCTCGGCGCGACCGCCGTGGACTCAGAACCCCACGTCGCGCAGGCGTTCGTCGCCGGCGACGCGAACCTCTACGTCGCCCGGAACGCCGTCGAGGACGCGGTCGACCACGAACGCTTCTACGTCTGCTCGCTCGACGAGGACACGCTCGTCTACAAGGGACTCCTCAAGAGCACCCAGCTCCGCGACTACTACCCCGACCTCCGCGACGACCGCATGGAAACGACGTTCGCGATGGTGCACGCGCGCTTCTCCACGAACACGCTCGGCGCGTGGCACCTCGCTCACCCCTACCGGAACATCATCCACAACGGCGAGTTCAACACCATCAAGGGCAATGTCAACTGGATGCGCGCCCGGGAGGCCGACCTCGACGCGTCGACCCTCAGCGACGAGGAGCTCGACACGGTCCGCCCCATCATCGACGACCCCGAGCAGTCCGACACGGCGAGCGTGGACAACGCGCTCGAACTCCTCACGGAGACCGGCCGCAGCCTCCCGCACGCTCTCCGAATGCTCATCCCCGAAGCGTGGCAGGGCGACGACGCGATGGACGAGGCGCGCGAGGAGTTCTACGACTTCCACGCGTCGCTCGTCGAACCCTGGGACGGCCCCGCGCTCGTCGTGGGGACGGACGGGGAGCGCATCGCGGCGGCGCTCGACCGGAACGGCCTGCGGCCGTGCCGGTACGAGGTGACGAGCGACAACCGGCTCGTGATGGGGAGCGAGGCGGGCGCGCTCGACACGCCGGCGAGCGAGGTCGAGGAGCGCGGCCGCCTGACGCCCGGGCAGCTGTTCGTCGCGGACCCGAACGAGGGCCGCGTCATTCCGGACGACGAGGTGTTCGACGACCTCACGGACGAGAAGTACGGCGAGTGGGTGGACGCGGAGCAGGAGCACGTTGACGGCGACGACCCGCTCCCCAAGAATCCCGTGGAGAAGCTGCGGGCGCGACAGGCCGCGTTCGGGTACACGCACGACGAGCTCGACGAACTCGTGGAGCCGATGGCAGTAGACGGAGAAGACCCGGTTGGGTCGATGGGCGACGACACGCCGCTCGCGGCGCTCTCCGAGTTCAACCGTCCCTTCTTCACGTACTTCCGACAGCTGTTCGCGCAGGTGACGAACCCGCCCATCGACTACCTCCGCGAGGACCTCGTGACGAGCACGGAGACCCGCTTGGGCCGGCAGCGGAACCTCCTCGACGAGTCGAAGGCGCACGCCCGTCAGGTAGTACTGGACTCGCCCGTGCTCACGGACGACGACCTCGCGGGCGTCCGGGAGAGCCGTCGGGAGGTCCGCACCATCGACACGACGTTCGACATGGACGGCAGTCTCAGCGACGCAATCACCCGCCTCCGCGAGGACGCCGAGGACGCTATCGCTGACGGCGCGGACGTGCTCGTGCTCTCCGACCGCGAACTGGGGCCGGACCGCCTGCACGTGCCCAGTCTGTTGGCGACGGCCGCGGTCCACCACCACCTCGTCCGCGAGGGCCTGCGCTCGCGCGTCGGCCTCGTCGTGGAGTCCGGGGACCCGCGGACGGTCCACCACCTCGCGACGCTCGTCGGGTACGGCGCAGGCGCGGTGAACCCCTACCTCGCCATCCAGTCCGTCACCGACCTCATGGACGAGGACGGCGACATGCCGCGCGCGGTCGAATCGTACGTCTCCGCGATGGAGAAGGGGCTGCGGAAGGTGATGGCCCGCATGGGTATCTCGACGGTCGCGTCCTACCAGGGCGCCCAGATTTTCGAGGTCGTCGGACTCGACTCGGAACTCGTGGAGGACTGCTTCACGGGCACGCCGAACCGCACGGAGGGTGTCGGCGTGGACGAAATCGAGGCTGACCTCCGGCAGCGCCACGCGACCGCGTACGACGACGACGTGGACCTCGACCGGCAGGGCGAGTTCACGAACCGCTCGAACGGCATCTTCCACCAGTGGAACCCGGAGACCGTGCACACGCTCCAGGGCGCGGTGCGCTCCGGCGACTACGAGCAGTTCGAGGAGTACGCGGACCTCATCAACACGCAGAACGAGCAACTCCAGACGCTCCGCGGCCTCCTCGACTTCGACTCCGGCCGGGAGTCGATTCCCGTGGAGGACGTGGAACCCGTGGAGGACATCGTGAAACGCTTCTCGACGGCGGCGATGAGCCTCGGGAGTCTGAGCCCGGAGGCGCACGAGAACAACGCCCGCGCGATGAACGAGATCGACGCGAAGGCGAACACGGGCGAGGGCGGCGAACCCCCGGAGCGCTTCGGCACCGACCGCGAGTGCCGCATCAAGCAGGTCGCGTCCGGTCGGTTCGGCGTGACCTCCGAGTACCTCTCCTCCGCGGACGACCTCCAGATCAAGATGGCGCAGGGGTCGAAGCCCGGCGAGGGCGGCCACCTCCCCGGGGAGAAGGTGAATCAGATGATAGCCGACGTCCGGTGTTCGACGCCGGGCGTGGGCCTCATCAGTCCGCCGCCCCAGCACGACATCTACAGCATCGAGGACCTGAAACAGCTCATCTTCGACCTGAACGCCAGCAATCCCGACGCTCGCGTGCACGTGAAACTCGTCTCCGAGGCGGGTATCGGGACGGTCGCCGCGGGCTGCGCGAAGGCCAAGGCCGACTGCATCCACATCTCCGGGCACTCGGGCGGCACGGGCGCGAGCCCGAAGACGTCCATCAAGCACGCGGGGCTGCCGTGGGAGCTCGGGCTGGCGGAGGCGAATCAGCTCCTCCGCGAGACCGGGCTTCGGTCGCGCGTGACGCTGCGCGCGGACGGCGGCCTGAAGACGGGGCGCGACGTGGCTATCGCGGCCCTGCTCGGCGCGGAGGAGTTCGCGTTCGGCACGGGGTCGCTCGTCACGTCGGGCTGCGTGATGGCGCGGCAGTGCCACAACAACACGTGCCCGGTCGGCATCGCGACGCAGGACCCCGACCTCCGCGAGCGGTTCGCGGGCGAACCCCAGCACGTCGTGAACTACATGTGCTTCATCGCGCGCGAACTCCGCGAACTCATGGCCGACCTCGGGTTCGAGACGGTGGACGAGATGGTCGGACAGGTGGGCGCGCTCGAACAGACGGAGACCGACCACCCGAAGGCGAAGCACATGGACCTCTCGCAGGTGCTCGCCGAACCGTCCGGCGACGACCGGTACAAGACGATGGAGCAGGACGTTTCGTTCGACGACCACCTCGACACCGCCATCGCGGCGGAGGCCGAAGAGGCGCTCGCGGGCGGCGAACCCACCACGGTCTCCGCCGAGGTGACGAACGAGGACCGGACCGTCGGCGGGCGGCTCTCCCACGAAGTGTCGAGTCGGCACGGCGGCGACGGCCTGCCGGACGACAGCGTTCACGTGGACCTGACGGGGACGGCGGGCCAGTCGTTCGGCGCGTGGCTCGCGTCCGGGCTGACGCTCGACCTCGACGGCGCGGCGAACGACTACGTCGGGAAGGGACTCTCGGGCGGTCGCGTGGTCGTCTCGACGCCCGCGGACGCCGGGTTCGACCCCGCGGAGAACACGCTCGTCGGGAACGTCGCGCTGTACGGCGCGACCGACGGCGAACTCTACGTGAACGGCGTCGCCGGCGAGCGCTTTGGCGTCCGGAACTCGGGCGCGAAGGCCGTCGTGGAGGGCGTCGGCGACCACGGCTGCGAGTACATGACGGGCGGCGTCGTCGCGGTGCTCGGCGATACGGGCAAGAACTTCGCCGCGGGGATGAGCGGGGGCGTGGCGTACGTCTTCGACCCCGACGACGAACTCGAAGCGCAGACGAACAAGGGCATGGTCAGTCTCGAATCCGAGCTGGACGACCGCGACCGGACGGTGCTCCGGCGGCTGGTGGAGAACCACGCCGCGCACACGGACTCCGAGCGCGCTCGCGACCTGCTCGACGACTGGGACGCGGCGCTCGCCGGGTTCACGAAGGTGATGCCGGACGCGTACCGCGCGGCCATCGAGGAGCGCCCGGAGGCGGACGCGCGCACGGACCTCCCGACCTCGGTCGAGGGGCTCGACGGCCGCCTCGGCGCGACCGGGAGCGCGGACTGACGCGCGGACCGAGCGCGAGTCGGCGGCCACCCACACTTAACTCCCGTCCGCTGGTTCTTCCGGGTATGAATTCGGCGCTCGTCGTCGGCGGCACGCGGTTCATCGGCCGCCACACGGTGGAGGAACTCCTGGAGCACGAGTATCACGTGACGCTGTTCAACCGCGGGAGTCACGAGAACCCGTTCGTGGACTACGCGGATGTCCACCATGTACGCGGCGACCGGGGGAACGACGAGGAACTGCTGTCCGCGAAGCGTGAAGTCGAGCCGGACGTGGTGTTCGACTTCGCGGCGTACCACCCCGAGGAGGTGCGGTCGGCAGTCGAAATCTTCGCCGACGTGGACGCGTACGTGTACGTGTCGTCGGGGGCGGCGTACGCCCGGGACGACATCCCGAAGCGCGAGGCCGAGACGCCCATCAAGGAGTGCACGCCCGACCAGGCCGTGGACGACTCCTACGACACCTACGGAAACCGGAAGGCGGAGGGCGACCGCGCGGTGTTCGAGGCAGCGGACCGCGGCGTGAACGCGATGAGCGTCCGGCCGACTGTGGTGTACGGGCCGTTCGACTACACGGAGCGCCTCGACTACTGGGTGAATCGAGTGGAGAACCACGACCGCGTGGTGGTGCCGGGCGACGGGACGAACGTCTGGCAGCGCGTGTACGTCGAGGACGTGGCGAACCTTCTCCGACTGGTCGCGGAGAACGGCACACCAGGAAACGCGTACAACGCGGGCGACCAGAACTCGATCACGCTCGAACGCACCATCGAGGAGATTGAGAGCGCGCTCGACACGGACGTGGAGGTCGTGCACGCGAGCGAACGCGAACTCTCCACGGTCGACCTCGACCTCGCGGACTTCCCGCTCTACCGGCCGTACCCGCACGTCCTCGACACCCATCGCGCGGAGAGCGTCGGCTGGGAGTCCACGCCCGTCTCGGAGGCGATGGAGCGCACGGTCGGCGAGAGCACAGAAAGCGACCGCGACGGCGCGGACGTGGGGCCGGCGCGCGAGACCGAGGAACGGCTGTTGGACGTGCTGGACACGGTCTAGGAAAAGGCGTATAGGGGTTCGTGGTGACTGGCCGGTATGTTCGAGAAATCCTCGTGGATTCGTCTCCCGCGGAACGTCGTCATCGGGCACGGCGTGCTCGGGGAGACGCGCGCGGTCCTCGACGACGTGCACCTCACCGGGGACCCGCTGGTGGTGACGAGTCCGACGCCGCGCGAGGTCGCGGGTGAGCGCATCGTCGCGCAGCTGGAGGACGCGGGGCGAAGTCCGGCAATCGTGACGGTCGAGGAGGCGTCGTTCGACGCCGTCCAGGAAGTCATCGCGGCCGCAGAGGAGACGGACGCGGACTTCCTGATGGGCGTCGGCGGCGGGAAGGCCATCGACATCGCGAAGATGGCGAGCGACACGCTCGACCTCGGGTTCGTGTCCGTGCCGACGGCGGCGAGCCACGACGGCATCGTCTCCGGGCGGGGGAGCGTGCCCGAGGGCGACACCCGGCATTCGGTGTCGGCCGACCCGCCGCTCGCGGTCGTCGCGGACACGGGCATAATCGCGGACGCGCCCTGGGAGCTGACGACCGCGGGCTGCGCGGACATCATCTCGAACTACACCGCGGTGAAGGACTGGCGGCTCGCGAACCGATTGCGGAACGTCGAGTACTCGGAGTACGCGGCGTCGCTCTCGGAGATGACGGCGGAGATGCTGGTGGACAACGCGGACTCCATCAAGCCCGGGCTAGAGGAGTCGGCGTGGGTGGTCGTGAAGGCGCTCGTCTCCTCCGGCGTGGCGATGAGCATCGCCGGCTCGTCGCGGCCCGCGAGCGGGGCGGAGCACCTGTTCAGCCACCAGCTCGACCGCATCGCGCCCGGGAAGGCCCTGCACGGCCATCAGGTCGGCGTCGGCGCCATCCTCTGCGAGTTCCTGCACTCGGGCGAGCGCGGGGACTGGACGGCGGTGCGGGACGCGCTCGCGTCCATCGACGCGCCGACGACGGCGGAGGAACTCGGCGTGAGCGACGAGGAGGTCATCGCGGCGCTCACGTCCGCCCACGAGATCCGGGACCGCTACACGATTCTCGGCGCGGGCATCAGCGAGGACGCGGCGCTCGAGGTTGCGGCGAAGACCGACGTTATCTGAAGTCGAGCGGAATCGGCGCGAACGCTACAGAGAGCGCCGAGATGGCGAAGTGCAGCCAGAACCCGACGAGTCGGTAGAGGAGCGCCGCGGCCGCGGCGAGCGCGGTCGGCGCGCCCGTGGTGAGGACGAGTAGTCCGAGGAGGGCGGCGTCCACGCTCCCGATGCCGCCGGGAAGCGGGACGATTGCGGCGAGGCCGGCGAGCGGGACGACGGCGAGCGCGAGCGACACCGGCACCGAGAGCGCGACCGCGGCGGCGGCGTAGTGGAGCGTGGCGGCGATCGTGACCCAGCCGAGGAGGGCGAACCCGGTCATGGTGGCGAGGCGGACGCGGTCGGTGGCGATGGCGCGAACGGTGCCGTCGAACCCCGCGAGGCGCGCCGTGACGTTCTCCCGGTCGAGCGCGGCCGCGGCGCGGGGGCTGACGCGCGCGGCGACTCGCTGGAGGCGGTCGGTGACGGCTGCGACAGCGTCGGCGAGGCCGCGGGGTTGAGCGCGCGCGACGGCGAACACGCCGGCGACGACCGCGAGACCGGCGACGCCCACCGTGGCGGCGAGCGTGGCGAGGTCGCCCGTGCCGCCCGACACCGCGAACGCGGCGCCGACGACGACGGCGACGAACGACGTGGCGGTGGTGACGTACTCGTCGGCGACGACGGCGGCGAGCGTGCGCTCGTAGCCCGTGTTCGCATCACGCGAGAGCGCGTACGTGACGAGCGTGGCGCTCGCGACGTTCCCCCACGGGAGGACGTTCCGCGCGAACGACCCGGCGAGGTAGGTGGCCCGCACGCGCATCCCGCGGTCGTCGACGACGCTGACGGCCTGCACGAACGTCTCGACGAAGCACGCGAGCGAGAGCAGGGAGGTCGCGACGGCCAACGCGACGTACCACGGGTCGGTGCCGGCGAGTGCGTCGAACACGCGGTCCGCACCCGCGACGTACCCGACAGCGGCGAGCGCCGAGAGCGCGAGCGCGAACCGAACGCCGACCCGTCGCGTGTCCATACCTCTCGGAAGCGCGGGCACGCTACAAAAAGTATCGCCCTAGACGTGTTCGTCGAGGAACGCCACGGTCTTCCGGTACGCCGTGATGCGGTTCTCCAGCTTGCTGAATCCGTGGCCCTCGTCGTCGAACACGAGTTTCTCCACGGGGACGTGTTCGGCGGCTTCCTCCGCGACCTGTTCCGCTTCTCCGACGGGGACGCGGGGGTCGTTCGCGCCGTGCATGACGAGCAGGGGCGCGCGAATCGACGAGATGTTGTTGATGGGACTGATGGATTCGAGGAACTCGCGGTCTTCAGCGAGACTTCCGTACTCGGCCTCGCGGTGTTCTCTGCGCCACTCGCCGGTGTTTTCGAGGAACGTCACGAAGTTCGCGATGCCGACCACGTCGACGCCGGCCGCCCAGAGGTCGGGGTACTCGGTGAGCGCGGCGAGTACCATGAACCCGCCGTAGGAGCCGCCGTAGGCGACGATGCGGTCGTCGTCCACGTCGCCGCGGCCGGTGAGCCACTCGACACCTGCGGCGATGTCCTTCACGGAGTCCATCCGCTTCTCGACGTTGTCGAGGTTCATGTACTCCGCGCCGTACCCGGAGGAGCCGCGGACGTTCGGTTCGAAGACGGCGTAGCCGTTGTCGACGAAGTACTGGCGCAGGGAGAGGAAGTAGGGGCGGCGCTGGGCCTCGGGGCCGCCGTGGATGTCGACGATGACGGGGTGCGGGCCGGGTTCGTCCGGGAGCGTGAGGAACGCAGGAATTTCGAGGCCGTCGAAGGAGTCGAAGTGCACGAGGTCGGGCGTCGTGAACGACTCCGTCGGGATGCCGGCGGTCGCGGCGTCCGTCCACCGGGTGCTCTCGCCGGTCTCAACGTCGAACACGTGGACGTTCGTGTTCTCCGTGGGCGCGGAGACAGCGACCGCGACCGCCTCGGCGTCGGGGCCGAAGCTCAATCCCATCACGACGCCGTTCGGGAGGTCGGGGGTCGAGTGCTCGGTCCAGTCGGGGAGGTCGTAGAGTGTGAGTTCGCTGTAGCCGTCGACGTTCCGAATCGCGGCGAGCGTCCCGGAGTCGTGGTCGACGGCGAGAGACTCGACATTCCAGCCGTCGCCCTCCACGCGGGTGTCGAGGTCGAGCGTGTCGAGGTCGAGTTCGGCGAGGTGGCGCGTGTCCGCCCCGTGGTCGGTGGAGACGAGGAGGGAGTCGCCGCTCGGATGCCAGGCGACGCTCCCGTACCGCACGTCGCCGTCGTGGGGCGTGACGTGCTCGTACTCGCCGGTGTCGAGGTCGAGAACGTAGAGGTCGTGGTCGCGGTTCGAGTGCATCTCGTGGACGACGAGCCGGTCGTCCGATGGACTCCACCCGGCGACGGTGAGCCAGTCCATGCCGCGGCCGTCGAACACCAACTCGGCGTCCTCACCGGTCTCGTCACGGCGCTGGACGTACGCGTCGAAGTCGCCCTCCTCGCGCCTGTTCGCGGTGAACGCGAACCGCTCGCCGTCGTGGCTCCAGCCGCCCCACTGGTGGATGCTCTCCGGGTCGTCGGTGAGAGGGACGTCCTCGCTGCCGTCCGCGCTCAATCGGAAGAGCTGGGTTTTCTCGTTTCCGCCCTCGTCCATCCCGTAGACGAGTTCCTCGCGGGCAGGCGAGTAGGACGCGAAGGAGACGGACTCCTCGTGGAAGGAGAGCTGGTCCGGCCACGACTCCGGTTCGTCGAGCTGCCAGACCTGGTTCGTTCCCGTGGTGTCCATCAGGAACGCGAGCCGGCCGTCCGGGCCGAACGACGGGCCGCCGGCGCTCCGGATGTTGAGATATCGTTCGATGTCGTACGCCATACCGGAGGGTGCGAACCGAGCAGGAAAGCCGTTCGGGTGGCGGAACCCGAACCGTGAAACCTTTTATGCGCACCTCGAATCCTCTCGTGTATGCGCGTGGCGTTCGTCGCGGACCACACAGTCCATCACGAGACCGTCCCGGAGTCCGCCGAACGCCTCGACCGCCTCGCCGGCCTCCTGGTCGCGCGCGGCCACGACGTGTCCGTCCTCTGCAGTCAGTGGTGGGAGGGCGACGTGGACGAGTTCGAACACGACGACATCGAGTACGTCGCCGCCACCGACGAGCCGGACGACTGGAAGTTCCCGGTTCGAGTGCCGGGCGCGCTCCACGAACTCGACCCTGAGGTCGTGCACGCGTTCGGCCCGCCGAGCCACCTCGCGGCCGCTCGCGTCGGCGCGCTCGGGGACACCGCGTTCGTGAGCGACGTGTACGACTCCCCCGAGCGCGGCGCGCTCGCCGACCGCTGTCTGCGGTTCGCAGCCGGTGGCGGTCCCGTCGTCGTCCCGGCACGGACCGTCGCCACCGCGCTCCGCGAAGCCGGCGTCCCCTCCTCGGCGCTCACGACGCTCGGGAACCCCATCGAGATGGAGCGCATCCGAACCACCGACCCCGAGCCCTGCGGCGACATCGTCTACTCGCGGCGGCTGGACGAGGACGCGAACCTCGAAAGCCTCCTGCTCGCGCTCGCGGAGTTCCGCGAGTACGACTGGAGCGCGACCATCGTCGGGGACGGCCCCGAGCGCGCGAACTACGAGCGCCAGGTCCGCGACCTCCGCATCGACGACCGCGTCGAGTTCGTCGGCGAGAAGGACGTGACGGAGCGCATCGCGCTGTTCAAGGACGCGCACGTCTACGTGCACACGGCGCGCCGGACGACGTTCGCGACCGACCTCCTGCGCGCGCTCGCCTGCGGCTGCGTCGGTATCGTGGAGTACCACGCGCAGTCGAGCGCGCACGAACTCGTCGAGCAGGAACCCCGTGGGTTCCTCGCGACGAACGACGAGGAGATAACGGAACGCCTCGCCGAGGCGACGGACATCCCCCGGGAGGACGTGTCGGAGCGGTTCGCCGACCGCGACGAAACGGCCTTCGCGGAGACGTACCTCGACTTCTACCGCGGGGGCGGCGCGGGCTACGACTGACGCAGGCGGAGGTGGCGGAACTCCCCGCCGAGTGAGTCCCCCACGTCTTCTTCCGCGCGGATTTCGAGGCCGGCGTCGGCCACCAGTTCTCGCGTCTCTTCGAGGTCCGGCCAGCTCCACGCCATCTCGACGCCCGCGTCGAGCCAGTCCGCGTTCGCGCCCGTCCACGCGTCGTGGCCGGTGACGACGACTGCGTCGCCGCCGGGGCGGAGGACGCGCGCGAGTTCCGCGTAGAAACTGCCGTGGTCCGCGGCGGGGACGTGAATCACCGAGTACATCGCGGTGGCGGCGTCGAACGCGTTCGCGTCGAACGGCAGGCGGGTCATGTCGGCTCGGGCGACGGCGTCCGTTCGGGCGCTCGCTCGCTCGACCTGTTCGCGGGAGAGGTCGATACCGACGCCCGTCGCGTTCGCGGGAAGCGAGTCGAGGACGAGGTCGCCGGCGCCGCAGCCGGCGTCGAGTACGCGCGCGCCCTCGGGGAGGTCGGCCAGCAGTCGGGCGAGCAGGTCGGGGTCGTCGTCGCTGGCGTCGCGCTGGTCGGCGTACGCGTCCGCGAGGCCGTCGTAGCCGTCCATCACGCGCCGCCGGAGGTCGCGGGCGTCGTCAGGCATCGTCACTCCCCCCGCGAACTGCGTCCGCGACCCGGACGGCGGCGACGTTCTCCGCGGCGTCGTGGACGCGCACGATGTCCGCGCCGCGGTCGGCCGCGAGCGCGGTCGCGGCGACGGTCGCGTACCCGCCCTCGTCCGGGTAGCGGTCTACTCGCCCGAACATGGACTTGTGGCTGTGTCCGACGAGCACGGGACAGCCGAGCGCGCGGAACTCCGCCGTACGGTCGAGAATCTCGAAGTTCTCCCCGACTGATTTCCCGAACCCGATGCCGGGGTCGACGATAATCTTCTCCCGCGACAGGCCGGCTTTCTCCGCGAGCAGCACGCGCTCGCGGAGTTCGTCGAGCACGTCGTCCACCACGTCGTCGTACGTGACGGACTCGCCCGGCTCGACGGGCGCGTGCAGCGAGTGCATCACGACGAGCGGCGCGTCGTGCTCGGCGGCGACGAACCGCATCTCGGGGTCGCCCAGTCCGGTCACGTCGTTGAGGATGTCCGCGCCCGCCTCCAGCGCGGCGCGTCCGACCTCGGCCTTCATCGTGTCCACGCTCACAAGCGCGTCGAGGTCGCTGATGCGTTCGATGACGGGGACGATACGGTCGATTTCCTCCGCGGCGGGCACGGGGTCCGCGCCGGGTCGCGTGGACTCGCCGCCCACGTCGATGACGTCCACGCCCGCCGCGACGAGGTCCTCCGCGTGCGCGACGGCGTCCTCGACCGCGCGGTACTCGCCGCCGTCGTGGAACGAATCGGGCGTGACGTTCAGGATGCCCATCACGGCCGTGCCGTCGTCCCACGGGTAGTTCGTCCCCTCGGTGTCGAAGGAGTCGCGGAGGTCGGACGCGACCGCGGGCAGGCCGTCCGGGGCGTCGTCGAGTCGGTCGCAGAGCGCGCTGAAGGTCGCGCGGGAGCCGGAGAGCACCACGCCGAGGTAGTTCCCGGGCTGGCTGCGGAGCGCGGACACCTCGCAGGCGCCGCCAGCGGCGGTCATCGCGGTCTCCACGCGTTCCGCCTGGCGCTCGCGGAGCCGGATGGTTCTGGTCGCACCCACGTGGTCGTCCGGGGTTCCATCCGGGGCGTCGGCGGCGTCGAGCGCCCGAGTCGCGTCACCCCGACCGCGAACGACGCGGGGCGTGGCGGTGCGCGTCCAGCGCCGCCGCCCCTCCGCGACCGCGTACAGCGACCCCGTGAGGAGCACGAGGTCGTCGGGGCCGGCGGCGTCGAGTCCCGTGTCGAGCGCGGATTCGACGTTCTCGACGACCCGCACGTCGTCCGTTCGGTCCTCGAAGACCCGGGCGAGTACGTCAGGGTCTTCGGCGCGCGGCGTCGCGGGTTCGCACGCGACGACCGTCGCGGGGTCGGGGAGCGCGTCCGCCATCCCCGCGTGGTCCTTGTCGTTCATCGCACCCAGCACGAGCACCAAGTCGTCGTAGTCGTACTCCGCGAGCACGTCGGCAAGCGCGTCGCACGCGCCGGGGTTGTGCGCGCCATCGAGCACGGTCAGGGGCGAATCGTCCATCACCTCGAACCGGCCGGGCCAGTGCGCGCCCCGGATGCCGCGCGCGATTGTCCCGGAATCAGCGTCCGCGAGCTGGCGCGCGAGCACGGCCGCGACGCCCGCGTTCTCGGCCTGGTGTCGGCCGGGATGGGGGAGGCGCGCCGACACCGCCCAGTCCCCGCCGTCGATGCCCACCGCGGCCTCCGCGAGGCCGACTCGCCCCCGGTAGTCGACGGTCACGTCCTCGCCCACGACGACCACATCGCCCGCTTGGTCGCGGACAGTGTCGAGCGCGTCCCCGGTGGCGGCGGTGACGAGCGGGCGGTCCGCGGGCGCGACGTGCGCCTTGTCGCGCGCTATCTCCTCGACGGTGTCCCCGAGCACGCTCTGGTGTTCGAGCGTCACGCTCGTCACCGCCGCGGCTTCGGGGTCGACGACGCTCGTCGCGTCGTACTTCCCGCCGATGCCGACTTCGAGCACCGCCACGTCCACGTCCTCGCGGCCGAAGTGCCAGAGCCCCATCGCGGTCACCGCCTCGAAGAACGTCGCCGGGTCGTCGGCCGCCGCGCGCTCCACGAGGTGGGGTTTCGCGTCCTCGACGAACTCGGTGAGCGCCGATTTCGGCATCTTCCGGCCGTTCACGCGAACGCGCTCCCGCAC
Organism: Salarchaeum sp. III; assembly: GCF_036418315.1. Lineage (NCBI taxonomy): Archaea > Methanobacteriati > Methanobacteriota > Halobacteria > Halobacteriales > Halobacteriaceae > Salarchaeum > Salarchaeum sp. III. Next base: position 754,940 of record NZ_JAZHPG010000027.1, on the reverse strand, counting down.
GTCGTCGAAGTGCGGGGACGTGAACAGCCCCACGTCCAGGCCCGCCTCCCGGAGAACGGATTCGAGCATCCGGGCGGTGCTCCCCTTCCCGTTCGACCCCGCAATCTGGACGTACGCCGGCCCCTCGTGGGGGTCGCCGAGCGCGTCCAGTAGGTCGGCCGTCGAGTCCGTGCCCGCGCGCGGCCGGTACCGCTGGAGGTCGAGCAGGAAGTCCGCAGCCTCGTCGTATCGCATACACCGAGTCCTCACCGGGCGGCCGCAAAGGCCTGTCGAACCACGCCCTCAGCGACCCCCGAAACGCGAACGCTAGTCGTGCCGGAACGCCCGGTTCCCGGTGAAAGACCCAAGCCCTCCTCGCTCGCACCGCTCGCTCGTCGCCCTTGGAGAGTCTTGCGGAAGACCGGTCTTCCGCCGTGCAGGAAATCTCTGGATTTCCGGCACCGCCAGGACCAGAACTATCAGTCGTGCCGGAACGCCCGGTTCCCGGTGAAGACCATCGCGATGTCGTGGTCGTTGGCCGCCTCGATGACGTCGTCGTCGTTCACGCTGCCGCCGGGCTGAATTACTGCACTGATGCCGGCGTCGGCGGCTTCCTCGACGCCGTCCGGGAACGGGAAGAAGGCGTCGGACGCCATCACGGCGCCGTCGGCGGACTTGCCCTCGGCGTGTTCGTCGGCCTTCATCGCGGCGAGTCGGACGGCGTCGACGCGGGAGACCTGTCCCATGCCGATGCCGACAGTTTCGGTTCCCTGCGCGAACAGGATGGCGTTCGATTTGACGTGCTTGATGGTCTGCCACGCGAACAGCATCGACTCGATTTGTTCGTCCGTGGGTTCGCGCTCCGTCACGATTTCGAGGTCGTTGGCGGTGAGAGACTGGCGGTCGCGTTCCTGAACGAGCCGGCCGCCCGTGAGCGGTTTCTCGGTGAAGCGCTCGCTGTAGCCGTCCAGACTTCCGACGTCGAGCACGCGGAGGTTCTTCTTCCCCGTGAGCACGTCGAGGGCGGCGTCGGTGTAGCCGGGCGCGACGACGACTTCCTTGAAGGAGTCCACGATTTGTTCCGCGGTCTCGGCGTCGCACTCGCGGTTGAGCGCGACGATACCGCCGAAGGCGCTCATCGGGTCGGTGGAGAGCGCGTCGGCGTACGCGTCGCTGAGGGTGGCGGCGGTCGCGCAGCCCGCGGGATTGGTGTGTTTGATGACGGCGGCCGCCGGTTCCTCGAACTCCTTGATGAGGTCGAGCGCGCCGTCCGCGTCGTTGTAGTTGTTGTAGGAGAGCGCTTTCGCGCCCTCGTTCAGCTGGGGTGCGCCGACGACGCTCGCCTCGCTGGTGGTGCGGTCGCGGTAGACCGCGGCGTTCTGATGGGGGTTCTCGCCGTACCGGAGTTCGCTGTCGCGGTCGTCGGAGACGAGTCGGCGCACGGGGAAGTCGCCGGACGCGTCCGCAGGGATGCTGACTTCGCCGTCCTCGACGGTGAGGTCGCCGTCGTGGAACCACTGGACTGCGCGCGGGTACGCCTCGAACTCGGCCTCGTGGAGCACGCGCTCCTTCAGGGCCTGAGCGTCGTCGTCCTCGAAGACGGGGACGGGTTCCTGGGTGACGATTGGGCCGTCGTCCACCTCCTCGGTGACGATGTGGACAGTGCAGCCGGTGACGCGGACGCCCGCGTCCAGCACCTGCTGGTGGGCGTTCATGCCGTCGAAGGCGGGGAGGAGGCTCGGGTGGACGTTCAGCGTCAGCGGCGCGGCGTCGAGGAAGGTGTCGGTGAGCACCCGCATGTACCCGTCCAGGCAGACGAGGTCGAAGTCGTAGTCGGCGAGCGCGTCGAGCACGCGTTCCTCGTGGGATTCGCGGGACTCGCCCTCCTCGCGGGTCACGACCTCGGTGGGGATGCCGCGGTCGGCGGCGGCGTCGAGAACGGGCGCATCGGCGCGGTTCGTGAGCACGACGCCCAGTTCTACGTCGTCGAGCGTGTCCGCGATGTTCCGGAGGTTGCGGCCGCGGTTCCCGGCGAGACCGGCGATGGTCGTCATACCCGAGTCCGGGCGCGCGCGCCGCAAAGTAATTGCGGTTCTACGCAGCCAGGTATGCAGGGACGCGGATAGAAACACGGCCGTTCGGGGAGGTATGGGTTCGTTATATGCACTCCCGTGATGTTTCGACACGCCTTTTGCGTGCGGGCGTCACTCCCCGCCATGAACCCGCTGTACGCCGTGAGTCCCTTGGACGGCCGCTACGCCGGCCGAACCCGCCCGCTCGCCGAGTACGCGAGCGAAGCCGCACTGATGCGCGCGCGCGTCGAGGTCGAAGTCGAGTACGTGCTCTCGCTCGCCGAGGTGGACGCGATTCCGCTGGCGTTCACGGACGACGAGGTGGCGGCGCTCCGCGACCTGTACGACGCGTTCGACGAGTCCGACGCGGAGCTCGTGAAGCAAATCGAGACGGAGGGCTACGGCGAGTACGCGGCGACCAACCACGACGTGAAGGCCGTCGAGTACTTCGTCCGGGAGGGCGCGCCGGCTCGCGCGCACTCGTGGATTCACTTCGGCCTCACCAGCGAGGACGTGAACAACCTCGCCTACCGCATCCTGGTGCGGCCCGCAGTCGAGGACGTGCTGGTGCCGGAACTCCGCGACGTGCGGGACGAACTCGTCGAGATGGCGCACGAGTATTCTGAGGTTCCGATGCTCGCGCGGACGCACGGCCAGCCCGCGACGCCGACGACGTTCGGGAAGGAGATGGCGGTGTACGCGAGCCGGCTCGGCCGCGCGCTCGGCCGCGTCGACGACGCGCTCGACGGACTGGAAGGAAAGCTCGCGGGCGCGTCCGGCACCTACGCCGCGCACCGCGCCGCCTACCCCGACGTGGACTGGCGAGCATTTAGTAGGGAGTTCGTCCACGAACTCGGCCTCCAGCACGCGAGCCACGTCACGCAGGTGAACCCGAGCGACGACCTCTGCGAGCTGTTCGACGCGCTCGGCGGCGTGAACGACGTGCTCCTCGACCTCGACCGGGACGCCTGGCGCTACGTCTCCGATAAATACCTCGGACAGGAGGCGACAGCGGGCGAGACGGGGAGTTCGACGATGCCGCACAAGGTGAACCCCATCGACTTCGAGAACTCCGAGGGGAACCTCTCGAAGGCGAACTCCGACCTCGAATTCCTCGGAGACTACCTGACGAAGAGCCGACTCCAGCGCGACCTCTCCGACTCCACGGTGAAGCGAAACATCGGGAGTGCGTTCGCGCACTGCCTCATCGGCTACCTGAAGCTCGGGGACGGCCTCGGGAAGGTCGTACCGAACCCCGAGGTGATGCGCGCCGAGTTGGACGACACGCCGGAGGTCATCGGGGAGGCCGTGCAGACCATCCTCCGCCGGGAGGGCCACAGCGACGCCTACGAGCGCGTGAAGGCCCTCACGCGGGGTCGCCGCGTCACCATCGAGGACTTCCACGAGCTGTTCCGCGACCTCGACGTCTCCGAATCCGTGCGGGAGGAGCTGCTCGCGCTCACGCCCGCCTCGTACACGGGATACGGCGCGGAGCTGGCGCGCGACGCGGAGTGAAACAGCGCGCGGAATGAACTCCGTGTCCGTTTCCGGTAGTTCCGGAGCGCCTAAGCCCGCGTGTGGGAAGAACTCTCGTATGGATTTCGAGCTATCCGACGAGCAGGAAGCGATTCGGGAGGAGGTTCGACGGTTCGCGGAGAACGAGATTGCGCCCGTCGCCACCGAGTACGACGTGGAGGAAAAGTACCCCTACGAAGTCATGGAGAAGGCCGCGGAGATGGGGCTCACGGGCTCCGGCATCCCTATCGAGTACGGCGGCGCGGGTTACACTCCCCTGGAGAACGCCATCATCATCGAGGAACTGTTCAGTTACGACCCGGGTATCGCGCTCTCCATCACGAGCGCGGCGTTCGGCGCGGACGCCATCCGCGAGTTCGGCACCGAGGAGCAGAAGGAGGAGTACCTCGCGCCCATCGCGGCGGGCGACGCGGTCATGGGAACCGCGATTTCGGAGCCGGACACGGGCAGCGACGTGTCCGCCGTCTCCACGCGCGCCGAGAAGGACGGCGACGAATACGTCCTCAACGGCAACAAGATGTGGATTACGAACGGCTCGGTCGGGGACTACTTCGTCGTGATGTGCAAGACGAACCCCGACGCTGAGGACCGGTACGCGGGCTTCAGTCAGATTATCGTGGAGTCCGACCGCGACGGCTTCAGCTCGGAGAAAATCACGGGCAAACTCGGTATCCGCGCGAGCGACACCGCCGAACTCATCTTCGACGACGTGCGTGTCCCCGAGGAGAACCTCGTGGGAACGGAGGGCATGGGTTTCCTCCAGTTGATGCAGTTCTTCGACGAGACGCGGACGATGGTCGCCGCACAAGCGGTGGGTATCGCGAAGGGCGCGTGCGAGCGCGCGCTCGACTACGCGCAGGAGCGCGAGCAGTTCGGGAAGTCCATCGGGGAGTTCCAGGCCATCCAGCACAAGCTCTCCGAGATGCACACGAAGACGGAGGCCGCGCGCAACCTCACGTACAAGAGCGCGTGGAGCGTGGACAACGCGGACGACCAGCTCACCGCGCTCGCGTCCATGGCGAAGGAGTTCGCGTCGAAGACCGCAGTCGAGTGCGCGGACGAGGCCGTCCAGATTCACGGCGGCGCGGGCTACGTCAACGACTTCGACGTTGAACGCCTCTATCGCGACGCGAAAATCACCCAGATTTACGAGGGGACCACCGAAATTCAGAAGAACATCATCGCCCGCGAGCTGATGGGGAAGGGCTTCTAGTCGTCGGGCGTGAAGACGTCCTCTATCCGGCAGTCGAAGTGGGCGGCGAGGGCGAACGCGAGTTCGAGCGAGGGGTCGTAGCGGTCGCGTTCGATGGCGTTGATGGTCTGGCGGGTGACGCCGACGGCGTCGGCGAGGTCGGCCTGACTCAGGCCCGCGCGCTCGCGTCGCTCGGGGAGGTCGTTTTTCATTGGCGGCGTTTGACGACGCCGAAGCAGACGCCGTAGAGCAGGAAGAGCGCGGACGCGACCCAGATGCCGCCCCAGACGGTTCCCGTGAGTTCGACGTAGTTGCCGGCGTCGAGGACGTACAGCGCGGGGATGACGCTGAGACCGACCAGCATAGCGATACCCATCGTGAGGCCGCTCGCGCGGTTGTGGAGGTCGTCGTCGCGTTCGTCCTGGAGTGTCGCGTCGGTGAACTTCGGCGCGAGCACGGCGATACCGCCGCCGAGCCAGCAGCCGAGCAGGTAGACGGCGATGCCCGCTACCGGGCGGTCGAATCCCATTCCGGCGAAGAGGCCGATGATGGCTAGCGCGAACAGCCCGTACACGATTCGTTCGTAGGTTTGACGGGTGAATCCCGTTTCAGTCTGTGACACCGACATTGTGTAAAGCACCCTTTACAGTAAATCCTACTTTACACTCCATCATAAGGCTTCCGCCGCACGGGGGTTTTTCTCGATACCGCGAGACGAGGGAGGTGATGAATCAGCGGAACGCGCTCACCGTCGCGGGCGCGCTCGCACTCACGGGACTGGTGGCGTTCGGCCTGTCCGCGGAGGGATTATCGACGACCGGCCGGTACGCGCTCGCGACCGGCGTGTTCGCGGCAGTACTCTGGGTGACGGGCGCGCTCCCGCTCTCGGTGACGGCGCTCTGCGTCCCGATGCTCCTCGCCGGACTCGGCGTGTCCTCGCTCGAAGGCGCGCTCTCCGGGTTCGCGGACCCCGTCGTCTTCCTCTTCCTCGGGACGTTCGTGCTCGCCGGCGCGCTCCGCGAGCACGGCATCGACCGTGTCGTCGCGTTCGCGCTCCTCAGACGAGTCGGCTCCACGCCCCGCCGAACCGTGTTCGGCGTGATGCTCTCGACCGCGGCGCTGTCGATGGTCATCTCGAACACGGCGACGGCGGCCCTGATGGCTCCCGTCGCACTCGGCATCGCGGAGTCCGCGGGCGGCGGCCGGAACTTCCGCGTCGCCCTCCTGCTCGGCGTCGCGTACGCCGCGTCCGTCGGCGGCGTCGCCACCCTCATCGGCACGCCGCCGAACGCCATCGTCGTCGGCCAACTCGACGAACTGCTCGGTGTCTCGGTGTCCTTCGCGGACTGGCTGCTCGTCGGCGTCCCGCTCGCCGCGGTGAGCCTCCCCGTCGTCTGCGCCGTCCTGCTCGCCGTCTTCCCGCCCGCCCTCGACGCGGACGCGCTCGCGCCCGCCGACCACCCCGACGTTCCCGCGCTGGACCGCGACGGCCGCCGGGTCGCAGCCGTGTTCGCGCTGGTCGCCGGCCTCTGGGTCGTCGGCGGCCTCGGCTTCCTCCTCGACGGCCTGCTTCCGGCGACGTGGCACGTCACCGTCTTCGGCGGAACGGGCGAGTCCGCGCTCGGCACGCTCGGCCACCAGGGACTGCTGTACTACGCGCTCGTCGGCCTGCTCGCCGTGCCGCTCCTCGTGCTCGTCGGCGCGGCGGACGAAAACAGCATCCGAGATATCGACTGGGCGACGCTCCTCCTGTTCGGCGGCGGCATCAGTCTCGCGGACGCGCTCGGGCAGACCGGCGCGACCGAGTGGCTCGCCGGCGCGCTGTTCGGCGGCCTCGCGCTCCCGTCCATCGTCCTCCTGCTCGCCGTCGTCGCGCTCGTCACCGTCGCGCTCTCCGAACTCGCTTCGAACACGGCGACCGCGGCCGTGATGGCCCCCCTCCTCATCGGCGTCGGCCTCGCCGTCGGCCCCGCGTTCGGGATGACCGGCCCCGAGGCGGCGACCTATCTCGCGGTCGGGAGCGCCGCCGCGGCGAGCTTCGGGTTCGCGCTCCCCGTCGCCACCCCGCCGAACGCCATCGTCTACGGCACCGGCGAGGTCACTCGCGACGAGATGCTGCGCGCGGGCGTCCTCCTCGACGTCGCCATGGTTCCGATTCTCACCGCCGTTCTCACGGTCGTCTTCGGCGTCGGCGCGTTCTAGGGAGAAGACCTATCTCGGGCGTGCCGGAACACGCCCGCGTGCTCGTACGGATTCCCGAGTCGGTCGCGGCGTGGGTGTGGACGCTCGCGTTCGCGCTCGCCCCGGGTCTGGTCGCGGCGGTCGTCTGGAGTCCGGTTCTGGCGTCGGAACGGCTCCGTGCGCTGTTCCGCGCTCCCGCCGACCGGCTCGCTCGGCGTCACGTACCCGGTGGTCGCGGTCGCGCTCTCGCTCCCCTACCTCGGCGCGTTCCTCGCCGCGCTCGCCCTCGTCTCCGTCGTGTACGTCGTCGGGGGACCGGTCGTCGCGGCGGTCGGCCTCCCGCGGCTGGGCGTCGACTGGGACTCGAACGGCTACGACGGCGCGACGTGGCTCATCCTCGTCGCTACGAGCGCGTGGTACGCCGCTATCTTCGCCGTTCGCTTCCTCGTGTTCTCGGTCTTCGCCGCACTTCCGACGTGACCTACCCGACCAGGTCGGCGAGCGCGCCTTCGACGACCTCGGCGGCGCGCTCCACGTCGGGGAGGGCGACGTGTTCGTCGCTGGAGTGCGCGACGGCGAGGTCGCCGGGGCCGAAGACGACCGTCGGCGCGTCGGTCGCGAAGTAGGAGGCTTCGGTGGCGGCGCCGAACGGACGGGGGCGGCCCGCGCCGGCGTCGACGAGCGCCTGAACGACGCTCGCGTCGCTCGGCGTGTGGAAGGCTTCGAGGAAGGGCGTGTCGCGCTCGGCGCGCGCGACGGTGACGGTCACGTCGTCGGGAACGGAGACGCCGACGTGGTCCGCGAACGCAGCGAAGAACTCGGCCTCGGTTTCGGGCGGGACGCTCCGCCGGTCGAACGTGACGCTGGCGTCGCTCGGGACGCGGTTCGTCGCCTCGCCGCCCCGAATCTTGGTGGCGACGAGCGTCGGCGGTCCCAGTTCGTCGTGCCGGCTCGGGCCGTGTTCGGCGTCGTAGGAGTCGATAGCGTCGAGCACGGGCGCGGCGGCCTGAATCGCGTTCACGCCCTCCTGTGGTTGTGCGGCGTGCGCGCCCTCGCCGCCGAGTTCGACGGTCCCCTGGAAGCGCCCGCGGGCGCTCGTGCAGGCGTTCAGGCTCGTGGGTTCGCCGACGATGTACCCGTCCACATCGGCCAGTTCGAGGGCGTGCGCACCGGTCGAGTCCGTCTCCTCGTCCGGCGTGACCGCGAGCGTCACTCGGCCCGTATCGGGGTCGACGCGGTCGAACGCGGCGAGCAGGGCGGCGAGCGGTCCCTTCGCGTCACAGGACCCGCGGCCGTGGAGCGTGTCGCCGTCGCGGCTGGCGGGAACGTGCGGCGGCACGGTGTCGATATGGGTGTTGAGGACGACGTGCGGCCGGCCCGACCCCCGAGAGGCGAGCACGTTCCCGGCGTCGTCCACCTCGGGGTCGTGGTCGGCGAGTTCGTCCAGGAGGAGGGTGCGCATCGCGTCGACGTTCTCGTGGGAGGGCGTGCGGACCGCGCGCTCGAGGAAGTCGAGGGGGTTCACGTGTCCATCCGGCGCACGGGCGTGCGCTCGGCTTCGCCGTCCCCGACGACGGTCGTGGGGCCGTGGAGCACGGCGGTGTCGCCGTCGAGGTCGATGGTGAGGTCGCCGCCGGGCGGGGAGACGCTGACGGTGGCGTTCTCGGGGACGCGGCCCTCGCGGGCGGCGACGACCGCGACAGCGACCGCGCCCGTGCCGCAGGACTGGGTTTCACCCTCGACGCCGCGTTCGAACGTCCGCTGGCGGAATCCCGTCTCGGTTTCCTCCGCGAACGTCGCGTTCGCGCCCTCGGGGAAGCGGTCGTGGTGGCGAATCGGCGGGGCGTCCGCGTCGATGTCGACGGCGTCCACGTCGTCCACGAACGCGACCGCGTGCGGGACGCCCGTGTTCACCGCGGTGACGGTGTAGCCCGCGATATCCTCGCGAATCATCGGGTCGTCGCCGGTGACGGGGACGGACGCGGGAGTGAAGGCGGGCGCGCCCATCTCGACCGCCACGTCGTCGCCGTCCACGACGGTGCGGCGGGTGCCGGCCTGCGTGTCGAGCATCACTTCGTCGGCGTCGGTGCGCGCGGCGACCCAGCGTGCCGCACAGCGCGCGCCGTTCCCGCACATCGCGGCGGTGCCGCCGTCAGGCTGGACGAGCGTCATCACCGCCCGCGGCGGTCGAGTGGAGTCGTTAATCGCGAGGAAGAGGACGCCGTCGATGTCGAGGTCGGCGCAGAGCGACTCCGCGAACGCGCTGCGGTCCGGGACGTGCTGTGCGTTCGCGTCGACGATGGCGAAGTCGTTGCTGGTGCCGTGGTAGATGTCGTAGGGAATCATGCTTCGTGGAGTGTGAGGTCGGCGAGGGTCTCGCGCCGACGGACGAGCGTCTCGCCGTCACCGTCGAGCGCGACGACGGCGGGCCGGGGTCGGGAGTTGTACGTGCTCGCCATCTCGACGCCGTACGCGCCGGCGTTCCCGACGGCGAGCAGGTCGCCGCGTTCGACGCGCGGGAGGTCGCGGCCCTCGGCGAGGACGTCCGCGCTCTCGCAGACGGGGCCGACCACGGAGGTCGAGACGGAGATTCGGTCGGCGGCGTCGGGCGCGAGGTTGCGGACGGCGTGGTAGGCGTCGTAGAGCGCGGGCCGAATCAGCGTCGTCATCCCGGCGTCGACGCCGGCGAGCAGGTCGCCGTCGGTCTCCTTCGTGGTGTTGACGGTGGTGAGGAGGACGCCGGCGTCGGCGACGAGGTAGCGGCCGGGTTCGATGACGAGGTCGACGTCGAGGCCGGCGAGGGCGTCCCGGGTGGCGGCCGCGACGGCGTCGAGGTCGAGCGGCGGTTCGGACTCGCGGTAGGGGACGCCGAACCCGCCGCCCACGTCCACGCGGTCGAGGTCCACGGGGCTGTCGGCGACGAGGTCGGCGAGCGTCTCGACGACGGTACGGTGGTCGTCGCGGTCGCTCGCGGTCAGGAGGCCGCTTCCCGTGTGGGCGTGCAGGCCGCGAACGTCGAACCCGCGGTCGTCCGCGTCGGCGAGGACGCCGTGCACGCGGTCACGGGGGACGCCGAACTTCGCGTCCGCCCCCGTCGCGACTTCGGCCGAGTGGCCCGCGCCGACGCCGGGGTGGACGCGCACCAGCACACGGCCGGTGAACCCGCGCTCCGCGAGCCGGTCGAGCGTGTCGGCTGAGCCGACGGTGACCGTGGCGTCCGTATCGGCGAGGCGGTCGACCGCGTAGTCGAGGTCGCGGGCGGGCGGATTGACGGGCGTGTAGTGGATATCGCTCGGGTCGAATCCGGCATCGAGCGCGCGCTTCAGTTCGCCGGCGCTCGCGCACTCCGCGCCCGCACCCGCCTCGCGGAGCGTGTCGAGGACGTGCCGGCCGGCGTTCGCCTTCACGGCGTACAGCACGTCCGCGTCCGGGAACGCGTCGACGAGCCGCCGGTAGTTCTCGCGGACGCGGTCGTGGTCCTGCACGTAGAGCGGCGTGCCGTGCTCGTCGGCGAGCCGACGGAGGCGGGTGTCGGACCACTCGGCGAGCCGGCGTACGCTCACCGGAGTTCGTCCTCCCGCTGGCTGGCTTCCAGCGTCTGGTTCTCCAGTTCGGTCGCGACGACCGCGGGCTTGTACGCCGCGCCCGGGATGAGGTCGTTGTCGCTCACCGAGGACTCCACGAACCGCGCGAACGCGCGGCGCTCCGGCGGGAGTTCTCCGTACAGAACCTCGTCCTCCACGAGGTCGTAGACCGGAATCCGGGGGGAGAGCAGGGTGTTCTCGCCGACGACGGAGTTCTCGCCGACGACGAACCCGGAGGTGACGCGGCAGCCCGCGCCGAGGCTGACGCCGTCCTCGACGACGACGGGCGCGCTCTCGACGGGTTCGAGGACGCCGCCGATGAGCGTGTTCGCGCCGAGCTTCACGTCGCTCCCGATTTGCGCACAGGAGCCGACAGTGTCCGAGGAGTCGACGAGCGTGCCGTCGCCGACGTACGCGCCGATGTTCACGAACGAGGGCGACATCATGATGGCGTTCTCGCCGACGTACGCGCCGCGGCGGATGACGGTTCCGTCGGGCGTGTTCCGAGTGCCGCGCTCGCCGAGGTCGGCGGTGTCGCGGAGCGGGAGCACGTCGTGGTAGGTGACATCGCCGTACTCCCGGGCCTCGGTCGCGCGCAGGCCGAAGTTCAGGAGGATGCCCTGCTTCACCCACTCGTTCGCCTCCCACGACCCATCGGTCTTCTCGGCGGCGCGGATGTCGCCGGCTTCGAGCGCGTCGAGGAACGCGTCCAGGGTGTCCTCGGCCTCGCTGAAGGACGCCTCGTCGTTCTGGTGGCGCTGCCACAGGTCGGAGATGTCGGATTCGAGTGTCATAGGTCGGCTGCGATGTCGGAGAATCGGTGGTAGTTCGGTTCGGCGTCCTGTACGAAGCGGGCGGCGTCGAGCGCGCCGGCGGCGAACACGCCGCGGTCGCCCGCGCGGTGCGTGAGCGAGAGCGACTCGTCGTTGCCGGCGAGGAGGAGTTCGTGTTCGCCCGTGATGTCGCCGGCGCGGCGGGCGTGCACGCCGATTTCGCCGGGCTGACGGGGCGCGTCGCCCTCGCGGCCGTGCACGCGCTCGCCGGCGTCCTCGCGTTCGGCTTCAACGGTGTCGAGGATGCGCTTCGCGGTGCCGCTGGGAGCGTCACGCTTCCCGTTGTGGTGGGTTTCGGTGAGTTCCACGTCGTACTCGGGGAGCGCGGAGACGGCGGTGCGGGCGACCGAAAGGAGCGCCTGCACGCCGCGGGAGAAGTTCGCGCCCCGGACGACGGGAATCGAGTCGGCGGCGTCCCGGAGCGCGGCCTCGTCGGATTCACTGAAGCCGGTGGTGCCGGTGACCACGGGGACGCCGGCGTCCGCCGCGGCCGCGACGTACTCGACCGCCGCTTCAGGGACAGTGAAGTCCACGATTGCATCGGGCTGGTGGTCGTCGAGGGCGGCCGCGAACTCCGCGGGCGTGACGACGGGCGCGTCGGTGTCGGCGTCGTCGGGCGTGCGGGAGACGGCGAACGCCACGGAGATGTCGCGCTCGCGGGCGGCGGCGAGGACTTCGCGGCCCATGCGGCCGGTCGCGCCGGTGACGCCGATTCTCATAGCTCGGCGAGGACAGCGTCGAGTCGGTCGATAGTCTCCTCGCTCGCCGGCGACAGCGGGTCGCGGAACGTCGCGGTGCCGTGCCCGCGGAGGGAGAGCGCGTGCTTCACGGGCACGGGATTGGTCTCCGCGAACAGCGCTCGAAAGAGCGGCCCGAGTTCGTGGTGCACGTCGCGAGCGGCCGCGTACTCGTCGTCGTGGGCGCGCTCGACCAGTTCGACCATCCGCTCGGGTTCGACGTTCGCGGCGACGCTGATGACGCCCGTGCCGCCGGCGGCCATCGTGGGAAGCGTCATGGCGTCGTCACCGGAGAGCACGGAGAACTCCGCGTTACGGGTGCGTTCGGCGACTTCGCCGATGCGGCCGAGGTCGCCGCTCGCGGCCTTGTACCCGATGATGTTCTCGTGGTCCGCGAGCGACACCGCGGTGTCGACGGCGATGTTTCGGCCGGTGCGTCCGGGGACGTTGTAGATGATTTGGGGGATGTCGACTTCGTCCGCGATGCGTCGGTAGTGCGCTTCCATGCCCGCGGGCTCGGGGCGGTTGTAGTACGGCGAGATTAGGAGGAGCGCGTCCGCGCCCGCGTCCGCGGCGCGCCGGGAGAGCGAGACGGCCTCGTGGGTCGCGTTACTCCCCGCTCCCGCGATGACGGGCACGTCCACCGCGTCGACGACGGTCTCGATGACGTCGATGTGTTCGTCGTGCGTGAGCGTCGCGGACTCGCCCGTGCTGCCGACGGGAACGAGGCCGTCGACGCCCGCGTCCGCGAGTCGTCGGGCGTCCGCTGCGAGTTGGTCGTGGTCGATACTGCCGTCCGCGTCGAAGGGCGTCACCATCGCCGGGAAGACGCCGGATGTGAGGTTTCGTGTCATGTGTCTCGGGAGTCGTCGTGGTCGGAGCGTGATTCAGTCGGGGACGGCCCGGCACGAAATGTCAGTCCGCGCGGAGCCACTACTGCGCGCGTTTGCGTTTCGCACCCGAGGAGAAAACGACGCCAGCGCTCCCCGCCGCGGACGACCGAGTGGAGCGCGCGTGGCACATACTCCAGTTTGGGGGTTGGGGTCGTAAAGCGTTGTCGCCGTTCGCAACCTCTGCCGTCCGCGGAGCGCTGCCGCCCGGGTTTATGTGTCCCGCGGCCCGACCGTGACGTGAATGCTCGTTCTCGGAGACGCACACGCGAACGAACCCGACCGGCGCCAGGCGCTCCTCGCCGCGTACCGCGCGAGCGACGCCGACGTGGCGCTCCAGGCCGGCGACCTCTTCTACTACCGACTGCCGATACAGACGTACTTCATCGCGGGGAACAACGAGGACTTCGACGTCATCGACGCGCTCCGCCACGGCCGCATCGAGAGCGACCGCGTGAAGAACGCGCGACTGCTCGCGAGCGACGCCGTCGACGTGCAGGGACTCCGAGTCGCCGGACTATCCGGGAACTACGCGCCGTCCCGGTACAACTACGCCCGCCGCGACCTCCGCGACGACCGCCGCCGGCACTTCGTCCGCGAGGACGTCGCCGCCGCGAAAGAACTGGCGGGCGTGGACGTCCTGTTGACGCACGAAGCGCCACACGGCGCGCCGGTCGACGAGGAGTACGACGTGGGTTGTCAGTACATCGACGAACTCCTCGACGCGCTCGAACCCGACCTCTGCCTCGTCGGCCACCACCACCAACACACGGAATCGACGTACGGCCCGACGCGAGTCGTCACGCTCGCACCTGCGTGGGAGTCGTACTACGACCTCGACCCCGACACGCTCTCCCTCACTCGGTTCGGGACGCCGGACGCGTAGTTTTTAGGACTGGCCGGCACAGACCCGGTATGACGGATATCCACGACGACCAGCGCGTCGCCGTGCTGGCGGACGCGCAGAACCTCTATCACTCCGCGCACAGCCGGTACTCGCGGAACGTCGACTACGAGAGCCTCCTCTCGGAAGCCGTGCAGAACCGCCGACTCACGCGCGCCATCGCGTACGTCATCCGCGCCGACAGCCCGAACGAGGAGTCCTTTTTCGACGCGCTCGTCGACATCGGGTTCGAGACGAAAATCAAGGACATCAAGACGTTCGGCGACGGGTCGAAGAAGGCCGACTGGGACGTGGGGATGAGCCTCGACGCCGTCACGCTCGCCGACCACGTCGACACCGTCGTGCTCTGCACGGGCGACGGCGACTTCTCCCGATTATGCAGTCACCTCCGCCACGAGGGCGTGCGCATCGAAGTGATGGGGTTCGCGTCGAGCACCGCGGACGAACTCAAGGAGAGCGCGGACGCGTTCGTCGACCTCGGCGACCGCGAGGACACGTTCCTGCTCTAGACGGAGCGCCCGCCTTCGCTCGTCCCCATGAGGAGGCTGCCGGCCGCGAGGAGCATGGTGGAGAGCGCGGCGATACCGAGCGAGACGGCACCGCCGTTCCAGTTGATGCCGGTCCAGAGGATGAGGACGGTTCCGACCGCGAGGAGCGCGCCGCCGGAGAGGACTTTCTGGTTTGCCATCGTAGCTATGGGTTCTCCCGCGGGCCATATAAGCCATTCTCCATCGGTTCGACGGGGTTTTGCGGGTCGCGGCCCCTGAACGGGTATGGACGAGTTCGCGGTGCTGCGGCGGATGGCGGTCTACCAGTTCGGTCGCGGAGCGGACGACGCGCTGTTCCCGGACGGCGAGGAGTTCCGCGTGGAGCGCTCGGCATCCGGGCGGCCGCGGCAGGTCGTGAGCGATAACGGCCGCCTCGTCTCCGTCGGGATGGACGGCCGGTTCACGCTCGGCCTCGCGGGCGGCCGCCGGCTCTACGACGCAATCGACGGCTACCGCGTGACCGTCGGCGACGAGAGCGAGCCGTTCGTCCGCGACGGCCGGAACGTCTTCGCGAAGTTCGTCGACGAAGCGGACGACGCCATCCGCCCCGAGGACGAGGTCGTCGTCGAACACGAACGCGGCGAAGTCATCGCCGTCGGTCGCGCGGAACTCGACGCACAAGGTATGCTGGACTTCGACTCCGGGATGGCGGTGAAAGTCAGAGAGGGTGCAGGCGGCGACTAAGCGGCCGCGGGGAGGGAGTGGGGGCGCGGACCGCGACGAGTGACCGCGTGTTCTGCGGTCGGACCCGCCATGTTTTTTGCCGCGCGGCGTGACTCTCTGGGTATGTTTGGAGGAGGTGGCGGAATGAATCCGCGGAAGATGGAACAGATGATGGAACAGATGGGGATCGATACGGAGACTATCGACGCCGAAGAGATCGTCATCCGAACCGCAGACGGGACGGAGCTCGTGTTCACGGACGCCGACGTGACGCGTATCGACGCGCGCGGCCAGGAGACCTACCAGGTCATCGGCGAACCCGAGGAGCGCGAGAGCACCGCTGGCGAAGTCGAGTCCGGCGAGGCCGAGTCGGCGGGCGAATCCACGGGGATTCCGGACGACGACGTCGAGCTCGTCGCGGCCCGTGCGGGCGTGAGCGCGGAGGAAGCGCGTGCGGCGCTCGAAGCGACCGGCGGCGACCTCGCGGCTGCGATTGACCGCGTAGAGTGATACTGGTCGTTCGGGGCGACCGCGAATTCCTCTGTGAACCCGGGGAGGAGGTCCACACGGACCTCGGCGTCCTCCACCTCGCCGAGGACGTGGAACCGGGGGACACCGTCGAGTCCCATCTCGGCGAGGAGTTCCGGGTGCGCGCCCTCCGCGGCCCCGACCTCTTCGACCACCTCGAGCGCACGGGCGCGCCGATGATGCCGAAGGACATCGGCCTCGTAATCGGCCATACGGGTGCGGCGCGCGGTGACCGCGTGCTCGACGCCGGCACGGGGACGGGCGTGCTCGCCGCCTACCTCGGGCGCCTCGGCGCGACCGTCACGACGTTCGAACGAAAGGAGGAGTTCGCCGAGGTCGCCCGCGAGAACATGGAACTCGCGGACGTGGACGACACCGTCGACGTGCGAACCGGCGACCTCACGGACGAACTCGACGAACTGGACGAGTTCGACCTCGTGACGCTCGACACGCCGAACGCGCCCGAACTCGTCGAGCGCGTTCCCAACCATCTCGCCGGCGGCGGGTTCCTCGCCGTCTACTCGCCGTTCGTCGAGAACGCCCGCGAGTGCGAACTCGCCGCGCGCGACGCCGGCCTCGTGGAAGTCGAAACCCGCGAGACCATCCAGCGCCGCATGGACTTCGACGACCGCGGCAGCCGACCCAGCACGGCCGGCGTCGGCCACACTGGCTACCTCCTGTTCGCCCGGAAACCGTAGGCAGGTGGCGGACGGCAGACTGTGCATTCCCGCGCGAACGGAGTGAGCGCGACACTTTTTAGTCCAGGTTTTTGCTCCGAGCGGTTTGGTTCGAGAGAGCTTCGCTCTCTCGTCATCACGAAAGAGCGCTTTGCGCTCTTTCGAACGACGCCAGCGGCGAACCCGAGGAGGAAAAACGTGGGGTCTAGATGATGGTGCCGTGTTTCTTGTCCGGGACGTCTTTCTCGACGGTTTCGTAGAAGTCGAAGCGGTTGGTGAGTTCGTCGCGGAGGGTGCTGGGCGGGACGATGTCGTCGATGACCACGTCGCTCGCCATCCGGTGCACGTCGATGTCCTCGCGGTATTCTTCGCGGAGTTCCTGTTCGCGTTTCTCGCGTTCCTCCTCGTCTTCGATGTCGTTGAGTTTGTTCGCGTAGACGGCGTTGATGGCGGCTTCGGGACCCATGATGGCGATTTCGCCGGACGGGAGTGCGATGGTGGATTCGGGGTCGTAGGCGGGGCCGCTCATCGCGTAGATGCCGGCGCCGTAGGCCTTCCGGACGACGACGCACTGCTTGGGGACGGTAGCGGCGGAGGTGGCGTAAATCATCTTCTTGCCCTTCTCCAGGATGGCCTCCTTCTCGACGCCGGAGCCGGCCATGAAGCCGGGCGTGTCGGCGAGGTAGAGGAGGGGGATGTTGTAGGCGTCGCAGGTCCAGACGAACTCGGCGGCCTTCTCGGCGGCGTCCGGGAAGATTGCGCCCGCGCGCTCTGCGGGCTGGTTCGCGACGATACCGACGGGGCGGCCGTCGACGCGCCCGAACCCGGTGAGGATTTCCTTCCCGTAGGACTCCTTGAGTTCGAAGAAGCTCCCGGCGTCAACGACGCGGTCGATGACGTCGTGCATGTCGTACGCGCGGTTCGGGGCGTCGGGGATGACCGCGTCGATGCCCTTCGGGGACTTCGCGGGCGGCTTCCCGTCTGTCTGCGGTGGTTTCTCGTCGCTGTTGTTCGGGAGGTAGGAGGTGAGTTGCGCGACGAGTTCGCGGGCGTGTTCCTCGTCCTCGGCGACGAGGTCCGCGCTCCCGGACTCCTCGGCGTGCATGCGCGCTCCGCCGAGTTCCTGCATGTCGATGTCCTCGCCGGTCACCATCTGCACCATCCGCGGGCTGGCGATAGCCATCGCGCTCATTCCCTCCACCATCACGGTGAAGTCCGCGAACACGGGCGTGTAGGCCGCGCCGGCGATACACGGCCCGTACAGCACGCAGATCTGGGGGACGCGTCCCGAGAGCTGGGAGTGGTTATAGTAGTACTTCCCGATGCCCTCGCGGTTCGCGAAGAACCCGGACTGCTGGTCGATGCGGCCGCCGGAGGAGTCCATCAGGTAGAGCACGGGCTTCCCGGTCTTGAGCGCGCGCTGCTGCATCCGGAGGAACTTCTCCACGCCCTTCTCCGCCATCGACCCCGCCTTCACGGTGAAGTCGTTCGCCATGAAGTGGAGGTCGCGGCCCTCGAACTCCGCCGCGCCCGTGATGAGTCCGTCCGCGGGCAACTGGTCCTCTGAGTCCCACTCGGCGAACTTCCCGTCCTCGAACAGAATGCCGTCATCGCCGTCGCCGGACTCCGTCCGGCTGCCAGCCGAGCTCTGCTCGGCGTTGAACCAGAGGTCGAGACGGTCGCGGACGAACAGTTTCCCCTGCTCGGAGAGGCGTTCTTTGTACTTCTCCGGGCCGCCGTCGAGGATTTCTTCGATTTCGTCCCACAGCTGTTCTTCGCGCTCGGTGGGTTCGTACTCCTGTTCTGGTTCCGACTCGTCGGGCCCGTCGCGGGTCGCGGCGGGTGTGTCGCTCTCCCCCACGAAGACCTCGACGTCGTCCCGGTAGTGTTCGGCGAGCGCGGCGGCCACCGCCGCCGCCTCCTCGGCGGTAGCGTTTGCACCGATACGAACCTTCATACTGGCCCGTTCGTCGAACCGGCTTGAAACAGTTTCCCCTTACGCGCCCCGGCGTTCGACGTGCGAGACGACCTAGTCCGCGAACCACGAGAGGGCGCGCTCGTCGTCGCCGCCGAACTCGCGCGGTTCGGAGTCGAGCACGCACACCATCCCGAGACGGTGGCCGTCCGAGGTGGTGAGGGGCGCGCCGGCGTACGCCGCGGGGTCGAAGCCGTCGAGCGGATTGCTGGGGAACCGAACGTCGGCGTCGAGGTCGGGGATGCAGACCGGGCCGTCGGCGAGCAGTCCGTGCGCGCAGACGGCGTCGGCGCGCGAGATGTCGGCGAAGTCGGCGCCGTCGACGCCGAGGAAGCGCTCGGTGTCCGCGTCCAGCACGCCGACGAACCCCACGTCGGCGTCGAGGGATTCGCGGACCGCGACGGCGAGCGCGTCGAGGTGTGCGGCGAGCGCGGGCGTCGAGAAGTCGTAGCGGGCGAGGGCGTCCAACCGCGCGGGTTCGCCGACCGGAATCGGGAACGCGCGGGCGTCGTGGCCAGCGGCGTCGCGGATCGCGGCGGCGAGACGCGCGTGACTGTCCGGTACGTCCGCGTCCACGACGGCAGCGGCGCCGGCGGGACCGGTACCGTAGCCGACCGCGGGCGCGTCCACGGAGAGCGTGGAGTCGTCGCTCACGGCGACCGCGTCGGGCGAGTCGTCGACGAGCGTGAAGGACGCGTTTCGGCTGAGCCACGCTCGCGCGTCCTCGCGGAGGGCGACCGGTCGAACCCGTGTCGGGGGACGTGTCGATGGGATACCAGTACTCGGGGTGGGTCGCTAAAGAAAATGTCGGCCTACAGCGATTCGACGCGCTCGACGTACGCGTCGTCCCCGACGAACACGGGCGTGCGCTGGTGGAGGCGCGTGGCGGGAACGTCGAGAAGGCTTCGCTCGCCGTCGGTGGACGCGCCGCCCGCGGCTTCCACGACGTACGCGATTGGCGCGCCCTCGAAGAGGAGGCGGAGTTTGCCCTCGGGGCGGTCGCGGAGGCCCGGGTAGCCGAAGATACCGCCGTACGTCAGCACCTGGCTCACGTCGGCTATCATCGCGCCGCCGTACCGGAGTTTCAGTTCGTCCTCGACCTCGCGGACGAACGCCTCGAAGTCGTCGGTCCAGTCGGGGACGCGGCCGCCGAACCCGTACACCGTCGGGTCCTCGGGGAGTTCGACGGCCCCCACGTCGCGGGGCGTGCCGTCCTCCACGACGTACTCGGTCGCCGTCGCGTCACTCGCCGGACGTCCCGCAGCGCCCTCCGCGACGACCATCGTCGTGATGGGGCCGTAGAGCACGAACCCGGCGGCGACGAGGCCGGTGCCGGATGCGGGGAGCGGCGCGTCGTACACGCCGACGACGGTCCCCATCGGGTTGTTCGACTTGAGGTTCGAGGAGCCGTCGAGCGGGTCCACCGCGACGGAGACGCCGTCGCCGGCGTCCACCACGTCGTCGCGCTCCTCGCTCGCGTACGCGCCGACGGAGTCGAGCGCGGTGAGGCGTTCTTCGAGGAGTTCGTCCGCCCACACGTCCGCGGCGAGCTGGGTCTCCCCGCTCGCGTTCTCCTCGTCGGTCTTTCGGCGGCGTCCCGGGAGGCCGGCGCGGATGTCGGGCACGGCCGCCGCGACCGTCTCGAAGACCTCGTGCATCAGAGGTAGTCGAGCGCCTCGTCGACGCTCGCTTCCTCGAAGATGACGGCTTCGAGCGCGTCCAGCATCTCCCGGGGGTTCTCGCGCTGGAAGACGTTCCGCCCGACCGCGAGACCGACCGCGCCGGCGTCGATGGCGTCCGAAACCGTGGTGAGGAAGTCCTCGTCGCTCGTCTTCGACCCGCCGGACATCACGACCTTCGTCGGCCCCGCGGCGTTCACGGCGTGCTCCATCGCCTCCTTGCTCCCGGGGTACTTGACCTTCGCCACGTCAGCGCCGAGTTCGAGCGCCTGCCGCGCCGCGTACGCGATGGTTCCCGGCGACGTGTCGTTCTTCAGGCCCTGGCCGCGCGGGTACGACCACATCACGACGGGAAGGTCGTGCTCGCGCGCTTTCTCCTGAGCGTCCCGGAACTCCTCGGCCATCTCGATTTCGTTGTTCGACCCGCCGTACAGCGTGAAACCGACGGAGGACGCGCCGAGTTCGGCGGCGTAGTCCACGCTGCAGTTGACGGCGGAGTCGGGTTCGCCCATCCAGAGGTTCGACGTGCCGTTCAGCTTCAGGAGGAGGTTCACGTCGTCGTACTGGTCGGCGTAGGCCTCCGCGACGCCCTTCTGCACCGCGAATCCCGTAACGGCGTCGTGGGTCGCCACGTCCCAGACTGTCTCGGGGTCCATCGTCTCCGGCACGTCCTCGAAGTCGACCGGGCCGTGTTCGAGGCCGTGGTCGTACGCGAGGATGAGTACTTTGCCGTCACGCGAGAGGGGTGTGTCGTCGAACGGTCGCATACGCGAGTCTCCGGCGCGCCCGACTATAAAACCAGTCAAGACGCACGCGCCCGACCCAATCTTTTTTATCCGATACGTGAAACGTTCGAATAATGCCCTCCAATAGCCTCCCCGACTCGATCATCGGCCGTCTACGATGGGCGCTCGGTGAGAGCCTCGTCGTCGCTGGAATCTTCGCGTTCTGGATACTGCTCGCCCCCGCTCTCAACACGGCCCTTGGCCTCCTCACACGCGTGCTCGCGGCCCTCGACGTGCACGCGGTTTACTTGCTTGACGACCTCACGGTTCTGTGGCCGACCGTCGTCCCGCTCGCATTCGTCACGGCCGTACTCTACACGGTCGTTCGCGCCGGAACGCTCCTCATCGACCACTACCGGAACGAGTGAGCGGACGACTCCGCTACCTTTAGGCACGACTCGCGTCGAGAACGCGATATGCGTGGATTCGACGAGATAGAGACCGTCGGCGTGGTCGGCGCGGGAACGATGGGGAGCGGTATCGCGCAGGTCGCGGCGACGCACGGCTACGACGTGGTGATGCGGGACGTGGAGGAGGACTTCGTGGAGTCCGGGTTCGACACCATTCGGGACAGCCTCGCGCGGTTCGTGAAGAAGGAGAAGCTCACCGAGGACGAATCCGACGGTATCGTGGAGCGCATCACGGGAACGACGGCGCTCGACGACCTCGCGGACGCCGACTTCGTGGTGGAGGCCGCGGTGGAGAACATGGATATCAAACAGGACATCTTCGCGGACCTCGACGCGACCGTGGACGAGGACGTGGTGCTCGCGACGAACACCAGCACGCTCTCCATCACCACCATCGCGGCCGCGACGGACCGCCCGAGCCAGGTGGTCGGCCTGCACTTCATGAACCCCGTGCCAGTGATGAAAGGCGTCGAGGTCGTCGCGGGCGAGAAGACCGACGACGACGTGACCGCGTTGGCCCACGAGTTCGCGGAGTCCCTGGAGAAGGAGACCTGGGAGTCCGACGACAAACCCGGGTTCGTCTCCAACCGCATCCTGATGCCGTGGATAAACGAGGGCGTCCGCGCGCTCGACGAGGGCGTCGCCACGAAGGAGGACATCGACACGGGCATGAAACTCGGCACGAACGTCCCGATGGGCCCGCTCGAACTCGCCGACCACATCGGCCTCGACGTCTGTCTGAACGCGACGGAGACCCTCCACGACGAACTCGGCGACCGCTACAAGCCCGCCTACCTCCTCAAGCGAAAAGTGGACGCGGGCGACCTCGGGAAGAAGACCGGGAAGGGATTCTACGAGTACGACTAGATTTTTCGGGGACGCTCGACGAGACTAGCGTATGCGACGCACCTCCGTCCTCACCACGATGGTCGCCGCGGCCTGTTTCGCGTTCGGCCTGTACGCCTACCTCGTGCTCGGATGGCGGTTCGACGGCGGCGGAAACACGATAGGAACGGTCGTCGGCGCGGCGGTGGCGGTCGGCGCGGTCGCGCTCACGCTGCTGCGGTGGTAGGACTCAGTACGTGTAGGGACTGTCGGCGATGTCGTCACGCAGCCGGTCGAGGTCGTCGCGGCGGACGCCGTCGCTGAACCGCTGGATGAGCGAGAACACTTCCGCTTTCGAGACCTTCGCGTCGCCGGTGCGGAGCACGTCCCGAGGGCGCTGGCGGAGTTCGCGCATCGTGCCGACGGCGAGCAGGTAGGGGATGGCCCACGCGGCGAGCGTGTTCCCGTACTTGAGCGGGAGGTGTTCGAGGTAGGTCTGCGCGCCGTCGGTGTAGCCGTCCGCGTGCCCGACGAGGCGCTCGATGACGTCCGCGACCTCGGCCTCGTTCTCGGGGTCGTTCACGGCGTTCTGGTCGATACCGGCCTCGGCGAGCCACTCCGCGGGGAGGTAGACGTTGTCCTCGCTCTCGTAGTCGTCCCGCACGTCCTTCGCGACGTTCACGAGCTGAAGGAGGAGCGCGAAGTCCTCGGCGTTCTCACGGAGCACTTGCTCGCGCTCGGGGGACGTGTGGCGGACGAGGAGGTTCGTCACGAGGTCGCCGACGGTACCGGCGGCGTACCAGCAGTACTCTTCGAGTTCCTCCACGGAGTGGATGCGGAGGCCGCCGGTGTCGGCGTGGCGCGCGACGAACTCCGCCATCCCCTCGACGAGTTCGCGGACGGGCGGCAGCATCGCCTCGCGGTCCGCGGCGGGCAAGCCCTCGAACGCGGCGACGGCGCGGTCGGCGTTCGCGACCACGTCCCAGTCGGCGTTCCGGTCGGCGGGCACCCACGGTGCGACCGCGTCCGCGAACTCCGCGACCGTCGTTTCGCTCGCGGGGTCGAGCGTGTCCGCGTACGTCCGGAGGACGGCGGCCTTCTCGCTCGCGGGGATGTGGCCGGCGTCCTCGACGGTGTCCGCGACCCGACACAGGAGGTAGCCGACGCAGATTCGGGACGCCATCGGCTCCTCCAGCACGTCGACGGTGATGGCGAAGGTTCTCGAAACACCGTCGACTGCGTCGAAACACCACGCCACCTCGGCTGTTCGGCCGCTCGCACGCTCGCGCATTACCCCCATAGACGGGCCGCAGAACCGAAAAGCCACCGGGCGAGACCGACGAACGGAACCCCTAAGGATTGACACCCGAACGCTAGCGTATGGATTTCAGCCCGAGCGCGGAGCAACAGCAGATCCGGGAGATGGTCGCGGAGTTCGTGGACGAGGAAGTGAAGCCGCGCGCGGCGGAGATAGACGAGACGGACGAGGTGCCGTGGGACCTCATCTCCGAGATGGGCGACCTCGGCCTGATGGGGATGCCGTTCCCCGAGGAGTACGACGGCGCGGGCCTCGACTACCACTCCTACGCGCTCGCGCTCGAGGAGATAGCGCGCGGCAGCGGCGGTCTCGGTACGATTGTCGCGGCGCACACGAGCCTCGCGGGGAACGTCGTCTACCACTACGGCGACGACGACCAGGTCGAAGAATACCTGCCGGCGATGAACCGCGGGGACGAACTCGGGGCGTTCGCGCTCTCCGAGCCCGGCGCGGGAAGCGACGTGCCCGCGATGCAGACCACGGCGGAGAAGGAGGGCGACGAGTACGTCGTGAACGGCGGGAAGCTCTGGATTTCGAACGGCTCGGTCGCCGGCACGGTGACGCTGTTCGCGAAGACCGGCGAGGAGGAGATTTCGACGTTCGTCGTCCGCCCCGAGGAGGACGACGGTTTTTTCGTCGAAGGCACGGAGGACAAACTCGGCGATAAGGGCTGTCCGACCGCCGAACTCCGGTTCGACGAGATGCGCCTCCCCGAGAACCGCCTGCTCGGCGAGGAAGGGGACGGCTTCCGGCACGCCCTCGAAACCCTGAACGGCGGCCGCATCACCATCGCCGCGCGCTCCATCGGCATCGCGCGCGCCGCCCTCGAAGACTCGCTCGCGTACGCGCAGGACCGCGAGCAGTTCGACCAGCCCATCAGCGAGTTCCAGGCCATCCAGCACAAGCTCGCGGACATGGACACGAAAGTCGAGTCCGCCCGGATGCTCATGCACAAGGCCGCGGACAAGAAAATCCGGGGCGAGGACTACATCAAGGACGCCGCGCAGGCGAAGCTCTACGCGAGCGAAATCTCGCGGGAAGTCGCGAACGAAGCCATCCAGATTCACGGCGGCTACGGCTACACCAAGGACTTCGACGTGGAGCGCTACTACCGCGACGCCAAACTCAACGAAATCTACGAGGGCACGAGCGAAATCCTCCGGAACACCATCGCGCGGCAGCTACTGGAGTAGCGCGCTCGGGGATTCGCCGGTCCCTGGTGGACTCTCCGCGGGGCGAGTGCGCTCGGCTCCCGGACTACAGCGCGTTTCTGAGTGCGAGTACGGTGCCGACGCCGACGGCGAGCGACAGCAACAGGTTCCCGGATTTCCGGGCGACGGCGAGCGTGGCGGCGCCCGCGAGCCACTCGGGCGGGCCACCGCGGGCGAGCGCGGGGGCGACGTACGCGACGACGACGGCGCCGGGGAGCGCGTCGACGCCCGCTTCAGCGCGCTCCGAGAGGTCGAAGCGCCCGACGAGCCAGAGCCCACTCGCTTTCGTGGCGTACGTGACGGCCGCCATCCCGAGGACGACGGTGACCGTCAGGGGGTCGAGCGCGAGCGCGTCAGGCATCGTGGGTCACCACCTCGACGAGGGCGCCGGCGAGCGCGCCGCCGACGACGTACCACTTGCCGGGGAGGACGGCGGACGCGGCGATCGCGACCCCGGCGGCGGCGAGCCACGGCCGGAGCGACGCCTCGCCCTCCCAGAGCCCCGCGGCGAGCGTGAGGAAGACGGCGGTGACGACGAAGTCGAGGCCCCAGCGCGCCGGGTCGCCGACGAGGTCGCCGGCCGTCGCGCCGACGACGGTAGCGGCGACCCAGAGCACCCAGATGGCGAGGCCGCTCCCGAGGAGGAACGCGCCCCGCGTGCTCCCGTCCCGGAGTTCGGCGACCGTGAGCGCCCAGTTCTCGTCGGCGGTGAAGAAGGCGCTGCCGTAGGCTTCGACGGGCGAGAGGTCGCGGAACCACGGGCGGAGCGCGGCGCCCATCAGGACGTACCGGAGGTTCACGACGGCGGTGGTGGTGAGGACGGCGGCGACCGGGACGGGGTCGCGCCACAGTTCGACGGCGAGCAGTTGCGCGGCGCCCGCGAGCACGGTGGCGCTCATCAGCGCGGCCTCGGCGACGCTGAGGCCGGCGCGCGCCGCGAGCACGCCGAACACGACGCCGTAGCCCGCGACGCCGACGGCCACGGGGAGGCCGGCGACGAACCCCTCTCGGACGCCCGCGAGCGAGAACGACAGGGACTGCTGGCGCTGGGCGTCACTCGTCGGCGTCGGTTCGGCGGTCGCGTCGGCGTCAGCCACGGCGCTCGCTCACCCGGTCTGGCATCGCTACGGTGACAGGGCCGGCACCGACGTAAGGGTTCGGAGAACGCGCGTTCCCCTATCGGGTGGCGGCGTCGAGCGCGGCGACGAGCGTCTCGCCGCGGTCGGTGAGCGCGTAACCGTCGTCGCCATCCGCGAGGCAGTCGTCGAGGCGGCGGAGGTGGTAGTTCAGGCGGCCGTTGTCCTCAACGCCGGCGGCGTCCCGCAACTCGGAGTACGCGAGCGGGCCGTCGGCGTCGGCGAGCGCGCCGAGAACCGCGGCGCGCGTCGGGTCCGAGAGCGCGTCGAAGGCCTTACTGGCGGCCGCGAAGTCGGTGTCGCCGTCCGCGTCGCCGTCCGGCCACGTCCAGTGTGGAATCGCCATCCGTCGCCCGTGGCTTCGACGCGAGCGACAATAAGTCCGGGCGAACCGGCGAGGCCGCGAACCCGGCCCGTTTTTGGCCGCGCCGTCCGAAGGTCCGGCGATGACCGAGGAGACCGCGGAGGCCGACGGCGTCACGGCTCGCTACTTCGAGACGGAGACCGAGCGCGTCCTCGAATTCGAGAAGGGCGGGCACACCGCCGCCATCGCCCAGAACATCGAGGGGTACGCGATGCTGAAAGTCCGCCCGACCGCGGACGGCGACGAACTCGAACGCTACTACGGCTTCGACATGGCGCTCGACCACGCCGCCGAACTCCTCCACGCCGACCCCACCGACCTCCCCGTCCCCGAGCGCGCAGACGACATGGGGATGTGAACGCACCTTTTTTCGCTTCGGGTCGCGCGAAGCGCGACCGCTCAGCCAAAAAATCTGCACCAAAAAACACCGCGAGCGCCGGCGGCGCTCGCGGTTCAAGTCAGTTCCGCACTGCCAGCCCCCGGATACTCGACTCCGCCACCGCGAACGCGTGTTTCGTCAATCGTCGAGTTCCTTCGCCGGTTTCGCGCGGTTTTTACAGGCGGTATCTGTATGGGCGTGTATGACAGACCCCCGGGTCGCGGGTGTGGGACTCACTCACTTCGGGTCGCATCCCGCGCGGACGAGTCGTGACCTCTTCGCGGAGGCCGGGTTGGCGGCGCTGGACGACGCCGGCGTCGACCCCGCGGACGTGGAGGGCGTGTTCTACGGGAACTTCATGGGCGAGATTTCGGAACATCAGGGCCACCAGGGGCCGCTGATGGCGGAGGCTATCGGCGTGGACGCGCCGGCGACGCGCTACGAGTCGGCGTGCGCGTCCAGCGGCGTGGCGCTCCGGCAGGCCGTCCGCGACGTGCGGAACGGCGAGGCGGACGTGCTCGTCGTCGGCGGCGCGGAACGCATGACGAACCTCGACACCGAGGAGACGACGGAAGCGCTCGCCATCGCGGCGGACGACCTCTACGAGGTGCGCGCGGGCCTGACGTTCCCGGGCGCGTACGCGCTGATGGCGGCCGCGTACTTCGACGAGTACGGCGGACGCCGGGAGGACCTCGCGGAAATCGCGGTGAAGAACCACGCGAACGCCGTGGGGAACGAGCACGCGCAGTTCCAGCGCAAAATCACGGTCGAGGACGCGCTGGACGCACCGATGGTCGCCGACCCGCTCGGCCTGTACGACGCGTGTCCCATCACGGACGGCGCGAGCGCCGCGGTGCTCGTGAGCGAGTCCTACGCGGAGGAACACGACCTGGACGCGGGCGTCGCCGTCACGGGAACGGGCCAGGGCGGCGACAAGATGGCGCTCCACGACCGGGACGCGCTCGCGCGCACGCCGGCCGCGAGCGACGCCGCGGACGAGGCGTTCTCGGACGCCGGCATCAGCACCGGCGATGTGGACGTAGCGGAGGTTCACGACTGCTTCACCATCGCCGAGGTTCTCGCGCTCGAAGGCATGGGCTTCTTCGACGCGGGCGAGGGCATCCGGGCGGCCGCGGACGGCGTCACCACGCGCGACGGCGACCTTCCGGTGAACCTCTCCGGCGGTCTGAAGGCGAAAGGCCATCCGGTCGGCGCGACCGGGGTCAGCCAGCTCGCGGAGCTCACCAGTATTCTCCGCGGCGACCACCACAACAGCGAGCACGTCTCCGACGCCCGCGTGGGCGTCGCGCACAACGCGGGCGGCACGGTCGCATCGGCGACTGTTCACGTGTTGGAGGTCAGAGAATGAACGACGGACACGACGAGTTCCTCGACGCGCTGGAATCGGGCGACGGCTACTACCTCGAATGCGAGAACGGCCACGGGAGCCTGCCGCCGCGCGTGGTCTGCCCGCACTGCGGCGACCGCGACCTCACCGAGACCGCGCTCCCCGACACCGGGAGTATCGACTCCTACACGGTGGTGCACGTGCCGACGCCGGCGTTCGCGGACGAAGCGCCGTACGTGACGGCGGTCGCGGACTTCGGGCGGGTGCGGTTGACGGGCCGCGTGCTCGCGGACGAGGACGCGGTGGAAATCGGCGACACGGTGGCTGTGTCGGTCGGCGGCGCGGACGAGTCGCGGTCAGTCGTCTTCGAGCCGCGGTAGTTCGCGCGAGAGCGCGGAGAGGAACACGTCGGGGTGTTCCGCGTGCGGCGTGAGTCGCGCCTCGTTCACGACGACGAGGCGCGTATCGCCTTCTTCTGCGAGCCGTCGGCCCTCGGTGAGCGTGGTGAGTTCGGCTTCCCGACCCCAGACGAGCGTGACGGGCGCGTCGAGGTCGACGAGTTGACTCCCCAAATCGACGACGGGGTCGAGGTAGCCGCCGACGAACGACGCGGGCGCGAACCGCGCGTTCTCCTGGTGGCTCGTCCGCCACTGGTAGTCCACGGTGTCCGAATCGACGTTCTGCGGGTGGTAGTAGGCGTCGCGCTGGTCGAAGTACTCCAGGCTCGGCTTGGAGACGAGGAGGTTGAACAGGCCGGTGCCGACGACGGGCGCGCGGAAGAGCCCGCGGAGCCAGGGACGCTCGACGGTGGTGTCGGCAGCCGGGCAGACGAGGACGAGCCGGGAGAAGTCGACGCTGTCCGCGGCGATGGCGGCGTGCGCGCCGGAGAGCGAGGACGCGAGACAGACGGCGTTCTCGGTGCGGTCGCGCGCGAAGTCGCGGACGAACGACTCGTAGAGGTCGGTCGTGTACGCGACGGCGGGACGGTCGCTCCGCCCGAACCCAGGGAGGTCGGGCGCGAGAACGTGGTACTCCTCGGCGAGTCGGTCCGCGATGCCGCGGAATTCGTGGGTGCTCGCGGCCCCGTGAATCCCGTGGAGGAGGAGCACGTCGGGGTCGTTCGGGTCGCCGCGTTCGGTGTACGCGATATCGAACCCGCGCCAGCGATACGTGTGCTGGTCGCCGTCCAGTCCGGGGTGGAGGGTGCCGGCGCGCGCGGTGAGAAGCCGATTCACAGCCGCCGTGCCGGCGATACCGCCGGCTGTACCGGCGAGGAGTCTGCGGAGACGCATACGAGAAATGGGGGTCGGGAGTCGCTTAGTCGTTGTGTCGGAGCGCCTCGCGGAACGGTTCGAGCACGTCGTCCGCCACAGAGTACGGGTCGGTCTCCCGCTCGACGACGCGCTCGACGAGGTCGTCGATGCCGCCGCGGCGCTCGACTTCCGCCTCGACGAGCGCGCCAGCGTCGTTCCGCAGGAGCGTGCGAATCTCCTCGGCGGTGCGCTTTCGCTCCAGTTCGTCGCGTTTTCCTGTTTCGTCCAGCCAGTCGGCGTGCGCGTCGAACACGGAGAGGAGTTCGTCGACGCCCTCGCCCGTGTTCGCGACCGTCTCCACGATGTCGGCCTCCCAGTCGCCGTCCTCGCGGTCGCGCATCTCCAGCATCCCGCGGAGCTCCTGGACTGTTTTATCGCTCCCGGCGAGGTCGGCCTTGTTCACGACGAACACGTCCCCGATTTCGAGGATGCCGGCCTTGAGCATCTGCACGTCGTCGCCGCTGCTCGGCGGGACGAGCACGGCGACCGTGTCCGCGGTCTTCACGATGTCGACCTCGTTCTGGCCGGCGCCAACGGTCTCGATGAGGATTTTGTCCTTTCCGAACGCGTCGAGCGCCTTCACGGCGTCCGACGTGGCGGTGGAGAGGCCGCCGAGGGTGCCGCGCGCGCTCATCGACCGGAAGAACACGTCCATGTCGCCGACGTTCGACCCCATCCGGATGCGGTCGCCGAGCACGGCTCCGCCCGAGAACGGACTGGACGGGTCGACGGCGATGATGCCGACGGTGAGGCCGCGGTCGCGGTACTCGGCCGCGAGTTTGTCGACGAGCGTGGATTTCCCGGCGCCGGGGCTGCCGGTGATGCCGATGACGTCCGCGTGACCGGTGTGCTCGTGGAGCGCGGCGACGATGTCGCGGTAGCCTTCGCTGCGGTTCTCTATCTTGGTGATGGCGCGAGCGAGCGCACGGTGCTTCCCGTCGAGGAGGTCCGCGACCAGTTCAGGGGGAGCCATCTAGCGTTCGGGCGCGTGGTCGCGGATGAACTCGATCGTCTCTTCCATCGGCGTGCCGGGGCCGAAGATGGCGTCGACGCCGGCGTCTTCGAGGTCGGCGCGGTCCTCGTCGGGGATGATGCCGCCGACGAGGACGAGCGTGTCCTCGAACGCGCCGTACTCCTCTAAGCCCTCGATGACTTTCGGAACGAGCGTGTTGTGCGCGCCGGAGAGGATGCTGATGCCGATGACGTCCACGTCCTCCTGGACTGCCGCCTGCACGATGTCCTCGGGTGCCTGGTGGAGGCCGGAGTAGATGACCTCGAACCCGGCGTCGCGGAAGGCGCGCGCGATGACGTGCGCGCCGCGGTCGTGCCCGTCGAGCCCGACTTTCGCGACGAGACAGCGGATTTTGCGTTCCGAACTCTCGCTCATGTCCCGACACTCGCTGGAAGCGGGTTTCACTCTAACGGAACCCTATTACACCTTAATTGTACTTGGGAAACCATAGTTGTGGTCGGGAAAGCGAAACACCGTAGACGCCACCCCCTGAACACCCACGTATGGCAGGCTTCCGCGACTGGGCCCGGGAGAACCCGCGCACGCTCACCATCGCCCTCTCGATTCTGGGGTACGCGCTCGTGTTCGGGGCGTTCGGCGGCGTCCTCCCCGTCCCCAAAATCGGGAAGGGAACGGTCGACCTGTTCAGTCACCTCATCGCCGGCATCAACACGCTCGCGCTGAGCGCGCTCCTCCTCGGCGTCTACCTCGTGAAACAGCGCCGCCTCCGCCAGCACCGCGCCGCGATGCTCACCGCGTTCACGCTCATCATGGCGTTCCTCGTGCTCTACCTCTGGAAGGTCGGCGGCGGCTACGAGAAGGAGATCGTCATCCGGCAGGGCCAGTTCCTCGCGAACTACGAGACCGTCGTGCACGGCGCGTACCTCTTGATGCTCGCTATTCACATCGTCCTCTCCGCCGTCTCCGTCCCCGTCGTCCTGCACGCGGTCGTGCTCGGCCTCACGCAGCCCATCGACCGACTCGGCGACACCCTCCACCCCCGCGTGGGACGCATCGCCGCGGCGGCGTGGTCGCTCAGCCTCTTCCTCGGCGTCGTCACGTACTGGATGCTGAACCACGTCTACTCCGCTGTCCCGCGGTAGCTGTCGCTCGCGAGTTGTTAGAGTAGACGGGGTAGGTCAGCCGGTGCGTGGCCCGCGAGGCGGGCTGAAAGGTGACCGACGGACCGTGCCGTCTACTGTATTCTGGGTGTGTGCGACGGATAACCCCTCCGATACCTAGTTCTCGCGCCACGGGAGCGCGTACACGCCGACGGCGAACGAGAGCGCCGCGAGCGCGAGCACGACGGCGAATTCCGGGACGGGACTGCCGCCGGTGTAGGTGGCGGCGCGGACGCCCCTGGCGAAGTACGTGAGCGGACTGAGGTTCAGGAGCGGAACGAACCACTCGGGGAGCGCCGCGGGACTGACAAACGTATCGGAGAGGAAGAGGAGGGGGAGGGCGACGCCGTTCGACATGGAGATAGCGCCGTCCTGGGAGTCCGCGAGACTGCCGAGCACCGCGCCGAGCCCGCAGAACAGCACCGAGGCCGTGGGGACGAACGCGACGAGCCACGGGCTGAGTGTGAAGTCGGCACCGGTGACGGCGAGCGCGCCCACGAGCACCGTGCAGGCGACGGCGATGAGCGCGACGTTCACGAGCGTGTGCGCCGCGAGCCACTCCCAGGGACGAAGTGGGGTCGTGGAGAGCTTCTCGAAGCGCGCGCCCTCGCGGTGCCGGGCGACCGTACTTCCCAGCCGGGAGAGCGGCGTGAACAGCACGACGACCGCGAGGTAGGCGGGGACGTAGTAGCCGGGCGACTGCGAGAAGAGCCCCGTGCCACCGCCCCCGGTGCGCACCAGCCCGGCGAAGATGACGATGAGCAGGACGGGGAAGAAGAACGTGAAGAACACCGCCGTCCGCCGCCGCAGGAAGGACTTGAGGGAGGCGCGCGCCTCCGACGCGACGCGGGCGAGCGACCTCATCGCTCCACCTCCGCGTCGGCCGCACGTCCGTCCACTGCGTCCGTGTCGTCGGCGAGCGCGAGGTAGACGTCTTCGAGGTCGGTTTCGCGCCACTCCACCGCGTCGAACGCGAGGCCGCGGGACTCGAAGGCGTCGACGACGCGGCCGATGTCGGTCGCGGGGACGCCCTCGAACACGACGCCGGTGTCGGTGTCGCGGGGCGCGAAGTCGCTGTCCGCGAACGCGTCGCTCGCGGCGTCGGTTTCGACGACGACCCGGCTTTCGCCGCCGTACTCGTCGACGAGGCTCTCGGGGTCGCCCTCCGCGACGAGACGACCGTCAGCGAGCAGGCCGACGGTGTCCGCGAGGCGCTCGGCTTCCGCCATGTAGTGCGTCGTCAGGAAAATCGTGGTGCCGGCGTCCGCGAGGTCCTCGAAGACGCGCCAGAGGTCGCGGCGGCCGGCGGGGTCGACACCCGTGGTCGGTTCGTCCACGAACAACACGTCGGGGTCGTTCACGAGCGCGCACGCGACGGCGGTGCGGCGCTGCTCGCCCCCGGAGAGGTCGCCGTACCAGGTTTCGGTATCCGGCTCGACGCCGACCTCCCGGAGGGCGTCCGCGGGGTCGCGGGCGTCCTCGTAGAGGCCGGCGTAGTACGCGACGAGTTCGCGGGGTGTGAGGCGGTCCGGCGGGTCGAACGACTGCGGGAGCAGGCCGAGGCGTTCGCGGCCCGACTCGCGGGGCGACTCCCCGAGCAGCGACACCGACCCGTCGTCGGGCGTGGCGGTGCCGGTGAGACACCGGACGAGCGTCGTCTTCCCCGCGCCGTTCGGGCCGATGAGCGCGAACACGTCGCCCGCGGGCACGGCGAGGGTGACGCCGGCGAGCGCGCGCGTCCCGTCGTACGACTTCGACACGTCGTCCGCGGCGACGACCGGTTCCATGCGCGAGGCTAACGCGAATGCGGCGGTAAGGATTCCGGTTAGAGGACGAGGAGGGCGTCCGCGGCGATGGCGACCAGCACTGCGCCGAGGTAGGCGTTCGAGGCGTGAAAGGCGCGCATCGCGGCGGAGCGGTCGCGTTCGCGGTGCAATCGGACGACCATCCAGAGGAAGAGCGCGCCGAGGCCCAGGCTGGTGGCTGCGAACAGGAAGCCGAGGCGGGACACCCACGCGAGCACGGCGGCGGCCATCAGGGTCGCGCCGAGATAGTAGACGATGTGCTTGCGGGTGGGCGCGTCGCCGCGGACGACGGGCATCATCGGGAACCCGCCGCGCTCGTAGTCGTCCTTGTAGGCGAGCGCGAGGTTGTAGAAGTGCGCGGGCGTCCAGAGGAAGATGACGCCGGCGAGCGCGAGCGCCGGGACGCCGAGTTCGTTCGTCACCGCCGCCCACCCGATGAGCGCGGGGAGCGCGCCCGCGAATCCGCCGATGACGGTGTTCTGCACCGTGTTCGGCTTGAGGACGAGCGTGTACACGACGCTGTAGAAGAGGATGGCGGTGACGCCGAGTCCGGCGGCGAGGAGGTTGAGGTGGAGGAACGCCCACACGGACGCAGCGGCGAGGAAGACGCCCCACGCGACCGCGTTCCGAACGGGCACCTCGTCGGTGACGGTCGGGCGGTCGCTCGTTCGGTTCATCTTCTTGTCGATGTCGCGTTCGAGCACGTGGTTGAACGTCCCGCTCGCGCCGATGGACAGCACGCCGCCGAGGAACGTCCAGGAGACGGTTGCCACGCTCAGTCCGGGACCGGCGGCGAGCGCCATCCCCGCGCCGGCGACGAGACAGAGCAGCCACATCAGCCTGGGTTTCATCAGGCGGAAGTAGGCGTACGCGGTCGCGACGGGACCCGAGACAGTGAGTGCGGGGTCGGGGTTCGGGTCGCCCGTTCGGGGTTCGGACTCCCGGGAGGGGAGGTCGGCGGTCTGCGCTTCGAGCGTCCACGCGAGCGCGAGGACGAGCCCGGCGAAGATGCCGAGGCCGACGACGAGGTGGAGGGCGGAGACGGTCGCGGGCGTGCCCGAGACGGCGGCGAACGCGCCGATACCGACTTGAACGGGGTAGAGGAGGACGGCGGCCGCGACGGCGGCCCGGACGCGCCGCGGTTCGTCGTTGTGCCACGCCAGCGCGAGCGTCGCGAGCACGAGCACGGCGACGAGGACGGCGGTCACTCGGTGCCCCCAGACGATAGCGAGGTCGAGCGAGGACACCTGCAGCCACTGGCCGCCGCACGCAGGCCACGTCGTACAGGAGTGTGCGGCGTCCGTGATTGCCGTCGTCGCACCCACGACGACGAGCGCGTACACGCCCATCGTCGCCGCGACGAGCAGCCGCGTGAACCGGACGCGCGCGTCCGACGGAGTTTGGGACACGGTTCTCGTCTAGGGGTTGCGTGCCCCCATACTTGTACTGCCCGCTTGCGTCCCAGGACCCGAAAGACAGCAGTATTATTAACCCAGTTGCCGAACAAGCGACGTATAATGAGAGGAAAGCGGTTTGCGTCCCTGGCGGTGGCAGGGCTCGGGTTCCTCGCACTCGCGGTCGGGCCCGCGGCGGCAGCCTCCTCGAACTCTCTGGACGCGATCAACGGCGTGAGCAACGTCCTGATGGCGGCCGCGCTCCCGATTACGATTCTCGTCGAGGCCGCGCTCTTCTACACCGTCTGGAAGTTCCGGAAGTCGGACGAAGCGAAGCCCACGAAGGAGAACCGTCGGCTCGAAATCACGTGGACCGCCGCGACCGCGGTCGTCCTGCTGTTCGTCGGTCTCGCCGCGTACGGCGGCCTCGCCGCGCCCGGCGGGCTGGCCGCGACCGGCGACACCGTGAACGATACGATGGCGCAGGACGACCCCGTCGTCGTGGACGTCATCGCCTACCAGTGGGGGTGGCGGTTCGAGTACCCGGTCGGTAACGAGACAGTCACCGTGAACAGCACGGAGCAGACCCTCGAAAACTTCACGGTGAACAGCCAGATGGTGTTGCCCGACGACCGCACGGTTGTCCTCCGCCTGCACAGCGAGGACGTGCTGCACGCCGTCCACGTGCCCGCCCTCGGCCTGAAGCAGGACGTGATGCCGTCGCGCGTGAACGTCATGCAGACCACCCTCGACGACGCGGAGCGCGAGAAGCCGTACGTGCTCTACTGCGCCGAGTTCTGTGGCGCCGCGCACTCCCAGATGCTCGGGTCCGTGAAGGTCGTCAGCGACTCCGAGTACCAGCAGTTCCTCGCAGAGAACGGCGCGACGAACACCACCGCGAACGCGAGCGCGTAACGCGGTCACTCCCTCTTTCGTTTCTCGCGGTTTCCGCTGTCGACAGCAGGCACTTGTCGGTGGACTGACTACCACGAGGTATGCGTGTACTCGTCACCGGCGCACACGGACAGGTCGGACGACATATCGTGCGGTTGCTCGCGGAGCACGCGGACCACGAGGCGGTCGGTCTCGTTCGAAAATCGAGCTACACCGAGGACGTGACAGCGTGGGGCGGAGAGCCGGTCCGCGGTGACGTGACGGACCGGGGAAGCCTCGACGCGGCACTCGCGAACTGCGACGCCGTCGTGTTCGCCGCCGGGTCGAGCGGCGAGGACGTGCGGGGCGTCGACCGCGACGGCGCGATGAACTGCGTGGACGCCGCGGCGGCGACGGATACCGAGCGCTTCGTGATGCTGTCCGCGATGAACGCGGACCAGCCGAAGGAGAGTCCGGAGGAACTCCGTGAGTACCTGCGCGCGAAGGCCGAGGCCGACGACTACCTCCGGGAGAGCAGCCTGACGGACACGGTCGTGCGTCCGGGCGCGCTCAGCGACAACCCGGGGACCGGGCGCATCAAGGTTGGCGCGGCCCTCGACCGGGACGACGCCACGATTCCGCGCGAGGACACCGCCGCGACGCTCGTCGCGACGCTCACTATCGAGGAGACGTACGGCGAGACGTTCGAGGTTCTGAGCGGCGACACGCCCATCGAAGCGGCGCTACGCGGTCTCGACGACTGACGCCGCGGGCTGCTCTATCAGGATTGCTCGACGGGGCGTCGCGTATCGGCGCGGCTCGCGCTCGACGGGAGTGAAACGGGAGGCGAAAGACCGCGATTAGAGGGCGACGCCGAGGTCGGTTCCGAGCTGGCCGCCGACGTAGAGCGCGAGCACGAGGAAGATCCAGACTGCGTCGACGAAGTGCCAGTACCAGGAGACGGTGGTGACGGCGGCGTGGCGGTCGCTGGAGAACTGGCCGCGGACGGCGCGGAAGAGGACGATAGCGATGAGGAGCACGCCGAGCGTCACGTGAAGGCCGTGGAGGCCGGTGAGACCGAAGAACGCGCTCCCGAAGATACCCTCACTGAGCGTGAAGCCCTCGTGCACGATGAACTCGTAGTACTCGTACACCTGGCCGCCGAGGAACACGATGCCGAGGAGGAGCGTGACGGCGAGGCCGGCGACGAACCCGCGGTGGTCGTCCTTCGCGAGGCGTTTTTCCGCCCAGTGGAAGGTGAAGCTGGAGAGGATGAGGATGAGGGTGTTCGCGACGACGAGCGACCCGAAGATGCCGCCGTGCGGAATCGTTCCCTCGCCCCAGGCTCCCGAGCGGATGAAGAAGTAGTACGCGAACCCGGCGCCGAACGTCGCGATGTCAGTGGAGAGGAACAACACCATCCCCCAGCGCAGGCTCTTGCCCTCGTTGTGGGATTCGTTGTCCCAGAACTTGTACGCGAACGCGTGGTACATCCAGCCGAAGAGTCCGAACACGAACAGGACGGTGGAGACGCCGAACACCGCGAGCCCGGGCGTGGTGCTGCCGAGAAGGTTGTTCTCGCCGTGCGCGAAGACGTACAGCATCGCGCCGAGGTAGAGGCCGCTCGCGCCGATAGCTCCGATGAACGGCCACCAGCTCGCTTCGCCGTACCCGCGCGGGAAGTCGCGGACGGCTGGCAGGAAGCCGTGTCCACCTGACTCGTCTGCGGTCATATAGCCGGCTGTTGTTCGGCGACCACCAAAAAGCCTCCCAACCGCGTTCCGAAACCGACAGTACCCGGGAGGGCGAACCGTCGGGTATGAGTCGCCGGCTGCGCGCGGCCGTCAGGACTGCCGCCGTGACGAGTATGCTCGTCGCGTACACGGGCACGGCGCTCGCGCACGCGGGCGGACTATCGGGGGCAGCGCCGGAGCGGATGGCGGTGCCGACGTGGCTGTTCCTGTTCACGGGCGGCGGCGTCGTCGGCGCGTCCTTCCTGCTCGCGAGTTTCGCGACCGACCGCGCGTTCATCGAGCACGTCCACGAACTCGGCCGGCGCGTTCAGGTGCCGGAATCGGCGCTCGCCCGGGCGGGCCGGCTCGTCGGCCTCGGCGGGCTGCTGCTCGTGGTGGTGTCCGGGTTCTTCGGGCCGACGGCGCCGATGGAGTCCGCGGCCATCATCGTGGTGTGGGCGGGCTGGTGGGCGGGGTACGCGATAACCACATATCTCGTCGGGAACACGTGGCCCGCGGTCGACCCGTTCCGCACGCTCGCTCGCCCGCTCGGCGACGGCGTCCGCGAGTACCCCGAGCGAGTGGGTGCATGGCCGAGCGTCGCGTTCCTCCTCGTGCTCGTCTACGTCGAGGTGACCAGCCCGCTCGCGGACGACCCGCGCGTCCTCGCCGCGTTCGCGCTCGCCTACCTCACGGTGTCGCTCGCCGGGAGCGCCGTCTTCGGCGTCACCGACTGGTTCGAGCGCGTCGACCCGCTCTCCCGAATCTTCCGGCTGTACGGCGCAGTCGCCCCGATTACGCGAACCGACGACGGCCTCCGGCTTCGATTGCCGGGCGCGGGCCTCGTCGACGACCTGCTCGCGGACCGCTCGGAGGTCGGGTTCGTCGTCGCGCTCGTCTGGGCGACCACGTTCGACGGCCTCACGTCCACGCCGGTCTGGACCGACCTCGCGAACGCGGTCGTGCCCGCGGGCGTCCCCGCGCCCGTCCTGTACGCGGGTGCGCTCGTCGGCGGGTACCTCGTCTTCCTCGCGGTCTACCGGGCGTCCGCGCGGCTCGCCCGCCGGACCGCGCCGACGTACCGGACGACCGCGGACGTCGCGCGATTGTTCGCGCCGTCGCTGCTCGCGATAGCCGCCGCGTACCATCTCGCGCACTACCTCGCGTACTTCCTCGCGCTCTCCCCGCTGCTCGTGCACGCGCTCGTCACGCCGCTCACCGCGGGGACCGTGCCGGGCCTCACGATTCCGGCCTGGCTGCAGGCGGTGCCGGTGGTGTCCGTGCTCGCCGGCCACCTGCTCGCCATCTGGGTCGCGCACAGCATCGCGTTCGAGACGTTCCCGAGCCGGATTCAAGCGCTCCGCAGCCAGTACGCAGTCACGCTCGTGATGGTGCTGTACACGATGACAAGCCTCTGGATAGTCACCCAACCCGAACTCCCCCCGCCCTACGTATGACCGAAACACACGTTCCCGAGGACGCCGAGGCGTCGACCTGCCCACACTGCGGGATGGCGTTCCCGAGCGAGACGATTCGCGACATGCACGTCGGCCGCAGCCACCATGACGCGATGAGTGCTGCCGAACGCGACGCCTACGAGGACGCTTACTACGCGGACGCGGACGATCTCCGGCTGTTCCAGTACAAGGCGCTCGGCGCGCTCGTCCTCGTCTACTTCTTCTTCCTCATCACGTACGCCGCCGTCGCGTAAACGATGGGTTTTCTAAGCCTCCCGGCCCAATCCCGGGTATGGAAGAACAACCCGGACTGAGCGACCAGTACCGGCGGTCGAGTCCGTGGCCGGTGTTCATCGCACTCGGGTTCGTACTCTCCGAACTCGGCATCCTGTTCGGCGGCGCGCTCATCCCGCTCGCCGTTGGGGGCGTCGTGCTCCTCGAAGCCAGCGTCATCGGCATCCTCCGGGAATCCGGGTACGCGTCCTCGCTCTGGGCGCCCGCGCTCGGCGTCGGCGCGCTGTTCGCGCTCGCCGGCGGCGCGCTCCTCTACTGGGGGCTTCGCATCCGCGCGGGCACCGTTCTCGGCGCCGGCGTCATCGCGATTCTCGCGGGTATCGGGTTCTGGCTCGGCGAAACCGGCCGATTCTGAAAAGATATTTCCGTTATCGGCGCGCACACTCGACTAATGACCAACAAGGTGTTCGACAAGGACGTGCTCCTCGACCTCACGGTCAACATCATCCCGCTCGCCATTATCGCGTTCTTCGCCGCGCTGTTCGCCGTGTTCAATCCGTGGGCGAACGAGGGGCTGTTCGGGATGGTTCTCCAGTACGCGCTCCTGGTGTTGCCGTTCATCGCGCTCGCCG
Organism: Salarchaeum sp. III; assembly: GCF_036418315.1. Classification (NCBI taxonomy): domain Archaea; kingdom Methanobacteriati; phylum Methanobacteriota; class Halobacteria; order Halobacteriales; family Halobacteriaceae; genus Salarchaeum; species Salarchaeum sp. III. The sequence continues at coordinate 715,612 of NZ_JAZHPG010000027.1, read as the reverse complement.
TCCTGACGTACGCCGCCGCGAAACGCATCGAGGAATAGTCGCCGCACGCGGGCGGAACCTAACCTTTCTTTACGCTCCGGTCCGCAATTCGGGACATGGAACTCACCCCGCAACTGGTGCTGACCGTGTTGATGGGGGTGCTCCTCGTGGCCGTGGCCGGCTGGCTCACGCGTCTCGAGGACTGGCGCTCCTACTCCCCCGTCGGTGGCGGCGGCCACGGCGAGGGCGGATACGGTCACGCGGAGAAACCGGGCGGCATCACTCGGTGGCTGACGACAGTCGACCACAAGGACATCGGCATCCTCTACCTCGTGTACAGCGTTGTCACATTCCTCTGGGGCGGTCTAGCTGCGATGCTGATGCGGTTCGAGCTCATCACGCCCAAAATGGACTTCCTGAACACCGTCGGCGGACTGCTCGGCGGTATCGGGGGAGCGACGCTCTACAACGGATTCCTCACGACACACGGGATTACAATGCTCTTCCTGTTCGCCGCGCCGCTCGCGTTCGCGTTCGGGAACTACGTCATCCCAATCCTCGTGGACGCCGAGGACATGGCGTTCCCGCGCGTGAACGCCATCGCGTTCTGGATTCTGCCCTTTGCGACCGTCCTCATCTGGGCGGGCTACTTCCTGAAGCCGCTTGGGTTCGACGTCATCCCTGCACCGACAAGCTGGACGATGTACCCCCCGATTACGGGGAAGTCCGCGGCCGGCGGGTCGCTGTACATGCCGAATCCCGGCGTCGACCTGATGCTGCTCGGACTGCACCTCTCCGGTATCGCGACGACGATGGCGGGTATCAACTTCATCGCGACCATCGTCGCGGAGCGCAACGTCCCCTGGAAGAACCTCGACATCTTCAGCTGGACCGTGCTCACGACGGGCGGCATCATCCTGTTCGCGTTCCCGCTGCTCGGCGCGGCGCTCATCATGCTGCTGCTCGACCGTAACTTCGGCACGACGTTCTTCACGGTCGAGGGCGGCGGAACAATGCTCTGGCAGCACCTCTTCTGGTTCTTCGGCCACCCCGAAGTGTACATCCTGGTGTTGCCACCGATGGGCGTTCTCAGCCTCCTCATCCCGAAGTTCTCGGGTCGGAAGCTGTTCGGGTTCAAGTTCGTCGTCTACTCCACGCTCGCCATCGGCGTCCTCTCCTTCGGCGTGTGGGCTCACCACATGTTCACGACGGGGATGGACCCCCGACTCCGCGCAAGCTTCATGGCGGTCTCGCTCGCCATCGCGATACCGAGCGCGGTGAAGACGTTCAACTGGATCACGACGATGTGGAACGGGAATATTCGGCTCACCGCACCGATGCTGTTCTGTGTGGGCGCGCTCCAGAACTTCATCCTCGGCGGCGTGACGGGCGTGTTCCTCGCGGCCATCCCGTTCGACCTCCTAATGCACGACACCTACTACGTCGTCGGACACTTCCACCTCATCGTGTTCGGGATGATCGGGTTTGCGCTGTTCGCCGCGACCTACTACTACTTCCCGATGATTACGGGGCGGCTGTACAACAAGAAGCTCGCACAGTGGCACTTCTGGCTCTCCATCGTCGGCGCGAACGTCACGTTCATCGCGATGCTCGTCCTCGGGTACGGCGGGATGCCGCGGCGGTACGCGACGTTCGACCTCTCCCCTATCGCGGGGAGTCACGAGGCGCTTCAGAGTCTGTTCGTGAGCGCACACGGCATCGCGACGCTCGGCGCGGTCATCATCGCGGTCGGCCAGGTCATCTGGCTCTGGAACATGATTCAGTCCTTCCGCAGCGGGAAGCGCGTCGAGAGCGGTGACCCGTGGAACCTGAAGGAGACCGGGCAGTTCACGCGCGAGTGGGCGTGGTTCGAGCAGAAACTCGAGACGAAACTCCCTGACGGCGGGGAAGAAGACGCGGAAGCGGACAAAGCGCAGTCCGCAGACTGAGTTCGGAACGCGTCCCGGTTTTTCTCTTAGTTCAGTACGAGTACGAATCCCGTGACGAACATGAGGAGTGCAACGCCGACGAGCGTGACGAAGAGGAGGTCCGTCTCGTCCATACGGGAATCTGCGGGACGAGAGCGCAAAAGCCTACTCACTCCGTCCTGAACTAGGGGTGTGCGCGAAGAAACGTCCGGTCGGCGCGTCATCAAGACGATGTACGTCGCGACCATCCTGGTCGTCGGCGTGTTCGGCTACCTCGTCGGTATCGCGATTCAACCGCGCCTCGAAGAACTGGGCGTGTCGTCGGTCGGGGTGGGGCCGCTGATGCTCCCGATGTCACCGCTGAACCTCGCGTTTATCGGAATGGTTCTCGTCGGAACCGGGCTCACGGCCGCGTTCGGCCTGGTTGCGCTCGTCTCCCGGTACGAGGACTAGAGCGCGTCCGGGAGGGCGGCGAGCGACGGGAGTTCGAGGGTTGCGTCGCCGCCGACGCGTTCCGCGGGGTCGTTATCCCGGTTCACCCACGCGGCGTTCATTCCGGCGTGCGACGCACCCGCGATGTCCCAGGCGTTCGAGGAGACGAGCCAGCAGTCGTCGAGGTCTCGGTCGAGTTCGTCCGCGGCGTGTTCGTACACTGCGGGAGTGGGTTTGAACGTGGAGACGGCGTCGGCGCTCAGAATCCGGGAGACGCGGCTGTCGATACCGGTGTTCGCGGCGAGCGCGTCGAGCATCGCGGGGTTGCCGTTCGAGAGGACGGCGAGGTCGAAACGCCCGGCGAGCGCGTCCAGTGCGTCCAGCGCGTCGGGAAAGGGGTCGAGGGTGTCGTAGGCATCAAGGAGTCGGTTTCGAGTCTCCGCGCTCGGGGTTTCGTTGTGGCGGGCGAGCGCGTAATCGAGCGCGTCCGCGGTGACCTCGCGGAACGTCGCGTAGTCGTCCATCTGGGAGCGCTGCTGGGCGTATTCGAGTTGGCGTCGCCGCCACGTCGCGTCGATGTTCGCCGCGTGCGTCGCGCTCGCATCGAGTTCTCGGCGGAGTGTTCGCGTGACGCTGGCGGTGTCGCAGAGCGTGCCGTACATGTCGAAGCAGAGCGCGTCCATACCGGTCGTTGCGGGTGGAGGCTCAAAAGGTCGTGTTCGTCGACCGGATTATGTGTCTGGCCGTGCTACGCTAACTCATGGAGGTTCGTGCTGCGGTCGACGACGACGCGGAAGGGATTCGAACCGTCGCGCGCGCGTCGCTCGACGCGTCGTACGCGGACGCGCTCGGCGAGGACGCCGTCGCGGGAGTGCTCGAGAAGTGGTACGCCACGGACCGGCTCGCGGACCGCATCGACGCCGAGAGCGTGTTCTACGTCGTCGCGGAGTCCGACGGCGCGGTCGTCGGGTTCGCGGAGGTGGAGCTCGACGAGCCGAACGAGTCCGCGGCTGAAATCCAGTGGCTGCACGTCCACCCCGACAGCCGCGGCGAGGGTGTCGGCGTGGCGCTCCTCGAACGCGCGGAGGAGCGCGCGCTCGAACGCGGCGCGAACCGCGTCGAGGGCGTCGTGCTCGCCGCGAACGACGAGGGGAACGCGTTCTACCACGAACACGGCTACGAGCGGGTGGGCACGCACACCGTCGAGGTCGGTAGCGAGTCGTTCGACGAGCACACGTACGGCAAGCGCCGGGACGCCGAGGGGCCCGCGGACTTCCTCGAAGAACACGACGTGAACGGCGAGACCGTGTACGTCGCGCTCGACGAACGCGAGCGCGGGAGCGAGGCACCGTTCTACGTCGCGTACACCGACGACGAGCGCGAGAACACGTACGGCTACTACTGCTCGAACTGCGGGAGTTTCGACATCGTGATGGATTCGATGGAGCGCGTCGAGTGCGCGGACTGCGAGAACAGCCGGAAGCCGAGCCGCTGGGATTCGGCGTACCTCTAGGCGACGCCGACCGTCTCCTGATAGGAGCCGTGTTCGGCTTCGAACACGTCCATGATTTCGCCCATCGTCGCGTACGCCTTCACGGCGTCCACCACGTACGGCATCGTGTTTTCACCGGAGCGGACGGCGTCCGCGAGCGCGGAGAGCGCGTCCTCGACCGCCGCGTCGTCGCGTTCGTCCTTCACCGATTCGAGCCGGGAGAGCTGGCGTTCGCGCGCCGCTTCCTCGTCCACGTGCAGGAGGTCGAGTTCCTCGTCGTCCTCGCTCGCGTACTCGTTCACGCCGACGACGACCTCCTCGCCCGCGTCAACGCGCTCCTGGTACTCGTACGCGGACTCCTGAATCTCCCGGTGGAAGTACCCCTCCTCGATGCCGCGGAGGACGCCGTCCCGAATCGAGCCGTCGCCCATTTCCTCGATTTCCGCGAGGTACTCGAGCACGGTCTCCTCCATCTCGTCCGTGAGGGCTTCGACGGCGAAACTCCCGCCGAGCGGGTCGACGATGTCCGCCGCGCCCGACTCCTCCGCGAGAATCTGCTGGGTGCGTAGCGCCACACGGACCGCGTCCTCCGAGGGGAGCGCGAGCGCCTCGTCGTAGGAGTTCGTGTGCAGGCTCTGCGTTCCGCCCAGAACGCCGGCCATCGCCTGAATCGTCACCCGAATAATATTATTCAGGGGTTGCTGGGCGGTCAGCGACTGACCGGCGGTTTGCGTGTGGAACTTGAGCTTCTGGGACGCCTCGTCCGTCGCGCCGTACTCCTCGCGCATGGTGCGGGCGTAGATGCGGCGGCCGGCTCGGAACTTCGCCACCTCCTCGAACAGCGAGTTGTGGCTGTTGAAGAAGAAACTCAGCGTGGGCGCGAACGCGTCCACGTCCAGGCCGCGCTCGATGGCGTCCTCGACGTACGCGAACCCGTCCGCGAGCGTGAACGCGAGCTCCTGGGCGGCCGTACTGCCGGCTTCGCGGATGTGGTAGCCCGAAATCGAGATGGGGTGGAACTTCGGCGTCTCCCGCGTGCAGAACTCCACGGTGTCCGTGACGAGGTCGAGGCTTGGTTCGGGCGGAATCACCCACTCCTTCTGCGCGATGAACTCCTTGAGCATGTCGTTCTGGAGCGTCCCGCGGAGTTCGCTCCGGTCGATGCCCTGCTGGTCGGCGAGCGCGACGTACATCGCGTAGATGACCGGCGCGCTCGGGTTGATGGTGAACGACGTGCTGACTTCGCTGAGGTCGATGCCGTCGAAGAGTATCTCCATGTCGCGGAGGGTGTCCACGGCGACGCCCTCCTTCCCGACTTCGCCGAGGCTCATCGGGTCGTCCGAGTCGAGCCCCATCAGGCTCGGCATGTCGAAAGCGGTGGAGAGGCCGGTCTGGCCGTTCTCGATGAGGTAGTGGAAGCGCTCGTTCGTCTCCTCCGCGGTCCCGAAGCCGGCGAACTGCCGCATCGTCCACGTCCGCCCCCGGTAGCCCGTGGGGTAGACGCCGCGCGTGTAGGGGTACTCGCCGGGATACCCGAGGTCTTCGGTGTAGTCGAGGTCGTCGACGTCCGTGGGGTCGTAGAGCCGGTCGACTTCGAGGTTCGAGACGGTCGCGAACCGGTCCTTGCGCTCCCCGTACTTGTTCAGGACGGGGTCGAGCGTGTCGCGCTCCCAGTCCGAACGCGCCGCCCTGATTTCCGACAGCTCCTCCTCGTCGAACATACCACAAATTTTGCCGCACAATCCATTAAGGTTCCGCGTACCGCACTCAATAGTGGCCCATTACGCCAGCGCGGCGCGCCCAGCGCTGGCAGTAGTGGAAGGCGGCGTACCCGACGGCGAGGTAGCCGACCGCGGTGACGACGAGCACGCCGAGTTCGCCCGCGGGCATCCTGGTGAGGGGGACGCCGTCAGCCATCGCGCGCTGGAGGAGGTGGCTGCCCTGCGCGAGCGGCAGCCACTTCAGGAGCGGGTAGTCGCCGACGGGCGCGGCGATGAGCGCGATGAAGACGAACTGGAGGAGCTGGAAGGCGTTCTCCACGCGCTTAAACCGGATGGCGAGTCCGCCGAACACGAACCCGATTCCGACGGCGGGCGCGACGGCGAGCGCGCCGAGCGGCACGACGGTGAACGGGTCGAGCGCGAGCGACCGCCCGGTGACGACGAGCATCACGGCGAGCGTAATCGCGCCCCAGAGGAAGGATTCGAGGACGTTCACGACGGTCTTGGTCGCCATCACCCTGCCGAACCCGAGCGGCGACATGAACAGCTGTTCGAGCGTCCCCCACTGTGCCTCTCGCGTCACGGCCCACGACAGCCCGCTGTACGCGGCGATAGCCATGCTCCAGAGGAGGTAGCCGACGATGATGCCGGAGAGCGAGTCGTCGATGGCGGCCGGCGCGACCGCGCGACCGCCGTAGAAGATGACGAAGAACACGAGAATCAGCGTCCCGACCTGCGAGAGCGTGTTCACGGGGTAGCGCACGAGCAGGAGAACGGTCTTGCGCGCGGACGCCCGGAAGAACCGGGTGTAGTCCGCGAGCGTCACGTCCGTGCTCATCGCGCGTCCTCCGTGACGGAGAGAAAGACGTCTTCGAGGTCGGGGTCGTGACTGTCCACATCCGACAGCGCGAGGCCGGCGTCCCGAAGCACGTCGAGCACGTCGTAGAGCGACGCGTCGCCCGCGAGCGTCACGTCGAACGCGGTGCGTTCGCCTCGGGTCGTCCAGTCCGCGGCGTCGAACCGGGCTTCGAGCGTCCCGCGCGCGTCCTCGGACACTCGTCCTTCGACTTCGACGCGGTAGGCCTGCGTCTCGAAGACGCCGACGAGGTCGCCCACGGGGTCGTCAGCAATGACCGACCCGTCGGAGAGGATGACGACGCGGTCGCAGACCGCCTCCACCACGTCCATGTCGTGACTCGACAGCACGACAGTGATGTCTTCTTCCTCTGCGAGCCGGCGGAGTTCCCGGCGGAGCTCCAGTGACGCCTCCACGTCCAATCCCAGGGTCGGTTCGTCGAGGAACACCACGTCTGTGCCGCGGGCGAGCGTGCACGCGAGCGACACCTTCTGTTTCTGGCCCCGGGAGAGGTCGTTCACGGCGTCGTCCGCTTTCTCCGCGAGACCGAACTGGGAGAGCAAGCGGTCCTGTCGCTCCCGGGATGCGGGGTTCGCGCCGAGCGCCGCGAAGTAATCGAGGTTCTCGCGAACCGTCAGCCGCCAGTAGACGTTGCGCGCGCCCTCCAGCATCGCGCCGACGTGCCGATACACCTCCCGTGGGTGTTCGTGCGCGCTCACGCCCGCAATCTCCACCGTTCCTGACGTGGGCACCACGAGTCCGAGAATCGACTTGATGGTCGTCGTCTTCCCCGCGCCGTTCGGCCCAAGCACGCCCACGACCTCGCCCCGCGACACGTCGAACGAGACGCCGTCGACGGCCGTCACCGCCTCGTCGCCCTCGCCGTACGTCTTCCGGAGGGCGTCGACGTGAAGGACTGTTTCAGGGGTCGCGTCCGCGTCCGCTCGCGCCTGCGTTCGCTGCATGCACGAATCCTCCCCGTGTCGCGTGGTAAATGTTTCCAGAACCGAGTTTCAGTCAAGTAGACCACACGAAACTGTTTAGCCGGCGAATGTCGAACGCGGCGGACGTGAGCGAGGACGCGACGACGGTCTTCGAACTGCTCGCGGACGACACACGGTACGCTATCGTGGCGGCACTCGTTGAGTCATTCAACCCGAACGACGGAACCGGTGGGCGGCGTTTCAGCGATCTGCGGCAAGCGGTCGGCGTCGAGGACGGCGGTCGATTCAACTACCACCTCGACCGTCTCCGCGGCGCGTTCGTCCGGCAGGACGGCGAGACGTACTACCCGACCCCGGCCGCGTTCCGCGCGACAGAGATGGCGAACGCGACCGAGCCCGCGACCGACCCGCGAACCGGCCGACTCGACGAGCGCGCACCCTGCGGCGAGCGCTTGCACGCGTTCGTCTGGGGCGGCGTCGTTGACGTCACGTGCCCGAAACACGACACCTACCGGTTCCGGACGTTCGTGCCGCCGCGGCTCCCCGCCGGACGGACGCTGGACGAAACGGTCGCGGCAGCCGGCCGACACACGGGCGTCCTGCTCGACACCGTCACGACGAACGTCTGTCCACGATGCGGCAGTACGCTCGACTACGGTGCGTTCGAGGAGTACGAGGGCGTTCCAGCGGTTCCTGTCTCCTGTCCGCACTGCTGGTGGGAAGCCCGGTTCACGCTCGCCACGCGCGGCGTCCGGGACGCCGCGACTGTCGCGTTCTACGCCGCACTCGGCCGCGACATCGACGCCGAACCCATCTATCGCACTGTCGCCGACACCGCCCCGGAGGTGTCGGTGGACGACAACGCGACCGTTCGCTTCGAGGAAGAGGGCAGAACGCTCGAACTCACGTACGACAGCTCGCTCACCAGACTCGACGCGCGACGGAACGGCGACCCCGTGTTCTGAGCTACTGCAAGCGTTCGGTGGTCTCGACGAGCGGGTGGCGGGCGTAGTCCACGACGTCGATGTCCGCGACGGACTCCAGGCCTTCCTTCTCCGCGGTCTTCGCCATCCCGAGGTCGACGCGGCGGTCGAGCACGATGACGTACGCGTCCATCTCCGGAATGTCAGCCTGTTCGGCGGCTTTCACGCGGTGGTGGCCGTCCGCGAGCAACAGCTGGCCCTTGTTGTCGATGACGACGAGCGGTTCGGTGAGGCCGCGTTCGAGCTCGTACTGGCGTCCCTCGAGTTCGTCCGCGTACACGCGGTTCTGCGTCGGCACGATGTCCGCGAGCCGGACGGTGCGGCGCTCCTCGTCGGCATCGACGCCGTGGATAGATTCGAGCGTGCGCGTGAGCTTCCCGACTTTCTCCGGGGTGGCGCGCTCTATCTGGGAGCGGATGAAGTCCGCGTTCGAGATGATGCCCACGAGGTGGCCGGCGTCGTCCACGACGGGGAGTTTCTGGATGCCGGAGCGGAGGATGACGCGCGCGGCGTCGGTCACGTCCATGTCGGGATGGGCGACGATGAGGTCGTCGCTCATCACGACGAAGATGGCCGCATCTTCGTCCGCGAGCAGGAGGTCGCGCGCGCTCACGAAGCCCTCGACGCGGCGGCCCTCCGTGACGGGGAAGCCGTTGTGGCCGTCGCTCTGCGCGATGCGCTCCGCGACCTCGGCGACCGTGTCGTCGGGCGAGACGGTCTGCACGTCCCGCGTCATGTACTCGCTGACCTTCGGTTTCCCGGGGCCGCCCTCGAACGCCTCGTCCATACCGAATAGAGGATTCCGGGGAGGAAAAGCCCTGCTACCGGACCGCGTCGAAGAACCGGCTGGCGATGGCGTCCTCGAGAACGGACGTGAGTTCGTCCGCGGCGTCGCCCTCCAGCACGTCGAAGACGCCCATCGGTATCTGCGCGCCCGCCATGTCGGCGTGCCCGCCCGCGCTCCCGAGATCGTCGAACGCTTCGCGGAGCGCGCTCCCGAGGTCCACGTCCGCGCTACGGGCGCGCGCCGACGCGTACACGGTGCCGTCCATGAACCCGTAGACGAACGTGACGGTGACGCCCTCCATCGCGAGCAGTCGGTCCGCGGCCTGCGCGAGCGTGTCCCGGTCGTTGATCGAGCCGACGCAGGACGCGAGCACGGAGCCGTTCAGCTGGCGGTTCCCGATGCCGCGCGCGATAACGTCGAACGTGTCCGCGCTCACGTTCGGGCTCTCGACGCGCTCCAGGACGTCCACGTCGGCGTACGCGAGGAGTTCCGCGGCGGCCTCGAAGTCCGCGGTCGTTATCTCCCGCGAGAAGTCCTTCGTGTCCACGCGGATGCCGTACAGCAGGCCGGTGGCGACGGACGTGTCGAGGTCGACGCCGAGCTGGCTGAGGTACTCCACGAGAATCGTGCTCGTCGCGCCGACCTCGGGGCGGACGTCCACGAAGTCCGCGTCTATCTCGCCCTCGGATGGGTGGTGGTCGATGACCACGCTCACCTCGGTGTCCGGCGGGAGTTGGTCGTTCACGCCCGGCCGCGAGTGGTCGACCAGCGCGATGCCCGCGTAGTCGTCCAGGCTGGCGTCCGGGTCGAGGTTCACGAGGTCGAGGTCGAGGAGGTTCACGAACGCCCGGTTCTCCTGGTGGCTGATTTCGCCGAAGTAACAGGCGTCCGCGGGCGTCCCGACGCCGTCCGCGATGCGGGTGAGCGCGACCGCGGCGGCGATAGCGTCGGGGTCGGGGTTGTCGTGCATGAACACCGCGAGCCGGCCGTCCACGTCCTGGAGGGTGCCGCGGAGGTCGTGGACGCGTCCCGAGCCCCCGCGCGCGGCGGTCTCCGCTACGTCGTCGAGAACAGCGGCGCCGGCGTCCACAACCCGGTCCGCCGCTGCGTCGAGCGCGTCCCGCGTGGCGCGGGTGGCGCCGAATCCCGCGAACGCGACGACGTACGCGTCCGGGTACGCGACCGTGGCGGCGCGAACGGCGCCGAGGGTCGTCTCCGGGTCGTCGGCACCGACGAACACGACGTCCGGCACGGTTTCGCGGTCGATGCTCGCGGGGTCAGTGATGTCCGCCGTCTCCGCGGGCACCTTCTCGTTTCGCAGGGACTCGACGCGGCTCGCGTCCGAGTCGAGGACGAGCAGGTCGCCCGGCTGGCCGCCGAGTTCGTCGACGGCCGCGTGGCCTGTCGTCCCACACCCGAGGACGAGCCGGAATACCATCACGTCCGGCTATCCTGCCGCCGGCCTAAAACCTACCGTCTACCGCCGACTACCCGAGAAGGGACGTGGCGGCGGCGACGGCGGTGTCAGCGACGGGGTCGAACGCCACCAGGAGGAGAACGGTGACGATGCCCGCGGTGACGACCGACGCGTACAGGCCGACGGGCCGCGACCGGATGTCGAACGCCGGCTCCGGCTCCGAGACCCAGAGCGCCTTCACGACGCGCGAGTAGAAGTAGAGCGAGAGCGCGCTGTTCACGACCGCGATGGCGACGAGCCAGACGAACCCGGCGTCGACGGCGGACGCGAACAGGAAGTACTTCGAGAGGAAGCCCGCGCCGACGGGGAGGCCGGCGAGGCTGAACACGAACACGGTCATCGCCGCGGAGGCGACGGGCGCGCGACGGCCGAGGCCGTTGTAGTCCTCGAACGTCTCGCCGACGCCCCAGTGTTCGGCGAGCGCGACGAAGAGGAACGCGCCCGTGTTCATGAAGCCGTACGCGAATAGGTGCATCATGCTCGCGCCCAGGACGAGGCCGTCGGCGTCGCCGGCGAGCGCGGCGAGGCCGATGAGGACGTAGCCGGCGTGCCCGATGCTGGAGTAGGCGAGCATGCGCTTGACGGCTTCCTGGCGGGCGGCGGCGAAGTTCCCGAGCGTCATCGTCACCGCGGCGAGCACGGCGAGGACGAGCGCCCAGTTCACCGTGGACGCGACGGCGTCGAGCGGGAAGGCCGTCGTGAAGACGCGGAACGCCGCGGCGAACCCGGCGGCCTTCGACGCCGACGAGAGGAACGCGCTGATGGGCGCGGGTGCGCCCTCGTACGCCTCGGGCGCCCAGAAGTGGAAGGGGACGCTCGCGGTCTTGAAGAGGAACCCGCCGAGCACCATCAGCACGCCGACGCCGAACACGCCGTCGAGGGACTGCTCGGACGCGGCGGCCGCGATGTCTGGGAGGGCGAGCGACCCGGTCGCGCCGTAGACGAGGCTGATGCCGTACAGCATCACCGCGCTGGAGAGCGCGCCGACGAGGAAGTACTTCATGCTCGCCTCCACGCTGTCCTTGTTCGACTTCAGGAAGCCGACGAGGACGTAGGAGGGGAGGCTGACGAGTTCGAGCGCGACGAACACGGTCGCGAGGCTGTTCGCGGCCGCGAGCACGCTCATCCCGGTCGTGGCGAGCAGGACGAGCGCGTAGTACTCGGCGGCGTGCGCGTGCTCGTGGACGTAGTCGTAGGACGCGACCACGACGAGCGCGGCGACCGCTCCGACGAGCACCGTGAAGAACAGCGCGAGGTCGTCCACGACGAGCGCCCCCTCGAACGCCGTGAGGGCGTCGCTACCGGTGCCCGCCCACGCGAACCAGACGGCGAGTCCGGTCGCGACGAGCGTTCCGGCGCCCGCGATGGACGCGAGCAGGCCGTCCTTGCGCTCGCCGGGCGCGATGGTGTCCACGGCGAGCACGAGCAGCGCCGCAATCGCGAGAACGTACTGCGGGGAGAGCGGTGGGAGTTCGACCATCTATACACCACCTCCGAGAATCGCGTTGATGGAGTCCTGAATCATACCCATGAAGACGTCGGGGGCGACGCCGAGGCCGATGGCGAGCAGGACGAGCGCGACGCCGGGCGCGAGCGCGCTCCGGGCCGGGTCGGCGACCGCGGCGTCGGTGTCGACCGCGTACGGGCCGAAGAGCACGCGCTGCATCGTCCACAGCAGGTAGCCGGCGATGACGACGATTCCGAACATCGCTATCGCGGTGAAGAGCGCGGCGTTCTCGTACGCGGCCTGGAAGGAGCCGGTGAAGATGAAGAACTCAGCGGCGAACCCGCTCATCAGCGGGAGGCCCATGTAGCCGAACGCGCCCGCGACGAACAGGCTGCCGGTGACGGGCATCTCCGACATGACGCCGGAGAGCTTATCGACCATCCGGGTGCCCGCGGAGCGCTCGATGGCGCCGACCGCGAGGAACAGCAGGCCGATGAGGAGGCCGTGGCTCACCATCTGGAAGGTCGCGCCCGCGAGGCCGTACGTCGTGTACGTGACGAGGCCGAGGAGCACGAACCCCATCGACGGGATGGAAGTGTACGCGATGATGCGCTTGAGGTCCTGCTGGCTCACCGCGACGAACGACCCGTACAGCACCGTGACGACCGCAATCGCCGCGAGCAGGGGCGCGAACTCGCGCATCGTCTCCGGGAACATCGTGACGTTGAACCGCAGGAGCGAGTACGTCCCCATCTTCGTTACGACGCCCGCGAGCACGAGCGTCACCGGCGTGGGGGCTTCCGTGTACGCGTCCGGGAGCCACGTGTGGAACGGCACCAGCGCGGTCTTCACGGCGAACCCGAAGAACAGCGCGAAGAACGCGATGGTGGTGACGGTGTCGGGCGCGAGTCCGTAGAACGTCGTGAGTTCGTCGCCGCGCACGGCGGCCGCGACGGCCGCGAGGTCGAACGATTCGACGGGCGACGCGAACACGACGAGCACGAATCCGACGAACAGGACGAGGCTCGCGACGTTCGTGTACACGAAGAACTTGATAGCGGCGTACGTCCGCCGCGGGCCGCCCCAGACGGCGACGAGGAGGTAGAGCGGGACGAGCACGAACTCCCAGAACACGAACCAGACGAAGAAGTCGAGCGCCGCGAACACGCCGAACAGGCTGGCTTCCGTGAACAGGAGGAGCGCGTAGAACGCGGAGCGCCGCTCGTCGATGTAGCTCCACGCGGTCACGACGGCGACCGTCGTCATCACGGCCGTGAGCAGGACGAGCGGGAGGCTCACGCCGTCCAGTCCGACGTGCCACTGGAGCGCGTATCCGCCGAACGATATCCACTCGCGCGTGGTTTCGAACGCGGGCGTGCCGCTCTGGAGGAGGGCGTTGCCCGCGCCGTCGTAGCGACTGTACAACAGGAAACTGCCGGCGAGCGGCAGGAGGCTGAGCGCGGCCGCGAGTTTCGCCGCCCACTTCTCGGGCGCGGCGAGCACGGCGAGCGCGCTCAGGAACGTGACTGCGAGTAAGGCTTCTATCAACATCTAGAACCACCCCCCGAGGAACCCGACCACGGCGAGCATGACGACGAGGCCGAGCGTGAGGAGCGTGACGTAGTTCGACACCCGGCCGGTCTGCAGGCGGCGGGTCTGCGCGCCGCTGAAGAGGGTGACGCTCGATACGCCGTCGACGACGCCGTCGACGATGCCCTGGTCGAACTTGCTCGCGCCCCGCGAGACGGGGAGCGCGACGCTCGTGGCGAGCCAGTCCTGGAACTCGTCCTGGTAGTAGTTGTTGTAGAGCAGGGTTTTCACGGACCCGAGTTTCTCCGTGTGTTCCGTCGGCTCGGGGCCGCGGTAGAGCAGCCACGCGAGCAGGACGCCCGCGAGTGCGAGCGCCAGGGAGACGCCCGCGGTCAGCACGCTACTGACCTCGGTCGCGGTGTACGCGGCGTGCGCCGCGACGGTTTCGTGGTAGCCGCCCGCGCTGGTCGTTTCCAGCGGGCCGTGCAGCCACGAGTCGAGGAACGTCACGCTCGCGCCGGTGAGTTTCTCGACCAGTCCGGGGTTGACGAACCCGACAACGGTCGCGCCGACGCCGAGGACGGCGACGGGGAGTTTCATGCTCCAGCCGACGCCGTGCGCGGACTCCGCCTCGCTGGTGCGCGCCTCACCGTGGAAGGTGAGGAGGACCATCCGAATCGTGTAGAGGCCGGTGAAGAACACCGCTACGAGGCCGAGCGCGGCCGCGACGAGGAGCGCCGTGTTCCCGCCGAGACCGTAGACGAGGGCTTCGTGGAGGACGGCGTCCTTCGACCAGAAGCCCGCGAAGGGCACGATACCGGCGAGCGCGAGCGACCCGGCGAGGAACGCCCAGTACGTCACCGGGAGTTTGTCCTTCAGGCCGCCCATGTTCCACATGTCCTCGTCGTGGTGCATCGCCACGATGACGACGCCCGCGCCGAGGAACAGGAGGGACTTGAAGACGGCGTGCGTGAGCAGGTGGAAGACGCCCGCGACGTACCCGCCCGCGCCGAGCCCGAGCATCATGTAGCCGTACTGGCTGATGGTGGAGTACGCGAGCACCTGCTTGATTTCGCGCTTCACGAGCGCCATCGTCGCCGCGAACAGCGCCGTGAACCCACCGATGAGGGCGATGACGGCGAGCACGGTCGGGAGGTGCGCGTAGAAGCCGTACATGCGCGCGACGAGGTAGACGCCTGCGGCGACCATCGTCGCCGCGTGGATGAGCGCCGACACGGGCGTCGGGCCTTCCATCGCGTCCGGGAGCCACGTGTGCAGCGGGAACTGCGCGGACTTCCCGATGACGCCACCCAGAACGAGCAGGCCGAGGACGGCGAACCAGTTCTGCGCGCTCAATCCGAAGTACGTGGTCGCGCCGTCGTCGAGGCCCTGCGCGACGAGTTTGGGGAGTTCGGTGAACGTCGCGGTGCCGAACGTCCCGAGAATCCCCACGAGGCCGAGGAGGAGGAAGTAATCGCCGAACCGGGTGACGAGGAACGCCTTCTTCGCGGCGCTCGCGGGGCCGGGCCGGGTGTACCAGTGGCCGATGAGCCACCACGAGCAGAAGCCGACGAGTTCGAAGAAGACGAAGCTCATCAGGAGGTTGTCGGCGAGCGTGAACGCGAGCATGCTCGCGGTGAACAGCCCGAGGCCGGCGTAGTAGCGCGGCCGGCCGGGTTCGTTCTCGGCGTTCATGTAGCCGAGGCTGAACACGTGGACGAGCAGCGCGACCAGCGACACCAGGACGGCCATCATCGCCGACAATGGGTCGACGAGCAGGCCGAAGTGGAGGCTGAAGGTGCCGTCGCCGGCGACCCACGTGTAGAGTTCTTCGTTCAGCGTTTCGCCGCCGCTGACCGTGAGGAAGACCCACGCGGACAGCAGCAGCGACCCTGCGGTCGCGAGGATTCCGGGTATCGCGCCGTCCCGTGGGAGGACGCGCGGCGCGTAGTGGCCGACGAGGAGCGCGACGAGGAATCCGGCGAGCGGCAGGGCGGGAATCGCCGCAGCGTAGTCGAGTGCACCCGCCATCTTACCACCTCATTGACGTAGGAATCGTCACATCGACGCCTTTGAAGTTCCGGTACAGGGTGAGCACGATACCGATGCCCACGGCGACTTCCGCGGCCGCGAGCGCCATCGCGAACAGGCTGAACGTCTGTCCGACGAGGTTGCCGTGCATGTGGCTGAACGCGATGAAGTTGAGGTTCGCGGCGTTCAGCATGAGTTCGACGCTCATCAGGAAGACCAATGCGTTCCGCCGGGTGAGCACGCCGAACAGGCCGATGCAGAAGATGCCGGCCGAGAGCAGCAGGAAGTACTCCGTGGGTATCACTCGTCGTCACCCCACTGGAGCGGATTGCCGATGCTGCCGTCCTCGCGTTTCGCGAGGAGGACGGCGCCGACGAGCGCCGCGACGAGCACCAGGTCGATGAGTTCGAACGCGGCGAGGAAGCCCTCGGTCGGGACGCCGCTCTCCGCCGTGAAGTCGAAGAGCGAGTACCCGATGTCGGTGATGAGCGTGGCGTCCGCGGGGTAGCCCGCGGGGTCGGGGAGGTTCGCGCCGAGGAACGCCGCGGCCATCACGACGAAGAGGGCGAGCGCGACGAGACCGGGGAGGACGTTGAGGTCCTCCGCGAAGCGGAAGCGCGTCATCAGCCGGCCACCTCCGCGTCCTCCCCTTCTTCTTCGGCGCGCGTGAGCATCACCGCGAACGCGATGAGCACGAGCACGCCGCCGACGTACACGAGCACCTGCATCGCCGCCGGGAACTCCGCGTTCAGCCACACGAAGTGCACGGCGAGCGAGAGGAGCGCGCCGCCCAGCATCAGTGCGGAGTGCCAGACGTCACGCATCAGCACGACGCCGAGGCTGCACGCGAGCGTGACGAGCGCGAGCACCGCGAACGCGCCCGTTTCGACGAGCGTCACTGGTAATCCACCTCGCCTTCGCCCTCGCCCACCCACGCGGACCGGTCGGGTTCGCGGGCCGCGAGCGGGTCCAGGTCCTTGTACCACGGAACGTTCTTCAGCTGTTCCTTGTTGTACGCGAGGTCGTGTTTCGTGTCCCCGGTGAACTCGAAGTTCTGCGTCAGCAGAATGGCGTCCACGGGACACACCTCCTCGCAGAGCCGGCAGTAGATGCACTGGCCGACGTGGAGGTTGTACTGTTCGCCCTGTCGCTTGTCGTCGGTGACGATGTGAATGGTGTCGTTCGGACACACCTTCTCGCACTGCCGACACCAGATACAGCGCTCCTGACTGAACTTGTGAATCCCGCGGAACCGCGGACTCACTTCGGGCGCGGTATCCGGGTACTCGACGGTGAACGTCTTCCCGTCGAGCGCGTGCTTCATCGTCGTCGCCATGGATTTGAGTACGCCTATCATGCGATCACCCCCACGATGACTGCGGTGAGAACGAGGTTCGCGAAGGAGAGCACGAGCATGCCCTTCCACCCCATCTCGATGAGCTGGTCGACCCGGACGCGGGGAACCGCGGACCGACACCACTGCGTGAAGAGGAACACCGCCCAGATTTTGGCGATGAACCAGACGATACCGGGAAGCCACGGGCCGGCGGGACCGCCGAGGAAGAGCGTGGCGATGATTGCGCCGCCGAGGAAGATGTGGAGGAACTCCCCGAGGTAGAAGAGGACGAAGTAGACGGAGGAGTACTCGGTCTGGTAGCCGGCGACGAGTTCGCTCGGCGCGTCAGCGAGGTCGAAGGGGTTCCGTCCGACCTCGGCGAGGTTCGCGACCATGAAGAGTGCAAACGCGAACGGGTTCACGAACCCGAACCACATCGGGATGCGGACGCCCGCGATGACCGCGAGCGTGCCGGACTGCGCGGCGACGATTTCGCTCACCTGGAGCGACCCGGCGAGCAACACGACCGAGGCGGCCGTGACGACGAGCGGAATCTCGTACGCGATGCTCTCGGCGACGGCGCGCATACTGCCGAGGAACGAGTACTTGTTCGAGGACGCGTAGCCGCCGGCGACGATGCCGAGCACGGAGAGCGAGGAGACGGCGAAGACGAACGCGATGCCGACCTCGGGGTCGGCGAGCTGGATGCCGTTCCCCATCGGAATCACCGCGAACCCGAGGAGCGCGCTGAACGGCAGGAGAAAGGGTGCGAGGTCCCACGCGGGCCGGTCGACGCCCTCGGGGACGATGCGTTCCTTCGACAGCAGGCGGACCGCGTCGGCGACGATGATGAACAGGCCGAACGGTCCGACCTTGCTCACGGCAATGCGGTCGGTGAACGCCGCCGTGATCTTCCGCTTCGCCCACGGGCCGGCAATGGCGCTCAGCGTCAACAGCAGCGTCGCGATGAACGCCGCGGCGAGCAGCGCGCTCAGGAGCTCCACCCAGAACGGGGGTGTCGCGCCGTACCCGAGCAGTTCGCTGATGGTGACGGGGAGCGTGCTCATCTGTCCACCTCACCCAGGATGATGTCGAGGCTGCCGAGGGTGGCGATGAGGTCGGGGATGTACTCGCCGTTACTCATCGCAGGGAGCGCCTGCAGGTTCGAGAAGCAGGGGCTCCGAATCTTGAAGCGCGCGGGCTTCCCGGTGCCGTCCGACCGGATGTAGACGCCGAGCTCGCCCTTCGCGCCCTCGACAGCGCGGTACGTCTCGCGGTCCGCCTCGGGGTTGAGGGTGCGCGGGACGTTCGACTGAACCTCGCGGTCGTCCTCGGGCCAGTCCTCGAGGAGGTCCACGCACTGCTCGATGATGCGCGCGGACTGCTCGACCTCCCGCATCCGCACCAAGAGGCGGCTGTAGTTGTCGCCGCCGGACTCCGTGACCACGTCCCAGTCGAGGTGTTCGTAGTAGCCGTAGGGGTCGTCGCGGCGGAGGTCGTAGTCCACGCCGGACGCGCGGGCGATGGGGCCGGTGACGCCGAAGTCCTTCGCGGTGTCGGCGTCGAGGACGCCCGTGTCCACGCAACGTAGCTGGAAGAGTTCGTTGTCCGTGATGAGGTCGTGGTACTCCTCCAGGCGGTTCGGGAGGTCGTCGAGGAACTCCCGGACGTTCTCGAAGAACGTCTCCCGGGGTTCGGGGATGTCCCAGACGACGCCGCCGAGGCGGAAGTAGTTGAACATCATCCGCTGGCCCGTGAGGTCTTCGAGGAGTTTCTGGACGTTCTCGCGGTCCCGCATCGCGTACATGAAAATCGCGGTGAACTCGCCGTAGATGTCGAGACAGAACGTCCCGAGCGCGAGCATGTGACTGGCGATGCGGCAGAGTTCCGCGCCCATCGTCCGGATGACCTGCGCGTACTCCGGCACCTCGATGTCGTTCAGGTCCTCCGCGGTGCGGGCGTACGCCCACTCGTTCAGGAGGCCAGCCGACGCGTAGTCCCACCGGTCGGGGTACGGCATTATCTGGTAGCGGTAGTTCCCGTTCTGCGCCATCTGCTCCTCGCAGCGGTGGAGGTAGCCGATGTCGGGTTCCACGTCCACCACCTGCTCGCCGTCCAGGACGGTTTCGAGGTGGAGGACGCCGTGGGTCGCCGGGTGGTGCGGGCCGATGTTGAGGAACATCGTGTCCGACTCCTCGTCCCGGAACTTCCCTTCGAGGGGGTTCTTGTTCTCCTCGAACGTCACGATCTGGGGCTTGTTCTGGTTGTAGTCGCGGCCGAGCGGGTGGCCCTGCCACGTCTCGGGCAGGAGGATGCGGCGGAGGTCGGGGTGGTCGTCGTACTGGACGCCGACGAGGTCGTACGCCTCGCGTTCGTGCCACTTCGCGGTCTCGAACACCGAGGACGCGGACTGGCTCACGGGGTCGTCGCGGCTCGTCGGCACCACCACGGACACTTCCTCCGTCGGGTCATTGTACTTCTTCAGGTGGTAGATGGACTCGAAGCGGTCCTCGTACTCCTGCGCGGTGACCGCGGAGAGGTGGTCGAAGCCGGCTTCCTCCTTCAGCGCGCTCAGCGACTCCTCGACCCGGTCCGCGCGCACCACGAACCCGTCCGCGTTCAGGTGGCTCTCGCGGCCGACCACGGCGTCGCCGAGCAAGTCCTCGAGCGCGTCGTAGTCGACGCCCATCGGCTCCACCGGCGGTTCCGGCTCCTCGTCAGTGGATTCGTCGGCCTGGCTCATCGGTCTCCCTCCGTCATGGCGAGTCAGCCCAGTTGTACCGCATGACGAGCGTCTCCTCGTCTATCTCGCCCGCGAGTTCCTGGACGAGTTCGTCCCGGTCGAGGTCGCCGAACTCCTCCAGTTCGTACGGCTTGACCGTGACAGGCGAGCTCTCGCCGTTCATCACGCGCTCCTGAAGCTTCACGACGCCGTAGACGAGCGCCTCGGGGCGGGGCGGACACCCGGGGACGTGGATGTCCACGGGGATGACCTCCTCCGCGCCCTTGAGGACGTTGTAGCCCTCCTGGAACGGGCCGCCCGAAATCGTGCAGGAGCCCATGCCGACGACGAACTTCGGCTCAGGCATCTGGTCGTAGACGCGCTTCATGCGCGGCGCGAACTTCGAGACGATGGTCCCCGGCACGATCATCACGTCGGCCTGCCGGGGGCTGGCGCGCGGCACGCCGGACCCGAAGCGGTCGAGGTCGTGCTTGACCGCGTACGTGTGCATCATCTCGATGCTGCAGCAGGCGATACCGAACTGCAGCATGAACATCGAGTTCCCGCGAACCCAGTCCATGAACTTATCGAACTTCGTGAGGATGAACGGGGAGGTGCCGAGCGCTTCGCGCAGTTTCGAGTTGAAGCGGTCGTCGACGCCCTCGCCCATGCGGGCCTCGCGGGTCTTGGTCTGCGGTACTGTGCTCTCGGCTATCGCGTCCCGTGGCGTGTCACTACTCATGCTTGTACTCGTACCGTGGGTTCCGCACCCAACTCACCGCGCCGTTCCGCCACGCCCACACAAGTCCGATGACGAGAACGCCGATGAAGACGAGCATGGGTGCGAGCGCGGCAACGAGGCCCTGACTGTCGACCGCGGACCGATAGATGACGGTCCAGGGGAGAATGAGCACGGTCTCGATGTCGAAGACGACGAACAGCAACGCGACCATGTAGTATTGGATGTTGAACCGAAGACGCGTGCTCCCGGTCGGAACCTCGCCGCTCTCGAACGCGGCGCGTTTCCCTTGTTCGGGCACACTGGGGCGTAGCAGGGTGGAGACAGCCACCATCGAGAGAGGGATGATGACGCCGACAGCCGCCAGCGCGCCGATGGCGATCCAGGTATTCATAACTCCGTATCGTCTGTCGATTCATCCGCCACACCTATAAACGTTGATTCTTCCATCGGCGGGCGAACGACGGCGTATACGGGCGTTTCGCGCCGTCTCGAACGGGCGGGTTCGCTCAGTCGTCGCGGCGCTCGCGGAAGCCCTCGACGCCGCGGTCGTGGAGGTCGCGGGAGACCTCGGCGACGCCGGCGCGGCGGGCGTCGTGGAGGTCGCGGAGGCGTGCTTCGAGGTCGCTGTCGGAGCGTGCGAGAATCTGCGCGGCGGACAGCCCCGCGTTGTAGGACTTCCCAGCGTCTACGGCGGTGAGCGGCGCGCCGGTCGGCATCCCGATAACGGAGTCCACGGACTTCTCCTGCACGGGCACGCCGATAACGGGGACAGGGTACGCGATGGACGCGGTCATGTTCGGGAGGTCCGCGGACTTCCCGCCCGCGCCGGCGATGATGACGTCGAGGCCGCGGTCGCCGGCGGTGTCGGCGTACGCGTACATGAGGTCGGGCGTCCGGTGCGCGGACACCACCCACGTCTCGAACGAGTAGCCCTCGGGCGGGTTCTCGGGGTCGGTCTCCTCCGCGAACCCGAGGTCCGTGAGCGCCTCGACGGCGCCGGCCATCGTGTCGAGGTCGGAGTCCGACCCCATCACGATACCCACGTCCGGCGTGTGTTCGCGCTCCGATGCGGCGTCCGTCTCGAAGAAGTCGATGAGGTCCTGAACGGTCATTTGAATTCGAGTGCGTCGCGGGCGGTTCGCGCGCGGGAAAGCGCGGTCTCGGTGTCGTCGCCGCTCGCGGTGACGTGCCCCATCTTCCGCAGGGGCCGCACCTGTTTCTTTCCGTACCAGTGGAGCGCTGCCGTCTCCACGCCGAGCGCCTCGTCCGCGCCGGCGAGGGTCGCGGGACGTTCCGCGCCGGTTCCGAGTATGTTCGCCATTGCCGTCGGCCCCCGGAGTTCGGTGGAGCCGAGCGGCAGGCCGAGCACGGCGCGCACGTGCTGCTCGAACTGCGAGGTGTGCGCGCCCTCGATGGTGTAGTGGCCCGAGTTGTGCGGCCGGGGCGCAATCTCGTTCACGAGAAGCTCGCCGTCCGAACCGGACGCCTGCACCTCGAACAGTTCGATGCCGAAGACGCCGCGGCCGTCGAGCGCGTCGAGCACGTCCAGCGCGACCTCGCGGGCGCGTTCGACGGTGGCGTCGTCGGTGCGGGCGGGCGCAATCGTCTCGCGGAGGATTTCGTCCTCGTGGACGTTCTCGACAACGGGGAAGGCGTCGCGTTCACCGTCACCGCGAACGCCGATGACGGAGAGTTCCCGCTCGAAGTCGACGAGTTCCTCCGCGACGAGGCCGGTGAGGTCGTCGAAGTAGCCGGCGGCGTCGGAGACGGTGGCGGCGACGTGGTTCCCGCGGCCGTCGTAGCCGCCGCGGCGCGCCTTCAGCATGAGGGGGCTGCCGAGGTCGTCGAACGCGTCGCGGAGGTCGGCCTCCGAGTGTACCTCGCGGAACGCGGGGACGGGGAGGGCGGCGTCGGCGAGCGCGCGCTTCTCCGCGAGTTTGTCGCCCGTCGTCCGCAGGGAGTCGGGCGCGGGGTGGACGGGCGCGTCGAGCGATTCGAGCGCGTCCGCGTCCGCCAGCTCTATCTCGTACGTCACCACGTCCGCGCGCTCGGCGAGCGATTCGAGCGCGGCGGGGTCGTCGAAATCGGCGACGAGCTGGTCTGTCGCGGGCGGACAGGCGGGGCAGTCGGGCGTCGGGTCGAGGACGACCACGTCGACGCCAAGCGGGCTCGCGGCCTCCGCGAGCATCCGGCCGAGTTGGCCGCCGCCGACGACGCCGAGCGTGCCACCGGGGACGAGCGAAGCCATCACCCGATAGCTGTCCTCACTCCTGCATAAGAGTTGTCGAACTCGCTCGCGAATTAGGCAGGTTCGTGCGTATCGTTTCGAATCCAGAACACGGTCGGCGTGTCCGTCGAGGTCATGCGGTACGTGTAGGCCGTGTAGTTCTCCAGAGCGGGGTTCAGGTCGTCGTACGTGTCGGCGAGCGCGACGACCACGGGCGGTTGCTGGGCTTCGACCTCGTCGACGGAGAGCGTACTCTCCGAGTTGGCGCCGTAGCGTTCGAGGTACCAGGGGAGGGGGAGGCGGTACGTCCAGTGCTGTGGTTCGCGGGTGCCGTCGACGAGGTGGGGTGAGGGGTCGGTCGTGGTGTGGAAGTGCTCGCCGTAGAACAGAACGGTGTCCTCGCCCCCGCTCACCGCGGCGTCGAGGTCGGTGAGGAGCGCGTCGTCGATGCCGGGCTGACCGTACTGGACGAGGGAGTTGTCGGCGTCCGCGGCGTTCGTGTACGAGGTCTGGTAGGCGGTCGCGCCCGCGTAGCCGGCGACGCAGAGCAGGACGACGACCGCGACGGTCCCGCCGACGCGGTCGCCCTGCCGCCAGAACCCGACGCCCTTCTCGGCCACCCAGCCGACGCCGACGGCCGCGGGGACGGCGAGCGGCACCATCGCGTGGACGAGCGACCAGTGCGCGGCGATGTCGGTGACGATGGGGTAGCCGACGACGCTGAACAGCCCCCAGTACGCGCAGAACTCCACGAGGTCGCGGCGGCCGAGCCAGTAGCGGTCGTAGACGAACCCGAGGACGGCGAACGCGCTGAGCGGGAGGGCGACCGCGGCATGCGCGCGGACGGCGAGTTCGAGGTACTCGACGTAGCTGTGTTCGTGGCCGCCGCCCCAGACGGAGAACATCTCCTCGAACGCGCCGAGAGTCGCGGCCTCGAAGCCGTCGAGGCTCGTGAAGGCGTGCAGGAGGCCGGGCCGTGGCGCGAAGAAGAACGCGGTGACGACCGCGAAGAGGACGCCGAGGCCGACGGCGCGCGGGAGGTACTTACCGAGCGCGCCGTTCGCGAGCGCGTCGAACCCCGCGACGAGGTGGTCGGGGAGGGAGCCGTCGCGCTGGTCGGGGTCGCGGAGGCCGTCGAGCCAGTCGACGGCGGCGTCTGTGGCGTCCCACAGCCACGCCCGGAGGTCGGCGACCCAGCCCTCGTCCCCGCCGAGGACGCGGTGGTCGGCGACGAGGAGGAGCGCGCCCGCCCAGCAGACGAGGTAGAGGAGGGCGTTCGCCTTCGTGGTGAACGCGAGGGCGAGCGCGACGGTGGCGGCGGGCCAGTACCAGCGGCGGCCGGTGGCGAGCGCGCGGACGACCAGGCCGAGCGCGAGCAGGCTGAACGCGGCGACCAGCACGTCGTTCCGCATGAAGCGGCTGTAGTAGACGAGGACGGGGTTGATGGCGAGGAAGCCCGCGAACCCGAGGACTTCGGTGTCGGTGAGGTGGTCACGGAACAGCCACGCGGTGAGCGGGAGGAGACCGCCGACGAGCGCGACGATGGCGCGGGCGGTGGCGTCGGTCGCGCCGAACAGCCCGAAGACGTACTTGTTGACGTGGTAGAGGAAGGGGCCGTGGATGATGGGTTCGTAGTCGTAGTGTCCGGTCTCGACGTAGCGGAGTATCCAGTAGCCGACGCGGCCCTCGTCCCAGTGGAACGTGCGGAGGCCGAGCGCCCAGAACCGCACGAGGAGGGCGGCCGCGGTGAGGGCGAGGAGGCCGGCGACGACGCGTCGGCGGCCGAGGCGGGACGGAAGCATACCGAAGCCACGTGTGGGGCGGGGCAAAGACTTTCCGAAGACGGTAGCACTAAGCCCCGTCCCGCGCTCTCTCCGGCATGGTCTCTCTCGGCCTCGTGGTCGCACAGTTCAACAGCAGTGTCACCGACGGGATGGCGGAGGCGGCGCGGGACGCCGCTGCGGACGACGGCGCGGACGTCGTCGAGACGGTTCCCGTGCCGGGGGCGTACGACGCGCCGCTCGCCGCGGATCGCCTCGCGCGCCGGGACGACGTGGACGCCGTCGCGGTCGTCGGCGCTATCGTCACCGGTGACACCGACCACGACCAGGTCATCGCGCACGCGACCGCCCAGAAGCTCACGGACGTGAGCCTGGAGCGGGATACGCCGGTCGCGTTCGGCGTGAGCGGTCCCGGGATGAGCGGTGCGGAAGCCCGGGAGCGCGTGGAGAAGGGTCGGGAGGCCGTCGAGAGCGCGATTCACCTCGCTGAGGAACTACAATGACCGAGTACGCAGACCGCGTCGAACGAGTCGAACCGAGCGCCACCCTCGCGGTGTCGAACCTCGCAAGCGAACTGGAAGCACAGGGGGAGGACGTCGTCGACCTCTCCGTCGGCGAACCCGACTTCCCCACGCCCGAGAACGTCGTGGAGGCCGCGGAGGACGCCCTCGAAGCCGGCCACACGGGCTACGCGCCGTCGAACGGGATTCCGGAACTGAAGGAGGCTATCGCGTCGAAGCTGAACGACGACGGCCTGCCGTACGAGCCGAGCAACGTCATCGTCACGCCCGGCGCGAAGCAGGCGCTCTTCGAGACGTTCCAAGCGTTGGTGGACGAGGGCGACGAGGTCGTCCTGCTCGACCCCGCGTGGGTGTCCTACGAGGCGATGGCGAAGATAGCGGGCGGCGACCTCACCCGCGTGAACCTCGCGCCGCACGACTTCCAGCTCGAACCCGCGCTGGAGGAACTCGCCGCGGCCGTCTCCGACGACACGAAACTCCTCGTCCTGAACAGCCCGAGCAATCCGAGCGGCGCGGTGTTCTCCCGCGCAGCGATGGAGGGCGTGCGCGACCTCGCGGTCGACCACGACATCACCGTCATCTCAGACGAAATCTACCAGCACATCAACTACGGCGCGGAACACGTCTCGCTCGGGAGTCTGGACGGGATGTTCGAGCGCACGGTCACCGTGAACGGCTTCTCGAAGGCGTACTCGATGACCGGCTGGCGGCTCGGCTACCTCGCCGCGCCCGAGGGCACGGTGTCGCAGGCGGGGAAGGTGCACTCGCACTCCGTCTCCTCCGCGACGAACTTCGTCCAGCACGCGGGCGTCGAAGCCCTCGAACACACGGACGACGCCGTGACCGAGATGGCTGCCGCCTTCGAGGAGCGCCGCGACTACCTCGTCGAACTGCTCTCCGAGTACGGCGTGGACGTGTCCGTACCCGAGGGCGCGTTCTACATGCTCTTGCCGGTGGACGAGGACGACCAGGCGTGGTGCACGAACGCCCTGGAGGACGCGCACGTCGCCACCGTTCCCGGGAGCGCGTTCGGCACGCCGGGCTACGCCCGCATCTCCTACGCCGCGAGCAAGGACCGCATCGAGGAAGCCGTCGAGCGACTCGCGTCCGAAGGCTACCTCTGAGGAACGTTCGCACGCGAAACCACCGCACGGCGGCGGCGTGAACGACGACTATTTCCCCGTCTTGCATCTCGTTCGAGTATGTTCACCGTGTTCGCCGCCCTCCTCGCCGGAGTGGCGACTGGACGGCTCGGCGGCGTGCGCGCCGCCCGGCACGCCGGCCGTCTGCTCTCCCTGGGTCTCGTCGTTCTCCTCTTCCTGATGGGAGTGCGCCTCGGCGCGAGCGACGCCGTCGTCTCGAACCTCGGGCAAATCGGCGCGTACGCGTTCGTGCTCGCGCTCGGTAGCGTCGTCGGCAGCGTCGCCTGCGCGTACGCCATCCGGGGGTTCCTCCCGTCGTTCGACTCGCCCGGCGACGTGGACTCGGGTGACGGCGACTCCCGAACGCTCACCGCGCTCGTGCTCGGCGCGCTCGTCGCCGGCGCTGTCGTCGGTGCGACGGTGCTTCCCGCGGGGAGCCTCCTGCTGGTCGAGCGCGCGACGACGCTCGCGCTCGCCGGCCTGCTGTTCGCCGTCGGCGTCGGCCTCGGCGCGGACGGCGCGCTCCTCGCGCAAGTGAAGCGCCTCGGCGTCCCCATCCTCGCACTCCCCGCGTCCATCGCCGTCGGGAGCGTGGCGGGCGCGCTCGCGGTCGGCGTCGCTCTCGGAATGAGCGGTACTGCGGCCGCCGCCGTCGGCGCTGGGTTCGGCTGGTACAGCCTCTCCGCCGTCCTCATCACCGACGCGGCCGGCGTCCACCTCGGGTCGCTCGCGTTCCTCGCGAACGTCTTCCGGGAGGCGCTCGCGCTCGCCAGCCTCCCGTTCGTCGTCCGGCACTTCGGCCGCGCGGCCGCCATCGCGCCCGGCGGCGCGACCACGATGGACGTGACCCTTCCCGCGGTCAAGGACTCCGCGGGGAACGGCGCGGTCGTCCCCGCGTTCGTCAACGGCGCGGTGCTCTCCTCGCTCGTCCCGGTGCTCGTCCCCGCCTTCCTCGGGTTCTAGGTCTCGCTCGGGTCGAGTACGTCGCCGTCGTGCGGATAGACGCCGACCTGGTCGCAGATGTCGCTCATCGGGCACGCCTCCGGCCCCTCCAGGCACGCGGGCTTGCGGGCGGTGCAGAACTCGCGGCCGAACTGAATCATCGCCGTGTGCCCGAACCCGCACTTCGACTCCGGCACCTCGGCCTCCATCACCTGCCGCACGTCCTCGTGGTCGGCGTCCGGCGGCGCGAACCCCATCCGGCGCGCGATGCGGTGGACGTGCGTGTCCACGGGGAAGACGCCGTCTCGACCGCCCGCGAAGAGGAGGACGCAGTCCGCCGTCTTCGGGCCGACGCCCTTCATGTCGAGCAGGGCGTCCCGAACGTCGTCGGGCGATTCGGATTTCACGAACTCGTCGAACCCCGCGGCGCCCCCGTACTCCTCGACGACGCGGGCCGCGAGCCGGATGATGGTCTCCGACTTCTGGTTGTAGAGACCCGCGGCGGAGATGGTGTCCGCGAGTTCGTCCTGCTCGGCGTTCGCGAGCGCGCGGGCGAGGTCGCCGCCGTCGGTCGCGTAGCGCGCCATCAGGTCGTCGTGGGCGGGCTGGCTCGCCTTGTCGGACGTGTTCTGACTCAGGATCGTGCGGACGAGGCACTCGAAGGCGTCCTGGCCGCCGTACGTCTTCTGCCAGTAGCGTTCGCCGAGGCGGTCAGTGAACACCTCGACGCGGGAGGTGGCGTCGCCGGGGTCGAACGCAGCCGCCCGTCCGCCACCGGCGTCGCCGCCGGAGATGTTCTCGGCTGGCTCGTCGCTCATACCCACGTCTTCGTGTGCGGCGAGGAAAGTGGTTCGGGAGTGCCGTTGAAATCCGAGTGTCTCGACAATTTTCCCGCTGAAACAGCTGTTGGGTAGGTGTGCGAACTGACCTCCAGTTTAGTGTTAGCGTTCAAACTATAGTGAGTTACTGCGCCGCGTTTGATTGACGCAGTACAGCTCGAAGAAAGGGACCACTGAGTATAGCGATAACACCCCCAGCCAATTGGACTATAGTCGCTACTGGCGCTCCTGGCAGTGTACACTCGGAAAAAACCCATGTGAAATAGTTCTACCAATCACGTTGAAACATCCCGCGTGCTCAGAATTTACTACAACTCAGCTGTCGATATTTCGTCTGCCCCCTCTCTATACTGTGCATACTGGTCTTCGGCCCACTGTACGGCCTCCTCTACCTCGTTGATGAGTACGCCAACGACACCCCCACCGTCGTAGGCGGTGATACCGGCGTAGCTCGATTCCGGCGTGTCCATTATCCACAGTGCGTAGGGGAGTTCCTGGTCACTCTCGTAGAGTTCCAATCCGTCCACTTCGGAGAGAGGCTCCGTCCCGAACTCCGGAAGCGATGGAAGGGCTTCGAGCACGTCCGGCTCGGCGACGATCTCGACGGTCAAATCGCCTTCGCCGAGTCGCTCTGCGAGGAGACTCGGGTAGAAGCTGAGCACGACCGGTGCAAGCCCTCGCATCCGCGTCGCGCGCTGAAACAGTTCGTTGCTGGGTTTGAGCGCCTGGTCCGGCGCGTGATCCGCTCCCATCGTGACGGACGCACCCTCCAGGAGACTCGTAGAGACCGGTGCGTCCCGCGGAAGGTGATTGACGAACGCAGTCGTCAACGAAACCGCATCCGTCGCCCGCTCGTACTCTCTATACTCCCGAAGTGCAAGCCGACCGGCGGTCGTCATCGTGTACTCCGAGCCGTCTTTTTCGACGAGGCCAGCCTCGGTGAGTTCGGTGATTGCACGGTCAACTGTCGAACGCGAACTCTCGAGTTCGGCGACGAGCTCCGGTTTGCGAGCGGGGGCTGTCTGTAAGGTGGCGAGTACGGGCGAGCGCCGTTCGAGAAGGCGTCGCATCTCTGCATCACTCTCTGGCATATTGCGGTCGTATTCGTGGGGTGCGTATAATCGATGTCACATTCATCGCAACGAAACCCGCACTCACGGTTCGGGAGATCCACCGCACTGTGAACGTACTAACGATGGGTGAGGATATACGAACGAGAACACAAGTTGAAGACGTCCCCGCTGACGCATCGGTGGACGGTTGCTAGCATGAGTTCCAAGATACTCCTGAACGAAGACCACTGGATCACGCTCGTCGCTGCGATTGTAACCGTGGGCGGGCTTGGGTTCCTGTCCGACCTTCCGTGGTTCTGGCTGTTAGTCGCTGGGATGATCGTCTCAGGGATCGTTGAATTCGTGATTCGAGAGATACCCCCTGATAGGGATAACTACGATCCGGAAGCGTACCGACTGTGGGACGCTGGATACGGTCGAGACTCCGAAACCAGCAATAATAACAAGTGAAATAACTCTGTTGAAATCCGTTATGAGTTCCCGTAAAGCACGCCTCCGGTATACGCCGTATGCGCTGGTCGTCATCGGTTTCATAGCCGTGTGGTACGGGTACTTTGAGCGTCTTCCATTCCTTTTCATCGGGGTTGCCGCTATCCTTGGAGCAGGCTATATTCTCATTCGAGGATATACTGCGACTACTCTTGCGCTGATGTTTGGAGTGCTAGCACTAAGCGGCTTGCTTGGTGTGATCTACGCGCTTCGTGGCAATGAACCCGTAATATGGGCTATCGCATATCTTGGAGTTGGAATTGTGGCAGGCGTCCGATTCAGACAATACTGGCAGGCCCGCTCGTGGGAACCAGGAAGATAGCGACTGATAGGTCTGTTAGGTTCGCACACCTACCTAACGGCTAGTCCACCGAGACAAATGGTGGGTCGATAGGAGTTCAACAGAGCCGTTCGGGGTTACTCGACGCGGAGCGTCATCGTGAGCGGCGCGCCGTCCGCGAGTGAGGTGACGAAGTCGCGGGGGAGGTCGGTGGCCGCGGCGTCGGCGTCCACCATGACGGTGCGGTCGTCGACGTAGGTGCTGGTGCGGCCGACGTGCCCGCGCTGGTTCTCGAACGCGAGGTCGGGGTGGCCGCGGCCCGTGATTGTGACGCGTTCGTCGGGCGTTTCGAGGACGGCGGTGATGGCCGCGCTCTCGTCCCGGCAGGCGTCGACGAACTCGCGCGAGAAGTCGCTGGGGGCGCGGTCGGCGTCGATAGCGAGGATGCAGTCGCCGGCGGGCGTGAGGTAGTCGTCGGTCGTGACCTCGAACGTGCTCGCGTGTTCGGCGGAGACGTTCTCGTGGCCGTGGGCGTGCACGACTTCTTCCATACCCGCGTTCACTCCCTCTCGTACTTGAAGGTCTTTATGTGTGCGCGGATTCAGCGAAACCGTGGTAGAGTCCCGCAAGCGGCCTCGTGGTAGCTGTTTGCACACCCCAGGAGAGGGCAAATTTTAAATGTCTATGGGAGGTACTAGGTGATACCTGAACGCCCCAGCGTTCACCAGCACCGCTCGAGAATGACAGGCCGTTTTCACTTACGACGATTCGCAGCAACTCGCGAGCGACGCCTGTGTGGCGCACAGCGGCGGAATGGAACCGAGGTTTGAACAATGGTAGAACAAGAAACTATCGACGTGTCGTCCGCGGACGAGCTGATTACTGACGAAGAACTCGAGAACAAATCCAAAGGCCAGCTTATCAAGAAAGCCGGCCAGTTCCGTGACCGACGGAACGAGCTCAACCAACTCGCATCCTCGCGCGCATCGAAGCGCGACGAGCTGAACGCGAAGACGCGCGAGAAAGTCGACGCGGCCCAGGAACATCGCGAGGACCGCGACGAACTCAACGAGCGCGTGCAGGAGCACAAGGAAATCCGGAACGAGCTCAACGCGGAAGCGAACGAGCTCTTCGAGGAGGTCGAAGAGCAGAAGTCCGACCTCGAACTCGACGAGGGCAAGGACCTCGAAGAGCTCAAGGAGGAAATCGAGCAGCTCGAGTTCAAGCAGCAGACCGAAGTCCTCTCGACGGAGGACGAGCGCGAGCTCATCGAGAAGATCGAGCAGAAGCGCGAGGAGTACCAGACGCGCAAGGAGAAGCTCGACCAGACCGAGGGGCTCGACGAGCTCGTCGAGGAGGCGGAGGAAGTCCGCGCCGAGGCGTCGAAGCACCACGAGAAGGTGACGGAGCTCGCCGACCGCGCGCAGAAGCACCACAACGAGATGATCGAGGCCTACCGGGAGGCCGACGACATCCGTGACGAGGCCGACGAGAAGCACGAGGCGTTCGTCGAGGCCCAGGAGGCCGCCGACGCCCACCACGAGGCCTTCGTTCGCGTGCAGAAGCGCCTGCGCGAGCTCGACAAGGAAGAAGAAGAGGAGAAGCAGACCCAGCGCGAGGCGAAGCGCCAGGAAGCGAAGGAAGAGGCAGAGGACATCTACGAGCGGTTCCAGGAGGGCGAAACCCTCGACACCGAGGACCTCCGGAAGCTCCAGAAGTCCGGCCTCCTATAGTCGGCTCTCCGATATTTTCTCCCGTTTTCTCGACCGCGTAGCGGTGCGGCCGGACTGGTGAGTTTTTAACACGCCCGGGCGTGTCGTGTCGGTATGGATACTGCATTCAAGCGGTTCGGTCGGCTGGCGCTGTTCGTGCTCGCGCTCGTCGTGGGCGCGGTCGCCGGCTGGATGGTGTTCGTCGTGGGCGCGGACGAGAGTCTCGCGCGCCTGCTCGGTATCGTGCTCGCCATCGTCGTCGCCGTCGCGGTGGGGCGACTGGGCGCGAACGTCGCCGGGTCGGTGTTCGCGCCGTACAACGTCGCCGAGGTGGGCGTCGAGGGCCCGATTACGCGGGACGGCGGGAGTTCCGTGCCGATGCAACCGGGGACG
The DNA here is from genome assembly GCF_036418315.1 of Salarchaeum sp. III. Taxonomy (NCBI): domain Archaea; kingdom Methanobacteriati; phylum Methanobacteriota; class Halobacteria; order Halobacteriales; family Halobacteriaceae; genus Salarchaeum; species Salarchaeum sp. III. The sequence goes on along the minus strand of NZ_JAZHPG010000027.1, from coordinate 683,806 downwards.
ACGCCCGCGGACGCAATCGTCGAACAGATGGAGCGCGCGGACGCCGACGGGAACGTGGACGCGCTCGTCGTGCGGCTGAACACGCCGGGCGGCGAGGTCGTGCCGAGCGACGACATCCGGAACGCGGCAGACGAGTTCGACGGGCCGACGGTGGCGTACGCGACGGACACGTGCGCGAGCGGCGGGTACTGGATCGCGTCCGGTTGCGACCGCATCTTCGCGCGGGACGGCAGCATCGTCGGGTCTATCGGCGTGGTCGGGTCGCGGCCGAACGCATCGGAGCTGATGGACAAAATCGGCCTCTCCTACGAGCAGTTCACGGCGGGCGAGTACAAGGACGCCGGCGTTCCGCTCAAGGAGATGGAGGAGAAGGAGCGCGAGTACCTCCAGGGTATCGTGGACGGCTACTACGACGAGTTCGTGGAACGCGTGACGGAGGGCCGCGACCTCGACGAGGAGACGGTTCGGGACACGGAAGCCCGCGTCTACCTCGGGGAGGACGCGGAGGAACTCGGATTGGTGGACGAACTCGGGACGCGGGACGCCGTGGACGACTACCTCGAATCGGAGCTCGGCGTCGGCGTGGAGACGCGGGAGTTCGAACCGCAGCGCGGGCTCGCGTCCCGAGTGCGGTTCGGCGCGCAGTCGCTCGCGTACGCGTTCGGCGCGGGACTCGCGAGCACGGTCGGCGCGGACGGCCTCGGGTTCGAGTTCAAGTAGACGGGAGGTTTTTACCGGGGGGTGTGCATCCTCTACGTAGCTGAATGCACACGCTGGTCCTCTGTCTCGACCGGTCGGGCGCGGTGCCGCGCGCGACCGGCGTCACACCCCCAGTCGCCGGCTGGGAGGCCGTGCAGTCCCTCGTCGTGGAGTACGGCGTCACGGACCCCGAGGACTCCGCGGTGAACTGCCTGCTGGAAGGCCTCCGCGTGAGCCGCGACCTCCGAGACGACGGCGAGGAGTCCACGGTCGCGGTGGTGTCCGGGAACGCGGACTCCATCGTCGGCGCGGACCGCACCATCGCCGAGCAAGTGGACGCCCTCCTCGACCGCTACGACCCGGACGCCGCCATCCTCGTCGTGGACAGCGCGGAGGACGAACGCGTCGTCCCCATCGTCGAGAGCCGCCTCCCCATCGACTCCGTGGACCGCGTCGTCGTCCGGCAGGCCCGCGACATCGAGTCCACGTACTACCTCCTGAAGCAGTTCCTCGCCGACGAAGAACTCAGGGGCACCGTGCTCGTTCCGCTCGGCGTCGTCCTGCTCGTGTTCCCGATACTGCTCACGCTCACGAACAGCCTCGCGGTCGCCATCGCCGCCATCACCGCCGTTATCGGCGTCTTCCTCCTCTACAAGGGCCTGAACATCGACGAGTCCCTCAGCGGCGTCCCGAGTCAGGCGCGCGACGCCCTCTACTCCGGCCGCGTGAGCATCGTCACGTACGTCGTCGCCGCCGGCCTCGCGCTCATCGGCGTGTTCGCGGGCGCGCTCGGCGTCTCCGACATGTCGTCGATGGACGGCGAGTTCGTCGCCGCGATGGCGTTCGCGTACTACAGCGTCCCCTGGCTCGCTCTCGGCGCGCTCGCCGCCAGCACCGGCCGTCTCATCGACGAGTCCATTCGCGCGGACGACCTCAGCGCGAACTACGTGAACCTCCCGTTCGGCGTCGTCGCCGTCGGCCTCGTCATCAGAGGGTTCGCGGGCTACTTCCTCGAACGCGCCGCCGTCCTCGACTCCATCACGGTCGGCGGCGTCGACCTCGGCGTGCTCTCCATCGCGCCCGTCGTCGTCTCCCCGGAGGGACGGCTCGCCGTCTTCGTCGTCGCGGGCGTGCTCGTCAGCCTCGCCGGCATCCGCGTCGGCGCCGTCCTCGGCGACGAGTAACGGGAGTCCGCGACCCATATAGCCCTCGAGCGCGAATCGCGAGTATGACCGACGGCCAGTGGGTGGGGTTGTTCTCCGGCGGGAAGGACTCGAACTGGGCGCTCTACCGCGCGCTCGAGGACGGCCTCGACGTGGGCCGCCTCCTCACCGTCCACCCCAAGGAGGACTCCTACATGTACCACGTTCCCGCGACCAGCCTGACCGAACTCGCGGCGGAGAGCATCGGCATCCCGCTCGTGAACGTCGACCCCGGCGACCTCGACGCGCTCGACGCCGAGGATTCGGGCGCGCAGGGCGACCGCGAACTCGAACCACTGGAGGCCGCGCTCCGCGACCTCGCCCCCAGCCTCGACGGCGGCCTCGCGGGCGTCACCGCCGGCGCCATCGAGAGCGAGTACCAGACCAGCCGCATCCGGGCGATGGCGGACCGCCTCGACTGCGAGGTGTTCGCGCCGCTCTGGCAGGAAGACCCCGAAGAACTCGGCCGCGCGATGCTCGACGCCGGCTTCGAAATCACCATCCTCCAGGTCGCCGCCTACGGACTGGACGAATCCTGGCTCGGCCGAACCCTCGACCGCGACGCGCTCGACGACCTCCGCGGCCTCCACGACGAGTACGGCGTCCACCTCCTCGGCGAAGGCGGCGAGTTCGAGACGTTCGTCACCGACGGCCCACACTTCGACCACGCAATCGAACTAGAGTACGACACCGTCTGGGAAGGCAACCGCGGACACGTCAAAATCACGGACGCGCGGCTCGAATAGTCCACATCGAGCGCGGAACGCCGTTCAGCGACCACGCAAGAGTGAAACGATGAAACGCCGTATCACGCGATGAATGGGTGACGTGTTCGGACTGGTGGCAGGGTCGTTGGTGATAGTGTTCGGGGTGCTTTCGCTTCTAAACCACCCCGTAATCGACGTCCTGAATCGGTGGATGAAGTCGTGGGGAACGACACAGCGAACGAGGAACGTAGAGCTGAACGACCTCTCGGTAGCGATAACGCGTATCGTGGGTTTCGTTCTGGTCGTCTTGGGGGTCGGAATACTCGGTGACGCGACCTAATTCCCGTTCGATATCGTGGTGTGCGCGCCGATGAGCGCGCCGGCGAAGTCGATGTTCGCGACGTGCGTCTGTTCGTCGATGATGGAGTCGCGGACGTCGCAGTCGAGGATGGTGGCGTCGGGGAAAACGATGGAGTTGTCGAGGCTGGAGTTGACGACTTCGGCGCCGTCCATCACGTGGACGTTGTCGCCGAGCGTGGTGTTCTCGACCGTGGCGCTGTCGGCGACGAGGTTGTCGCCGTCGAGCGTCCACGCGACCGCGTCGAGGTAGGATTCGGGCGTGCCGATGTCGAACCACGCGCCCTCGAACGTGAACGCGTGCACGGACTGGCGGTTCTGGAGCCACTGAATGAACCAGCCCGGCTCGTCCGGGTTCTCGCCGGCCTCGAGGTACTCGCCGAACGACGGGATGGTGTCCGCGGGGAACGCGTAGCACGCAATGGAGACGAGCGTGCTCTTCGGGTCCGCGGGCTTCTCCTGGAAGTCCACGACCTCGTCACCGTCGAGGTTCACGAGCCCGTACGACTTCGCGCGCTCTTTACTCCCGACATCGTACGCCGCGAGCGACGGCGACTCCTTCGCCTCGAAGAAATCCAGGAACTCCGAAACCTCGAAACTGATGAGGTTGTCACCCGCGATGACGAGCGTGTCCTCCTCCACGCCCTCCCGCTCGAACAACTGATTCAACGCCCCCACGACACCGAACTTCTCGTCCTCCTCCGTCGTATCCTCGATGGAGAGCGTCGTCTTCTCGTACCCCTCCGCCCGGAGATGGTCCGCGAAATCATCCGCGAACCGCTCGTTCGTCGACACGAACACCTCACTGATGCGGTCGTCAGCCTCCAACTCCGAGAAAATCCGGTCAATAACCGTTGACTCCCCAACCGGGAGGAACATCTTCGGCCGATGCTTCGTAATCGGCCACATCCGCGTCGCATACCCGCCAGCGAGAACGACAGCTTTCATACCCCACCGATACCCCGGCCGCGGTAAGGTCTTTTTCCTTCCACTTTTTGCGTCGGGGCCGCTTCGCGGCCCCGTTACAAAACCTGGAGGAAAAATCGGCGACCGCATCGCGACCGCGCCGCCTCCGCGGCCGCTACCGCACCACACTACCTCGTCGCGCAACAGCACCGCCTACCGCAGTTCGCCGCAACCACACCGCCGCAGCACCGCTACGCTATCTTGAACGCGGGTTCCTCAATTCCCTCGTGCTTGCACTCGGGGCAGCGTGAGGGGAGGTTGAGCGGGTCGTCGAAGTCGTTGAACCCGCATTCCTCGCATTCGGGTGGGCGGACGAGGAGTTCTTCGTCCGTGCCGTCGAGGGATTTCGCGACGTGTTCGACGTGGCGGAGCGCGGCGTGCGCGGTGATGGCGAACTCGGTCGCGAGCGAACTCGGCGTCCCGGGGTCCTCGCGGAGCGCGTCGGCGATGCGTTCGCGGGTCGTCCGCTCAGGCATACCGGGGTTTGGGGAGACGGTGCTTAGTGTCCATCGGTGGACGTTAGTTCGCGCGACGGCGAGCAGTCGTATGACCGACGGCGAACGCGTCACCGCGGCCGAGAACGTCCCCGTGGACTCGACGTTCCTGTTCACGGTGGAAGGCGAGGACGGCGAGGACGAGGCGGTTCTCACACGGAGCGAGGACGGTATCGAGGCGTACGTGAACCGCTGCATGCACTTCACGCACATCCGCCTCGACAAGGGGAGCGGCGCGCCGGTCCGGCACGGCGAACTCGTCTGCGCGAACCACGGTGCGATGTTCGAGCAAGACACCGGCGTCTGTACGTTCGGTCCGTGCGAGGGCGCACAGCTCGACCGAATCGAGGTCGAAGTGCGGAACGACGCTGTCTACCTCGCCGACGACGCGTACGCGTTCGTCCGCGAGGGCGGCATCGAGACCGACCCCACGGACCTCACGTCGACGTCGAACGTCGAGTTCTAGCCCGGTACGCGTCGTGGAGGTCGCTGGCGGCATAGCGGCCGGTTTCTACCGGAATGTCGCGTTCGCGAGCGATATCCAGAACGACCTCGCGGGTGACACTGGGGAGTATCGGACCGTCGAAGCTCGGCGTGCGGAGGACGCCATTTCGGACGAAGAAGGCGTTTCGTCGCGCCCTCGGCGACGAACCCACTGGAATCGAGGAGGAGGGCTTCGTCGGCGTCGACGCTCCGGCGCGCGAGGGTTCCGTTGAGGTAGTTGTGGGTCTTCGTGGCGGCGGGAACCGCGTCGTCCGGGAGTCGCTGCACGGGCGACGTTTCGAGCGTCGCGGGCGCGTTCCAGGTCGGTCCGCGGCCGAGTTCGCGCACCTGCACGACGACCGTCGGGTCGGTCGCGAGACCGGAGGCGAGCTTGCCCGGCTGGACGCCGCGGGAGACGCTGAGTCTGACGTACGCTTCGGCGAGACCGTTCGCGTCGAGCATCCCCCGGACGCGCTCGCGGAAGGTCTCGGCGGAGATACCGTGGTCGATGCCGAGGAGCGAACAGGAGTGCGCGAGGGGGTCGAGGTGGGCGTCCAGTCGAAAGACGCGGCCGTCGTAGGCGCGCATCGTCTCGAAGGCGGCGGCGTACTGGAATCCGCCGTCCCGGACGCTCACCGAGGCCTCGTCGGCGGGAACGAGCTCGCCGTCTACGCTGTATCGCGGGCCGCGAACTTAGGGTAGTCGCTCCTGCGCGCGGTCGATCCAGCGCTGGACGCGGGACGACGACACGTCGATTTCGTCGCCGAGTTCGTCCGCGTCGGCGTCGGCGAGGTCCGCGACGGTCTCGACGCCCGCGTCGTGCAGGCGTTCCGCGTAGGCCGGTCCGATCCCCTTCAGGAGTTCCACGTCCTCCGCGCCCTCCTCGTCAGGTGCGGATTCGCTCTCCGCGTCCGGTTCGACCTCGTCGATGTCCGTGGTTTCGTCCTCGGCGTCCGGCTGCCCTGCACCCGCTTCTGCGGGCTCAGCACGCTCCGACTCCGCGACCTTCTCGCCCTCCTCGACGTGGTCCTCGACGAGCGACTCCGTGGACGCCGACGCGTCCGTCTCCTCGGCCACGGGTTCGTCCTCGCGTTCGCGTTCGACAGTTACGTCAACGCTCCCGTTACGCCCGGACTCGTCCGACTCCAGTCCGAGCATCGATTTGAGTGCGGATAGCAGTCCCATTGAACGGCCGTAAGCCCGGCTCTCACTTAAAGCCCTGCCCGCAGTGCGGCGTTCATCGCGTCGACGGGCGCGTCCCGGCCCGTCCAGCGCTCGAATGCCTCGACGCCCTGGTAGAGCAACATCCACGCGCCGTCAATGGTCTCCGCGCCCACTTCGCGGGCGTCCCGGAGGAGGCGGGTGTCGAGCGGGCTGTACACCGCGTCCATCACCGTGAGGTCGGCGTGAAGGGCGTCGGCTGGTACGGGCGACGCGTCCTCGTCCATGCCGACGCTCGTCGCGTTCACGAGCACGTCCGCGTCGGCGAGCAGTTCGGGGAGGGCGTCGAGAGCGTGCGCGCTCGCGGCGTCGCCCACGTCCGCGGCGAGCGATTCGGCCGTCTCGACGGTTCGGTTCGCGATTCTGACCGAGGCCCCGGCGTCCGCGAGCGCGCACGCAATCGCGCGGCCCGCACCGCCCGCGCCGACGAGCACGGCGGTCGCGTCCGCGAGTTCGACGCCGTGGCTGGTGAGCGCGCGCCGCGCGCCGCCGGCGTCCGTGTTGTACCCGCGTGGCGTGTCGCCCGCGAAGTCGATGGTGTTGACGGCGCCGATGCGCTCGGCGAGCGGGTCGGGGTCCACGAGGTCGAGTACGTCCTGCTTGAAGGGAATGGTGACGTTCAGCCCGGAGATTCCGAGGGCGTCCGCGCCCGCGACGGCGTCCGCGATGTCGGATTCCGCGGGTTCGAACGTGACGTACCGGGCGTCGAGGCCGAGCTCGTCGTACGCCGCCTCGTGCATCGGCGGGGAGAGCGAGTGCCCGACTGGGTTCCCGACGAGACCGTAGACGTCCATCAGTGGCCTCCCGTGGTGATGCCGAGGAACACGACGAAGTACACGAGCAGTGCGATGAACGCCGCGTAGAAGACGCCGCCGACCAGGAACGGCTTGAAGCTCATCGGGTCGTTGTGGGCGCTCCGGGCGCGAGCGTAGAGGATGCCGCCCGAGATGACGGCGAGGATGACGGAGAACGCGTTCAGGAAGCCCGTCGTCCCCCAGGCGAGCGTGAGGTCCCAGTCCGTGTAGACGATGCCGAGCGTGACGGGGAGAGTTCCCTGGAACGCCATCGCGCCCGTGATGTTCCCGAGCGCGAGCGTGTCCTTGTCCCGGCTTATCCAGAGCACGCTGTTGAACTTCTCGGGGAGTTCCGTGGCGAGCGGCGCGATGAGCAAGGCGACGATGGCGACAGGGATGTCGATGACTTCCTGCGACACCCACTCGATTTCGGTGACGAAGAGGTGCGCGCCGCCGATGATGATGCCGAGCGCGAACAGCGTCTGGAACGCGACGAAGAAGAGGTGGGGGTTCTCGCCGTGCTTGCGGGGGTTGTAGCCGAGGCGGGCGGCGAACCGCTCGAAGAGGAGGCCGAAGTGGAGGGCGTCGAGATCTTCGGACTCCACGAGTTCGCCCGCCTGGAGCGACCGGTAGAGGTAGACGATATAGAGGAGGACGAGCGCGGCCCCGAAGACGTACTGGACGGTCTCCTGACCGAGGCCGAAGCCGTTGTCGGGGACGAACGCGGCGCTGAACGCGATGACGTACCCGACGAGGAAGAAGGAGAGGTCGCGGCGCGTCGTCGCCTCGTTGAAGTGGAGCTCGGGGCCGTGGACGCGGCGAGTCCGGAAGTAGTAGACGCTCACACCGACGAGGAACATCGCGATGGTCGCGAGCATGAACGGCGCGCCGAGGATGGCGCCGACGCCGACGTGGGACGCTGACTCGCCGCCCTGGAGGATGGCGATGACGGGGATGAGGGTTTCGGGGAGTGCGGTGCCGACCGCGGCGAGGATGCTGCCCGTCGCGGACTCGGAGACGCCGAGGCGGTGGCCGAGCCACTCGACGCTGTTCGTGAACACTTCCGCGCCGAGCAGGAGAAACGCGAACGAGAGGAGGAGGAGGATGCCGCGTTCGACGCCCGCAGGGAACGGAAGAACGGGAATAGCGCTCATGCGCTCGACTTACCGGAGGGCGCTGTTAAGCCCTTCCAAACTTCGACGCGCTCAAGCGCCCGACGCGCCAGAGTGAGAACAATGATAGGCGTGGTCGTCAGTCGCGCGGACGAGGCGTCCGTCGCTATCGGCGAACAACTGCGGGCGCTCGCGGACTGGACGAAGGACGGGGGCGCGTGGCACCGGGACGGGTTCGAACTGCGGGAGTTCGACGAGTGGCACGTCGAACTCGACGGGGTCACAGAGGCGTTCTCTGACCCCGACCTCGTGGTGTTCGCGTCCCGTCACTCGGGTGAGACAGGGCCGCTACTGACCGCGCACCACACCGGGAACTTCGGGCCGGGCGAGTTCGGCGGCGACGACTACGCGCTCGCCGAGACCGCGCCCGCGGCGCACCGCAGACTCCTCGACGGCTTCCGCGAGCACGCGCCCGACAGCTACGAGGTCGGGATGGAGTGCACGCACCACGGCCCGACCGAAGTGGGCGCACCGTCGCTGTTCGCGGAACTCGGGAGTAGCGAGGACGAGTGGCGGGACGATTCGGCCGCGCGAGCGGTCGCGCAGGCCATCCTCGACCTGAACGGCGTCTCCCCCAGGGGCGGCCGGGCGCTCGTCGGGTTCGGCGGCGGGCACTACGTCCCGCGGCCGACGCGCATCGTCGCGGACACCGACTGGGGGTTCGGGCACATCGCGGCCGACTGGTGTCTCGCCGACATGGGCGACCCCGACGCGCACCGAGACACCATTTCTCGGGCGTTCGAGGCGACCGGAACCGAGTACGCGGTCGTGGACGGCGAGAAACCCGCGCTCGAAACGACCATCGACGACCTCGGGTATCGGGTCGTGAGCGAGACGTGGGTGCGGGAGACCGACGGCGTCCCGCTCGACCTCGTGGAGACGCTGGAAGCCGAGCTCGCGAACGTCGATGACGGCCTGCGGTTCGGCGAGAACGCGAGCGAGGAGTACGTCGTCGCGGACCTGCCGGACGACCTCTGGGCGGACGCGCACAGCGTCAGCCCCGAGCGCGCCCGCCGCGCCGCGCGCGCCCACACCGTCGCGTACGAGACGACGGAGAACGGGAACCGCGTCGAAGGCCGCGGCGCGTTCCACGACCGGGACGCCTACGACGCCTACGTCGAACGCCTCGCCGCGCTCCTCCGCGAGAAGTACGACGACGTCGAGGTCGACGCCGACGCGGTGACGGTTACCGACACGGCCTTCGACCCCGAACTCGCGCAGGAGGCCGGCGTACCCGAAGGCCCGAAGTTCGGCCGACTCGCGAGCGGCCAGCCGGTCGAGGTGGACGGCGAGCGCGTCGCACCCGAGGACGTGTCGCGGAAGCGAACCGTCCGCTACGGCGTCTGACCGTCGTCTGACGCGAGGGGGAAAGGTAATTAAAGCTCGTTCGTTTACCCATCACCCAACTATGGACTCTCTCGTAGAGGACGCAATCGACGAGGCCGAGGAGGAACCCGAGGCCTCGAACGCGGCAGCGGAGTCCGCCGCGAACGCGTCCGGTCGGATGAGCGACGAGGAACTGATGGACGTCCTCGAAGAACTGCAGACGAACATCACGGTCGTCGGCTGCGGCGGCGCGGGGTCGAACACCGTGAACCGGATGGCCGAGGAGGGGATTCACGGCGCGAAGCTCGTCGCCGCGAACACCGACGTCCAGCACCTCGTCGACACCGACGCCGACGTGAAAATCCTCATGGGACAGGAGAAGACGAAGGGCCGCGGCGCCGGGTCGCTCCCCCAGGTCGGCGAGGAAGCCGCCATCGAGAGCCAGGACGAGATTTCTGAGGCGCTCGACGGCTCGGACATGGTGTTCGTCACCGCCGGCCTCGGCGGTGGCACGGGCACCGGCAGCGCGCCCGTCGTCGCGAAAGCCGCCCGCGAAATCGGCGCGCTCACCATCAGCATCGTCACCACGCCGTTCACCGCCGAGGGCGAAGTCCGCCGCACGAACGCGGAAGCCGGTCTCGAACGCCTCCGCGACGTTTCTGACACCGTCATCGTCGTGCCGAACGACCGCCTCCTCGACTCCGTCGGCAAACTCCCCGTCCGTCAGGCGTTCAAGATTTCGGACGAAGTCCTCATGCGGTCCGTGAAGGGCATCACGGAACTCATCACCAAACCCGGCCTCGTCAACCTCGACTTCGCCGACGTCCGCACCGTCATGGAGAAGGGCGGCGTCGCCATGATCGGACTGGGCGAAGCCGACTCCGACGCGAAAGCCGTCGACTCCGTCAAATCCGCGCTCCGCTCACCCCTCCTCGACGTGGACATCTCCAGCGCGAACAGCGCGCTCGTGAACGTCACCGGCGGCCCCGACATGAGCATCGAAGAGGCCGAAGGCGTCGTCGAGGAGATCTACGACCGCATCGACCCCGACGCCCGCATCATCTGGGGGACCAGCATCGACGAGGAACTCGACGGCACGATGCGCACGATGGTCGTCGTCACCGGCGTCGAAAGCCCCCAGATTTACGGTCGGAACGGCGAGCAAGCCGAACCCGACGAGGAGACGAGCGAGGGCGCCATCGAGGACATCGACTACGTCGAATAGTGCCTTTTTCGCTCCTCGGAGCGCGCATCAATAGATAGAAAAGAGATGACGCCGAATCGGGGGTATGGACGTTCCCCTAGAGCCTTCCGCGTACACGCGGGTGCTCAAACTCGCGAGCACGCCGTCGTGGAACGAGTTCTCCCAAATCGCGCTCATCGCCGGCGCCGGCATCCTCTTCGTCGGCCTGATGGGCTTCGTCATCGGCGTCACGATGGGCGTCATCCCGGGTGTCTGAGATGGGCGTGTACGCAGTGAAGACCACGGCCAGCCAGGAACAGACGGTCGCGAGCATGATCGCGAACCGCGAAGAACCCGAGATTCACGCCGTGCTCTCCCCTGAGTCCCTCACGAGCTACGTGATGGTCGAAGCCGACGGCTCCGCCGTCCTCAATCGCGTGATGGAGGAGATTCCGCACGCTCGCAGTATCGTTCCCGGCGAATCCTCCATCAGCGAAGTCGAGCACTTCCTCAGCCCCAAGCCCGACGTCGAGGGGATCGCGGAGGGCGACATCGTCGAACTCATCGCCGGCCCGTTCAAGGGCGAGAAAGCCCAGGTCCAGCGCATCGACGAAGGCAAAGACCAGGTCACCGTCGAACTCTACGAAGCCACCGTCCCGATTCCGGTCACCGTCCGCGGCGACCAGATTCGCGTTCTCGACTCCGAGGAACGGTAGCGCGGTTTTTCCTCCAGGTTTTCCGTGCGAGCACCGCGAGCGCGGAAAAAGTGGGCGACATCGGATTCGCGTTCTCGACTCCGAGGAACGGTAGCGCGGTTTTTCCTCCAGGTTTCACTCGACGTAGCCGGGGGCCTCGTCGCCGAATTCGCTCGCGACGTAGTCCCGGCCGTGGTCGGTGATGCGGTAGTGGGTGTCGTCGAGCGCGCGGACGTAGTTCTCGTCCTCGAGCGCGCCGAGCGCGTTCTCGACCGTTGACTCCGTAACATCGACCTCGTAGAGTTCCCGGAGGTTCGCGGCGATACCGCCCGGGGAGACGGCGATGCCGGCCTGTGAGAGCACGCGCAACACGGCCTCTGACGACTCACGCATACCCGAATCCGAGAACGCGCGACCGGAAAAACGGCGTGGCCGCCTAGAGGTCGAGACGCTCCCGGAGCGCACCGACCTCCACCTCGTCCTCGATTCGAGTCTTCACGTCCTCGCGCTCGCGGATGTCGTCCGAGTCCGCGTCGTACGCCCGCACGAACTCGGCGCGCGTGTGCTCGTCGAACACATGCCGAATCGCGAAAAAGCCGTCCGGGACGACCGTCCCGCAGACCGCGCACTCGTGACGCTCGTGCTCGGTCGCCTGATGCGCGAGCAGCGACTCCACGTCGCCGAACACCGCGTCACAGCCGCCGATACCGCACGCCCAGCCTGTCATCACCCGAGAGTAACCGAAACTCCGGGATAAGCCTTACCGTCGGCCGAACGAACCGAGAACATCACGGCTGGAAAACGCCTCGTGTTACTCGCCGCTTTGCCGATACACGAGGTTGCGCTGAATCTCGTTCGCGCCCTCGTAGACGACGGGGATGCGGACGTCCCGATACACCCTGGCGATGCGGCGGTCGGTGAGGATGGAGCGGCCGCCGTGGAACTGCATGCCCTGCTGGGCGTTGTCGCGGGCGACCTCCGTGCTCTTGGTTTTCGCCATCGCGGCCCAGAGGCCGGGGTTGTCGTAGTCCCTGACTTTCTCGGCGGCGCGGTAGTTCAGGGCGCGCGCGGCCTCGAATTCGAGGCGCATGTCCGCGAGTCCGTGCTGCACCGCCTGGAAGTCGCTGACGTGGCGGCCGAACTCCTCGCGTTCGTGCACGAACTCCCAGGCTTCCTCGAACGCCGCGGCGGCGAGTCCAAGGCCGTGCCCGCCGACGACGATGCGGCCGTGGTTGAAGAAATCCGCGAGCATCATGAACCCGCCGCCCTCGGTGCCGATGAGGTTCTCCTCGGGGATGCGGCAGTCGTCGAAGACGATGTGCGCCTGTTTCGACGCGCGCATCCCCATCTTCTCCGGGATGTGCTCGGCGTCGTACCCCACGGCGTCGGTGGGGACGATGAACAGCGAGTAGTTCATGTAGCGGTCGTCGGTGTCCGCCGTTTTGGCGTACACCGTAATCCAGTCCCCCTCCACGCCGTTCCCGATCCAGTACTTCTCGCCGTTCAGCACGTACTTGTCGCCCTCTTTCTCCGCGGTGGTCTCCATGCCGGCGAGGTCGCTCCCCACGTCGGGCTCGGACACCGCGAGCCCCGAAATCTGCTCGCCCTCCGCGAGCGGGCGGAGGTACTCCTCCTTCTGTTCGTCGGTGCCGTACTGTTCGAGCATCTCCGCGCCGAACGACGCGAGCTGGAGCGTGAGCGCGATACCGGCGTCCGCACGATAGAACTCCTCCGCCATCGCGAGCATCTGCACCACGTCGAGGCCGCGGCCGCCGTACTCCTCGCCGATGTCCTGTGCGACCAACCCGGCGTCCTGGCCGGCTTCCAGAATCTCCCAGGGGTAGTCGCCGGTTCGGTAGTACTCCTCGGCGTTCGGCGCGATGTACTCCTGCGCGAACTCCCGGGCTTCGTGTTTCACGTCGCGGGCGTACTCAGGGACGATGTCCTCGGAGAGCAACTCCATACTGGACAAAGGGACGCCTCCCGCATAAATCCGGGAGGCCGCGGAACCGCAAACCGCTAAACCCTCGGTCGAGAACACGTACGTGTGACAGCCTGCCGGGTCGACCTGCACGTGAAAGTCCTCAACGAGGACGTGGTGGCGCGCGCGAAGTCGCGAGGGCTGGACGCGCTCGTGTACGCGCCGCACTTCCAGCGCCTCCCGGACGTTCGGGAGCGCGCGGAGCGGTTCAGCGACGACGACCTCGCGGTGATTCCGGCGCGCGAGGTGTTCACGGGCGACTGGCGCGACCGCCGCCATCTCCTCGCCGTCGGCCTCGACGACCCCGTTCCGGACTTCATCACGCTCGAGGGCGCGCTGGACGAGTTCGAGCGCCAGGGCGCGGCCGTGCTCGCGCCGCACCCGGCGTTCCTGACGGTGTCGCTCACGTCGGCGGACGTGGAGCGCTACCGCGACCGCATCGATGCCGTGGAGACGTACAATCCGAAGTTCCTCGCGCACCACCGCCGTCGCGCGAAGCGCCTCGCGCGCGCCCAGGACCTCCCCGCGTTCGGGTCGTCGTACGCCCACCTCCCCGGGACCGTCGGGGAGGCGTGGACGACGTTCAGCGAGGACGTGACGAGCGAGGACGCGCTCGTCGAGGCACTCCGGTCGGGCGCGCGCCGCGTCGTCGACCACCGGTCGGGCGTCGCGCACGAAGCGCGGTGTTACGCGGAGTTCGCGCATCTCGGCTGGGAGAACACGTACGAGAAGGTGGACCGGATTCTGCTCTCCGGAATGGAGCCGACCCATCCGCGCCACATCGCGTACGAGGGGCGGTTCGACGACGTGCGCGTCTACTAGAGGGCGTTCACGGCCACGTCGAACCCGCTCGGGAGGTACTGGGGCGCGTACGTGATGGCCGCCCACACCACGGCGAGTTCGAGCGCGGTGATGACGATGGTGACGATTGTCGCGTAGTTACTTACGGTGCTCACGCCGATGGGGAGGCCGTACTCCTTCTCGGAGAGCGGGTGGAAGAGCGCGATGCCGCGCTTGCTCCCGACCACGTCGAGGACGTAGTGGGTGAGCACGCCGACCCACACCCAGTGGAGGTTGTCGAACACGTAGGGGTACGCGACGAAAACCGCCAGAACGGGGAGGCTGTGCAGGGTCTTTCGGTGGCGGCCGAAGTCGGTGTCGACGTCGGGGAAGAGCGCGCCGAGCACGACCGGGATGGTCGCGGCGGCGACGGTGCGGAGCGTCTCCATGTCGCCGGCGGGGTGGAGGACGTAGCCAAGGCCGATGCCGAGGAGGAGGCCGTTGAGGACGTGGTCTTTCTTGTTCATTCGAGTTCGTTCTCGACGTTTCGGAGGGCGCGCCGGGCTATCTTCTCTTTGATGTCGCGGCGGTCGCCGTCGAACTCGTAGCGCTCCACGCTGGTGTACGTCTCGTCGCTCCCCCAGTCGCCGGCGTGCGCGACGCCGATGTAGACCGTGCCGACGGGTTTCTCGGGCGTTCCGCCCGCGGGGCCGGCGATGCCGGTGGTGGAGACGCCCCACGTCGTCCCCGCCGAATCCCGAACCGCTTGCGCCATCTGGCGCGCGACGGGTTCGCTGACCGCGCCGTGCTCGTCGAGCGCCTCGCGCGTGACGCCGGTGTCGAGTTTCGCGTCGTACGTGTACGTGCAGTACGTCCGGTCGAAGTAGTCCGATGACCCCGGAATATCGGTGAGGAGCGAGCCGACGAGGCCGCCCGTGCAGGACTCGGTGGTGGCGATGGTGTCGCCGCGCTCGCGGAGCGCCTCCCCGAGCGTCTCCTCGACCGGCGGATCGCGGGCGTGTTCGCGCATACCCCGGGTTTCCGCCGCCGGGGGAAAATAGGTGCCGGCGGCGGTGGCGGTGGCGCGCCGAAAGAGCGAGGGGAGTCGAGTCCCCAGTCGGAGTATGGAGTACGAGGAACCGCTGTTCTTCGAGGTGATGGCGTACGCGGAGGACGCCGACCGCGACGTGGTGGACATGGTGTCCGGGAACCCCGACTGGGGGTCGCCGGACGGCATCAGCGAGGGGTTGCACGAGTACGCGGACCTCGGCGGCGACGACTTTCAGTACGCGCCGAGCGCGGGTCTCCGCGAGTTGCGCGAGGAGATAGCGGCGCGCCGGGGCGTCGACGCGGAGCGCGTCATCGTCGCGAACGGCGGCGGCGCGGCGAACTACCTCGCGATGGGGCGCGCGCTCGAACGCGGCGCGGGCAACGAGGTCATCCTCACCGACCCCGTCTATCCGTACTATCCGGGGAAGACGACGATGCTCGGCGGCGAGCAGTCGTTCGTCCCCGTGGACGACGACGGCACGCTCGACCCGGCGGACGTGCGCGCGACCGCGAGCGACGACACCGCCGCTATCGTCGTGAACACGCCGAACAATCCCACGGGCGCGGTCTACGGTGAGGAGACGATGCGCGAACTCGTCGCCGTCGCGAAGGAGTACGACGCCGTCCTGGTGAGCGACGAGGTGTACGACCACTTCGTGCTCGACGGCGCGTTCACGAGCGCGCTGGAGTTCGACTCGGCGCACGTCATCGTCACGAACTCCTACTCGAAGACGCACGCAATCACCGGGTTCCGGGTCGGATACACGATTCTCCCGCGCGAGCACGTGCCCGCCGTTCGCGCGCGGAACATGCTGACGAACGTCTCCACGACCCGGCCCGGCCAGTACGCCGTCCTGAACGCGCTCCGGGAGACGGGTCCGGACTATCACGCGGAGAACCGGGACCGACTCCGCGAGCGCGTCCGGACGTTCACCACCGCACTGGACGCCGCGGGCGCGGAGTACACGGAGCCCGACGGCGCGTTCTACGTGCTCGCGAAGTTCCCCGACTACCCCGGAACGCTCGAAAACACGCGACGGCTAATCGACGAGGCCGGCGTCGCCGGAATGCCCGGGTCGGCGTTCGGCGAGTCGCGGAGCGAGTGGTTCCGGTTCGCGCTCGTCACGCCCCGCGTCGAGACGGCCGCCGAACGCCTCGCCGAGTACTTCGCCTAGTCGTCAGCCAGCACCGGGTCGGCGTCGTCGAGCGGTTCCGCGTCCTCGACGGCGGGGATGATGGTTTCGCCGAACTGTTCGAGTTCCCAGTCGTAGTTCAGGAAGCCCGTGAGCACGATGTCGATGCCGATGGCGTCCAGTTCGCGGATGCGCTCCACGATCTGCTCCTCCGTGCCGATGAGGCCGGTCTTGAAGCCGTCGTTGTACTGAACGAGGTCCTCGAACTCCGAGTCGGCCCACATTCCGTCGCCCTCCTCCGTGGACTGTCCGGCCTGCTTCACCTGTTCCTTGAACGCCTCGACCTGTTCGTCGGTCGCGTTCTCGATGATGTTCTCCAGTTCGTCCTTCGCCTCCGCTTCGGTGTCGCGCTGGATGACGAACGCGTTCGCCGCGAACTTCGGCGGCTCGGTGTCGAACTCCTCGGCGTACTCGCGAACGTCGGCCATAATCTCCGCTAGTTCGGAGGGACTGCCGCCGTTCATGAACAGCACGTCCGCGTTCCGCGCCGCCATCTTCCGGGCGCGCTGGGAGTTCCCGCCCTGGAAAATCGTGGGATGCGGGTCCGCGGTCGGTTTCGGCTGGAGGGGAGCGTCGTTCATCTGGTAGAACCGGCCGTCGTAACTGAACTCCTCTTCCGTCCAGAGGCCCTTCAGGACCTCGATGAACTCCTCGCTGCGCTCGTAGCGCTCGTCGTGTTCGAGCCACGGCTCGCCGAACCCGGTGAACTCGCGCTTGAACCAGCCCGAAACGACGTTCAGGTGGAAGCGGCCGTTGCTGATGTGGTCGCCGGTCGCCATGAAGTTCGCGACCGGTCCCGGATGCCACAGGCCGGGGTGGACGGCCGCGATGAGTTCGAGTTCCTCCGTGTTCGCGACGAGCGCGTTCGAGATGCTGAGCGCTTCGAGCTGCTTGTCCGCGTTGTAGCTCCCGAAGAAGCGAGCCTGCGCGAGCGCGTACCGGAACCCCACGTCCTCCGCCTTCTGCGCGAGTTCCTCGTTGTAGTCGTACTGCCAGTCGGTGTCGGCGGGCCAGTCCGTGATGACGAGGCCGCCGCTGACGTTCGGCACCCAGTACGCGAAGTCGACATCTACCATGTGCGTGGAGAGAGACCGCGGAAGGAAGCCGTCTGTGGCCTCGCTAAGGCTTGGCAGGGGTTCCCGGTAGCGGAAGTTCTTGCGCTAGAACTGGGGGCCGAGCGCGGAGAGCGCGTCCGACTCCGCAATGGCCTCGGAGAGGTCGACGGTCGCCGCGCCGAGCGTGTCGAGCCGCTCCTTGAGGTCATCAGTCGCGAGTTCGTAGTCGTCGAAGTCGTCGTCGCTCGCGTACACCGCGCCGCCGACCGTGTGCGCGCCGAAAAAGCCGAACAGCGGCCGGAGTTCCTGGTCGATGGCGAGGTAGTGGTGGTCGGTCGCGCCCGTCGCCACCAGTCCGACCGCGCTGTCCTCGAACGGCGCCACGTCCGCCGCCCAGATGCCGCGCGGCACCATGTCGAGGAAGTTCTTCAGGAGACCCGAACACGACCCGCGGTAGACGGGCGTACCGACGACGTACGCGTCCGCGTCCACGACCTGCTGGAGGGCGTCGGCGGTGTCGCCCGTGTAGTTCTCGAGGCCGCGGCCGTCCGCCGTTTCGAGGTCGTACTCCGCGAGGTGGAGGAGACTCGTCTCCGCGTCCGCGGCCGCGCCGTCGAGCGCGCGTTCGACCGCCGCCTTCGTTTTCGACTCCTCGGAGACGCTGCCGACGATGCCGAGTACGTGCGTCATGCCTCCCCGTTCGCGGCCCGGGGAGTACCGCGTTCGGGTCGTCGCAAAACGTGCGCGTACCTCGGAGTCAGTCGTTCTCCTCGTTCTCGATGTACGAGTCGTCGGTCCGGCCGAACAGCCAGTCGCGCGTGGATAGCTGTCGGTCCGCGGTGCGGCCGCGGGCGAGTTCGCGGCGTTCGGCGGTCGTCTGGAAGTAGTTCACCACGGTGACGAGGAGGACGCCGCCGACCGTGTTCCCGAGGAGAACGGGGAGCACGAACCCGACGAGCGGGTCGAGGAGCGCGGCCTGTCCGGCGGTGACGAGGTAGACGACTTCGGTGAAGGAGACGACGACGTGGAAGAGGTTCCCGAACGGGATGGCGAGAAAGGCGACGTACACGACGACGAACCGGGAGATGGTCTCGCGGGCCGCGTAGTCGAGCCAGACGACGCCGGCGACGATGAGCCCGGCGAAGCACGCCTTGAAGAACAGCGCGCCGAACGAGGTCTCGATACCCTTCCGGGCGATATCGGTGGCCGCGACCGCGGCGTCCGGCGAGAAGACGCCCGTGGTCGCGAGCACGACGCCCCCGATGGTGCCCCCGGCGAAGTTCCCGAGGAGGACGATGCCCCAGATGCGGAGGAGTCTGGGAACGCTCGCCAGCCGCTCCAGGACGAGCACGACCGGCGGGAGCGTGTTCTCCGTGTAGAGCTGGTAGCCGCCGAGCACGATGTAGACGAACCCGAGCGGATACAGCAGCGCGCTCAGCACGGGGTCGCCGCCGGTGGACGCGGTGAGCGACGCGTAGAGCAGGAACGTCACGGTGATGGCGAACCCGGCCGCCAGCCCGCTGAAGAACAGTTCGCGGTCGCTCGTCGTCGCCTCCTCGTCCGCCGCGACGATGATTCGCTGGAACACCTCGTGCGTCTCGAACCGGTCGCGGATTGTCGACCCGACCGCCGGCGCGCCGTGCGACGACCGCCGGTCGTCGGGCGCTGTCTCGTCGGCACCAGTCATTCGTCCCGGGTCTGTGGCCCGGCGGAAGAAGAAAGTTCTCGCCTCGGTCACGGGGTGTGTGCGGTTCGCGTCATGAACGACCCGACCGTCGCGACGAGGCCGAGCGCGATAAGGCCGAGCGCGAACCAGGCGAGGCCGAGGTGGAGGGCGGCGAGGCCGAGCACGCTGAGTTGCGTGCCGAGCACCATCCGCTGCGTCATCGTCAGTTCCCGGTCTGTCTCGGAGGGCATACGGATGGCATTCGCCGGGAGCGACTTCAACGCTGGGTGGCGGGGAACCGACGGATTGACCGGAGCGTGGCGCGACGCCCCGAGTATGAGCGAAATCGAAGTCGAAGCCGTGGATTCCGCGGACCTCACCGTCGACGCCGGGACGGCCGAGTACGTGCTGTACGGCGGGAAGGGCGGCGTCGGGAAGACGACGATGGCCGCCGCGACCGGGCTGGCGTCAGCGAGCGACGGCACGGACACGCTCGTGGTGTCCACGGACCCCGCGCACAGCCTCAGCGACACCTACGAGACGGAGGTTCCCACGCGCCCGCAGCGCATCCGGGACGACGTGCCGCTGTACGCGGTGGAAATCGACCCGGAGGACGCGCTGGAGCGCGCGGGCGTGTTCGGCGGCGGGGGCGAGAACCCGCTCGGCGGGATGGACGCGATGCTCCCCGGCGGCGAGGGCGACGACGGATTGGAGGGGATGATGCCGGGCGCGGACGAGGCGGCGGCGATGCAGTTGCTCCTCCGGTACATGGACGACGACCGGTTCGAGCGCGTGGTCGTGGACACCGCGCCGACGGGGCACACGCTCCGCCTGCTGGAACTCCCGGACGTCCTCGACTCCATGATGGGGCGCGTGATGAAGCTCCGCCAGCAGTTCTCGGGGATGATGGAGAACCTGAAGGGCATGATGGGCGGCGACACGGAGGGGATGGGCGCGGACCTGGACGAACTCGCGGCGCGCGTCGAACGCCTTCGGAGCGTCCTCCGCGACCCTGCGCGAACGGACTTCCGCATCGTGATGGTGCCCGAGGAGATGAGTGTGTTCGAGTCGAAACGCCTCCGCAGCCAGCTCGAATCCCAGGAGATTCCGGTTGGGACGGTCGTGGTGAATCGCGTGATGGAGCCGCTCGCGGAGGTGACGGACGCGCCCGAGGACGCGTTCGTCACGCCCGACCTCGACTCCTGTGAGTTCTGTCAGCGCCGCTGGAGCGTCCAGCAGGACGCGCTCGCGGAGGCGCAGGACCTCTTCCGGGGGACTACCGTGAAGCGCGTTCCGCTGTTCGCCGAGGAGGTGCGGGGAGAACGGATGCTGCGGGTCGTCGCGTCCTGCCTCTAGGCGAACTTCGCGGCGAGGCTGAACGCTTTGTCGCGGAGGCGGTCGGGGACGAAGCGCGCGAGGACGCCGAGGCGGCCGGCGCGCCCGACGGGGTAGCGCGCGGGCGGGTCGGGGCTGACGGCGGCGTCCACGATGCAGTCCGCGACCTCGCTCGGGTCGCTCGCGCCCGCGCCGCTCACGAGCACGTAGTCCTCGTAGAGCGAGTACACGTGGTCGTAGACGCCCGTCGCCTCGACGTCGTCGAGTTCGGCCGTCGCGCGCTCGCCGAACTCGGTGTCGACCGGGCCGGGTTCCACGACGCACACGTCGATGTCGAACGCCTCGACTTCGCCGCGGAGCGCGTCGCTCATCGCCTCCAGCGCGAACTTCGACCCGGAGTACGCGCCCATCCCGGGCGTGCTGACGCGTCCCGAGACCGAGGAGACGTTCACGATGGTGCCGTCCTCGCGCTCGCGCATGTGCGGGAGCGCCGCCCGAATCAGCCGGTGGGGGCCGTAGACGTTCACGTCGAACTGCCGGTGGAGTTTGCGCGTCGGGAGGTCCTCCAGCGCCCCCATCTGCCCGAACCCCGCGTTGTTCACGAGGCAGTCGAGGCGGCCCGCGGTCTCCACCACATCGTCCACGACGTTCTTGCACTGCGCGGGTTTCGTCACGTCCAGCTCCCGGGTCTCGCAGCCGTCGCGCTCCGCGAGGTCGGCCACGTCCCCGGTGTCGCGCGCCGTTGCGTACACCGTCCACTCCTCGTCGAGGAACAGTTCGGCGGTCGCGCGGCCGATACCCGAGGACGCGCCCGTGATGAGAACGACCTTCGTCATACCCGACTCCTGGACCGGCTCCGAGTTAAGTCATTTCACCCGGTCGGCGTCGGCGTCCGCGAGCCGCGTCGGCTCCGGGAGCTTGTAGCCCGCGCAGAGCGCTTCCACGAAGTCCACGGTCGTCTCAGCGCTCACGCGGTGGCCGGGACTCACGATGAGCGGGTTGACGTGGCGCGTCTCGGGGTTCGGGTACTGCCGGGACTGGTAGGCGTACCCGATGACGGTTCCGGCGGGCGCGCTCACGCGGTCGGTCGCCTCGATGGCGACGCGCGTCCCCGCCTCGTAGTAGTTGTCGAGGGACTGCCGGGGCGTGCCGCAGAGGAGGTTCTTCGCGACGCCGAGCGCGGGTGCGTCGAAGATGACGCCGACGTGCGTGGCGATGCCGGCCTGCCGGAAGTGGATGCGGCCGCTCCCGTCCAGCACGAGGAGGTCCGCGGGCACGGAGAGCGAATCGAGCGCGTTCACGATGGAGCGGCCCTCGCGGAACGCGAGCAATCCCGGGATGTAGGGGAGGTCGAGCGGCGCGCGCCCCGTCTCGCGTTCCACGATTCGGCCGCCCTGGATAGCGACGACGGCGCTCACGGACTCGTCGTCAGTAAACGCCTGGTCAACACCCACGACGACCGGCCCGCCGTCGGGGTCGTAGTCACTCTCGTCCTCGACGGTGTCGGTGAGGCGGAACGCGTCGGGGTCGATGCCGTGGTCGTCCGCGAAGACGGCGTCCGCGGCGATGTCGTCCTGCATGGACTCCATCTCCTCGCGGGAGAGCGCGGGGTCGGGAACGTATTCGGGGCGTTCGACCTCCATGTTATCGCCGCCGTCGGCCGCCCATACCGCCCATGCCACCGCCCCCGCCGCCGAACCGGAGTTCCTGCGGCGCGCGCTCGCCGTCCCGCTTGAGTTTCACGCCGTACAGCAGTCCGAGCACGAGTCCCGCGAGGTGCGCGAGCTGCGCGACGCCGCCCGCACCGATTCCGCCCACACTACTCATCAACACCGAATAGCCCGCGAACAGCAGCGTCGCGACCCAGAGCGGCATCGGAATCACGAAGTAGAGCATGATGCGGAGGTTCGGGTTCAGCACCGTGAGCACGCCCATCAGCGCCGCGATAGCGCCGCTCGCGCCGAGCACGGCAGTGGCGTTCGTGAGCCGGTACATCTCCCCACCATCCACGAAGAGCATCTGCCGGCCGTACACCTCGGGGTGCTGGAGGAGCGTCGCCCCGACCTGCGCGAGACCGGCGAGCGCGCCCGCCGCGAGGAACAACGCGACGAGCTTCTTCGAGCCGATTCGCCGCTCCACCACCGGCCCGAAGAAGTACAGGACGATGCTGTTGAAGACGATGTGCATCAGGTCGCCGTGCGCGAACACCGACGTGATCCACGTCCAGACGTACAGCGGGTGCGTGGTGTTCAGCGTGAACAAGTTCACCCACGCCTGCGTCCCCGGCTCGATACCGAACGCCGGCGCCAGCACACGCTGCACGAGGAACATCACCCACATCACGCCGAGCA
Source organism: Salarchaeum sp. III (assembly GCF_036418315.1). NCBI lineage: Archaea > Methanobacteriati > Methanobacteriota > Halobacteria > Halobacteriales > Halobacteriaceae > Salarchaeum > Salarchaeum sp. III. Next base: position 661,096 of record NZ_JAZHPG010000027.1, on the reverse strand, counting down.
GGATGTACGTCGCGTTCCCACGGAAGTACGCGAGGACGCCGCCCGGTCCCGTATCGAGACCGAGCACGGACGACTTCGCGGACGAGTCGCTCACGCTATCGTCGAACCCCGAGTCGAACACCCCGCTCGGGTCGTTCCAGCTGTCGAGGCCGGAACAGTCGTGGTTCTCCGGGAGCCGGTGCTCCGAGCAGAACGTACCGCCACAGAGTCGACACTGGTACGGCATCCCCTCTTCCTCTCCGCACCGGTCACACCGAGCCATTACCCGGGATTCGAACGGCGGGCCGTTAAGCGTTCCGCGGCTAGTACGAGATGTCTCCGAATACGGGCGATCGAACCGCGACGACGAGACCCGAAAGCCCTCGGCACTCTCGACTCCCGCGGGTCGCTGCGCGCTCGCTTCGCTCGCGTGCTTGCGTCCCCGGGGTTCGTCGAGACCGCCTCGCCCGTTCAATCCGCCAGGCCCGCACCGTCCCACACCGACCGCGCCGCACCAGCCAAACCGTGCCGCACCGCGCCGCCGGCGTGGCGGCACGGTCTCGTTCGCGCGGGCCGAAGTGCTTTCCCGAGTGCGTTCGTACGCCGACGTATGAAGCCGTACGAGCGCAAACAACTCCTCGAGCGCGTGGAGCGCGAGGGCGCGACGGTCGGTGCGTCCATCCCGGAGGAGATCGAGGTGCAGGGCGAGCCGTTCGAGCTGCGGTCGTTCGTGTTCGAGGTGAAGGACGCGGACGGCGTGGCGGCGGGCGAGCGCGAGCGCGTGCAGGAGGCGAAGAAACTCCTCCGGCGGGAGCGCCTCGAACGCCTCGAACGCCTAGAGGAGGGCGACATCTCTTTCGCGGACGGCGAGGAGTTGGTGAACGCCATCGTGGGATTGGACCGGGCGTTGAACGCGCTCGACTCGCTCGGGTCAAAGAGCGTTGCGCAGGAGATGGAGGTGCAGGAGCGCATGGACACGAAGCGCTGGTACTCATTCCTGAGCGAGGCGCTCGGCTGGGACGACGACCGGGGGATTCGGCGATGAGTCGGAACGCCGAGGTCGCCGAGCGACTGGAGGAGTACGCGGACCTGCTGGAGGCGCAGGACGTGGGGTACAAACCGACGACGTACCGGCGCGCCGCCTCGAACGTTCGCGACCACCCCGACGCAATCGAGGACCTCGCCGCGGACGGGCAGGACGCCGTCGAGGAGATAGACGGCGTCGGCGAGGCTATCGCGTCGAAAATCGTGGAGTACATCGAGACCGGGAGCATCGAGGAACTCGAAGAAGAACGCGAGAACCTTCCCGTGAACATGGCGGCGCTCACCCGCGTGGAGGGTGTCGGTCCGAAAACCGTCGGAACGCTGTACGACGCGCTCGGGATTCGCGACCTCGACGACCTCCAGCGCGCGGCGGAGAACGGCGAGATTCGGGATGTCGAGGGGTTCGGCGCGAAGACGGAGCAGAACATCCTCGACCACATCGAGTTCGCGCGGCAGGCGGGCGAGCGCGACCTCCTCGGGGACGGCCGGCCCGTCGCGGACGACATTGTCGCGTTCCTCGAAGGCGTCGAGGGCGTGGAGCGCGCCGAGGCCGCGGGGTCGACGCGGCGGTGGCGCGAGACCATCGGGGACGTCGACGTGCTCGCGGCGAGCGACGCCGGCGAAGCCGTGGGCGAGGCGCTCACGGAGTGGGAGCACGCGGACGAGACTATCGAGGTCGGGCCGACGAAAACGTCGGTTCGGAGCGACGGCCTGCGCGTCGACCTCCGGGTGGTGACGCCGAGCGAGTTCGGCGCGGCGCTCCAGTACTTCACCGGGTCGAAAGACCACAACATCACGCTCCGCAACCACGCGATCAGCCAGGAGAAGAAGGTGAACGAGTACGGCGTCTTCGACATCTCGGACGTCGACGACCCGGATTCCGGCCAGCGCGTCGGCGACCTGCTCGCGAGCGACACGGAGGAGGCCGTGTACGACGCGCTCGGCTGCGCGTGGATTCCGCCCGAACTCCGCGAAGACCGGGGCGAGGTTGCGGCCGCGGCGAACGACGACCTCCCCGACCTCGTGGCGGAGGGCGACGTTCGCGGCGACCTGCACACGCACACCGAGTGGTCGGACGGCGCGAACACCATTGAGGAGATGCTCGACGCCGCCGCGGCGCGCGGCTACGACTACTACGCCATCACGGACCACGGCGAGGGCCCGGGCGTGTTCGGGGACTCCGGGCTCTCCGGGAGCGACCTCCGCGACCAGATGGACGAAATCGACGCCGTCCGCGACGACTACGACCTCACCGTCTTCCACGGTGTCGAGACGAACATCGACGCGGACGGGAACGTCGTGGACGTCCCGGACGACGTGCTCGCGGAGCTGGACATCGTCGTCGCGAGCCCGCACTCCGGGCTGGGCGACGACGGCGGCGACCAGACCGACCGACTCGTCGCGGCCGTCGAACACGAGCACGTGGACGTGCTCGGCCACCCGTCGGGCCGCCTCATCAACGACCGGCCCGCGATGGAGTTCGACGCCGAGCGCCTCGGGGAAGCCGCGGCCGCCGCGGGGACCGCGCTGGAGGTGAACAGTAACTACCACCGCCTCGACCTCCCGGGAAGCGCCGTGAAGGAGGCGGTGGCGGCCGGTGCGACCATCGTCGTGAACACGGACGCGCACAGCCCGAGCGAACTCGACCAGCTGGAGTACGGCGTCCACACCGCCCGGCGCGGCTGGGCGGAACGCGACGACGTGCTGAACACCTGGTCGATGAGCGAGGTTCAGGAGTTCCTCGAATGACGCCCGACGACACCCGGCTGATGCTGGACGTGATGTGCGGCGACCTCGCGCGCCTCCTGCGGATGTGCGGGTACGACGCGGCGTACGCGCCCGAACGCGGCCTTCTCGAAGACCCCGAAATCGCGGACGCGGCGCGTCGCGAGAACCGCGTGCTCGTCACGCGGGACGTGGACTTCGCCGACTCGTACGGTGAAAGCGTGCTACTCGACAGCGTGGATACGGACGAACAGCTGGACGAACTCCGCGCGGCCGGGCTCGAACTCGAACTCACCGAGGGCGCGCGCTGCTCACAGTGCAACGGCGAACTCGCGGAAACCGCGGACCGCCCCGAGCACGCGCCCGACGGCGCGGACCGCGTCTGGCAGTGCACGGACTGCGGGCAGTACTACTGGAAGGGAAGTCACTGGCGGCACGTCGAAGAGCGCCTCTAGTTGTTCGGCGTCCACTCCGCGCACGCCTCCATGTCGTCCATGACCTCGTCGTGGAGGCCGCAGTAGGGCTTGAGCCCGTCGTCGGTTCGGACGTAGTCGAAGTGCTCGCAACTCCCGCAGTACTTGTCCTGCGGGTCGTCGAGCGGCGAGGTGATGTCGGCCGCGGCGCCGCCGTCGCTCGCGGACGCGCTCGCGGACCCCGTCTGCGTCGGATGGTCGTCTTCGGGCGTCCCCATGTCGCCGAACACGCCGACGCCGCCGAACGACCCGCCGGTTAGCGCGTCGCGCGCGGAGCCGAGTTGGTCCTCGGGGACCTCCACGGTCCGCGTCTCGCCGTCCCGCGTGATGGTCATGGTCACGGTGCCGCCGGGGTCGTTCCGCGTTTTGAACGTCGCGACCGCCGTGAATAGACACCAGAGCGTCGTCATCACGCCCACGGAGTACACCACCACGAGCACGAACACGGCCGTGCTCGGAACACCCGGGCTCGAGTACCAGTTCCCGGGGTACGTCGACGCGAAGAGGAACACGCCGACGGCCGCGAGCAGCGCGCCGCCGACCGCCGCCGCGCGCTGGAACCGGTTCGCCGGCAGCACGGTGACGATACCCGTGAACACCGCGGGAAGCCCGAGGCCGACGAAGATACCGGCGAGTTCGCGCGTTCCGAGCACGTCAGCCGCCGAGGGGTTCTCGCCGAGGAGGAGCGGCGTCGTGCCCGCGATGACGCCAAACACGACCATGAGCGCGCCAACCGCGAACACGGCCGTTCCCGCGTACACGCGACGGCGGCTCACGTCGCCCGCCTGCCGCTCGTACGCGTCCGCGAGACTCGTCATGAGCGTGGTATGCACGAGCAACACCAAAAGCACTGCGCACCGGTGTACTGGCGGCGACCAGACAGCGGCGCTCCCGCGACCCATCGAAAGAACTACCCACGCGTCCACCGCAGAGTCGCGTATGGCTGACGACGAGGAAGACGAGGGGCCCGCGGTCGAACTCGGCGAGGGCGAACCCGTCGACGGCGCGCCGCTCGCCCGCGTGTCCGCGCGGCTCACCTGGGGCCTGGAGAAGAGCGAGGTCGCCCGCCGCGAGGGCGAGACGACCATCCGAACACCCGACGGCGCGCGCGAACTCGGGAGTGTTCTGGACGAGGTGGACGCGACGTACTTCTCCTCGCGGAACGACTTCGAGACCGCCGTCCGCGGCGTCATCGGGACCGGCGCGGTGCCGACCGCCGAAGAGTAGACGCTTTTCCCGTTCGCGACCGAAGACCGGGTATGTCGCTCCCTATCGACCCGTCGCGCATCGACCCCGAGGACATCGGCGAGGAGACCGCGACCCTCCACATGGACCACGCGGAGGCCGTCGAGCACGTCCGCGAGGCGTTCAGCGACGCCGGATTCGGGTTCCCCGCGGAGTTCTCGCCGTCCGAGCTGTTGAACGAGAAGGTGGACGCCGACCGCGACCCGTACTACGTGCTCGGCGCGTGCAACCCCGCGATGGCCGACCGCGCGCTCGACGCGAGCGAGAAGAAAATCGGAGGGCTGTTCCCGTGCAACGTGGTCGTCTGGCAGAAAGAGCCGGGCGTCCAGCAGGTGTACCACGTCTCCATCATGCGCATCGCCCGCCTCGTGGGTCTCGCGCCCGACGACGAGGACTGGGCGGACATCGTCGCCGACACGGGCGAGTACGTCGAGGAAGCGATGAGTAATCTAGAGGCCGAGTAGGCTCTGGGTCTCGGGCGCGTACGCAGTCGCGAGGTAGAGCATGGCGAACAGGAACGCGTCGTAGAGGCCGTGCGCGAGCGCGGGAACGACGAGGTTGTCAGTCTTCTCGTACGCGTACCCGAACGCGAGACTCGGGAGGAACAGGACGGCGATGGTGACGAGGCCGGCCTGGAGGTCCCCGATGAGCGCGGTGATGTGGAGGGGGGCGAACGCGCCGCTCGCGAGCAGGATGGCGGCGGGCGCGGAGAAGTGTTTTCGCAGAGTTCCCTGGATGACGCCGCGGAACAGCAGTTCCTCGCCGGGGCCGATGAGGAGGAAGGACGCGAGAATCAGGAAGGGGACGATTTCGGGGTTCGCGCTCGCGGTCTCGCCGGCGGTGTTCGACGCCGCTTCGAGGCCGAGCGTCTGGATGACGAGGCCGGCGACGATGATGAGCGCGATGATGCCGAGGAACGTCAGGACCGTCTGGCCGAGTTCGCGCAGCGACGGCAGGGAGTAATCGAGGAAGTCGCGGCCGAGGCCGCGGCGGTGGAGGTAGGTCAGTGAGACCAGCGGGAACGCGAGTCCCTGGAGCGCGATGAGGCTCATGCCGAGCGACGCGACGGCGGATATCTGGTCGGAGCCGGTGGCCGAGAGGTACACGACCGCGATGGCGGTGAGGAAGACGACGCCGACGCCGAACGCGAGCACGGCGAGGGCGTACGTGAGGAGGACCGCGCGGACGCGCGGACTCAATCCCCACCTGGTTTCGGTGGTGCTCATCTCTCCTCCTCTTCGTCGAGGCGGCGCTTGAGTTCTGCGACCTCGGCTTCGAGTTCGGCGACGCGGTCGTCGTCCCCCTCGCTCGACGTGCGCGTGAGGAGGTACCAGCCACCGGCGACGAGGAGGGCGAGCGACACCACGCTGAACACGAGGAAGAAGAACAGGACGATGAGGAACTCCATGCCGCCGGGCAGACCGCTGACGAACGCGGGGAGGGCTGTCATACCTGGGCCTACGTCGTCGAGGATTGTAAACCTACGAGAAGGAGGAGAGGTCGGCCTGAATTCCCGAAATCATCGTGGATTTGCGGCGGAGCGCGTTCAGACTGACGGGGAGGTGGGGCGTGATTTCGCGGACGGCGTCGTGGAACGTCTCGGCCTCACCGTGGTCGTCGGGCTGGTCGAGGTAGGCGGCGTCGGGGTCGAAGGCGTTGCGCACGCTCTCGCGGACCTGCCAGACGCCGACGGGCGCCCAGTAGTCGTCGCTGACTTCGCGGAGGACGAGGGCTTTCGCCTGCCGGCCTCTGTCTCGGAGGTGTTCGAGGACGCCGAGGCGGGCGGCGTAGTACGCGCCCGCGGTCTCCTCGACGTAGCCCGTGCGGCCCTCGTAGCCTTCCGAGGCGCTCGCCATCCAGAGGTCGCCCTGGGGGTCGGGGTTCCAGATGCTGCCCGGGGACTTCATCTCGACGAGTTCGAACTCCCAGGTGCCGGGCGCGAGCACGACCCAGTACCGGTTCCCCATGTACTCGTTCACGTGAACTTCGACCGTGTCGATGCTGCGTTCGTCCCGTATCTGCCCGCGGAGGAACTGGCCGACGGTGTCGTCGACGGCCGTAATCGACCAGCGCGTGGGGACGAGGCGGCGGTTCTCCCCCTGGCCGAGGCCGCCGACGGAGAGCACGCGGTTGATGTCGTACACGTCGAGGCCGCGGCGGTAGAGGTAGGTCATCGCGCCCTGCGCCTGCCAGTCGTCGTCTTCGAGGGTTTTCTCGACGGCGCGGGGGACGTGGGGGTTCTCGGCGAGGTCGGCGGATTCGGCGGTCGCGTTCGGTCCGGTGGGGGCGTTCGCGGCGGGGTTCGCGAACGCGTCCGGGTCGAACTCGGGGGTGTCGGAGAGGCCGAGTTCGACGTTCACGGGCCGGTCGGCGAGCGCGACCTCGCGCTGCACGCCGACGAAGCCGTCCCAGACGTCGTTGACGTTCACGTCCGCGGAGCGCCGCGAGTTCAGTAAGCCAGTTCGGTACTGGAGGACGTTCTCGACGCCGAGGCCGCGGTCGTACCAGTTCCCGCTCGTCGCGAAGTTCTCGGCGTCCTCCTCGTCGCCGACCGGGGAGAGGATTCCGGCGGAGACGTTCGGATACGAGGAGCGCCCGACGAACACCGAGGGCGCGGTCGCGCCGTACAGCGAATCCCCGGACTTCACTGACTCGAAGCGCTCCTTCGCGCCCTCGACGTAGTCCAGTATCTCGTAGGACTTCTCGCCCGCGAGCTGGCGCTTTCGGGCCTCCTCGTCGGGCGAGAGGTCGTCGATGTACTCGTCGAGACGCATCACGTGGACGGAGGGCGTGCGCGTCCTTGAACGCTTCTCCCGACCCCCGAATCGAGAATACGAATACCACATCCTATATAGAGAAAATACCTATGTTTGAGTGTTTTTACGAGCGTGTATTGGCTGTACTAGCACTGATATTAGGTGTTTAGTGGTGTTCTGCCAAAGAGTTAAGTCGATTCGTGGTGTGTGTTAGCATGCAATGGGAGTGACGCAACGCCTCGTCGACCGTGTCGCCGCAGCCAGTTCACAGAACAGCTTCGAGTGCCCCGTCTGCGGCGCACGCTATCAGCGCGAGCCGTTGAACTGCGCCGCGTGCGGGAACACGCAGTTCGACGGGTACGACGGGCGTACGTAGCCCACAATAGTAATCCGTGCTAGTGGGCAACAAGACTCTTTGTTCGGGGCGTCGTTCCCCTACTCGACGCACAGATGGCCCTCCGTGACACACTCGAACGACTGACGGGACGCACGACCGAGCACGACCAGCCCTACGAGTGCGGGGTGTGCGGCCTGACGTTCAAACGTCGGCGCGTCAACTGCCCCGCGTGCGGGAGCACGGACGTGAAGAAGCGCTAGTCCGCCTTCGCCTGCCACTCGCGCACGCGGTCGGCGGACACGCCGTCCACCTCGTCCGCGAGCGTCTCGGGTTCCACGTCCGCGAGGTCGCCGACGGACGACACGCCCGCCGCTTCCAGTTTCTCCGCGGTCTTCGCGCCGACGCCGTCGAGGGCTTCCAGCCCGCGGTTCTGCTGGCGCTCCTGGTACTCCGCGAAGTTACAGATGGGACAGCCGAGGTCCCACGGCTCGTCGCCCTCGTCGTGCACGACGAGCTTCGGGAGACCGTGCTCGTCGCACGACTCGTCCGTGATGTCGATGTCGCCGCGCCGGGGGAGCGGGAGCGAGTACTCACAGTCCGGATACCGCGAACACCCAACGAGTCGGTTCCCGTTCCGCAGCGTCTTGATGCGGAGTTCGCCGTCGTGTTCCTCGCCGCAGTCGGGACACGGCCCGAGAACGGGTTCGTCGGCGTCGTCCGCTTCCTCGGCGCGACAGAGCGGGCAGCCGTGAACGAACGTGTTCCGGCCGGCGAGCATCTTCACCTCGTGCAGGCCGTGGTCGTCGCACTCCGAATCGAGGACGATCGGGTCGCCCGTGTCCGGGAGCGGGAGGGTGAACTCGCACTCCGGGTAGCCGTCACAGCCGACGAAGAACGAGCCCTGGCGGCTCTTCCGAATCAGGAGCGTCTCCCCGCAGTCGGGGCACGCGCCGAGCGTCTTGTCCGCCTTGAGGGACTCCTGGAGGTGGTCGCCGACCTCCTCCCGGGACTCGCCGAGCGAGTCGAAGATGCGGTCGAGGAGGTCGCGGGACTCCTGCGTGACCTCGTCGTACGTCTTCTCGCCGGACGCGATGGCGGCCATATCGGCTTCGAGTTCGGCCGTCATCTCCTCGGAGACGAGCATGTCCGCGTACTCCTCCGCGGCCTCCACGACCGCCATCGCCAACCGCGTGGGCTTCGGCGGGTCGTCCTCGATGTATCCGCGGTCGTAGAGCTTCTCGATGGTGTTGTGGCGTGTGCTTTTCGTCCCGACACCCAGAGACTCCATCGTCTCAATGAGCCGGGACTGCCCGTACCGACGGGGCGGCTGAGTCTGCTTCGCCTCGATGCGGGTGTCCGTCACGTCGAGGGTGTCGCCTTCCTCGACGGCCGGGACGTAGTTCTCGTCCGTGCCGAAGTAGGGATAGACGGCGTGGTATCCCTCCTCCAGGAGACGGCGGCCGTTCGCCTTCAGGCGCAACCCCTCGCAATCGGCGACGACGCGCAGGTGCTCCCAGCGCGCCGGGTCGGCGACCGTCGCGAAGAACCGGCGGACGACGAGTTCGTACACCTCCCACTCGTCCTCGGAGAGGTCGCCGCGGGCGGGCATATCCTCAGTGGGGTGGATGGGCGGGTGGTCGGTCGTCTCCTCGTCGCCCTCCGTCGGCGTGAGGTCGTCGGCGTCAAGGAGCGTCTCGGCGTCATCCCCGAAGTGGGGATTCGTGGAGAGCGAATCCAGCAACTCCGCGGGGTCGAGGTCGTCCGGATAGACCGTGTTATCAGTACGGGGATACGTGATGTAGCCCGCGGTGTAGAGGTCCTCCGCGATACTCATCGCGCGCCCCGCCGCGTACCCGAGACTGCTCGCCGCACGGATGTACTGTGTCGTGTTGAACGGCGCAGGCGGGTCGTCCGTCCGCGTCCGCCGATTCACCGACTCGACGACCGCGCTCGCCGCGTCCCGCAGCACGTCGAACGCGTCCTCCGCGTCGCTCTCGTTCCAGACGCGCTCCGCCTCGTTCTCGTCCTCGTCGAGGTAGAAGTACTGCGCCTCGAACTCCGCGTCGTCCTTCGCGAGGTCGGCGAACAGCTCCCAGTAGTCGTCCGGTTCGAACGCCTCTATCTCGCGCTCCTTGTCCACGATGAGCTTCAAGGTGGGCGTCTGCACCCGTCCGACGGAGATGAAGTCGCCGCCGGTCTGCCGGGCGGAAAGCGAGAGGAATCGCGTGAGCGCTGCGCCCCAGATGAGGTCGATGGTCTGACGGGCCTCGCCGGCGGCGGCGAGGTCGAAGTCGAGGTCGTCGGGGTCCGCGAACGCCGTCTTCACCTCGTTCTCGGTGATGGAGGAAAAACGCACACGATTGATGGGCGCGTCCTCGTTCACCTCGCGCACGAGTTCGTAGGCTTCCTTCCCGATGAGTTCGCCCTCGCGGTCGTAGTCCGTCGCGATGACCACGTCGTCCGCGCGCTCGGCGAGCCGCTGGAGGACGTTCACGATGTCCTCCTTCGTCGCGGTCTTCGTCACGTCCGCGTGCACGAGTTCCGCGGGCTCGACGTCCCGCCAGTCCGAGTACTCCGCGGGGAAGTCCACGCCCACGACGTGCCCCGAGAGGCCGACGCAGCGCTTCCCACCCCACTGGTAGACGTTCACGCCGGCGTCGCGCTCCATCGCCGCGCCGCCGTCGCTCAAGATGTCGGCGATGCGGCGAGCCGCGTTGTTCTTCTCGGTGATGATGAGTTCCACTACTGTCCCCGGCTAGGCCGGAATCCCGCCTAAAGGTTTCGTCGCAAAACCTAACCCGGAGAGCGACGATTCACGCGTATGCACGTGTCTTCTCGATGGTTCTCGCTCCTCGGCGGATTCATCCTCGCGGGCGGCGTTCTCGGCCTGCTCTCGGAGACCGGACTGGCGCGCGTCCAGTACGCGTTCCTCGCGGCCGGCGGCGTCCTCTTCATCGTCGGCGGCACCGAGAACCGCATCCGCGAACAGGTCCCGTGGTACCAACTCATCGGACTCGGCGACATCGCGGTCGGCCTCGGACTGGTCACGAGCGCGTTCGGCGACCCCTCGGGAACGGTGACGCTCACTCTCCAAACGACGCTGCTCGCCGCTGCCGGCCTCGCGCTCGCCGTCATCGGCGCGGACTACTTCCTCGGCGGCGCGTACCTCGAAGTCCCCGAGGAAGCGCCATAGGCCGGAACCGTTATCGCCGACTCCCGACTAGTTCCGCGTATGCAGTGGCCCGCTCGGTGGTACGCCGTCGTCGGCGGCCTACTCGCCGTCGCCGGCGTCGGCCTGCTCGTCGCGTTCACGCCGTCCGGTCTCGGCGTCCTCCAACCGCTCGCGCTCGCCGTTGCCGGCGTTCTCATGGTGCTCGTGGGCGTGCAAAACCCCGTCCGCGACGCCGTCGGCTGGCACCGACTCGTCGGCATAGCCGACATCGTACTCGCCGGGTCGCTCGTCCTCGGCTCCCTCCTGAGTGACCCCGTAAACGCGTGGTACGTCGGCGTCACGCTCGCCGGCGGCGGGTCGCTCGCGCTCATCGGACTGGATTACATCCGGGGCGGCCACTGGTTCAACGTCCCCGAAGAAACGCCCTGAGTCGGTTGCCGCCGCCGGAGGCGAAGCCCGTATAGTCAGCCGTCGGCTAGTACTCCATAATGCAGGAAGTGGAAGCCGAGCGGTCGCTCCGCGAGGACGTCGCGGCGAACCGCACGCCGACACAGGACGTGGACCCGCTGTTCGTGAACCGCTGGTCGGGGTACGCGATGACCGGCGACCCGGTACCCGAGGAGGACTACCTGCCGGTGTTCGAGGCGGCGCGCTGGGCGCCGTCGTCGCGGAACACGCAGCCGTGGCGGTTCGCGTACGCCGACCGCCGCGACGACAAGTGGGAGACGTTCGCCTCGCTCCCGAACGACTGGAATCAGACGTGGGCGAAGAACGCCGCCGTGCTCGTCGTCCTGTTCTCCGAGACGACTGACGAGAAAGGACGCGGCCTCTCCTCGCATTCGTTCGACGCGGGCGCGGCGTGGGAGAACCTCGCGCTCGAAGCCACCCGGCGCGGCCTCGCCGTCCACCCAATGGGCGGCTTCAACCACGACGCCGCAGCGGAGAAACTGAACGCGCCCGACGACTACGACGCCGAGGTGATGATAGCCATCGGCGAACCCGCGCCGACCGAGACGCTCCCCGAGGACCTCCGGGACGGGGACGAACCGAACGGCCGGAAGCCGCTCGACGAAATCGTCACCCGCGGCGGGTTCTAGAGCGAGACGACGACCTTCCCGTGGTGGTCGCCGGCCTCGACGTACCGGTAGGCCTCGCGGACCTCGTCGAAGTCGAAGACCGTGTCGACGACGGGTGAGAGTCCCGCGGCGTCGATGGCGCGCGCCATCCGGTCGAACATCTCCCTGCTGCCGACGCCCATCACGCCCTCGACGGTGAGCGCCTTCCCCATGACTGGGCCGGGGTGGACGCGGCCGTCCTGGCCGGCGAGCACGCCGATGAGGTGGACGTGTCCGTTCGTTCCCGCGGCGGCGAGCGACTGCTGGAGGGTTCCGGGACCGCCGACTTCGACGACGTGGTCGACGCCGCCCGTGCGCTCCATCACCTCGTCACCCCACTCGGGCGTCTCCTCGTAGTTGATGGTGTCGTCCGCGCCGAGTTCGCGGGCGCGGGCGAGTTTCTCGTCGCTGGACGACGTGACGACGACGCGCGCGCCGGTCGCGTCCGCGAACTGAAGCGCGAACGTCGAGACGCCGCCCGTCCCGAGCGCGAGCACCGTCTCGCCCGCGGTGAGGTCGCCGTCCTCGGCGAGCGCGCGCCACGCCGTCAGCCCCGCACACGAGAGCGTTGCGCCCTCCTCGTAGGAGAGGGATTCAGGGAGCCGCGGCACGCTATCCGCGGGGAAGACGGCGTACTCCGCGAGCGCGCCGTCGACGTTCCCCCCGGTCGACCGCCGGAACTTCGCGGGCGTCCCCTCGCCGCTCACCCAGTCGGGCGCGAACGGCGTCGCCACGCGGTCGCCTTCTGCGAGCCGCTCGACGTCGGACCCGACCTCGACCACGTCGCCCGCGCCGTCCGAAAGCGGCACGACGGGGAGCTGTGCGCCCGGATACGTGAGGTCGCTGTTCGCGATAGCGAGGTCCCGGTAGTTCAGCGACGCGGCACGAATCCGGATCAGGACTTCGTCCGCGTCCGGGGTCGGTCGGTCGCGTTCGGTGCGAACGACGCCCGAGTAGTCGAGCGTTTTCTCCTCGACGACGTAGGCCTGCATACGCGAACGGACGGCCGACGGGCGTTTCAGGGTGAAGGCCGGGGCGGAACTCGCTGACTCCTCAGGACCGATACATCCCCTTCGTCTCGGGCGCGGTGCGCTCGAACCCCCAGCGTTCGTAGAAGCCGTCCACGTCCGCGAGGAGGTTCACGTACGCCGTCTCGGACGCGTGCTCGTCCACGTACTCGACGACGGCGTCCATCAGTCGCGACCCGAGTCCTCGTCCCTGGTGGTCGGGGTGGACGGCCATGTCGCAGACGTGGAACACCGTCGCCCCGTCGCCGACGACGCGCGCCATTCCGACCGTCTCACCGCTGGGTTCGTGCACCATCGTAACGCCGTACAGGCTGTTCGGCAGGCCGTCGCGGGCGTCCGCGACGGTTCGCGGCGCCATCCCGGCGGCTTCGCGGAGTTCGCAGAAGCGCTCCGGCGTCGGCAGCTTCTCGCGCAGGACGTACTCGCTCATCGACCCCTAGAGGCGTTCGCGCAGCAGTTCGTTCACCTGACCGGGGTCGGCGCTCCCGCCCGTCTTCTGCATCACCTGCCCGACGAGGAAGTTGATGGCGCCCTCGTCGCCGTCCTCGAAGTCCTCGACGGCGTCTGGGTTCTCCTCGATGGCTTCCTCGACCGCGGCCTCGACCTCGCTTCCCGAGGTCTTCCCGAGGTCGTGCTCCGCCACCACCGCACCCGGCGATTTCTCTTCGTCGAGCATCTCGCGCAGGACGACCTCGCGCGCGTTCTTCTCCGTTATCTCGTCCTCCGCGACGAGTTCGACGAGGCGCGTGAACTCGTCGAATCGCCCCTCGATTTCGGTTATCTCCATGTCGCGGTAGTTGAGTTCGCCGAGGAGGTTGTCCGCGACCCAGGTCGCGGCGAGCGCGGGGTCGTACTCGGTCGCCACGTCCTCGAAGAAGTCCGCGACCTGCTTCGTGGACGTGAGTTTCGACGCCGCCTCCTCCGAGAGGCCGTACTCGTCGCGGAAGCGCTCGCGGCGCGCGTCCGGCAGTTCGGGGATGTCGAGTGTCTGCTTCCAGTCCGAGACCTCAAGGGGCGGGATGTCGGCCTCCCGGAAGTACCGGTAGTCCTTCTCCTCCTCCTTCGAGCGCATCGACACCGTCGACCCCGAGCCTTCGTTCCACGCCCGGGTCTCCTGTTCGACCGCGCGACCGCGCTTGAGGAGGTTTCGCTGGCGGGCGATTTCGTAGGACAGCGCGGACTCCGCGCCCCGGTGGCTGGAGATGTTCTTCACCTCGGTCCGGTTCGCGGCCGCCAGCGCCTCGTCGCTGGGTCGACCCGCGTCGTCGAACTCGGCCGACTTCATCATCGAGATGTTCGCGTCCACGCGGAGGCTGCCGTCGCGTCCCGAATCGTAGATACCGAGGTATTCCAGAACTTCTTCGAGTTTCGCGAGGAACGCCCGCGCCTCGCCGGGTTCCCGGAAGTCGGGCTTCGTGACGATTTCCATCAGGGGCGTGCCGGCGCGGTTGTAGTCGACCTTCGTGTAGTCCGCGGTCTCGATGCTGCCGCCGACGTGCTGGAGGCTGCCCGGGTCTTCTTCGAGGTGGGCGCGTTCGAGTTCGATGGTGCGCCGACTGCCCTCGTGGTTGATTTCGAGTTCGCCACCGTCGCAGATGGGGGCGTCGTACTGCGTTATCTGGAAGCCCTTCGGGAGGTCGGGGTAGAAGTAGTTCTTCCGGTGGAATCGAGTGCGTTCGGGGATGTCCGAGTGGAGGGCTTTCCCGAGTCGGACAGCGGACTCGACGGCCGCCTCGTTGAGGACGGGGAGCGCGCCCGGGAGGCCGAGGCAGACGGGACACGTGTGGGTGTTCGGCTCCGCGTCCGCGGTGTCCGTCGAACACGAACAGAAGATCTTGGTGTCCGTTTCGAGTTGGACGTGGACTTCCAGCCCGATGACGGACTGGAGGTCCGTTTCGGCGGCCTGCGTACTCATTACGCCATGATTCTGGGTCGCGCGGCTTAGAACTGACGAACGCCAAAGTGACTTCGTATTGATACGTGTCTGACGCCGGTTTTATACAGTCACATGAGGTTCATTGGGGTATGAGTGACGAACGCGTCGACGAACTCGAAGGCCGCGTGAAGGAACTGGAAGCGACCGTCAGGGGGTTGACGGAGGAGCTCGTGGACACGACGGAGCGCGTGCGGGAACTCGAAGAGGAGCTCGGGCTGAACGAACCCGCCGAGCGCGCCCGCGACGAACGCCGGGACGCGGAAGCCGAGCAAGCCGCCGCGGCGGCCGAAACGACCGAAGCCGAGGCTGACGCCGAGGACGACCAGGACGAGGAGTCCGGCTTGGGCGACGACATCATCGTCGCGTAGGCCACGATGTACATCGACGAAATCGTCCTCGAGAACTTCAAGAGCTTCGGGCGCACCACCAGGATTCCGTTCTACGAGGACTTCACCACCATCAGCGGCCCGAACGGCAGCGGGAAGTCGAACATCATCGACGCCGTGCTGTTCGCGCTCGGTCTCGCCCGGACGCGCGGGATGCGCGCGGAGAAACTCACGGACCTCATCTACAACCC
Organism: Salarchaeum sp. III; assembly: GCF_036418315.1. NCBI lineage: Archaea > Methanobacteriati > Methanobacteriota > Halobacteria > Halobacteriales > Halobacteriaceae > Salarchaeum > Salarchaeum sp. III. The sequence continues at coordinate 645,709 of NZ_JAZHPG010000027.1, read as the reverse complement.
GAGCCACGACGGCGACGAGGACGCGGGCGGGCCGCGGGAGGCGAGCGTCGAGGTCGTGCTGAACAACGAGGAGCGCACGCTCTCGCGCTCGCAGGTCGTGAACGCCGCCGGGAGCGACGACGTGGGCGACGTAGACACCGTTTCTATCCGGCGGCGCGTGAAGCGCACCGAGGACAACTACTACTCGTACTACTACCTGAACGGCCGGTCGGTGAACCTCTCCGACATCCAGGACTTGCTCGCGCAGGCGGGCGTCACCCCGGAGGGGTACAACGTCGTGATGCAGGGCGACGTGACGGGCATCATCAACATGACCGCGGGCGAGCGCCGCGAAATCATCGACGAAATCGCGGGCGTCGCGGAGTTCGACGCGAAGAAGGCCGACGCGTACGAGGAACTCGATGTCGTCGAGGAGCGAATCGACGAGGCCGACCTCCGCATCGAGGAGAAGGAGAACCGTCTCGAACAGCTCTCCGAGGAGCGCGAGACGGCGCTCGAATACCAGGAACTGCGCGAGGAGAAATCGGAGTACGAGGGGTACGTGCAGGCCGCCGAGTTGGCGGAGAAGCGCGAGTCGCTCGCGGACGCGGAGGACGAGGTCGAAACGTGGACGGAGCGCCTCGACACCCTCCGGGACGAACTCGACAGCCGCCGCGGCCGGGTCGCCCGACTCGAGGACGAACTGGACGAGCTGAACGCCGAAATCGAGCGGAAGGGCGAGGACGAACAGCTCGAACTCAAACGCGAGATAGAGGAGGTGAAGGGCGAAATCAACCGCCTCGAAGACCAGATTGAAGCGGCCGAAGAGCGCGTCGAGGAAGCCGAAGCGGAGCGCCGGCAGGCGTTCGTCGAAATCGACCGGAAGCAGGAGCAGATAGACGACCTCGAGGACGAGATTCGAGACATCAAGGTCGAGAAGGCGTCGCTGAAGACGGACGTGCAGGCGAAGCAGGAGGAACTCGCGACCGTCGAGGAGGAAATCGCGTCGGTCGACACCGAGTTCGACGAACTCAAGGCCGAACTCGAGTCGAAGAAGGAGGAGTTGGAGGAGCGGAAGTCGGCGCGCAACGACCTCCAGCGCGAGAAGGACCGATTGCTGGACGAGGCGCGGCGGCGGTCGAACGAGGTCTCCGAGGTGGAGACGGAGTTGGACGAGGCGCGCGAGTCGCTGCCGGAGTTCGACGCGAAGCTCGACGACCTCCAGTCCGAGCTGGAGAAGGCGAAGAAGAACGCCGCGCAGATAGAGGACGTGGTCGCGGACCTCAAACAGGAGAAGTCCGAGTTGCAGGACGACCTCGCGGATGTCGAGGACGACCTCTCCGCCGCACAGGAGGAGTACGCGCGCCTCGAAGCGCAGGCGGACGAGTCCGGCGACTCCTCGTACGGCCGCGCGGTGTCCACCATCCTGAACGCGGACCGGGAGGGCGTGCACGGGACGGTCGCCCAGCTGGGCGGCGTGTCCGGCGAGTACGCGACCGCCGCGGAGACCGCCGCTGGCGGCCGGCTCGCGAACGTCGTGGTGGACGACGACAGCGTCGGCCAGCAGTGCATCGAGTTCCTGAAGTCGCGGAACGCGGGTCGCGCGACCTTCCTCCCCATCACGAAGATGCAGAACCGCTCGCTCCCGCGGAAGCCGAGCGACCCGGGCGTGGTGGACTTCGCGTACAACCTCGTAGAGTTCGACCAGCAGTACGCGCCGATTTTCTCGTACGTACTCGGGAGTACACTCGTCGTGGAGGACATGGAGACCGCCCGGGAGTTCATGGGCGACTACCGGATGGTCACGCTGGACGGCGACCTCGTGGAGAAATCGGGCGCGATGACCGGCGGCAGTCGCTCCGGCAGCCGGTACTCATTCTCCAAGACGGGGAAGGGCCAGCTGGAGCGCGTCGCGACCCGCATCAACAAACTGGAGGACGAACGGCGGAGCATCCGAGAGGACGTGCGGGACGTGGAGGACCGCCTGGACTCGGCGCGCGACCGGCAGTCCGACGCGAAAGACCAGGTGCGCTCCATCGAGTCCGACATCGAGCGCGTCGAATCGGAGCGCGCGGAGACCGAGGAGCGCATCGACGACCTCGAAGACCGCATCGCGGAAATCGAGAGCGAGCGCGAGGAGGTCGACGAGCGGATGCAGGAACTCGAAACCGAGTTGGACGAGACGAACGAGGAAATCGCGGCCGTCGAGGCCGACATCGACGAACTCGAAGCCGAACTCGCGGACTCCCGCATCCCCGAACTCACCGCCGAGAAGGAGGACATCGAGTCCGACATCGACGAGTTAGAGGACGAAATCGACGACCTCGACGGCGAACTGAACAGCCTCCAGCTGGAGAAGCAGTACGCGGAGGAAGCCATCGAGGACCGCCACGACGACATCGAGGCCGCGCAGAACAAGAAGGCCGAGCAGGAAGAACGCATCCGCGAGCTGGAGGAAAAAATCGAGGACCAGCGGGACTTGCTCGCGGAGAAGGAAGCCGCGGTCGAGGACCTGGAGGACGAACTCGCGGACCTCAAGTCGGAGCGGGCGGAACTACAGTCCGAGCTGAAGGACGCGCAGTCCGACCGCGACGAGTACCAGTCGAAGGTCGACAACGCGGAGAGCGAACTGGAGCGCGCGGAGAGCGCGGTCGCGCGGTTGGAAGCCGAAATCGAGGAACTCGAAGCCGCGGTCAGCGAGTTCGACCCCGAGGACGTGCCCGACCTGGACGAGGTCGAGGCGCGCATCAGCGAACTGGAATCCGAGATGGAGGTGTTGGAGCCAGTGAACATGCTCGCCATCGAGGAGTACGACGAGGTCGAAGCCGCCCTCGACGACCTCCAGGAGAAGCGCGAGACGCTCGTCGCGGAGGCCGACGGCATCCGCGAACGCATCGAGTCCTACGAGTCCCAGAAGCGCGAGACCTTCATGGACGCGTTCGAGGAGATCAACGACCAGTTCCAGCGCATCTTCAGCCGGCTCTCCGACGGTTCGGGCGAACTCGTGCTGGAAGACGACGAGGACCCGTTCGAGGGAGGACTGACGATGAAAGCCCAGCCCGGCGACAAGCCCGTCCAGCGATTGGACGCGATGAGCGGCGGGGAGAAGTCGCTGACCGCGCTCGCGTTCATCTTCGCGATTCAGCGGTACAACCCCGCGCCGTTCTACGCGCTGGACGAGGTGGACGCGTTCCTCGACGCCGTGAACGCCGACCGGGTCGGGGAGATGGTGGACGAACTCGCGGGCGACGCGCAGTTCATCGTCGTCAGCCACCGCTCCGCGATGCTCGAACGCTCCGAGCGCGCCATCGGCGTGACGATGCAGGAGAACAACGTCTCCGCGGTCACGGGTATCGACCTCACCGGCCAGCACGCGGAAGCGAGCGGTGACGACTGATGAGTGAGAACCCCGAGGACGCGCTCGCCATCGCCGGCCACGAGGACCGGGAGCCGCCCGCAGGCGCGAGCGACCTCCTCGACGCCGGCGGCGACACCACCGACGAGAGCGCGGACGAGGAGGAAGTGGAGCCGGTCGAACTCCTCGTGCAGTTGGCGAAGGAGGGCGAGATAGAGCCGTGGGACATCGACATCGTGGACGTGACGGACGCGTTCCTCGACCGGCTGGACGAGGCGGACCTCCGTACGTCCGGCCGAGCGCTGTTCTACGCGAGCGTCCTCCTCCGCATGAAGTCGGATGTCCTCCTGGAGCCGGACGAACCCGAGGAGCCGGACGAACCGGAACCCGCGCCGTGGGACGCACCGGAGGCCGAGGGCGGCGCGCCCGGGTTCGACCCCGTGGACGCCCTCGAAGCCGAGATGGACCGCCGGCTCGACCGGAAGGACGCCCGCGGGACGCCCGAAACATTGGACGAGCTCGTGCGCTCGCTGCGGGAGGCCGAGCGCGGGTCGTGGTGGAAGGAGTCCCGGACGTACGACACGGACGCGTCCCCGCAGGGGTTCCAGCGGGGCACGCAGACGCTCGACTACCACACGGGCGACGATATGCGGCTGGACGACGAACCCACGCAAGCGGAGGCGCTCGGCACCGCCCACGACGAGGACATCGAGGCAACTATCGAGGACGTGGACGGCGCGCTCGCGGAGCGGTTCGACCGCGGACGGAGCGAAGTGCTCTACGAGGAAATCGCAGACGCGGGCGGCACGCGGGTGGAGACGTTCCTCGCGCTTCTCTTCCTCGCACACCGCGGGAGCGTCTACCTGGAACAGGACGAACTGTTCGACGACCTCTGGGTCAGTCGAGCGTGAGCCACGCGGACTCCAGGCCGGAGTCGTGGAGCCGCCACTTCTGTCGGATGCCGCCGCCCGGTTGGGATTCGGCGTCGATGGTCGCGTCGAACAGCGGTTCGTAGACCGCGAGATGGCGCTCCGGGATGCCCGCGGCGACGTGCGCGTGCAGGATGCCGTCGCTGTTGCGGGCGCGCGCCGTGAGGAGTTGGAGGAATCGGAACAGTTCTTCTTCGGTGGCGTCGCCGCCGCCGACCGCGTCGAGGAGCGCGTCGAGCGTGTGCAGGCAGACGCGGAGTTCTCCCGGACCCGGTTCGCGGGGGAACAGGCGGTCGATGTGGTCGTCGACGGCGGCGAGCACGTCGGGGAACGCGGTGCGGTCGTCGACCGTGGTCCGCCACGCGTCCGCGGTCTCGGGTTCGGGGAGCGACGTGGTGGACCCGCTCGTGGCGACGGCGGAGCGCGTGTACTCGCCGGCGGACGCGTCGACGACACCGAACTGGTCGGGCGAGAGGTCGCGGCCGTCGCGGACGGTGAGCGCGCGGTCGGCGTCGCTCGTCGAAACGAGGACGTGTCGGCGGTCGAGCGACGGGTCGCCGAGTAGGCGGTCACAGACGCCGTTCGTCCCGCGCGTGTCGCCGCGGACGAGGACCGCACACCCCTCCCGCTTGAGGTCGGCGAGGCGGGCCGCGAACGATTCGGCGCGGGTCGCGTCTGATTCCATGACTACCCTAGTGGACGGGTTCCCCCTATTTAGTTTTTCTGAGAGAGAGGGTGAAGTTTATAGGTAGTCGCCGACGAAGAGGTCGACGCGCTCGCGGGTTTCCGCGGGGATGGCGTCCGTCGGCGTGTTCACCGTTCCCTCCAGGCTGTGCCCGCAGTCGCACTCGCGCGAGTCGGGCAGCGTCTCGATGGCGTGCTCGATGGTTCGCTTGATGGCAGTCTCGTTCGCCGCGGCGTTCTCCAGGACTTCCTCGAGCGTGACCTCGCTGTCCTCCTTCCACACGTCGTAGTCGGTGACGCCGGCGACGGTGGCGTAACACATCTCGGCCTCGCGCGCGAGCTTCGCCTCCGGAATAGCAGTCATTCCGACGAGGTCCCAGCCCTGCGCGCGGTAGAACTCGGATTCGGCCTTCGTGGAGTACTGCGGGCCCTCGATGCAGACGTACGTCCCGCCCTTCTCCGCGTCGGCGCCCGTCGCCGCCGCGGCGGCGTCGTGGAGGTGGTCGACCATGTGCGGACAGTACGGCTCCGCGAACGGCTGATGGACGACGATGCCGTCCCCGAAGAACGAGCAGTCGCGGTGTTTCGTGCGGTCGAAAATCTGGTCGGGAACGACGAGCGTCTGCGGCGGCAAGTCCTCGCGGAGGCTGCCGACCGCGTTCGACGCGAGCACGCGCTCGACGCCGAGTTGCTTCAGCGCGTAGATGTTCGCGCGGTAGGGGAGGTTCGTCGGTTCGCGCTGGTGGTCGGGGCCGTGCCGCGGCAGGAACGCGACCTCCGTCCCCGTCTCTCCGAACTCGCCGACGGTGACGGGCGCGCTCGGGTCGCCGTACGGCGTCGAAACCTCGTGTTCCGTGACGTTCGAGAGGGGGAGCGCCTCGTAGATACCGCTCCCGCCGATGAAGCCTATCATGCTGGGTTCTCGCGCCGGCCGGAACTTAAGCCGCTCGCCATCGCTTAGAGGACGCCAAGCACGAACCCAACCCCCATCGCGACGAGCACCACCGCCGAGAACACGGGCAGGTAGGGCGCGTACGCCTCGACGCGCTCCTCGTAGCGCTCGTAGCCCGCGACGAGCAGCATCGTCAGCGCCACGATACCGACGATAACCGTGAGCGCGTACGCCGTCATCAGTTCGAGACAGTACGTCGACCCCGCGCACAGCGCGATTATCTCGAACTCCTCCTCGTGCGCGAACCCGAGCAGGAACGCGAACCACGCGATACCCCACAGGCCGCGGTCCGCGCCCTCGCCGAATTCGTGGTCGTGCGAGTGCCCGCCAGCGACGAACACGCTCCGAACCCGCGACCAAACTCGCGACACCAGCGACGCCGCCCCGCCGTCCTCGTGCGAATGGTCGCCGTGCGAATGGTCGTGGGAGTGCTCGTGCGCGCCGTGCGAGTGCTCGTGACCAGCATGGTCGTGAGTTTGGCCGTCGTCGCGTGAGTGTGCGTGGTGGTCGTGCCCGCCGTCGTGGTCGTGACTGTGTCCGTAACCGGCGTACTCGCGGACGCCGAGGAGAACGAGGAGGATGCCGGCGACGACGCTGACGGGACCTCCGATGGAGAACCCGAGGACGGTGAGCGGTTCGTTTACCTGGGTGAGGGAGAAGTAGGATTTGGCGTAGAAGAAGACGGCGACCATGGCGATGCTGGAAACGAGGTGGCCGACGCCGAGGAGGACGCTGGCGGCGAAGCCGTGCAGCCACTTGTTCGAGCGGTCGAGCGCGTAGGACGCGGCGACGGGCCAGCCGTGTCCGGGTTCGAGGCCGTGAACCGCGCCGAGCGCGACCGCGCCGACGAGCAGGCCGAGCGCGTCACCGTGGAGCATACGCGAGTCGAGCGAACTCGCGGCCCTAAGGGTTGTTAATACCCGACGCGGGGTGTCGTCATACGGAAGTTCTTGTGGCGGGCGGCCCGACTCCGGGTATGCGGACGAGTTTCAACATCCCGGACGAGGTCGTCGCGGAGTTCGATCGCGTCTGGCAGGACGAGGGGCTGGCGAACCGCTCGCGGGCGGTCCGGGAGGCGATGCAGGAGTACGTGGAGGCGCACGAGCGACTGGAGGCGATGACGGGCGAGGTGGTGGCGCTCGTCGGGTTCGATTACCGCCACCACGAGGTCATCGAGGAACTGCACGGAGTCCAGCACGAGTACCAGGACGTGATACTGAACACGAGCCACACCCATCAGGGCGAGTGGTGTCTCGAATCCCTGTTCTGTCGGGGTGACGTGGCGCGCGTCCGCGAACTCACCTATCGGCTCCGGGACTTCGACGGCGTGCGCCGCGTGAAACACATGCTGATTCGCGCCGACTAGGCGTCCGCGCGCCGCATCCACTCGTCGTCGCTCGTCTTCACGAGTGCGTCCCGGCGCACCATCTCCTCCAGGACTTCGTCTAGCCGGTCGGGCTGGGCGATCTCCATTTCGATGCGTTCGATGTCGTGGTACTCGGAGAGGTAGTGGCGGATGTCGGCGCGGGAGAACGTCGCGGTGTCGGCGCGCTCCATCACGCCCTCGATGATGTCTATCATGTCCTCGATGAAGTTCCAGGGGTAGACGATCCACGCCCAGTCTTCGAGGCGTTCGCCGACGAAGTCGGGGTCGTACTCGCTCGTCCCGAGGAGCTGGAGGGTCGCGGTACGGACTTCGTTGGCGTTGCGTTCGTCGACGTACTCGTGGGCGCGCTCGATGGAGCCGCCGGTGTCCGCGATGTCGTCGATGATGAGGACGTCCTTGTCCTCGACGGAGCCTTCCGGCATCGGGTAGCGGACCTCGGGCTCCCCGCTCTTCTGCGCGGCGCCGACGTAGTGTTCCATCTTCAGGCTCGTGAGGTCGTTCAGCCCGAGGAAGTCACAGAGACAGCGGCCCGCGAACCAGCCGCCTCGCGCGAGCGCGACGACCACGTCCGGTTCGAACTCGTCGCGCTTGACCTGGTCGCTGACGTCCCGGCAGAGACCGTAGATGTACTCCCAGTTCGTGATAGTGCACTTGAAATCGTCCGGGAGGTCGCTCATTACTCCGGCATCTCGGAGTCCTCGCCACTTAACGGTTTACAGGCTCGATCAGAGCCGGTCAGCCGGGGTCAACTGCGTTCCTGTTCGATATGGGCGGCGGCAGTGCTCATGAAGCCGACGAGGCGGGGCGTCACGTCGGTGTCGAGGCTGACGCCGTAGCCGGCGTTCTCGTCGACGGGGAGTTGGACGAGGACCGCGTTCGAGAAGACGCGGACGGTGCCCTCGAAGTCCCCGAACAGGGCGAGGTCGTTCGCGGCGTGTTCGCGGTGGGCGAGTTCGACGAGGTCGGGGAGGTCGTTGCGAACGTGAGAGCGCCACGCGTCGTCCTCCTTGAGGTCACCGCGGAGGTAGTGAACCTCGAACTCGTTCCCGCGGTAGGAGAGGACGCCGCGGAGTGCGTCGTCGATGTCCTCTCGAAGCCACCGGACGAATCGTTCGTCGCTCGGACGCATATAAAAATACTATAGATAGAGAGTTTTAATCTATTGGGGTGTCAGTGCGTTCATTTCGACGGGATTTGTAGGCCAGTATGAGGCGGCCAACGGAACGAGAAGAGAGGGGCTCTCTCGCAGGTCACGGAGCGACGTCCGCGGTGGGAGACCTCGCGGGCTGACTCGGAGGGAAAGACGGAACACGCGAGCGACTGAACGTGAAGGTATGAGTGAGAGCGTGCGGGCGTTTCTGGTGGACGCGTTCGCGGACGAGCCCTGCGCGGGGAACCCCGCGGGCGTCGTGCCGGACGCGGACGGCCTGAGCGACGACCAGATGCGGGCCGTCGCGTCCGAGCTGGGCGCGAGCGAGACAGCGTTCCTTCGGGAGAGCGACACCGCGGATCGCCGTGTCAGGTACTTCTCGCCGACGACCGAGGTCGACCTCTGCGGGCACGCGACAGTCGCGAGCCACGCTCGGCTCTTCGAGAGCGGGCGAATCGGGGCGGGGACGCACACCCTGGAGACGAACGTCGGCACGCTCGACATCGAACTCGAGGAATCGGGGACGGTGTGGATGACGCAGAACCCGCCGGAGGTCCGGCAGGTGGGCCTCGACTCCGCGCGCGTTGCGGGCGCGCTGGGCGTGTCGTCGTCGTCGCTCGTGGGCGACCTGCCGTTCGCGGTCGCCTCCACGGGCCTGCCGTTCCTCGTCGTCGGCGTGGAGTTCCTCTCGGATTTGGGGGACGCCGCACCGAACTTCGACGCGGTCGCGGACCTCTGCGAGGAGGTCGACGCGGAGGGCGTGTACGCGTTCACGTTTGACACGCTGAGCGGCGACGCGGACGTGCACGGCCGCGCGTTCTGCCCGCTCCTGGGTATCGACGAGGACCCCGTGACGGGCACGGCGAGCGGCGCGACCGCGGCCTACCTCGACCACATCGGCGCGTTCCGCGGCGGCGGCGAGAGCCCCAACGCGACCGACGTGTCGATAGAGAACGAGGGATTCCCGGACGAACTCGTCCTCGAACAGGGGCACTTCCTCGACCGGCCCGGCACCGTTCGCGCGACCGTTGACGGCACCACGGTCCGCGTCGGCGGCGCCGCGACCACCGCGATGGACGGAACACTCGCGCTCCCCAAGCGCGGGGACGACGAGATACTCGAAGCCTAAAATTCGTCGTCGTCGCGCTTGAGGTCGCGCATCTCCCGGTTCACTGACTGGATGTCGTGCTGCATGTCGGTGAGGCGGTCGTCGAGCACGGCGACGATGTCGCTCTTCACGTGCTCGGTGTCGAACGTCTCGCCGACCTCCTCCTCCGTCGCGGCGGTGAGCGTCTTGAACAGCGCCCACGCCTTCCCGAAGCGGTAGAGGAGGAGTCCGAGGACGGCAACGAGCAGGCCAGGCGCGCCGGCGGTGAGCGACGACGCGTAGGAGTCCGTGGACTCGTAGACCGCGTACCCTTCAGTGAATCCGTAGTAGCCGCCGGCCGCGACGAGCGCGAACCCGACGACGGCGAACAGCGACGTGAGCGCGAAGTACTTCCCGGCCCAGGCGAGGGCCCGTTTTGCGTCCATGAGCGGCCGGAGACGACCGAGCGGCTAAAGTCCTGCGTCCCGCGCGATGCGTGGTCCGGAACCTTCTTTATCGTATTCTCGGACTAGCCACTCAATGGCTGTACGCTGGCTGGCGGACGTACGGGCCGACGACATCGAGAGTGTCGGCGGCAAGGGCGCGTCGCTCGGCGAACTCACGGACGCCGGGCTACCGGTGCCACCGGGGTTCGTGGTGACAGCGGACACGTACCGCGCGTTCATCGAGGAGACCGGCATCGAGGATGAACTGTTCGAAGCGGTGGACGTGGACCCGGAGGACTCGACGGCGCTCGCGGAGGCCGAGTCCCGCGCGAAGGAGCTCGTGCTCGACACTGAACTCCCCGAGGACATCCGCGAGGAGGTGCTCGCGGCGTACGACGACCTTGACGACGGGGAGGCGTTCGTCGCGGTGCGGTCGTCCGCGACCGCGGAGGACCTGCCGGACGCGAGTTTCGCGGGCCAGCAGGAGACGTTCCTGAACATCACCCGCGAGGACCTCGTAGATAGGGTGAAGCGGTGCTGGGCGTCGCTGTTCACGCAGCGCGCCATCTACTACCGGCAGGAACAGGGGTTCGAGCACTCGAAGGTGAACATCGCGGTCGTCGTGCAGCGGATGGTGGACGCGGAGAAGTCGGGCGTGATGTTCACGAGCCACCCGTCGACGGGCGCGGAGAAGGTCATCATCGAGGCCGCGTGGGGACTCGGTGAAGCGGTTGTCTCGGGGTCGGTGAGTCCGGACAACTACGTCGTCGACCGCGCGAGCGGGGAGGTCGCGGACGTGACCGTCGCGGACAAGAAGGTGATGCACGAGAAGGACCCGGAGACGGGCGAGACCGTCGAGCGCGCGGTCCCCGAGGAGAAGCGCACCGAGCGCGTGCTGTCCGACGACGAGATTCAGGAGCTCGTGACGCTCGGCGAGCGCGTCGAGGACCACTACGACAGCCCGCAGGACGTGGAGTGGGCGATGGCAGAGGGGGAGACGTACATGCTGCAGTCCCGCCCAATCACGACCATCGACGAGGACGCCGCGGAGGCGTCCGAGTCCGAACCGGGGGACGGGGAGAGCCTCGTCTCCGGGTTGGGCGCAAGTCCCGGCATCGCGTCGGGCGCGGTGCGGGTCGTCGGGAAGCTCGACCAGCTCGATAAGGTCGGGGACGGCGACGTCATCGTGACCGAGATGACGACGCCGGACATGGTGCCCGCGATGAAGCGCGCGGCCGGCATCGTGACGGACGAGGGCGGGATGACGAGTCACGCCGCCATCGTCAGCCGCGAACTCGGCTGTCCGGCCGTCGTCGGCACCGGGAACGGCACCGAGGTCCTGTCGGACGACCAGATAGTGACCATCGACGGCGACAAGGGCAGCGTCCGCGAGGGCCGACTGGCGAAGGAGGAGGAGACGGAACCCATCGAGGAGGCGCGGCCGAAGACGCCGGTGAAACCGATGACGGCGACGGAGGTGAAGGTGAACGTCTCCATCCCCGAAGCCGCGGAGCGCGCGGCCGCGACGGGCGCGGACGGCGTCGGTCTGCTCCGGATGGAGCACATGATTCTCTCCACGAACAAGACGCCGGACAAGTACATCGCGGACCACGGCGTCCGCGCGTACGTGGACGAAATCGTGGAGGGCGTCCGGGGCGTCGCAGAGGAGTTCTACCCGCGGCCCGTCAGGGTGCGGACGCTCGACGCGCCGACGGACGAGTTCAGGCAGCTGGAGGGCGGACAGGACGAACCGCACGAACACAATCCCATGCTGGGGTATCGGGGGATTCGGCGGAGTCTGGACGAGCCGGACGTGTTCGAGCACGAGCTGGAGGCGTTCAAGCGGCTGTACGAGCAGGGGTACGACAACGTCGAAATCATGTTCCCGCTCGTGAACGACGCGAGCGACGTGTACGGCGCGAAGCGCCTGATGGAGAAGGTCGGCATCGACACGGAGAAGCGTCGCTGGGGAGTGATGGTGGAGACGCCCGCGTCCGCGCTCACCATCGACGAGACGGCCGAGACGGGTATCGACTTCGCGTCCTTCGGAACGAACGACCTCACGCAGTACACGCTCGCCGTGGACCGGAACAACGAGAACGTCGCGGACCGGTTCGACGAACTCCACCCCGCGGTCCTGAAGCTCATCGGACAGACCATCGAGACCTGCAGGGAGCACGACATCGAGACGAGCATCTGCGGGCAGGCCGGGTCGAAGCCCGAGATGGTGAACTTCCTCGTCGAGGAAGGGGTGTCGAGCATCTCCGCGAACATCGACGCAGTCCGGGACGTCCAGCACGAGGTGAAGCGCACGGAGCAGCGCCTCATCCTCGATTCGGTGCGCTGAGAACGACACGGCTAAACCACGCCCCCTACTTTCACTCCACATGGACGCCGCGCCGCAGGACTTCACTCGCGTCCTCTCCTCGATGTGCACGGTCCCGCATCCGGACGCGCGCGACGCGGCAACGACGTTTCTCGCGGACAACCCCGGCGACCCCGCGACCTACCCCGCCGTCTCCGCCCTCGAATCCGAAGTGGTGGAGATGCTGGGCGAAATCACGAACCTCGACGAGCCGAACGGCTACGTCGCGTCCGGCGGGACGGAGGCGAACATGCAGGCCGTTCGCGCCGCCCGCGACCTCGCAGACACCGACAGCCCGAACGTGGTCGCGCCGGAGAGCGCGCACTTCAGCTTCCCGAAGGCGGCGGACGTGCTCAACGTCGAACTCCGCCTCGTACCCGTGGACGACGACCGGCGCGCAAACCTCGACGCCGTGCAGGCCGCCGTCGACGACGACACCGCGATGGTCGTCGGCGTCGCGGGAACGACGGAGTTCGGGCGCGTCGACCCGATTCCGGCGCTCGGCGAGGTGGCGGCGGACGCAGAGGCGCTGTTCCACGTGGACGCCGCCTGGGGCGGGTTCTGCCTCCCCTTTACGGAGTACGACTGGGACTTCGCGGACGCGCCCGTGGACACGATGACCATCGACCCCCACAAGATGGGGCGCGCGCCGATTCCGGCGGGCGGGTTCCTCGCGCGCGACGAGCGGGTGCTCGACGCGCTCGCGGTTGACACGCCGTACCTCGAAACGACCGGGCAGGCGACGCTAACCGGGACGCGGAGCGGCGCTGGCGTCGCGGGCGCGCACGCCGCCATCGACGCGCTCTGGCCGCAGGGCTACCGAGAGAACTACGAGCGCGGGATGGAGAACGCGCGGTGGTTCACAAGCGAACTCCGAGCGCGGAACGTCGACGCGGTCGACCCGACGCTCCCACTCGTGGCGTTCGACCTCCCCCCACGCGAGTTCGAGGCGCTACGCGAGCGCGACTGGCGCATCTCCCGAACCGCATCGGGAGAGACGCGCGTCGTCTGCATGCCCCACGTCACCCGGGAGATGCTCACTAACTTCCTCGCGGACCTCGACAACGTTCGCGCCGAACCGGTGAGTGCGCGGGAATGCTAGCGTTCCTCGGACTCGACTTCGGGTGGTTCCAGCACGCCGTCGAAGCCGCGACCGGCTGGGGCGGCATCTTCCTCATCGTCGTCTACTCCTTCCTCATCGCGTTCATCCTCCCGCTCCCGAGCGAAGTCGTTCTCATCCCCGCGTGCACGGGCGCCGCAGTGTGCACGGGCACGCTCGACCTCGGATTCCCACAGCCGGCCGAACTCGCCATCGTCATCGTCGCGTCCGGCATCGGGAAATCCGCGGGGAGCGTCATCGCGCTGAAAGTCGGGCACGGCGCCAGCCACTCCGGCCCGGTCGTCAACACCCTCCGCCGGATGGGGTACGACCCGGTCGAATGGTCGAAGCGCCGCGTCGTCACGCTCGTCAAGAAGTGGGGGTACGCGGGGCTCGCGGTCGGCCTCACCGTCCCCGGGTTCCCGGACACGCTCTCCATCTACGCGTTCAGCGTCATCGAGAAGAACGAACTCAAGTTCGCGGTCGCGACGTTCGCCGGGAGCGTCGGCCGCCTCGTCGTCACCGTCGTCTTCCTCATGGGCATCGCTGCCATCTGAGGCTCAACGCTTATCCTCCCGGACGCGAAACCGCCGCGTATGGCACGCACGTCACGCCGCTGGGGGTCCGCCGGGTTCTTCGTTCTCCTAGGTATCGTCCTCCTCCTGTTCACCACCGACGCGGTCGAATCCATCGACCTCTGGACGTGGTTCCCCGGCCTGTTCGTCCTGCTCGGCGCGTGGTCGCTCGTCGCGTCCCGCGGCCGCAACCTCACCGGACCCGTTCTCGTCATCGTCGTCGCCGGCGCGTTCCTCCTCCGGAACCTCGACTACCTCCAGGAGGGATTCATCAGCACCTACTGGCCCGCCGTCTTCGTCCTGCTCGGCGCCCTCATCCTCCTCAACCGCGGACGCAGACATCGCAGTCACACCGCGAGCGCGACCGGCGAATTCACGTCCGTCTCCATCTTCGGCGGAGACTCCCAGCACGTCGGCAGCGACGACTTCCGGGGCGGCGACGTGGTCGCTATCTTCGGCGGCCCCACCATCGACCTCCGCGACGCAACCGTCGACGACAAACCCGCCGTCCTCGAAATCGTCTCGGTCTTCGGCGGCGCGGAAATCCGCGTCCCCGAGGACTGGACCGTCAAAACGGAGAGCGTCAACATCTTCGGCGGCCTCGAAGACAGCCGTCGAAACCCCGGTACCGCCGACGAACCCGACCTCGTCCTCACCGGGGTCAGCGTCTTCGGTGGCGTCGAACTCACCGACTGAGTTCGACTAACCCCCACTCGCTCCGCTCGCGGGGATGGCGTCGAACTCACCGACTAACTCCGACCCACAGACTGACTGAAAGCTTTTTGCGGCGGGCGTTCCGAGAAGCGAGCGTGACACGAGTGGCGTCGCTGATGCGGTCTATGCGCACGCGGTAGCGACGCCGCCGGGCGAACCGGACACCGATTCGGCCCTCATACGGCCGCGGCGTCCGCGAAACCCACGCGCTCGTTCTCGCTTCGACACGAAACCAGTCCTTCGAGAGAGATGATTCGGAATCCACGGGCTTTAGGCCCACACGGCGAGGTGTATCACGCATGAGTCACGAGGACTTCCCGACGGAGAACCCCGCGGTGGTGACGTGCGGGCTTCCCTATCCAACTGGGGACCTGCACGTCGGCCACCTGCGGACGTACGTGAACGGCGACGCGTTCAGCCGCGGCCTCCGAAAACTCGGCCAGGAGACCGCGTTGGTCTCCGGGACGGACATGCACGGCACGCCCATCGCCGTGCAGGCCCTAGAGGAGGGCGTCAGTCCGCTCGAACTCGGTCTGGAGCGCCACGAGCAGTACGCGGAGACGTTCCCCGATTTCAACATCGAGTTCGACAACTACGGTCACACGCACGAGGAGACGAACGTCGAACTCACGAAGGAGTTCGTGCGGGCGTGGGAGGACGAGGACCACGTCTACGAGAAGGAGATCCAGGTCGCGTACGACCCCAACGCCGACCAGTGGCTTCCCGACCGGTACGTCGAGGGGACGTGTCCGTACTGCGGCGAGCACGCGCGCGGCGACGAGTGCGACGACGGCTGTCAGCGCCACCTCGAACCCGGCGAAATCGAGAACCCCGTCAGTACCATCACGGGCAACGACGCGGAGTACCGCGAACGCGCGCACAAGTTCCTCCGCCTCTCCGACTTCCAGGAGTACCTGGAGGGATTCATCAATCGAATGGAGGGCACGAACAACGCGAAGAACCAGCCCCGCGAGTGGATCGAGGGCGGCCTGGAGGACTTCTGCATCACGCGCGACCTCGACTGGGGCATCGACTACCCCGGGGAGGAACGCGACCGGGACGGTCGCGAAGAGGCGAGCGGCGGCGACGACCTCGTGCTGTACGTCTGGGTGGACGCGCCCATCGAGTACGTCGCGTCCACGAAGCAGTACTCGGAGCGCGTCGGCACTGACGAGTTCGACTGGGCGGAGCCGTGGCGGGACGGCGACGGCGAAATCGTCCACGTCATCGGCCGCGACATCATCCAGCACCACACCGTCTTCTGGCCGTCGATGCTCAAGGGAGCGGGCTACAACGAACCACGCGCGGTCTGCGCGACCGGGTTCGTGAACCTCAACGGCAAGGCGTTGAGCACGTCGAAGAACCGCGCCATCTGGGCGCGCGAGTACCTGGACGAGGGGTTCCACCCCGACCTCTTCCGGTACTACATCGCGACGGCGAGCGGGTTCGAGCGCGACGTGAACTTCTCCTGGGAGCGCTTCCAGGAGACCGTCAACTCCGAGTTGGCGGACGTGGTCGGGAACTTCGCGTACCGCGCGCTGTTGTTCGCGGAGCGGAACTTCGGCGGGACGCCCGACGTGGCGCTGTCGGACGACGTGGAGACTGAAATCGCGTCCGCGATGGACGACTACGAGGACGCGCTCAACGACTACGACCTCAGGAGTGCGGGCGAGGTCGCGGTGAACCTCGCGCGGTACGGGAACGAGTACATCCAGTCCGCGGAACCGTGGAAGCTCGACGACGACGAGGCCGCGCCCGTCATCCGGGACTGCGTTCAGCTCACGAAGGCCGTCGCGGTGCTCCTCCAGCCGTTCACGCCCGAGAAGGCCGACGACCTCTGGAGCCAGCTCGGCGAGGACGGGTCGGCCGCGGACGCGACTATCGCGGACTGCCTGCAGGAACCGCCGGCGGCGTTCGGCGAACCCGAGGCGCTGTTCGAGAAAATCGAGGACGAGCGCGTCGAGGAGCTGAACGAGAAGCTCGAAGCCAGTATCGAAGACGCGAGTAGCGAGGAGAGCGAGACCGAAGACGTGGATTTCGAAGCCCTCACCGAAGACCGAATCAGCTTCGACGACTTCCAGGACCTCGACCTGCGGGTCGGCCGCATCGAGGCCGCGGAGGGCGTCGAGGGCGCGGACAAGCTCGTGAAGCTCACCGTGGACATCGGCGTCGAGACCCGACAAATCGTCGCGGGCCTCAAGCAACTCCACGACACCGACGACCTCGAGGGTCAGAAGGTCGTCGTCGTCGCGAACCTCGAACAGGCCGAGCTGTTCGGCGTGGAGTCGAACGGGATGGTGCTCGCCGCGGGCGAGCAGGCCGACCTCCTCACGACCCACGGCGACGCCGAACCCGGCACGAAAATCAAGTAACTCCTCCCGGGTTTTTCTTCGCCAACCCCGCGGCCACCGAGTGCGTTTCGGGCGCGTTCACCCGAGGATGTCGTAGACGGTGACGAGGAGGAAGGAACTCCAGAGGAAGACGCCGCCCCCGTAGAAGAGGAGTGGGACGCTGACCGGCGTGTCGAGGTCGGTTCCCGTCCAGCCACCCTGGGCGTCGAGGCCCTCGGCGTTCTCGAAGCTCCCGCCGTCCACCGGCCCGCTGCTGCCGACGCTGAGGATGACAGCGGTCACTCCACCCATAGCGGTGAAGAGGACGAGAACGCCCGAGTCGGCTGCGACGTACACCGCGCCGACCGTGACGGCGGCGAGAACGCCCGCGTAGAGGACGAGGGGTTTCGAGAGGCCTGTGAGGTTCATGACTGCTCGCTAGAACGACTCGGGCCGCCACGTATGAACGTTTTCCAGAAACGCCAGCAGCGAATCAATCGAGAGCATGAGTTCTCCGGAGGACTGCGGAGGAGTGGATACGACACGTTCGTTCGTGAGCGACTGACGGCGAGGGTTTTTGCGCCGTCACGCCCAACTATCGCGTAATGAGAAACGCGAAGATAGTGTGCACGCTCGGCCCGGCGACGAACGACCGGGCGTCGGTGCGTGCGCTCGCGGACGCGGGGATGACGGTGGCGCGCGTGAATTCGAGTCACGGCGAGCGCGAGGACCGCCGCGCGCTCGTGGAGACGGTTCGGGAGGTGGACGAGGCGACGGAGAACCCGGTCGCGGCGATGATAGACCTGCAGGGCCCGGAGGTCCGGACCGCGCCCATCGAGGGCACCATCGAACTCGAAGCGGGGCGGACGGTGCGGTTCGAACCGGGGACGACCGCGGACCCGGACCGCGTGGGGCTGTCGACGAGCATCGCGGCCGCGGAACCCGGTGACAGAGTGTTGCTGGACGACGGCCGCATCGAGACCACGGTCGAGGAAGTCGAGGGCGACGCCGTCGTCGCGCGCATCGAGTCCGGCGGCGAACTCGGGAGTCGAAAGGGCGTGAACGTCCCGGGCGTGAGCCTCGGCCTCGACGTGGTGACGGAGAAGGACCGGAAGGACCTGAAGATGGCCGCCGACCTCGGCGTGGACTTCGTCGCGGCGAGTTTCGTCCGGGACGGCGACGACGTGCTGGACGTGAGCAGCGTGCTGGAGGAGTTCGACGCGGACATCCCCATCATCGCGAAGGTCGAGCGCGCGGACGCCGTGGAGAACCTCGACAGCATCGTGGAGGCCGCGCACGGCGTGATGGTGGCGCGGGGCGACCTCGGCGTCGAACTCCCGATGGAGGACGTGCCCGTCATCCAGAAGCGCATCATCCGCCGCTGCCGGAACGCGGGGTCGCCCGTCATCACGGCGACGGAGATGCTGGATTCGATGATTCACAACCGCCGGCCGACGCGCGCGGAGGCGTCGGACGTGGCGAACGCCGTGCTCGACGGAACGGACGCCGTGATGCTGTCCGCGGAGACCGCTATCGGCGACCATCCGACGCGCGTCGTGGAGTCGATGGACCGCATCATTCGAGAGGCCGAGCGTAGCGAGGAGTACGCCGAACTGCGGGAGCAGCGCGTGCCGAACGCCGACGACGGGCGGACGGACGCGCTCGCGCGGTCGGCGCGCTACCTCGCGCGCGACGTGGACGCGACGGCGGTCGTGGTCGCCTCCGAGTCCGGGTACACGGCGCGGAAGGTCGCGAAGTTCCGGCCGGCGATGCCCGTCGTCGCGGCGACGCCGAACGACCGCGTGCGCCGCCAGCTCGCGCTCTCGTGGGGCGTGAACGCGCAGTACGCGCCGATCGCGTCCGGCGACGCCTCCGACGTCATCGACTCCTCGGTCGGCGCCGCGCTCGACGCCGGCGTCGCGGACAGCGGGGACACCGTCGTCGTGCTCTCCGGGATGATGACGGAACTCGAGGGCACGGACACGACGAACACGCTGAAGGTGCACGTCGCGGCGGAGACCCTCGCGGTCGGGCGCGCGGTCGTCGCGGGCCGCGTCACCGGCCCGTTCGTCTACGCGCCCGACGGCGACCTCACCGATATCCCCGACGGCGCGATTATCGGACTGCCCGCGGACTTCGACAGCGAGTTCGAGGGCGACCTCTCCGTCCTCGGCGGCATCGTCAGCGAGCGCTCCGGAATGACCGGTTACCCCGCGATGATAGCGCGCGAGCTCGACGTGCCGATGGTGAGCGGCGTCACACTCCCCGACGACCTCGCGGACGGCGACTCGGTCACGCTGGACGGCGAGCGCGGCGTCGTCTACGGCGGCCGCCTCTAAGCGCGACCCCCGGGCTTTTGTCGACCGAACTCCGAGAGACGGGTATGAGTGACTCCGAGGAGTACGACAGCCCCGAGGTGCCGCGACCGCCGCCGATAGACGTGGAGTCGCCCGACCCCGAGAACGTCACGTTCTTCCTGCTCGGCGCGGCGGTTGCGGCCGTCGCCATCGTTCAAGTCGCCCTGTAGCGGACAACGGTTTTGGTGCTCCGCGTTCGATATCACGTATGGCAGTAGAGACGCTCCCGCTGTTGCTCGTGATCGGCGGCGTCGCCCTGATGGTGATGGAGGCGTTCGCGCCGGGCGCGCACTTCGTCGTCATCGGCACCGCGCTGTTGGTCGCGGGCATCGCCGGCCTCCTGTTCGCACCGCTCGCCGCACCCATCGCGCTCGCGGGTATCGTGCTCGTCGTCGGCGGCGTCTCCCTCTGGGTGTACCGCCACTTCGACATCTACGAGGGCACGGACGAGGGCCAGACGGAGGGGTCGGCGAGCCTCCGCGGGAAGACCGGGTACGTCGTGGAGCGCGTAACGGAGCGCGACGGCCGCGTGAAAATCGAGGGTGGCGGGTTCAGTTCGCGGTACGCCGCTCGCACTAGGACCGGCGACATCGAGGAAGGCACCGAAATCATCGTCACGGACCCCGGCGGCGGGAACGTCCTCACCGTCGAGGCGCTGGACGGCCGGGACGACATCGACCGCGAACTCGACCGGGAACGCGGCGGCGAATAGGTCGCGAGGCGAACCTTTATCCGGGAACCGGGAGCAGATAGTGTATGGAACTCTCCCCCCTCCAATCGGTCGGCGGGAGTCCCGTCCTCACCGCGGTAGCGATTCTGCTGCTGGGACTAGCAGTGGTCATCGTCTACCAGATGGTGGAGATCGTGGACGCCTACGAGAAGAAGGCACTCACGGTGTTCGGCGAGTACCGGGGGCTGCTCGAACCCGGTATCAGCTTCATTCCGCCGTTCGTCTCGCGAACGTACGCGTTCGATATGCGGACGCAGACCATCGACGTGCCGCGGCAGGAAGCCATCACGCGCGACAACTCGCCCGTGACGGCGGACGCCGTCGTCTACATTCGCGTGATGGACGCGAAGCGCGCGTTCCTCGAAGTCGATAACTACGAGCGCGCGGTGTCGAACCTCGCGCAGACGACGCTGCGCGCAGTGCTCGGCGACATGGAACTCGACGACACCCTGAACAAGCGCCAGGAGATCAACGCGCGCATCCGCGAGGAGCTCGACGAGCCCACGGACGAGTGGGGAATCCGCGTCGAGAGCGTGGAGGTCCGCGAGGTCAATCCGTCGCAGGACGTCCAGCAGGCGATGGAGCAACAGACGTCCGCGGAGCGCAAGCGCCGCGCGATGATTCTGGAAGCGCAGGGCGAACGCCAGTCCGCCATCGAGACCGCGCAGGGAGAGAAGCAGTCCGACATCATCCGCGCACAGGGGAAGAAGCAGTCCCAGATCCTCGAAGCGCAGGGTGACGCAATCTCGACCGTGCTCCGCGCGAAGTCCGCGGAGTCGATGGGCGAGCGCGCCATCGTCGAGAAGGGCATGGAGACGCTGGAAGCCATCGGACAGAACGAGTCGACGACGTTCGTGCTGCCGCAGGAGCTCACGAGCCTCGTCGGACGGTACGGCAAACACCTCACCGGGAGCGACGTGGAGGCAGCGACCGAATCCCTCGACAGCCTCGAGTTCGACGAGGAGACCCGTGAGCTGCTCGGGCTGGACGACATCGACGAGATACTGAGCCAGCTCGACGAGGAAGCGGACATCGACACGGACAAACTCGAGGAGAAGGCCGAGGAAGTGATGGCCGGCACGGACGCCGGAATGCAGGACGCCGAGTCCGTCATCGAGGAGATGGACCAGGAGTTCGAGTCCGCGAACGACGACACGTCCGGCGGGTCGGCGGACGAGAGCGACGAGCAGACGAAGTAAGGCAACCCTTTTCTCGGTCTGTCACGTACTCACACGCAGATGGTCGACGAGGACAAGCGTTCGACGCTCCGGCGGTTCGCGGCAGTCGGGGCGGTCGGTCCGCTGTCGCAGCTCCCATCGAGCGACGACGACGGGAGCGAGACGCGGGACGCCATCACGGGATACGTCGCGTCGACGCCGGGCGCGCACTTCTCGAAGCTCCGCGACGACCTCAAACTCGGGACCGGGGAGGCCCAGCACCACTTGCGCCGACTCGTCGAGGACGGCGTGGTTGAAGCGCACCGCGACGGCGACTACCGGCGGTTCTTCCCCGCGGGCCAGTTCTCGGACTTCGAGCGCGTCGCGTTGAGCTATCTGCGGCGGGAGACGCCGCGCGGAATGCTGCGCGAACTCCTCCGCACGCCGGACGCGTCCGGCGCGGCGTTGGCGGACGCGCTCGGCGTATCGGGGCCGACGGTGAGCAAGTACGCGAGCGAACTCGAACGCGCGGGCGTGCTCTCCCGGGAGGACGGGTACGCGGTCGAATCGCCGGAGACGGTGTTGATGTTGCTCGTTCGGTACGCGGAGTCGTTCGACGCTGAGACCGCCGAGTTCGCGGCCGAGGCCGCTGATTTCGTCTCGTACACTCCCTGAATCGGCGATAAGTCCTTTCAGTTCGCGGGAGTGAGTTTCCGTATGAGCAAGGAGCGACTGCCGGACCTCTCGCGGCGCGCGTACCTCGCGGGGGCGGCGACGGTCGGCGCGCTCGGCGCCGGGGGCGTCCTCTACAACGGCGATTTGCCGTTCACCGAGTCGGAGATGCCGACGTTCGTGGCGCAACAGGGATATCTCCGCTGGGAGCTGGAGCCGATGTCCTACCGAGACCAGACGGTGAAGGAGTTCTACGGGTACGACGACGGCGGAGCGGCGAGCGCGAACCCGTCCGCGGCTCTCGCGGAGGAGGACGCGGCGAGCCGCGTGTTCGCGTACACTGGCCCCGTGAACGACAGCCTGGGGTTCCTGCACGGCGGGCCGAACGGTCCCGCCGGCGAGGCCGACTTCTCCTTCTCGGGCCTGAACCGCTCGAAGGGCGAGTGGGTGGTGCAGGACGACCCGAGTAGCGCGGACGACGACTACGAACCCTGGGAAGGCGGAAACCAGCGCGTCGACTGGCAGTGGCCCGCGGGCGGGACTGACGGCGGCGCGTTCTGGAACGCGTTCGAGAGCACGGTGACGGTGACGGCGAAGACGCTGTCCGGCGTGGACTCCTGGCGGCTGCTCTCCGGGTCGGACCCGGCGGACGCGACCGTGCACGAGCTCTCTCCGGAGAAACCCCTGAAGGTTCGCGAGGCGAAGCGGCCGGTGAAGACGATAAACGTGGACGTGATGCCGGACGCGGAGGACAACGTCTTCGACCCGTACTCGCAGGACACGCTCGACGTGGCGGTGAAGCCCGGCGGGGAGGTCGAGCCGGACGACCTCGACCCCGGGAACTACTCGCTCTACTTCGGCTCCCGGGAGTACCTCGCGGGGCAGAACGGTGCGTCCCCCCAGAAGAGCATGACGATAGAGGGCGACCTCCTCCTGAAGTACAAGATTTCCGCGGCGAACTTCAGCCTGAGCGACCGCACCGCCTACCTCGTCGGGAAGTCGAAGTCGGGCGCGTGGGTGCGCGGCACCGACACCATCCACCCCGGCGGGTTCGGGACGGGCGAACCGACGGGCGACCTCGTCGTCTCCGACCTGCACGTGGACGCCGCGGGCGCGGACGAGGAGAACCTGAACGGCGAGTGGGTGGAGTTCCAGAACGCCGGCGACGCCGCGCTCGACCTCACCGGCTACACCGTTCGCGACGAGGAGGGATGGGCGTTCAACATGCCGGACGGTTTCGCGCTCGACCCCCAGGAGACGGTTCGCCTCCACACCGGCAGCGGCGAGTACGGCCCGCACAACCTCTACTGGGGCGTCGAGTCCGAAGTCTGGCAGAACGGCGGCGGCACCGTTCTCGTCGAGGACGACACCGGCACGACGGTCGTCGAGTACGAGTACCCGCGGAACTAGGCCGTGACTTTCCAGGTGGTGCTGGAGGAGTACCCCCACTTCTCGACGTCGAGTTCGATGTCGGCCTGCTGGAGCGCGGGCATGTTCGTGCCGACTTCCTTCGCGGACATGTCGAGTTCGTCGCCGATGACGCGGGACTTGAAGTAGGTCTTCGTCGGGGCGTGCTCGCGGAGGAACGCGAGGATGGCTTCCTGTTTGTCGGTGAGGGTCGAGGCCTGAACGGCCTGTGCCTGGGTTGCGGCGCTCATACCAGTGGAGAGCACACATACCTCAAAAGGGGCTTTGGTACGTCCGGTAAAACGCGCCTTTCAGACTTCCTATCCGACCCTCACAGCACTTCCGGCGGTTCGAAGAGGGGTGAGAGTGGGCTGGTGGTGGGGTGGTTGGTACGAGTGGCTAAGAGTCCAGAAAGTTCTTACGCGAAACCGCCCCCCATTAGGGCAATGAGCGATGGGGCCGTCGAGGTGAGTGTCGTCCTCCCGGCGTACAACGAGGAGGACACTATCCGGGAGACCGTGGAGACGACGCTCGCGACGCTCGACGGCTTTCTGCCCGCGGGTGGTTTCGAGGTCGTTGTCGCTGAGGACGGGTGTGACGACCGGACGCCCGAGATTGCGGACGAACTCGCGGCCGCGGACTCGCGAGTGCGGCACTTCCACTCGGACGAGCGCCTCGGCCGGGGTGGCGCG
Source organism: Salarchaeum sp. III (assembly GCF_036418315.1). NCBI lineage: Archaea > Methanobacteriati > Methanobacteriota > Halobacteria > Halobacteriales > Halobacteriaceae > Salarchaeum > Salarchaeum sp. III. Next base: position 621,642 of record NZ_JAZHPG010000027.1, on the reverse strand, counting down.
CTGGACTTCGCGTTCGAGCGCGCGGCGGGCGACGTGCTCGTCTACTTCGACACCGACCTCGCGACCGACATGCGACATCTGGAGGAGCTCGTGGAGAGCGTGCGGTCGGGCGAGTACGACGTGGCGACGGGGTCGCGGTGGCTGCCGGGGAACGTCGCGGACCGCCCGGCGAAGCGCGGCATCCCTTCCCGGGGATTCAACTTCGCGACGCGGCTCCTGCTCGGCTCCGAGCTGCGCGACCACCAGTGCGGGTTCAAGGCGTTCAGTCGGGAGGCGTTCGAATCGCTGCAGGACGAGGTCGAGGACAAGCACTGGTTCTGGGACACGGAGATGCTCGTGCGCGCCCAGCGCAAGGGGTTCCGGGTGAAGGAGTTCGCGGTGGACTGGACGCCGAAGGGCGACTCGAAGGTCGACCTCGTGCGGGACGTGTTCGGAATGGGGTCGCAGATTCTCCGGTGCTTCTGGGAGTTCCGGGTGTCGCCGTACGCCAACCGGCGAACCGGAATGGCGGTCGGCGTGCTGCTGTCGATACTCGCGTTCGCGCTGATGTTCGTCTACATCGACACCGACACCTTCGTCAACGCGGTGTCGAGCGCGGACCCGGCGCTGGTCGCGGCGGGCGCGGCGGTGTACGTGCTGTCGTGGCCGCTCCGCGGACTGCGATACCGGGATATCCTCGCGGAACTCGGCTACGACGGAAGTATCGGGTTCCTCACGGGCGCGGTGTTCATCAGCCAGACGGGAAACCTCGTGATACCGGCGCGGGCGGGCGACGCCATCCGTGCGTACATCGTGAAGGCGCGCCGGGGCGTGCCGTACACCACGGGATTCGCGTCGCTCGCGGTCGAGCGCGTGTTCGACCTCCTCACAATCACAGTGCTCGCGGGGAGCGTGCTCGTCGGCCTCGCGCTGTTCGCGCCGTCGACGCTCGCAGACCTCGCGACCACCGCGTCCGGCGTCGGCGTGGAGGGGAACGCGGCGGCCGTGCAACAGGCCGTCGTCGTCGCCACCGCCGTCGGGCTGCTCGCAATCGGCTCCGTCGTCCTCATCGTCTGGTCGGCGCGCTCCGACTCGAACTACGTCCGTCGCGTCGTGAACTGGGCGAGCGACGACTCGTACACGGCGTACGTCGCGAGCGTCTTCGAGGACTTCGTGACGGACGTCCAGCGCGTCGCCGGCACCGCGAGCGGGTTCGCGCGCGTCGGCGGGACGAGCGTGCTCGTCTGGACGCTCGACGTGGCCACCGCCCTCCTCGTGTTCCGCGCGTTCGGCCTCGACCTCCCGCTCGTCGACCTGGTCGCCGTCGGGTTCTTCGCGGTGAGCGTCGGCAACCTCTCGAAGGTGATTCCGGGGCCGCCGGGCGGTATCGGCATCTACGAGGCCGCGTTCGCTGCCATCGTCCACACGCTCCTCCCCGTGACCTTCACCACGGCAGTCGCCGTCGCCATCGTCGACCACGTCGTGAAGAACGTCGTCACCGTCGCGGGCGGCGCCGTTTCCATGGTTCGACTGAACGTCTCCCTGACGGAGGCCGTCGACGGTACCGTCGATGGCGAGGCGGACGCGGAGGACGCGCCGGTCAGTAGTAGTCGGTGACGAACGGTCCGAGCGCGCCCGCGAGCGCGTGCCGGAGCGCGGATTCCCTGTCGACGAGGTCGCCCGTCAGCACGCCGGCCGCGCCCTCGGAGCGCGCGACGTTCTCCGCGCCGACCACGTCGTCCATCACCGGTCCGAGTTCCTCGCCGGCCTGCACGCGCGCCGCAATCGGGTCGGGGAGGACGAACCGCGGACCGCCGCCCAATCCCATCGTGTCGCCGTCCGTCACGGCTGCCCACATCGTAAGCAGGAGGTCGTCGCCCGCCGAGGCGACGCCGCCTTCGAGGCCGACACCGAGGTCGTAGTCGCCGGCGGCGAGCGCGCGCTCAGCGCGAGTTCGCGCGCCCGTCCGCGTCTCCTCATCGGTCATCGGCTGTTCGGGGACGCCGGAGTCGACGTCCTCGGTCGCGATCGTGGCGTTCAGCGCGGCGGTCGCGCGCTCGGTTGCCTCGCGCTTCACGGGGTTCTCGCTCCCGACTGCGATTCGCATACAGGTCGGTGGCGAGCGTCCCGTGAAAGCGTTCCGGCGTCCCTGAGACACTATACCGAACCCGTCGTGAAGGGGAACGCTTATGCGCGTTTTGGGCTAACGCTGTTTCCACGACCCCCTCCGAGTTTTCGGAGTTTACGCATGACTAATCAGCGCATACAATCCCGAAGGCAAGAGACGACCGAAGCGGAAACCGAGAGTGAGGAGTCGAACGAATGCCCCGAGTGCGGCGGTCTCGTTATTCAGGACGAGGAGCACGGCGAGTCCGTCTGCATGGACTGCGGCCTGGTCGTGGAGGAGGACGGCATCGACCGCGGCCCCGAGTGGCGCGCGTTCGACTCCGCCGAGAAAGACGAAAAATCCCGCGTGGGTGCCCCGACGACGAACACGATGCACGACAAGGGCCTCTCCACCAATATCGACTGGCGGGACAAGGACGCCTACGGAAATAGTTTGAGTTCGAATCAGCGCCAGAAGATGCAGCGCCTCCGGAAGTGGAACGAGCGCTTCCGGACGCGCGACGCGAAGGAGCGGAACCTGAAGCAGGCCTTGGGCGAAATCGACCGGATGGCGAGCGCGCTCGGCCTCCCGGACAACGTCCGCGAGACGGCGTCCGTCATCTACCGCCGCGCGCTGGAGGAGGACCTCCTCCCCGGTCGCAGCATCGAGGGCGTCTCCACGTCCTGCGTGTACGCCGCGGCGCGGCAGGCCGGCGTCCCCCGCAGCCTCGACGAGATCGCGGACGTGAGCCGCGTCGAGAAGGCCGAAATCGCCCGCACCTACCGGTACGTCGTGCGCGAACTCGGCCTGGAAGTCCGACCCGCGGACCCCGAGAGCTACGTCCCGCGGTTCGCGTCCTCCCTCGAACTCTCCGATGAGGCCGAACACCGCGCCCGCGAGCTCCTCCAGACCGCGAAGGACAAGGGCGTTCACTCCGGTAAATCGCCCGTCGGTCTGGCGGCCGCCGCGGTGTACGCCGCCGCGCTCCTGACGAACGAGAAGACCACGCAGGCGAAGGTCAGCGAGGTCGCGGACATCAGCGAGGTCACCATCCGCAACCGCTACCACGAACTCCTCGAAGCCGAGGACTCGATTCCGGTCTAAGTTTTTCACGCTCGCGGTCCAATTTCGGGTATGCGAGTTCCCGAGTCTCCTCCTGCCCGTGCGGGCGTCGTCCTCCTCGGCGCGCTCACCGGCGGCGTCGTCGCCGCGCTCGCGAGTACTGTACTCTCCTATCCGTATCCGCTGGCAATCGGTATCGCGGCCGCCGTCCCCGTGATGGATGTCGGCATCTACCCGGAGAACGTCCCCGACGAGGCGGGTGTGGCCGCACTGGTCGGCGTCGGGGCGGCGGTCGGCGGCGCGCTCGCCGGTTGCGCCGTCGGCTGGGCGTGGCTCTCGGTCTCCCTGCCGTATCCGACGGTGTTCGCGGTCGCGACCGCGTACCTCGCGGCGGAAGTCGGCGGGTACGCGGCGCGGTCCCGCCTCACCTAAGTCGGGGGCGCGAAAGTATCGGGTATGGAGTTCACGGAGTTCACGCTCGCCGCCTCGACGGACAGGCTCGCGGACGAACCCGCGGCGCGCGAGCACGCCGACTGCCTGGAGTTCCGGATGGACCTCGCGAGCGACCCGCTCGCCGCGCTCGACGACTACGACGGCGCGCTCCCCGTCCTCGCGACGAACCGCGCGAAGTGGGAGGGCGGCGCGGCCGCGGACGACGACGCGCGCCTCGACGCGCTCTGCGACGCTGTCGCGCACGACGCGGTCGAAGCAGTCGATATCGAGTTGGAGTCGATGCTGGACGGGGACGGCAAGCGCGTGCGGGACGCCGCGCGGGACGCGGACGCGTCGGTGGTCGTGTCGGTGCACGACTTCGAGGGGACGCCGCTCCGTCAGGACATGCGCGGCCTCCTCGGGAACGCGGTCGAGTACGGCGACGTGGGGAAACTCGCGGTCACCGCCCAGGACAGACAGGACGCGCTCGACCTCCTCACGGTGACGCACGAGTACGCGATGGCGGACGAACCGGTGGCGACGATGGCGATGGGCGAAGCGGGCCGCCACACGCGGGCCGTCGCGCCCGTCTACGGCTCCAAAATCGGGTACGCGCCCGTCGATGCCGCGGACGCGACCGCGCCCGGCCAGTACGACCTCGAAACCCTCCGCACGCTCGTCGACGACCTGCGGGAGAACTGACGCTACAGACGCGGCCGGTGCATCGCCGCGCGGCGCGCGGCGTTCTCGAGCGACTTCGTCGCTCGGGATTTTTAGTCCAGGTTTTTGTGACGAGCGGTGAGCGCGAAGCGCTCACCCGAGTCAGAAAAACGTGGGTTCAGAGGTCTTCGAGCGCGCGGAGTTTCTGTTCGATTTCGGGCGGGGCGGCGCTGGGGCCGTCGCGGACGCGATGGTCGGGGATGACGAGCGGGAGGGGGTTTTCGGCGAGCGCCGTCCGTACCTCGTCGAGGTCGCTGGGTTCGTCGGGGTCGAGGTCGGGCGTGATGCGGGCGAGTGCTTCGACGGAGAGCTGGTCGCCGTAGGGGATTTCTCGGACCTGTTCGAGGACGTTCCGGTGGGTGGTGGGGACGGTGAGGCCGGTTTCGATGTCGCGAAAGTCGTCCTCGACGCCTTCGAGGTAGGCGAAGATGCGGTCGAGGAGGTCGTGGTCGTCGTTCGCGTCCTCGTCGGGCGCGGTGGGGAATGAGACGCTGATGAGGCGGTCGCCGGCGAGGCCGAGTTGGACGTAGCGGTCGAGGTAGTCGGAGTGGCGGGTGTAGAGGCCGCTCATGGGCGTGTGGTGGCGCGTCGGCGGTTTATACCTCCCGGGCCGGAAGAGACGAAAGCCTAATGTACAGAAGAGTGCATTGACGTACAACAATGGACGGGTCCGAGTTGGCGCCGGCGGTGCGGTCCATCCTCGACGCCGCGCGCGAGAGAACACACGACGGCGAGCGACTCTCGGTCGAACCGCGGTCGCTCACCGACGCGGTCGCGGCCGCGGAGGCCGACGGCCGCGTCCCGCTCATCGCGGAAGTGAAACCCACGAGTCCGACGACCGAGGGGACGCGCGAGGTCGACCCCGTCGAGGCAGCGACGGCGATGGTCGACGGCGGCGCGGCCGCGCTCTCCGTGCTCACGGAACCCGCGCACTTCGGCGGGAGCACGGAGACGCTCGAACGCGTGCGGAGCGCGGTGGACGTGCCCGTCCTCCGGAAGGACTTCATCGTTCGCGAGGAGCAACTGGACGCCGTCGAGGCCGACGTGATCCTGCTCATCGCGCGGTTCGTCGACGACCTCGACGGCCTGGTCGCGGCGGCGCGCGAGCGCGGCTTCCAGGTGCTCGTGGAGACGCACACCCGGGCCGAAGTCGCGCGGGCGCTCGCTGCCGGCGCGGACATCGTCGGCGTGAACAACCGCGACCTCGGGAAACTCGACGTGGACCTCGAAACGTTCGAGTCGGTGGCGCCCGAGATTCCGGATAGCGTGACGACAGTCGCGGAGAGCGGAATCAGCACGCGAGACGACGTGCGGCGGATGCGAGCGGCGGGCGCGGACGCCCTGCTGGTCGGGTCCGCCGTGATGGACGACACGCCCGACGCCATCCGGGAGAACACACGAGACCTCACATGAGTCAGAAAACGTTCGGCGACTACGGCGGACAGTACGTCCCCGAGGCCCTGATGCCCGCGCTGACGGAGCTCGAGGACGCCTACGAGCGCTACGTGCTGGAGAACGAGGACGGCTTCGTCGACGAGTTCGAGGAGCGCCTCCGCGACTTCGGCGGCCGGCCGACCCCGCTCCAGCGCGCGGACAACCTCTCCCAGCGGTACGGCTTCGACGTGTACCTCAAGCGCGAGGACCTCGTGCACGGCGGCGCGCACAAGCTCAACAACGCGCTCGGCCAGGCGTTGCTCGCGAAGTACATGGGGAAGGAACGCGTCATCGCGGAGACGGGCGCGGGCCAGCACGGTACCGCGACGGCGATGGCGTGCGCGTCGCTGGATTTGGACTGCGAGATTTACATGGGCCGCACAGACATCAACCGCCAGCGGCCGAACGTCTACCGGATGCGCATCCACGGCGCGGACGTGAACCCCGTCGACATCGGGTCGGGGACGCTGAAGGAAGCGACGAACGAGGCGATGCGGGACTGGTCGCGGACGGTCGAAGACACGCACTACGTCATCGGGAGCGTCGTCGGCCCGCACCCGTTCCCGACGATGGTGCGGGACTTCCAGTCCGTCATCAGCGAGGAGGCGCGCGAGCAGTTCAAAGCGCAGGTCGGTCGACTCCCCGAAGCCGTCATCGCGTGCGCGGGCGGCGGGTCGAACACGATGGGGGCGTTTCACGAGTTCGTCGGCGACGAGGACGTTGACCTGTACGCCGTCGAGGCGGGCGGGAGCGGGCTCGGCGTCGATAGCGAGGAGTCGTACGCGCCGAACTCCGCGAGCCTCGGCACGGGCACGGAGGGCGTGCTGCACGGCGCGCGCACGAAGCTCCTCCAAACGCCCGAGGGCCAGATTGTGGAGTCGCACTCGGTCTCCGCCGGCCTCGATTACGCGGGCGTCGGACCCGAACTCGCGCACCTCGTGGACGAGGGGCGCGTCACCCCCGTGAACGTGGACGACGACGCGGCGCTAAACGCATTCCACCGGCTCTCCACGGAGGAGGGCATCATCCCCGCGCTCGAATCCAGTCACGCGCTCGCGTACCTCGAAGAGTACGAGGGGGAGGGGCCGGTGATGGTGAACGTCTCCGGTCGGGGGGACAAGGACCTCGACACGGTCATCGAGGAGTCGACGGAGCGCGACATCGCGAACGCGCCAGACATGGAGGTGTACCAGTGAGCGACCTCGAAGCGGCGTTCGACGGCGACCCCGCGCTCGTCTCCTACATCGCCGCCGGCGACCCCAGCGTGGAGCAGACGAAGGAGTACGTGCGCGCGCTCGTCGAGGGCGGGAGCGACGTCATCGAACTCGGCCTCCCGTTCTCGGAACCCATCGCGGAAGGCCCGACGATTCAGAAGGCCGTGAAGCGCGCGCTCGACGCCGGCATGACGCCCGAACGCTACCTCGACCTCGTCCGCGAACTGCGAGAGGAGGGCGTCGAGGTGCCGCTCGTGTGCATGACGTACTACAATCTCCTGCTCCAGCACGGGCAGGCGTCGCGGAGCGACGCCGAACGGGCGAGCGCGGAGGAATGCGAGGCGCGAGCATCACCCGAGGCGTTCGTCGCGGACGCGGCGGAAGCGGGCATCGACGGCTTCGTCATCCCGGACCTGCCGGTGGACGAGGCAGCGCCGCTGAAAGCGGCGTGCGACGAGCACGGACTCGATTTGGTGTTCATCGTCGCGCCGACGACGACGGACGACCGGCTCGAACGGATGCTGTCGACGGCGTCCGGGTTCGTGTACGTGCAGGGCCGGATGGGGACGACGGGCGCGCAGGACGACGTGAGCGAGGACGCGCACGGCAGCCTCGGGCGTCTCCGGGAGGCGGACATTCCGAAAGCGGTCGGGTTCGGTATCAGCACGGGCGAGCACGCCCGTGAAATCGTCGCGGGCGGCGCGGACGGCATCATCGTCGGGAGCGCGTTCGTCGATATTATCGCGGAACACGCCGACGACGGAACGGCGGCGGAGCGGTTACGGGAGAAAGCGCAGGAGTTGAAGGACGGAGCTGTCGCGGGCGCGAAAGAGACGCCGGAATCACAATCGACATAGCCACCCCTTTGCTACACTGTATCAATGAATTCTACCGGGAAATCCGCACGACTCGACCGAATCGGGAAAGACGGGAAGCTAGTGACGATTCCGATGGACCACGGCATCACGCTCGGCGCCGTCGAGGGCCTGAAGGACATCGAATCGACCATCGACGCCGTCACAAGGGGTGGCGCGGACGCGGTGCTCACGCAGAAAGGTATCGCGCCGCGCGTCCACCCGAACAAGAACGGGAAGGGCTACATCATCCACCTGAACGCATCCACCACAATCGGCCCGGACGCGAACGACAAACGCCGGACCGGAACCGTGGAGGAGGCGGTTCGGGCGGGCGCTGACGCGGTCTCCTTCCACATCAACGTCGGGTCGGACCACGAACCGGACCAGCTCGCCGACCTCGCGCGCGTGACGGACGAGGCCGACCGACTCGGCATTCCCGTGCTCGCGATGGCGTACGCGCGCGGTCCGGGCGTCGACGAACACGACGCGCGGAACCTCGGGCACGCCGTCCGGCTCGCGGAGGAGGCGGGCGCGGACGTGGTGAAGACCGCGTACTCGGGCGACCGCGAGAGCTTCGAGCACGTCGTGGAGTCCACCGCGAAGCCCGTCATCATCGCGGGCGGCAGCCCGCAGGGCGACCTCGCGACCCTCGAAGCCGTGCGGGGCGCGATGGACGCCGGCGCGAAGGGCGTCTCGATGGGACGCACGGTGTTCCAGCACGACGACCCGAACGCCATCTCGGAGGCCGTCGCGGCGGTCGTGCACGACGACGCAGCGCCCGCGGACGCGCTCGACGCGGCCGGGCTGTCGTAGCGAATACACGGACGGTCGCGGAGGCGCTGCGGTATCCGCCACGTTCAAGCACTCCCACCGCGAGTTTCGGGATATGACTGAACGCGCCGTCTGGCTGAAGGCGGACGACTCCGTCGGCGACTGGGAGACGCGGAAGCGACGCATCACCGCGGGCCTGGAAGCCGGCGTGGACTGGGTGCTCGTGGACGAAGCGGACGTGGAGCGCGTCCGCGAACTCGGGAGTGTGAACGTCGCGGCGTTCGAGCGCGACGACGTGGACGTTATCGGGCAGGCCGAGGAGGAGACGCAAGCGGACTGTTACGTCGTCGGGAAGGCCGGCGAGGGCGACGGCACGGTCGACCTCCCCAGCGATTTCTCGGGGAGCGCCGACCTCTCCGCGCTCCGCCGGAAGGACGAGGTGGGGGGCGCGTACGTCCGCATCCTCGGGACGGACTACGAGTCGTTCGCGGAGGCCGCGGCCGAGGAGGCCGAGTACACCATCGTCGTCGGCGAGGACTGGACCATCATCCCCCTCGAAAACCTCATCGCGCGCATCGGCGACGAGACGACGCTCGTCGCGGGCGTCACCACCGCCGAGGAGGCGGAGACCGCGTTCGAAACCCTCGATATCGGCGCGGACGCCGTCCTGCTGGACTCGGACGACCCGGACGAGATTCGGCGAACCGTCGGCGTGCGGGACGCCGCGCGCCGCGAGACGCTCGACCTGGAGTGGGCGACCGTCACCCGCGTCGAGGAAGCGGGGAGCGCGGACCGCGTCTGCGTCGACACGGGCACGCTGATGGACGACGACGAGGGGATGCTCGTCGGCTCCATGTCCAGGGGGCTGTTCTTCGTGCACGCCGAGACCGCTGACTCGCCGTACGTCGCCTCCCGGCCGTTCCGCGTGAACGCCGGCGCGGTCCACGCGTACGTCCGCACGGCCGACGGCGGCACGAAGTACCTCGCGGAACTCGGGAGCGGCGACGACGTGCAAATCGTGGACACGGACGGCCACACCCGCGAGGGCGTCGTCGGGCGCGCGAAGATCGAACGCCGCCCGATGTTCCGCGTGGAGGCCGAGACCGCGTCGGGCGACCGCATCGAGACGCTCCTCCAGAACGCCGAAACGATCAAGGTCGCCACCCGCGAGGGCCGGACGGCCGTCACCGACCTCGAGGAGGGCGACGAGGTGAAGGTCTACCTGGAAGAAGGCGGTCGGCACTTCGGCGAATCCATCGAGGAGCGAATCATCGAACAGTAGTCAGCGGTACTCTCCTGCGGGCTGTGCGCCCGCATCGGGTTCGGTGTGACGGACGATGAACACGTCGTAGGCGTCGTCGGCGGCGACACTGCTCCCGACGCTGCTCACGGAGGTAACGAGGTGGCCGGCGTTCTCGCTGCCGACGAAGACGATGCTCGCAGCCTCCTCGCGCGCCATGCTCTTGACGTGGCGCGCGACCGTGCCCGACGACGCGCGCCGGCCGAGGAGTTCGTGGCGGAAATCGGCTTCTGGCGTAATCTCCATGACTGATTCGTGGACGGCGGCGACGACGCGGTCCACGTCGAACTCCTCCTCGTCGTCGAGCCACCCGCGCTCACGGGCGGTCTCGACGCTGCGCTCGATGACGGTGACGGCGACGAGGCGCTCGTCGAGCACGGATTTGAACTGCCCGGCGCGCCGGAGCGCCGCTCGCGACAACGCGGAGCCGTCGAACGGAACGACAATCGACATACGCACAACACGACCGCGACGGCCATAGGCCTACTCCTCGTTCTCAAACTCGTACGTACACCACGGGCAGAAGTCGAGTTCCTCGTCGATTTCGCGTCCGCAGTTCGGACAGGTAGCGGCCGCCTCGTCGACCGTCTCGGTATCCGTATCGCCCGGCGTTGGAACATCGTCCGCGAGCGCGGCGTCCCGGTTCGCGGCCTGCGCGGCCGTGAGGAAGTAGGCGTCGATAGCGCTGAGAACGCGAATCACGAGCAACGCGACGGTGAGTTCCATCGGGAGTGTCGCCGTCTCGAACACCGCGAGGCCCTGCTCCTCGAACGCGGTGAGGAGTTCGGGCGGCGTGAGGAGGTACGCGATGGCGACCGCGAGTGCGATCCATGCGACCGCACGAACCCACGCGCGGCGGTAGAGCTGGCCGAGACCCGGATAGACGAACGAGAGAGCGGAGGCGAGGATGCCGCGTCGGTTCAAAGCCACGAGTACGCGAATACTGCGCACGCCGGCTCCTTAATCCCCGTGGGTCGCGTGACCGACGAGTTCGATGGCGTTCACGAGCGCGTGCGCGACGACGACCGCGACGAGACTGTCCGTGAGGACGAACACGGCCGCGAGCGCGGCGCCGAGCAGGCCCGCGACGAGGACGCCGGCGAGCCCCTGCGCGCCGTGGGCGAGGCCGAACAGGACGCTCGAGAACGCGACCGCGACGACGACGGGTGTGTCGAACCCCGTGGTGAGCGCGCCGACCAGTGCGGCGCGAAACAGCAGCTCCTCCGCGAGCGCGACCAGCGGCAGCACGCCACCGAGCAAGGCGAGCCAGCCGCCCGCGGACGCGGGCGTGAGGAGGTCCGTGAGCGCGTCCGAGTACGGGACGCCGAGCGCGTCCGCGACGCGCGCCGCGACGAGATTTCCAGCTGCGAGCACAACGCCGGCGAGCACGCCCAGGAGAACTGCACTCGGGAGCGGGCGCGTCCCAACGCCGAGCGCGTGAAGGGGGATGCCAGCAGCCCACGCTGCCGCCGCGACCGCACTGAGGAGCGTGCCGTGCGTGAGCGCGACGTTCGCGTACAGTGCGCCCGCCGGCGGGTCAGCGGTGTCCGCGACGGCGTCCGTCGGCGTCGCGCGGGACAACGCGACCACCGCGAACGCGAGGAAGACACAGACGCCGAGGAATCCCGCAAACGCGGCCATACCCGGCGTTGGACGGCCGCCGGTAAAACGCCGTGTGGTCTATCGGCGGTAGTACGTGCTCGCCGAGAAGCGAACGACTCCGACGAACAGCGCGAGCGAGAAGCAGAGAACGCACCGACGCGACACCGCGAAGAAACGGCGTTCAGCCCCGTTACTGGGGGCTCGGACTGCTGTTCGGGCCGACCTGCTGGTCGAGCGCCTTCCCCGTGATGGACTTCAGGCGCGTGACGAGCGAATCCTTCTCGGGTTCGCCGACGAGCGCCACGTCCAGGACCTCGCTGAGGTGGCTGACGGGGATGATTTCGATCTGGTCCTTGTACTCGTCCTCGATCATCACGTCCTGCTCGTTCGCCTTCGGGATGATGACCTTGTCACACCCGGCCTTCGCCGCGGCCTCGATCTTGTGCGTGACGCCGCCGACGGGCAGTACGTCCCCGCGGACGCTGAGACTGCCGGTCATCGCGAGACTCTGGTCGATGGGGATGTTCTCGAGCGCGCTGATGACCGCCGTCGCGACCGTGATGGACGCGGAGTCGCCCTCGACGCCCTCGTAGGACTGCACGAACTGGATGTGGATGTCCTTGTCCGCGATGGACTCCCCAGTGTACTTCTTGATGATGGCGGAGACGTTCTCCACCGCTTCTTGCGCGATCTCCTGGAGTTTCCCGGTGGCGAAGATTTCGCCGCCCTCGCCCTGCCGGGGCGTGACCTCGGCCATGACGGGCATCATGATACCGGAGTCGCCGCCCATGACGGCGAGCCCGTTGACGCGGCCGACAGCGTCCTCCTCGGTCGTCCGGAGTTCGTAGTCCTTCCGGCGGTCGATGTAGTCGTCCGCGACCTGCTGTTCGATGCTACGCGAGCGCTTCTTCGCCTCCAGGACGTCCTCGCGCGTCGTCTGCTCGTGACCCTTCGACTTCGCGATGTCGCCCGCGACGCGGACGAGACCGCCGAGGTCGCGGAGTTCGAGCGTCAAGCTGTCCTTCCGGCCGGCACGGCGCTTCGCTTCGAGGATGATTTCGCTCACCGCGTCCGGTTCGAAGTGCGGGAGGCGGCCGTCGTTCTCCACTTCCTGGGCGACGAACCGCGCGTACTTCCGCCGCATCTCCGGGGTGTCGTCGATGGTGTCCTCCATGTACACCTCGTACCCGTACCCCTTGATGCGGGAGCGGAGCGCGGGGTGCATGTTCTCCATCGCGTCCATGTTCCCGGCGGCGACCATGATGAAGTCACAGGGGACGGGTTCGGTCTGGACCATCGCGCCCGAACTGCGCTCGGACTGGCCGGTGATGGAGAACTCGCCCTCCTGGATCGCCGTCATCAGCTTCTGCTGGCTGCGAACGTCCAGCGTGTTGATTTCGTCGAGGAACAACACGCCCTTGTTCGCCTCGTGAATCGCGCCGGACTCCACGCGTTCGTGCGCCGGCGTCCCCATTCCACCGGACTGGAACGGGTCGTGCCGAACGTCACCGAGCAGCGCGCCGGCGTGCGCGCCCGTCGCGTCCTTGAACGGCGCAGTCTGGCGGTCCGCGTTGTTGATGAGGAGTTTCGGCACCATCGCGTCACCGCCCTGGTTCGTGTACCGGAACGCGAAGTAGAGGATTCCCGCCGCGAGAATCCCCATCAGGGGCTGGAACGCGATGAGGAACGCGTACCCGATGACGACCGCGATAATGACCCACATCAACAGCGACCGCATCTGATTACGTTTGCGGGACTCCTCGCGGTGGGCTTCCACGATCTGGTCGCCCTTCCCCGCGGGGACGGTGCGGACCTTTGGTTCGTTCGAGTCCTCGGGGTTGTGGTAGACGAGGATGTCCTGGAGGTTCTCCTTCGGGAGGAGCTGGCTCATCGCCTTCGCCAGCATGGACTTCCCCGTTCCCGGCGACCCAATCATCATCACGTGACGGTGCTGTTTCGCCGCCCGCAGCACGATGTCGCGGGCGTCCTCCTGGCCGATAACTTGGTCGACCAGGCGGTCCGGGACCTTGATGTCCGAGGTGTCGTCGACCTTGAGGCCGCCGAGGAGGTCGTCCTCCGCCACGTCCTCGTCGATTTCGACGTCACCCTCGACATCAACCTCGCTACCGAGGTCTTCGAGGTCCCCGATGGGGTCGGCAGGCTCGTCGGGTTCGTTCCCGTGGCTGCCGTACTCGTTCTCGGGGGGTGAATCAGTCGGGGGCTCGTTGCTCATAGAAGTCTACTCAGTGCTAAAGGGGAGGGTCGGGCGACTGATATACTTTCTCCCTCCGGCGAACGCGCGAGCGCCGTAATCAGCCGCATAGGGCCGCTAGAACGCCGTTCTCAGTTCGGGGGTGTCGCTGACTCGTCACGCTTATGCAGACGCGCGCGCTCTGTCCGCCAACGAAATGACGCGCGGGTTCTACATCGGCCGATTCCAGCCGTACCACCAGGGCCACCATCGCGTCGTCGAGGAGATCTCCGACGAGGTCGACGAACTCGTCGTCGGCGTCGGGAGCGGCGACAAATCCCACAGCACGCGCAACCCGTTCACCGCGGGCGAACGCGTGATGATGATAACGAAATCCCTCGTCGACGTGGACGTCGTGACGTACGTCGTCCCCATCGAGGACATCAACCGGAACGCCGTCTGGGTGAGTCACGTTCAGTCCATGACGCCGAAGTTCGACGTAGCGTACTCGAACAACCCCCTCGTCATCCGCCTGTTCGGCGAGGCCGGCGTCGACATCCGCCAATCCCCGATGTTCGAACGCGACGTGCTGGAAGGCACCGAAATCCGGAACCGAATGGTCCGCGACGAGGACTGGCGCGAACTCGTCCCCGACCCCGTCGCCGGCGTTATCGACGAAATCGACGGCATCGAACGCATCCGCCAGGTCAGCGACACCGACGCCGGATAACGTAGGAAACGACCACCAAGGTCTATTTACAGAACGCCGAAAACGGGTTGAGAGAGGATATTTTATATTTCGGGTCGGACAGGTCGAATATGGCTCCACCCGAACTTAGTATCCTGCTGGCGGCTACCGCCATCGGAATAGCGGGCTGGTCACAAATCATTGATTCACCACAGAGCCGAATTGAATCGTTCGACAACCCCTGGTACAGGATTGTTACTGCAACGAGCCTTTTTGTAAGCTTTCTCGTCATGATTCTAACATTCCTGTCGCTGTTGTTCGGCATTGCAGCAAATATAAACAATCTACCAGCGGGGGGACGGCATTCTATCTCGTTCTAGTGGCTATTCTGTTCGCGAGTATACCGAGCGCGATTAGAATGTCAGAGATGATATTGACGGAGTTAGAGAGCTTTGGACGGGAAACCACGGTAGCTGTTGCTGTCAGTGTCTTCGGTATATTAGCTATTATCGCGTGGCTATTACTCAGTATCGGAGTGGGTTTTTCATGATTAGTTCGTTGTTTCCGCGAATCAAGGGAGCCGATTCTTGTCGTGATGAACAGCGTCAGACCGAAGGTCTGACTGGCTCACGACACCGAATACACGCATGGACGCATTCGGTATCATGAACGCGGTCGGGTTGGTCGCGTTCGCAATCGTCGGCTCCCTCAAGGCGAGCGACGCCGACCTCGACCTCCTCGGAATCGCCGTGCTGGGGTTTCTGACCGCGCTCGGCGGCGGGATTACGCGGGACGTGCTGGTGGGGCGGACGCCGGCGGCGTTCTCGGGGAGCGGGGACGTGGCGTGGGCGTTCGTCGGCGTCCTCCTGGCGCTCGCGCTCGCGGTCGTCGTGGACGAGCGTGGGCTGCTCGACAGTCCGGCGCTTCTCGTCCCGGACGCGGTGGGGCTGGCGGCGTTCGCGGCGATGGGCGCGCTCGTCGGCGCCGAGTCGGGCGTCTCCCCGTTCGGGGTGGTCGTGCTCGCGACCCTGACCGGCGTGGGCGGCGGCACCATCAGCGACGTGCTGCTCGACCGCGTGCCGTTCGTGCTCACGGAGGACTTCTACGCGTCCTGCGCGCTCATCGGCGGCGCACTGTTCGTGCTCGCCGTCGATGCCGGCGTGGCGCGGCGGACGGCAGCGCTCGCGTGCGCGGCCGTCGTGTTCACGCTCCGAGTCGCGGCGTTCCACCGGGAGTGGGCGCTCCCGCGACTCTGAGTCACTCGGAGTCCTCGCCGATTCCGTCCTCGACGCGCTCCACGGCGCGTTCGAGCGTCACCGGAACGACCTCCTCGAGTTCGCCGCGCTCGAAGTAGAGGAGTTCGACCGCGACGACGGCGACGGCGACGACGAGCACCATCCAGAACGTGTTCGGTTCGCGGTTGTAGAGGTTCCAGAACATCACGGGCGCGAACACGGCCGCGCCGACCGCGCCGATTGCGGGCGGAATCGGATTGACGTCCCCCCGGTCGCGCTCCCGGAACGCGAGGACGCTCATCGCGCCGAAGACGATGATGAACGCGAGCGACGCGAACGACGTGATTGCTCCGAGACTCCCCCACGCGCTGAACGCGGCGGTGATAGCGCCGAGCACGAGGAACGTCTTGTCCGGAACGCCGTCGGCGTCGGTGTCGCCGATTTGGTCGGGGAGGAGGTCGGAATCCAGCAGTCCCTTCGCGAAGTGCCCGCTCGAGAACAGGGTGGCGTTGATGGCGCTTCCCGTGGAGAACAGCGCGGAGATGGAGATGATAATCATGCCGAGCGACCCGAGGCCGACGTAGCCGAGCATCGCGGACGCCGCGTCGCCGAGCGCGACGTGCGGGTGGTGTTGGATGGCTTGCGGAGCCAGGTTCGTCGTCACCACGGCAACCATCACGTAGATGGCGACCGCGGCCGGAATCGAGATGTAGACCGCCCGGCGGATGGTGTCGACTGGGTCGCCGATTCGCTCCTGGTCGTAGAAGAGGAGCTGCCAGCCCTGGAAGGCGACGAACGAGATGGCGGCCGCGACGAGCGGGGTGACGCCCGTGAGGTGGCTGAAGCCGAGCGAAACGCTCTGCGGGGACACCGGACCGAGGTAGGCGAGCCCCCAGACGCCGAACGCAACGAGGATGGCGACTTTCGCGGCGACCAGGACGTTCTCGGCAGAGCCGGTGATGCGTGCGCCCGCGACGTTGAGTGCGACGAACAGCGCGATGGAGAGCACGGAGATGACGGGGCGGAGCGAGAATCCGGCGTAGCTGTCCGGGACGGCGTTGAACGCGGTGGTGAACTCGGCGAACGCGAACGCGTACATCGCCATGGAGCCGATGTAGCCGAACAGCAGCGACCAGCCGAGCATCCCTGCGAGCGTGGAGTTCCCGACGAACTCCTGAACGAACGAGACGGAGCCGCCGCGCTGGTCGCCCAGTGCGTTGAGTTTGTTGTACGAGTAACCGGCGCAGACGGCGACGACGCCGGCGGCGACGAACCCGAACCAGGTGGCGAACATCGCGATGTTCGCCACGACGCCGAGCACGGCGTAGATGCCGCCGCCGATCATGCCCCCGAGCGCCATCGAGACGCTCTCCTTCAGTCCGAACTCGCCGCTCATCAGGGTCCCTCGTAAATCGTCGTCTCGGTCTCACCGTCGGGGCCGAACCGCGACCCCCAGACGGCGACGACGGCGACCAGCGCGATGACGAGGACGGCGACGGCGGCGGTGCTCCAGAAGAACAGCGTGTCGTGGGGCTGGACGAGCATCGCGCTCGTGAGCACGATGCCGCCGACGACGAGGATGAGCCAGAGGGAGGGAAGTTTCGCCCCCGGGTCTCGGGTAATCTGGAGGAGGTAGAACCCGGCGAGGCCAGCGACAACGAAGCCGAGTAGGACGTGTTCCGCGGAGTTCTCAGGAGTTTCGAGGACGAACGGCGACGCGGCGAGCCAGAGGCCGAGAACGGTGATAGCCGCCGCGATGTATTTGACGATGCGGGCGTACCGGAGGGTCACGTCCCACCACCCACGGACACGACGAACGGGCGTTCGGGTTTCGACACCGCGGGGGGCGACGCGTGAAGCACGTTGGAACAATCGGGGAAAACAAACTAAACGATTTGGGCCACGGGACGGAGGGCGTCCGGGGCTAGTTCGCGGCGATGATGTCGTCGATACGGACGACCATCGTCGCGGCCTCAGTGGCGGATTCGAGGGCGTCGCGCTTCACGGCCGCTGGGTCGAGCACGCCACCTTCGACGGGGTCGGCGAGCGCGCCGGTCTCGCCGTCAGTGACGATGCCCGCGCGCCCGGTTTCGTTCGCGGTGCGGAGGTCGACGAGCGCGTCGATGGGGTCCATGCCGGTGTTCTCGGCGAGCGTGCGCGGAAGCACGTCGAGCGCGTCCGCGAACGCCTCGGCGGCGAGCTGCGCGCGTCCGTCGATGCCGGGTGCGCCCTCGCGGATAGCGTCGGCGAGCACGATTTCGGTGCAGCCCGCGCCGGGGACGACGCCCTCGCCGTGGAGCGCGACCGCGACCACGTCGAGCGCGTCGCCGAGCGCGCGTTCGAGTTCCAGCGCGACGTGCTCGGTGCTCCCGCGGACGAGGAGCGTGACGGACTCGGCGTCGCGCCCGCCCTCGACGAGCGTGAGGTCGTCGTCTCCGTACGTCTCGACGCGCACGGACGCGGCGTGCCCGAGGTCGTCGGGGTCGATGTCGCGCACGTCGCCGAGCGCGAGCGCCCCGGTGGCGGACGCGATGGCCGCCGCGTCGGAGGACGAGACACTCTTGAACGCGGTAATACCTGCATCCGCGAGGTACGCGGCGGCACGGTCGTCGATTTTCTTCGTGCAGAACAGCACGTCGACGCCGGCGTCGGCGAGGAGGCGGGCGTACTCGCGGAGTTCGGCGTCCTCGGCGTCGACCGCGGCGTTCAGCTGGTCGACGTTCGTGATGGCGTACTCGACGCTCGCGCTGGTCTCGCGGGTGTCGAATTTCGCGTCGAGCACGGCGACGGTCGCGACCGACACGTCGCGGGACATCTCCTCGCGGACGGGCGCGTTCTCCGCGACCACGCCTTCGATGAGTTCGGTTGCGCTCGCGGACGCGCCGGGGAGCGTGTGGACGTATACGTCGTCGCGGCGCACGCCGTCGTCGTCCTCGACGTGCCGGATGGCGGCCACGACGAGGTCGGCGAGCCGGGCGGCGGAGCCGTCGCCCGTGCCCTTGCCGGTCATGCTGGTCGCGGCGACGCGCGCGAGCAGGTCGTCGTCGAGGTCGGCGTCCACTGCGAGGTCGGCGAGCGCGTCGAGCGCGAGGTCCCGGGCGGCCGCGTACCCCTCGACGACGGTCGTCGGATGCACGTCGCTGTCGAGGAGGTCCTCGGCGCGCGCGAGGAGGTTCCCGGCGAGCACGGCGGCCGTGGTCGTGCCGTCGCCGACCTCGTCCTCCTGGGTGCGCGCCACGTCGACGAGCAGTTTCGCGGCGGGGTGCTCGATGTCCATCTCCTCGAGGATGGTGACGCCGTCGTTCGTGACGACGACGGTTCCGGTGGCGTCGACGAGCATCTTGTCCATCCCGCGCGGCCCCAGGGTCGTGCGGACGGCGTCGGCGACGGCCTTCGCGGCGGTGATGTTCGAGGACTGCGCGTCGCGCCCGCGGGTTCGCCGGGCGTCGTTTCCGAGGATGAAGACGGGACTCATCGTGTTCGCTGCCATGCTGTCCGGGAGGATTGCGAGTCTACATATACGTTGCGCGACACGTGATAGCAGTTGGCCGCGTACGGGACCGGTAGGACGAAATACGCGGCTCTACCTCGTAGAACCATGCTGGAACTCGAACACGGGTTCCGAATCGTGGACGTCCACGCGCGCCTCCACGCCGGCCCGGAACCCCCGCTCCGCGGCCGCGACGTGGACGCCGAGCAGTTGGAGCGCGAACTCCACCAGGCCGGCGTCGTGCGCGCCGCCGTCTTCCCCGGCGCGCAGGCAGACGAACACGGCTACCTCCGCGCGAACAACGCCGTCGCCCGGCAGACCGTCGAGCGGCCGTTCGTCGCGCTCGCCCGCATCGACGGTCCCCGCGACCCCGGCACGGACGCGAGCGCGCGACTCCGCAACCTCCGCGCGACCCGCGAGAACTACCACACCGATCCCGACGACGTCGAGCAGTACGCGTACGACGACCGCTTCCACGGGTTCCGCCTCCACCCGCCCCGGGACGGCCTCCCCGACGAGGACACCCTGGACGCGCTCGGGGACGCCGGCCTCCCCGTGCTCGTGCACGCCGGCCGCGACTTCCGCCCGGAGACCGCCGCGGACGCGCTCCTCGACCGAGGCTTTCCGGTCGTCTTCGGTCACTTCGGCGGCCATCCGCTCGACCGCGACGCGATGACCGACGCGCTCGACCTCCTCGACCGCCACGACGACCTCTACCTGGACACGAGCGCCGTCCGCTACCGCGACATCCTCGAACGCGGTATCACCGAACACCCGGACAGAATCGTGTTCGGGAGCGGGGCGCCGGCCGTCCACCCGGACGTGGCGGTGATGGAGGTGCTGACGCTCGACGTTCCCGAGGATTTGATGAGTCGTGTGTTCTCGAAGAACCCGGGACGCGTCATCGACGCTCTCAGCGAGTGACGCTCACTCCGGGAGAAAACAACCCGGGACGCGTCATCGACGCCCTCAGCGAGTGACGCTCACTCCGGGCAGTGCGTAGGAGGGATTAGTCGTAGCGGGCGAGGGTGCGGTCCATGCGCTGGGAGATGCCGTTGGGGTTGCGGCGCGGCGGGTCGTCGGCGCGGCGGGCGCTGAGGCCGTCGCGGAACCCGCGAACGGTGTTCCGGAGGACGGCGGCGCCGTCGGCGGCCCACTCGGAGGGGCGTTCGTCGCCCGTGAGCACGTCCCGGGCGACGCCGAGGGCGTCGTGGACGGCGTGCTTGCCGATGCGGTAGGGGACGGTGGGGTGGACGCCGTAGTTCTTCGCGAGGCGGTAGGCGAGCGACCGGTACTTGAGTCCCCAGAGGGGAACGTCGGCGTCGGCGGCGACGCGGTGTGTCACGTCGTCGGCGTCCGTGCGGACGACGGCCATCTCGGACCGCCAGGCGACGGTTCGATTCATGCCGGCGAGGCGGTGGGCGGCGTCGCGCGCGGCGCCGGTTTCGAGGTACTCGTCGAAACCGTCGAGCGCTTCGAGGGCGTCGCGGGTGAACGCGGCGTTTCCGCCGTCGAAGTACGTGACGTCGCGTCCGCGGATGCGACGGCGTTCGACGGCTTCGGTAGTGTGTCCGCCAGCTACGTCGCGATGGATGGGGCCGGTGACGGCGTCGGCGTCGGAGATACCGTCGCGGAGGGCGTCGGTCCAGCCCTCGCGGACGCAGCTCGCCTGGCCGACGAGCGCGATGATGTCGCTCGTCGCGGCTGCGATTCCGGCGTTCCGGGCGGCGTTAACGTTGCGCTCGGAGAGTTCGAGAAGGATGTCGACCGCCGGGTGGTCGCGCACCAGGCCGCTCGTGCCGTCCGCGGACGGGCCGTTCACGACGACGACCTCGGCGTCCGGCGCGTGCGCGCCGAGCGAGTCGAGGGTCGCCGCGAGACGGTCCCGGGCGTTGAGCGTGGGCACTACCACCGACAGGTCCATACGATCCGGTTCGGACGTACGACCAAAAACATCCCGGCACGTCGGCGAAAAGTCCGGAATATTACACTCGTGCGTCCCAGTAGGAGACGGATGCGAGCGCGTCCCCGACGCGCGTCCGACCGAGCGAGGTGTCGGCGGACCGGAGCGAGTTCGCGAGCCAGTCGGGGAGCTTCCGGTAGAGCCCGTAGGGGAGCACGAAGTCGTGCTCCGCGCCCGCGAGCCGGAGGTTCGCGCCCGCGACGAGGTCGCGGACCTGATCGTCGGAGTAGAGGTGCGACCCCATCGGGAGGAGCCAGTTGTAGATAGAGCGCGTCGAGGTGTCGTTGAACGTGTCGAAGAACACCTGGTTCTTGGAGACGCGCGCCATCTCGCTGAGGAACTTCGCGGGCGTGTCCGCGAGGTGGAAAAAGCGCATCGCGAACACGGCGTCGAAGTGGTCGTCGGGGAAGGGAAGGCGGGCGGCGTCGCCGCGCATGAACTCCAGGTGGTCGTCCACGCCCGCCGACCGCGCTTTCTCGCGGCCCTCCTGGAGCATCGCGCTGGAGATGTCGAGGCCGACGATGTCGGCGCCGCGATCGGCGAGCATCACGGTGAACCGGCCGGTCCCGCAGGCGATTTCGAGGACGTGCTTGTCCTCGACGGGGCCGAGGGCTTCGAGGACGGCTCGTTTCTCGCGCCGGTCGATGAGCTGTCCGCCGCGGGAGAATCGCTTCTCGTCGTACTCCTCCGCGACGTCGGAGGCCTGGTACCACTCCTGTCCCTTCACGCTACCTTCACGTCCACACCCGGCCCCTAAAACCGTACTGGAACGCGGGAGGGTTACGCGGTGACGACGCGGTCGGGACGGATGCGGACGACGACGCGTTCGCCGTCCTCGTCGCCGTGATGGGGGTACTCGTCGACCCCGAAGTAGCGCTGGGCGAGCGCGTCGATGTGTTCGACTGCGCCCGTCGTGTCCACGCTGTCGACCACGCCGCGGACGGAGAGGTAGCGGTAGGGGTCGTCGGGGTCGGTGATGGAGACGCCGACCTTCGGGTTCTCGCGAACGTTCTTCTCCTTTCGACGGCCGCGTGCGGTGTTCACGAGGAGGTGTTCGTCGCCGCTCGACCACGGGTGGGCGTCCTCGCCGGGCGCCTCGTAGCCGACCCAGACGGGCGTGGTGTGCGGGGTGCCGTCGGGCATGACGGTGGCGAAGTGCGCGAACGACTCGGTCTCGAAGAGGTCGCGGTAGTCGTCGGGTATCGCTGGCACGGGTAGGCTTCGACGCCCAGACGCATCAATCCCATCGCCTAATATTGTATTAATCCATTAGACACCAGTATAGCCAACCTTTACGTATAGCTGTGTGGCAGTAATTGTCATGAGTACGACCGCGGAGCAACACGTAGCCACGGACGACGAGGAATTCCGGGAGCGCCTGCGCGAACTCCCCCCGAGCGCGAAACTCGTCGCGAAAGTCCTCGAGATGGACTCCCCGCTCTCACAGGGCGACCTCGCCGAAGAAACGTTGCTCCCCGACCGCACCGTCCGCTACGCGCTCAACCGCCTCGACGACGCCGGCCTCGTCAACGCTCGGTACAGCTTCGAGGACGCGCGCAAGCAAGTGTACTACCTCGACGCGTAACTTTTCCTCCCCGCAGGTCCACGTTCCGGGCGTGTTCGAACGCATCTCCGTTCCCGTATCGACGCGCGCCCCGACGGGCGCGACGAACGCCTACCTCGCAGACGGCGTTCTGCTCGACCCCGCCGCCCGCAGCGACGCGCTCGACCGCCGCGTCGCCGACCGCGACGTCGACCACATCGCCGTCACGCACACCCACGTGGACCACGTCGGCGCGCTCGCGCACTACGCCGCCGAGACCGGCGCGACTGTCTGGGCGCGTGCCGGCCGCGAGGGCCGGTTCGAGGCCGCGACCGGCGTCACGCCCGACCGCGTGTTCCGCGAGGGCGACGAGGTGGGGCCGCTCACGGTCCTCGAAACGCCGGGGCACGCGCCCGACCACGTCGCGTTCGCCGCCGGGGGCGACCTCGCCATCGGCGACCTCGCGATGGCCGAGTCGAGCATCTTCGTCGGCACCCGTGACGGCGACATGCGAGCGTACTACGCCAGCCTCCGCCGCCTGCTCGCACGGGACGCCGATGCGCTCTACCCGGGGCACGGACACGCCATCGAGAACCCGAACGAGCGCGTGACCGCGCTGCTCGCGCGCCGCGTCCGCCGCGAGCGGAACGTCGAGCACGCCGTCGAGTCGGGCGCGCGCGCCGTCGCCGACATCGTGGACGCCGCGTACTCCCGGAACGTCGCGGACGTGCGCGATCTCGCGACCGAGACGGTGCGCGCCCACCTCGAAAAGCTCGATATCGAGGGGCGCGTCCGCTGGTACCCCGACGAGGATCGCGCGACACCCCCGTAGCACGGGGCTTTTCCTCACGGAGCGCGAGAACCCGATATGGAGTCGCTCGAAGCCGAACTCGAACGCGCCCGCGCGCTCGACGAGTCCGAGCTGGCGGACGCCATCGAGACCATCGGCTTCGAGTGCACCCGGTGCGGGAACTGTTGTAAATCCGAGTCCGAGGACCCGCACACGGCGACGGTGTTCCCGGACGAGGTGCGCGACCTCACGGACGAGACGGGTGGCGAGTGGCGGGACGTGGCGCGTCCGATGCCGTACGGGCTGGACGAGAACGGAGATGGTGAGACGTTCGAGTGGGCGCTCCAGACCGACGCGTGCGGCGACTGCGTCTTCTACACCGAATCGGACGGCCGGGGGGCGTGTACGGTGCACGACGACCGGCCGCTCATCTGCGAGACGTACCCGTTCAGCGTCGCGCTCGGCGGGACGAGTCAGCCGATGGGCGAGGCCGTGGACGAGTCCGGGATGGTGCGCGCCCACGAGTGCGAGGGACTCGGGCGAGACATCAGCCGCGCGGCCGCGGAAGACCTCGCGAGCGCGCTGAAGGAGCGCGCGATACGGGAGCTCGAGGAAGCTATCGCCGTTCGGGAGAACTACGAACCCGCGCGGCCCGAGTCGGGCGCGGTCGTCCACGACTCAGAGGGCGCGAAACGTCCCGACGGAACGCGCTACGAGGGATAGTTACTCGCGGTAGCGGCGGTCGTTCTCCGCTTTGAGGTCGGCGGCCGAATCGTGTTCGTTCACGCGCGCCTCGACGTGGTCGGCGGCCGCAACCGCGTCCGTCACGTGCCGGTGTTCGAGTTTCGTGACCGAGACGGCGAGCAGGACGAACAGAAGAACGCCGACGAGTGAGGGAATCGAGAGCACGAGCGCGAGCACGGTGAGCGCGGCGTCACCCCACCACAGGACGCGCTTGAGTCGCTTCGCCCGCGCGTAGCGCGCGTCGTCCGCGACCGAAACCGTCGGCCGCCAATTGTCGAGATGGGGCTTCACGGACGAAGGGCGCCCGTGGAGATACTTAGGCGCCGTGGTGGCGCAGGCCATACTACTAAGACCACACCCTTCCTGCGTTGGGATGAGTGTCTGACTATGGAAATCTCTGAGAAACTGCTGTGTCTGTTCAACGGCGAAGTCACCGTGAAGGACGACGAGTACGTCGTCACGGTGCCGAAGAGCGAGGTCGAAGCGGGCTCCATCGACCCCGGCGAAGTGTATCGGGTCGCGCTCATCGCACGGGAGGACGAGGAGGAGCGCACGGACGACGAGCGCGAACGCCGCGCGGCGGGCGAGCCGCAGCCACCGGTCGAGGAGGGCGAAATCCGGTACGTCGAGGTCGAGGACATCGGCAAACAGGGTGACGGCATCGCGCGCGTCGAGCGCGGCTACGTCATCATCGTCCCCGGCGCGGAGATGGGCGAGCGCGTGAAGGTCGAAATCACTGAAGTGAAGTCGAACTTCGCGGTCGGCGAAATCATCGACGACGACGTGGCGGAGTAACTATATCGAGAGGAAGCGCGAGAGGTCCACATCGGCCTCGGGGAGCGTGTCGTGCGGGCGAGCGACGACGATGTCGCCCGCGGTCCCGCTGCCGATTCCCGGAATCGCGGTGAGTTCGTCCATCGACGCGGCGTTCACGTCGAGCGGGTACGGGACGCCCGTGACGGACCGATACCCGTGGTCGGTTATCACGACGTCCGTCATCCGGCCGAGTTCGCGCTCGCCGGGGACGGCGACGAGGAGGCTGTACGTGCCGAGCGACCGGCCGAACGTCTTCCCGTCCTGATGGTACTCGAAGTGCACGTCCTCCAGTATCGCGCCGGGCGGGACGACGCGTTCGAGCATCGGCTGGTCGATCTCCTCGCGGACCTCCTGTTTGTACTTCTTGAAGCGTTGCTTGTTGGCGTGCGCGACGTCAGCGCCGGTCTCGTCCATCTCCGTGCCCTCGAACGCCATCACCTGCCGGATGTTGATGCGGCGGAGCATCAGGCCCTCGTCGTACACGTCGTGGAGGAACTGCTTGTTGTGCTCGTAGGTCTCCGGGCGCTCGCCCGTGAGGCCGTGCAGGAGGTTGATTCCGGGCAGGAGTTTCGGGAGGCGGGGCGCGTCGTCGTCGCGGTCGGGCCGCCAGCCGCCGGCCTCGTTCACCACGCGCACGGCCTCCAGGCACTCGTCGGCGGTGACGAGGAGGTTGTTCTGCTCCTGAACGACGGGGTCGGCGGATTCGAGGCCGAACGCCGCCGTATCCCCGGGTGTGTTGTGTTCCGCGATGACCTTGATGGCCTCCCGTGACTTCTCGGGGTAGTCCGTGATGGTCACGGGGTTCATGTTGTCGAGGTGGAGCGTGCGGAGGTCGGGCGCGACCTCCCGGATGCCGCCGTAGAGGTCGCGGAGCGCGTCCGGGTTCGGTGCTTCGCCGTCCCCGCCGAACGCGAGGATGTCGGCCTGCCGGCCGAGTCGGAAGTCCCGCACGCCCGCGTCGGAGAGCGCGTCCACCTCCTGGATGACGGAGCGCGCACTCCGGAACGAGGGGTCGCCGTACATCGGTTCCGTGCAGAAGGAACACCGGTACGCACACCCTCGGCTGGTCTCCATCTCCGCGATGAGGTAGTCGGGATAGTTCGGGTGCTGTTCGACCACGAACGCGCCCTGTTCGGCCCACCGGTCTATCTCCTCGTTGTCCCGATAGCGGTTGTTGAACCCCTCCAGACCGCTCGCGACGAGGTCGTGCGCGGCCGCCTCGATGTCGGCCATCGCGAGGAAGTCGAAGTCGAGGTCCTTGCGCTCCATCTCCGAGGCGCCCGCGTTCTCCTCGCCGACGCCGAACCGGATGGGGCCGCCCATCAGGCTGGTGCCGTTCGCCGTCCACGCCAGTTCTCTGACTTCGTCCGGTTCGGCGGGCGTTCCGCCGACGTAACTTCCGGGAACGGTCATTCCGCCGATGTAAATCATCAAATCAGCCTGTTCCACGTCCAGCCAGCGCGAGCGCTCCTCGCGCAGCGCGTCGATAGTGTAGTACGTGACGTTCTCCTCGGGAACGCCCGCATCCACGAGCGCGCCCGCCGTGTACCGCGGGTAGGTCGAGATGTAGGGGGGGACGCCGAAGTGCGCGGGCTCGTCGACGTAGCCGTCCACGAGCACGACGTCGAGGTCCGCGGCAACAGTCATAGGGGGAAGAAGAGCGCGAGCGAATAAAGGCTACACGAAGCTGTGGCCCTCGAATCGGGTTCACCGGACTCCCGGGAGACGCGTGCAGGCCGCCCACGGGACTTATGCCGCCGCCCGTGGTACGTTCGTGTATGCCCGCGACGCTCGAAGTGAAGTGTACGAGCGACGACTGCGAGATGGATATGTTCGAGCTGCACTACACGTACGACATGCCGGACGACGTCGGCGTCTCCGACTTCCAGTGTCCGTACTGCGGCAACACCGACCCGCTGGAGGAGTTATCGCCGTGAGGTTCGAGTCGGTGGGGCGGTCGGTCGGGGACGCCGTGCTCTCCCGGCTCGGCCGCGCCGCGAGCAGAGTGAGCGAGGAGACGCCGCTCCCGGTGGACGTGCTGGAGAGCGAGGACGAGTACCTCGTCGTGTTCGACGCGCCGGGCGTGGCCGTCGAGGACGTGCAGGTCGGGTACACCGACGGCGCGGTCGAGGTGCGCATCGAGCGCTTCCGCGACCCGCATCCGGGCTTCGAGATGCGGTATCCCGGGCGTGCGCTCGCGCTCGACGGCCGCGCCGAGTTGCCGGACGGCGCCGACGTGGACGCGGACGCGGCGCGCGCCGAACTCGCCGACGGAGCGCTGCGCGTCTTCCTCCCGAAGACCTAGTCCGGGTCGCTTCCCGAGCGCACCCGAAACTCCTCGTCGCCGTCGAACCGCGTCGGGTCGAACGGCGCGAGTCCAGCGTGTTCTCCGCGTATCTGTTCGGCGATTGCTTCGCCGGTGGCGGGTGCGCGCATGAAGCCGTGGCCCTGCCAGCCCGCGGCGACGAACAATCCGTCGCGGAGTTCGCCGAGCAGCGGGTCCTTGTCGGGGGTGGCGACGCAGAGGCCGGCCCACGCGCGCTCGACGGACACGTCGGCGTCCGGAAGTCGATGCTGGAGTTTCTCGCGCGTGTCCTGAACGAAGTCGTCGTCGGCCGTTCGGTCGTACGTGTCGGGGTCGAACTCGCGGCGCTGCGTGCCGTCCCCGGCGAGCACGCCGCGGGCGTGGGGTCGGGCGTAGTAGTCGCGGTTCGCGTCCCAGAACAGCGGCACGTCGGGGCCGGACGCGACGAGCGCCTGCACCCGGTAGGCCTTCAGCGGCACCCGAATCCCCGCATTCGCAAGCACCTGTTTCGTGTGCGCGCCCGCCGCGACGAGCACCGAATCGTAGGGGGTTCCGTTCACGCGCGCCGGGTCGAGCGCCACCTCGGCCGGCGTCCCCTCGCGAATCTCCGCGCCCGCGTCGCGGGCCTTCTCGGCGAGTAGTTCAGCATACGCCGCAGGCGTGGTGTAGCCCGCGTTCCGCGCGACCGCCGCAGCCTCCACGTCGTCGGTGCGGAGCGCGGGATACTCGGCGGCGAGGCCGTCGGGCGTCAGGTGTTCCACGTCGAGGCCTTGCGCGCGCATCGCGTCCGCGTCCCGGGCGACCGCGTCCGCGGCCTGTCCGGGTTCGGTGGCGAACCAGACGTAGGGCGCGCGCTCGAAGACGAAGTCGCCCTCGCCGGAGAACGCCGCGAAGCGCTCGATTGCGCGCTCCGCGATGCGGGCGTCCACGTCCTCCGCGTACGCGTCGTACAGCAGTCCGGCGGCGCGGCCCGTGCTCTCCGCGGCTATCTCGTCGCGTTCGTAGAGCGTCACGTCCGCGCCGCGTCGCGCGAGGTCGTACGCGGCGGTGACGCCGACCGCCCCACCGCCGACGACCGCGACCGACTCAGTCATACCCGAGAGACCGCGCTCGCAGTACTTAGCGTCCGTGCCTTCCGCCCTCGGTTACTTTCACTTTCACCGCGCACGGGTCGACTTGATAACCGAACGCGAGAACAGACGTGTATGGCCGCGAAGCAATCCGAACGAGTCGACGTGTCGGACCTCCCCCTGAACCAGATGGAAGCGTTCGTCGCCGGCGCAGAGGACGTGTACGTCGAGCGCACACCAGCGAAAACCTACGTCGTCACCGAGTAGTCTCTGCAGTCGTCCCCCGGTCGCACGGGAGCGCGAACACCCCGCTGAAGGTTCCCGTCGGCCGGACGTACCACCGGAGGTCGACGCACGCGGCGCGTTCGCGAACCTCGCGGGGTTCGAGGGTGAGCCACTCCCCGTCGTCGAGGCGCGAGCGCACCGTGTACGCGGCGGGGTCGTCCGACCAGCCGTCCGTCCAGATGCGTCCGCCCGGCGTTTCCGCTCCCGCGCCCGTCGCCGGTTCCATCCGCTGTGTTCTGTCGAAGACTGTGTCGCCGTCGCGTTCGAGTCGAACCTGAAGCGTGTGCGCGACCGAATCTCGGTTCCACCCGCCGACCGATTCGACGCGGTACGTCGTCTGCCCGGGGGTATCGAGTCCGGCGCAGCCGGCGGTGAGGGCCGCGGCACCGAGCGCGAGGAAACCGCGACGAGACATCCCATAGCTAGCCATCAACACTCGACACGATTGTTTTATGTCGTGAAAAATTGGCGGAATGGGGTTAGTAGTCGTTCTCCGCGTCGACCACGCGCTCCGGTTCCCGGGGTGGCTCCCAGTCGAGCGCGAGTTCGAGGAACTGCACGAGGATGCGTCCGGTCGCGCCCCAGACGGTGTAGCCGTCGACGTGGAAGAAGTGGACGACGGCTTCGCCGTACCGGGGGTGCGTGCGGTGTTCGACCTCGTAGTTCTCGGGGTCGACGAGTCCCGATATCGGGAGGAAGACGACTTCCGCGACCTCGCGCTCGTCGGGCGTGTACTCGCGGTCGGGAACCCGTGCGACGAACGGCGTCACCGCGTACGAGGACGTGGTGCGGATGTCGTCGAGTTGGCCGACGAACTCGACCTCCTCCGAGCGGAGCCCGATTTCCTCGTTCGACTCGCGGAGCGCGGTCGCGCGGAGGTCGGAGTCGCTCGGTTCGCGGCCGCCGCCGGGAAAACTCATCTGACCGGGGTGTTCGCCGAGGTGGTCGGCGCGCTTCGTGAACACCAGCGCGGGGCCGTCGGGTCGCTCGACGACGGGGGCGAGCACCGCGGCGTCCCGGTCCTCGTCCTCGATAGTGACGGGTTCGTGCGCGGCGACCCGACCCAGGTCCATGCGCCTGTGTACTTTCTCGTCCGCCATTAACCCTCCCGTCGGTCGAGGCGGTCGCGGAGGGCGTCGGCGTCAACGTCCGCCCACGTCTCCGCGTCGTACGTCACGTCCCGGAGGAAGTCGCGGCGCTCGTCGTCGGGGTTGGCGGCGAGTTCGTCCGCGAATCGGCGTTCGAGCGCGTCCCCGAGTTCGTCGCGGGGCACGTCGCGGCGCTCGACGTCGAGGATGTGGGGGAGGTCCATGCCGCCGTCGGGCACGGCCGGGAAGGCGGCGGGACCGGGCACGATGAGGTCTGTGTCCTCGCGGGGGACGACGAGGAGCGCGTACTGGTCGAGCGCGCGCTCGATGGCGGCGTCCACGGCGTCGGCGTTCACGTCCTCCCCGCGTTTGAACGCGAGTTCGTGGAGGGCGTCCGCGAGTTCGTCGCGAGCGAGCGCGCCGAACAGGTCGACGACGCCCGCGAGTTCGTCGAGCGTGCGGTCCATGCCCGTGAAACCAGCCTCCTCGGTCATGAGTCTACCGCGTCCAGGTCGGCCGCCGCGGCCGCGCGGACCTCGTCGGCGGAGAGGTCCGTGTCCGTCCACGCGGGCAGGCGGTCGTCGCCCTCGGGCGGGCGGACGGCGTCCGCGTACTCCTCGACCTGCGCGCGTTCGTCCGCCGGGTCGTAGTCGAGGCCGTTGAACGCGGCGTCCGCGGCGTACCCCCGGATGTATCGGCGCGCCGTCTCGCGGTAGCGTTCGGGGAGCGTGTCGTAGTCCACGCTGACACCGTGGTCCTCGCAGGCGCGGAGGAGCGCGGCGACGACGCCCGCGCTCATGTCCGAGAGCCCGGACGGCCCGGAGACCGCGCGGTGGTCGTGCTCGTACCGACCCAAATCGACCTGCGCGGTGCCGTCGAACCCGGCGGCGGCGTAGGCTTCACCGAGCGTCCCGACCTCCAAGCCCCAGGTTCGAGGGATGCGGATGGTGCGCGCGACCTCCCCGGTCATCGCGCACTCGCCGGCGAGCGCGTATCGGAACGCGCCGAGGTAGTCCAGAATCGGTTCGTCGGACTCGCGTTCGAGCGCGTCCACGAGCGGTTCGTAGCAGAGGCGAAAGAGCCGGCCGTAGAGCCGCTGGTTCTCGACGCGGGCGTAGTAGCCCTTCACGAAGTCGAACCCGGAATCGAGTGGGTGGAGGAGTTTCGGCACGTCCCGCGGCGAGTACGTCTTCGTGTCCGCGTCGTGGACGGCGACGTAGGGCGCGTTGGCGGCCGTGCCGAGCGCGAGCCAGATGTCGCGGCCCTTTCCGGCCTCCCCGTTCAGACCGTACTCGTCGAGCAGTTCGGCGACGCGCGGGCCGTTACACCAGAGAACGTCCAGCGGAACGTCGAAGGAGTCGAGCCAGTCCGCGAACGCGCCCGCCTTCTCCGCCGAGGCGCGGAGCGGAACGACGACGCGGTCGATGTCGAGCGTTTCGAGCGTGGAGAGCACGCTCTCGGGTGCGAGGCCGCCGTACTCGCGTTCCGTCATCGGGACGACGACGGTCGCGCGCTCCGTCGGCGCGGCGGGGTGGGCGTCCCCGTAGTCGTGGAGCGTCGCCACGCGCTCCTGCGTGTAGTCCATACCGCGTGTTTCCGGCTGCGCCGGCATTTAGGTTGGCGTCTCGGCCGCGCCCTCCGGGAGCAGGTCTGCGCGGTACGCGAGCACTAGCACGACGACGAGCGCGCCGAGTGCGACGGCGAGCGCGCGGAACACGAGGTCGTACGGGAGTCCGGTGCTGAGCACGCCGACGACGGTGCCGCCGGCCGCCTGCATCGTCATCATGCCCGCGCTGTAGGCCGAGTAGGCGGAGGAGCGGTCGGCGTCCGGCAGCGAGTCGAGGAGGAAGGTGTCGATGGTGGGGAAGAGGCAGTGGACGACCGCGCCGGTCGCGAGCGTCGCGACGGTGACGGCGAGCAGTCCGGTCGCGTACGTGAGCGCGAACAGGCAGGCGGCGAAGCCGGCGAGCACGCCGATGAGGAGCGGGACGTAGGCGACGCGGTCGGCGAGCCGGCCGGCGAACCAGAACGCGGGGACGCCCGCGGCGAACATGCCGGTGAGGAGGAGGTTCGCGGTTCCCGACGTGAGGCCCTTGGCTTCGACGGCGTAGAGCGTGTAGAAGTTCCAGAAGCCGTTCCAGACGAGCGTGGTGACGCCGAGGATGGCGATACCGGTGAGCACGAGTCGCCACTGTCGTCGGACCGCGCGGACGAGGTTGCGGTCCGCGGACCCGGCTTCCGGGAGGTCCGCGCGGCGCGTCGTGAGGAAGACGGCGACCGTGGTCACGGCGGCGACGGCGGCGAGCAGCCAGAACACGGTCCGCCAGTCCGTCACACCGAGCAGCGCGCCGACGGTGACGGGCGCGCCGACGGCGGCGAGCTGCATCGCGGTGCCGTGCACGCCGATGACGCGGCCGACGCGCTCCGGGAACAACTCCGAGATGAGGGGGTTGGCGGCGATGAAGTACGCGCCGGACGAGACGCCGATGAGGAACCCGCCGACGAACACCATCTCGATGGTCGCCGCGAGCGCGGTGAACGCGGACGCGCCGGTGAGGAAGGCGCCGGTCGCGAGGACGACGCGGTGGCGCGCGACCCGCGTGAGGAGGTAGCCGGTCGGGATGCGGGGGAGCGCGCTCCCGAGCCAGACGAGGGAGGCGGTGACGCCGACGGTCGCCCGGTTCACGCCGAACTCCGCGATGAACGGGCCGTAGAGCGGCGCGAACGCCACCCGGCCGAAGTTCACGAAGAACACGAGCGCGCAGAGCGACCCGAACACGTGGACGCGGCGCGCACTACTCGACTCGGACACGGGTCGAGTGAGGACTGAAGGCGGTTCAAGGCTTCCGGAGTCCGCGCGTGGGTTTTTACGGCGGGCGCGCGAACGCCGAGCTATGAAATCAGTACGGAAGGGCCTCCGGGCGGGGGAACTGGAGAAGGACACCTACGACCGGCTCGTGTGCGCGGAGTGCGGCGAGAACCTCAAGACGGAGAACGACCCGGACGAGGTCGGGAGCGTCCGCGTCTGCCCCGAGTGTGGGAAGCGCTGGCAGCAGATATAGCGAGTAAACGGCCCGTCAGTAGGCGTCGAGGGCGGCGCGGTAGCCCTCGCGGAACGTAGGGTAGGCGAACTCGTAGCCGAGCCGATGCAGGCGTGCGTTCGAGCAGCGCTTGCTCGTCAGGATGCGGCGCTCCGCCGCCTCCGAGAGGTCGCCCTCCTGAAGCCGCTCTTCTTTGGTGCGTTTCGGCGGGCGGGGGACGCTGGCCTCGTCGGCGAGCCAGTCCGCGAAGGCGTGTTTCGAGACGGGTTCGTCGTCCACCGCCAACAGGACCTCGGGAACGTCCTCGGCGAGCGCGAACCGCACGACTCCGGCGGCGTCGTCCCGGTGAATCATGTTCAGGTAGCCCGCCGTGACCGGGCCCTCAAGGTATCGTTCGAGGCGGTAGCGGTCGGGGCCGTACAGTCCGGCGAACCGGACGACCGACCCGTCGATTCCGTGGTCGGCGGTGCGCTCGCGAGCGAGGCGCTCGGCCTCGACGAGTACTTCCGTCTTTTCGGTGGTCGGGTCGAGCGGCGTGTCCTCGTCCACCCACCCGCCGTCGTGGTCGCCGTACACGCCCGTGCTCGACGTGTACACGAACCTCTCTGGAGGGTTCTCGCGCCCGCCGAAGTGGTCGATGGCGGTGCGGAGGCCGTCGACGTACACCTCGCGCGCGGCGTCCGCGCCGCGGCCGCCGGAGGACGCGATGAACACGACGGCGTCCGCGTCCGGAACGACGGCGAGGCTCTCGGGGTCGGTCACGTCGGCGCGCACGCCGTCGAACCCCGCGTCCGCGATGGCGGCCAGGCCGTCGTCCGAACGCCGAACGCCGACCGGTTCGTGTCCGGCGGCCGCGAGCTGGCGGCCGAGTTCGAGGCCGACGTACCCACACCCCAGAATCGCGACCCGCATCACCAGGGGTTCTCGACCGCGAGGTAGTGATGGATCTCGGCGTACTCGCGGAGCGTCATCGGCTGGCGACCCTCGACCTTCTGCTGGACTTCCTTCGGGTCGAGCGCGGCGTCGATGCCGTCCGCGAGCGAGTCCACGTCCACGACCGCCGAACTCATCTGGAGCATCACGTGGTCCTGGAGTTCTAGGCGAACGGTCTCCGCGTCCGGCCAGTCGTCCGTGAGCGCGAGGAGTTCCGCCGCTTCCGCGACCGTAACCGGGTCTCCGTCGCCCGATTCGATGTCGGCGACGCGGTCGGCGGACAGCGTGGTGTCGGCGGCGACCGCGTCGACGCCGCGCGTCTCGATGACAGCGAGCAGGGCGGCCTCGTACTCCGCGAACACCTCGTCCGCGGAGACGGACTCGGGCTCCGAGATGGTGTCGGTTAGCATACCGACGGCTAGGCGGCGGGCGCGTATGTGGTTTTATGTTACCAGCCGGACGAGCGCTCGTCCGCGTTCCCGTCGGTGTCGCCGACGCCGCGCGGCCCGGGCGGAACGGCCGCGACGACGACCGTGTCGAACGCGAACTCGACCCGGCTGTTTCTGCCGAGCGTCTCCGATCGGCCGTCGGCGTCCACGTCGAACGCGACG
Source organism: Salarchaeum sp. III (assembly GCF_036418315.1). Lineage (NCBI taxonomy): Archaea > Methanobacteriati > Methanobacteriota > Halobacteria > Halobacteriales > Halobacteriaceae > Salarchaeum > Salarchaeum sp. III. Next base: position 587,371 of record NZ_JAZHPG010000027.1, on the reverse strand, counting down.
AGAGCGTCCTCGCGAACGTACTCGTACGTTTCGGCGTCGAACCCGGGCGGGAGTGCGCCGCCGGTGACGGCCAGCCGTTCGTAGCCGCCGCGGGCGGAGACGACCCACGCGTTCACGGTCGCGTACCAGAACCCGGGAACGGGGACGACCGGGAGGCCCGCAGGGAGTGCGGCGAGGCGGCCGCCGAGCGCTCGCCGAGCACGGTCCGTGGCCGCGCGTCCGAGCGCGTCAGTGAGTTCGCTACGGACTGCCGTCCTGGCCGCGCTCACCACGTCCTCCGCCACTCCGCCGTCGTCGCTCCGTGCGAGCGCGCGGGCCTCCGCTCTGAGCGCCGCGGCGAGCGCGACCCGTGCCGGTCCGCGAGCGCCGGCGGCAGCGACGGCTGCGGCGAGCGACCCGTTCGTCGCCGCTCGCGCCCGCGCTGCGTCCGTCCGCCAGCGTGCCGCCGCAGCCGCCACGGTCCGGTCGGCCGCGTCCGTGTCGAGCGTCGTTCGGTCAGCGAGCACGGACGCAAAGCGCGCGTGGACGCGCTCGGTCTCCGCACGCACGGCGGCGGCAAGGGCGGGCGGCCGACCGGAAGCCGTATCGAGGAGGGTAGCGGCGGTCGCGAGCCGAACCGCGCGGTCGCCACCGTCAACGACCGCGTGCACGATGGTGTCGGCGGCGTCGCCGTAGGGAACGGTGAAGACGTTCACGTTCCGTGCGGCGAGTGCCTCGGTGTCGACCAGCGAAAGGTACCGCGGGGACGCAGACACCGACGAAACGATTGTTTCGGGAGTGTCGCGCGCCGTCGCGCCCGTCGGTATCCAGCCGCCGAACCGGGTGACGGTGTCGCGGAGCGCGCCGCGAACGCCCGCGGCGTCGGCGGCCCTGTCGCGGACCAGCGCGAGCGTCGCGTCGAGGTAGCGGGCGCGCGCAGCGGTCAGTGCCCGCTCCGCGAGCGAGTCGTAGCGCGACTGTGCATCCACGAGCCGGTCGCGGTCGGCGGCGAGCGTTCGCGCGAGCGCCGCAACCGGCGACGATGCGAGGACGCCGGCGCCGCTCACGCGGGTCGTCGTCGACGTGTTCGCGACCCGGTTCCGCGTCCGGGAGAGCGACCGCGCCGCTCGCTCCCGGAGCGACCCGGGCGGATCGACCGCGACGGTCCGCGCGAGGCTGTCCACGCCGTCCGTCGCGGCTTGAACGGCCAGCGCGTCGACGCCGTCGGGGAGGAGAGCGCGGCGGACCGCGGCCGTCGTCCGCGAGGAGACCGTGTCGACGGGACGGTCCGGAACCCCGTCAAGCGCGGCTGGTCGCGCGGCCAACGCCATCGAGACCCGGTACGTGGAACGCTCGACGCCGGTGAACGTGCGGACCGTGGACCCGTTCGTCCACGAGGTCCGCGTCGTTCGCTCCACGACCACGCGGCGGCCGGCAGTGTCGAGCACGCGGAACCCCTGCGGCGTGTTGAGCGTCCGGGTGGACGCGGCGGTGGCGGTCGTCGTGGTGGACGTGTCGGTGGCGAGTCTCGTCCAGTTCGCGGGCGGCGTCGCAGGGTCGACGCGGTGGTGGGTGCGGGTCACGCGGACGAGGCGTCGAGCGTCCATCCGGTAGGCGGCATCGAGCGCGGCCGCGAGACCGCCGTCGAGGACGTTGAGGAGCGCGGTGTCGGCGGCCGCGGCAGGCGTGAGCGTGGACTCCGCGGTCGAGGTCGGTACCTCCCGGGCAGCCGTGACGTTCCACGAGTCGAGGATGCGGGCCGCGCGCTCCCGGGCGCTGTCGCGCGTGACGGTGAAAGCGTCGGTGACGCCGGTGAGCGCGTACGCCCGCCGCACCGCGGTATCGGACGCGTTCGGCGTTCTGCCGAAGGTCGCACGCTGCACGGCGAGCAGGCCGTCGTTCGCCGCGACCTCGACGTGGCGGTTCGCGAGGACGTTCGCGATGGGCGCACCAGCGTACTGCGCGAGGCCGCGAGCCGCGGTGTAGGGCGCGAGACGCGCGGTCGTTTCGCGGGCGAGGCCGTAGCCGTCGAGGGCGCCGCGATTGAGCCGGCCAGCGAAGGTTTGGACGCGGTCGTGGAGCGCGAGCACGGGCGTATCGACGACGACCGAGACGGCGCGCTCGCTGACGCCGACCACGGCCCCGTCGTTGGTGACGGTGAGGGTCGCGTTCCGGACGGTGACGCGCACGCGCGCCGGGTTGATACGGTCGAACGTGACTGAGCTGACGGCGCGGCGAGCGTCGGAGGGGCTGTCGATTCGGTCGAGCGACACGCGCGCGGTCGCGTCGGCCTGCCGTCCGTCGTGGTCAGCGAACGCCGCGCGTGCGGCGGCGTAGACGCGGAGCGCGAGCGCGTCCCGGAAGACGGAGTCGTTCCCGAGGACGCGGCCGTACGGCGTGTCGGCTGCGGCGGTGACTGGCCGGGCCGCCGCCGCGGCGCTCGCCTCGATGGTCGCGCGTTCGAGGGCGACGCGCGCACCGGTGAGCGCGCGGTCCGCTGCCCGGTCCGCGGCGTTCGTCTCCGTCGGCGTATCTCGGGTAGCCAGCGTCGCACCGACGGCGGTTGCGGTGACGAGGAGGACGACGCCGACGCGCGCGAAGGGCCCGCGACCGCGGTCGTTCAACACGCCCACCACCGCAGGAGGACGACCGTCGCGTCGCCTACAGGGAGGACGGCAGCGGTGGTGTCCGCGGTCGGTGACGGCGGCGCGCCGATTCGGAACACCGCTTCGTCCGCGCGGACGACGACGCTCACCCGCCCCGGAAGCGTGGCAAGTCGGTCACGCACGTGGGCCGCCACGGCGCGGGCGTACGCCGACTGCGGGCGCGGCGCGGCCGCGGCGAGATGCGTGCCGAACGTGGCTCGCACGGGCCCCGTCGTCGTGTTCACGGTCGCCGTGGTGACGGCGAGCGCGTCGAGTGCGGTGCCGGCGTCCGGCGGGGTCGGCTGCGGCGCGGGAGCGAGGACGAACAGGGCGGTGACGGCCGCCGCGACGAGCGAGACGGCGAGGACGGTGTCGACGGCGGTGCTGACGCCGCGCGCGCTCACCACACGACCACCCGGAGGCGGCCGAACCGAACGTCGCCGGGCGCGACGCGCACCGGAACGGGACGGCTCGCGGCGTCCGCGTCCGCGGGTGGCGCCGGGCCGACAGTCCACGTCCGGTTCCCGGCGACGAGCGTGGCGTTCACGGCGTGTGAGGTACCGGTGAGTGCGGCGTCGAGGCGGTCGGAGCGGACAACGCCGCCAACGCGGAGCGCATCGGTCGTCGTGGCGAGGACGGGCGGGGCGAGATCGCGGTCCGCACTCGGGAGGCTGTGGTCGTAGACGGTCGCGTAGCCGGCGAGCGCGACGCACAGCACGGCGACGCAGACGACGGCGACGAGCGGGTCGGCCTGCGCCCTAGCCGACGAGGACGACATCAATCCCCCGCCACGTGAGGTGGCGAATCCGGAGCGTCTCGGCGGCCCGCCAGACGGTAGCGCGGGCGCGGGCAGCGGCCACGGCGCGGACGAACCCGATACTCGCGTCGAAGACGAGCGCAGGGTCACGACCGGCGAGCACGGCGGCGAGCGGGCCGTCCGGCGGAACCGGAACGACGCGCGCGACGAGGGCGGCGGACGCCCGTCCACCGGGGCCGCGCAGGCCGATGCTCTGAGGGGTGACGCGAACAGCCTCAGCGTCGAGGTGGAGGGGGACGCTCGCGTCGTAGTTGCTCGCGGCGACCCGGTCGACGGTCGCGGCGACGGCGGTCGCGTCGGGCGGTGGCGCGGCGGGGATGGCGAGCGCGGCGGCGAGCATGGTGGTACCCACGAGCGTGAGGGCGACCCAGGTCGCGAGCGCGTCTGCGGCGTCGAGCACGCCACCAGCTGAGCCGTCATCCGATTTAAACGCTCGTGACGAGTTCGGCGAGCGTTGCGACCGCGGGATACACGAGGACGGCGACGGGGAGTGCTGCCCCGGCCGCGTTGGCGGCGCGGGCGCGGTCCGCGCCGTGCTGGACGACCGACGCGAACACGGGGAGGAGGACCGCGAGAGCGGCGACGTACCCGCCGACGACGAGTGCGAGCGCGTCGGGCGAGTATGGAAGTGCGCCGTCGCCGAGCGGACGGAGGGTGCGGGCGAGCGCGACAGTGACGCCGGCGACGCAGGGCGCGACCCAGCGGCCGGTCGTGTCGAGGGCGTTGGTGACGGACGCGAGGTCGGCGGCCGTGTCGCGTTCGACGCGGACGAGGCGGTCGAGGTGGTCGGCGAGCGAGACGAGGACGCGCCCGCCGGGCGGGCCGGCGGCGACCGCGTCGGCGAGGACGGCGACGGTCGAGCGGGCGCGGGGGCTGGGGAGGTCACGGAGCGCGCCGTGCGGCCCGAGAAACGCCGTCCGGGTGTCGACGGTGAGGGTTCGCTGGACGCGGCTCGCGTGGGCGATGACGGACGCGGCGGTTCCGTCGAGCTCGTCGGCTGCGGCGGCAAGCGCGCGTTCGGGTGGGCGGCCGCGGCGGACGTGCTGGCCGACGACGACGAGCGCGTCCGGCAGGCCGCGTTCGAGGGCGGCGACCTCCTCGCGGACGGCGAGCACTGGTCGCGTCCACCGGACGAGACCCGCGCCGACGCCGACGAGGGGCGCGAACGGGAGCGCCCACGGCGCGAGCACGTGGAAGACAGCCAGCGCGACGAGGCCGCCGCCGACACCCCAGCCGAGGGAGGGACAAGCACGGTCGGCGAGCGCGGGGTGGTCGGGCGGCACCGCGGCGGCCGGGAAGGCGGCGGGCCGGCGCGCGAGCACGACGGCGATGCCCGCGGTGAGCGCGAGCGGGAGAAAAACGTCGTAGACAGCGGCGAGACCGAGGAGCGGAACGGAGACTCCGGAGACGGGCGCAACGGGGAGCAGACCGACGAGCGCGAGCGGGAGGACGACGCCGGCGGCGTAGACGCCCGTGACGAGCGTGGAGAGCGTGCTCGCGTACTCGGTGACGCGGTCGGCGACGGCGTCGAGGGAGACGGAGAGCGCGCGGTCGAGCAGTCGGGCGCGTTCGCCGTCGGGGGCGTTGGTGGCGGCTTCGAGGAGTGCGACGGACCGCGCGAGCGCGGGGTCGTGCTCCCGCCACGCCCGCCGGAAGCGCGTCCACGCGGTCGTGGGTGCGCCGAGTGCGTATCGGACGTGGCCGGCGAGGCGGTCGGCGAGCGAGCCCGGGGCGTCGGCGGCGAATGCGGCGGTGTGTTCGGGCGTCGGTTCGAGCGCGCCCGCGAGGACGGCGCGACAGACGAGGTCGGGGCCGTCGCCGAGCGCGCGTGACCGGACGGCGTCCGCGGCGAGTGGAGGAACGGCGAGGAGGCCGGCGGCGGCGAGCGCGCCGAGCGCGAGGATGGAGAGACCGACTGCGGCGGACACGAGAACGCCAGCGGCGAGCGCGGGAAGAACGGTCACGCAGGCGAGCGCGAGCGCGGCCGACCGGACCGTTTCGGCGTCCTCCGGGCGGCCGAGGAGGGCGAGCGAGCGGTCCAAATCGGGGTCGCCGCCCGCGGACACGGGCGCGATGCGAGCGAGACGGGTGAGAACATTCATCGGAAGCGCTCCGTTCGAGCGTCGATGGCGGTTCGAACGGCCGCGTACGTCTCGTCGTGGTCGGCGAGCGACGCGACGACCGCCGACTCGCCGCGGTCGACCCGGCCCGAGGAGGCGAGACCGTCGGGCGTGCGCTCGAACAGCGTGTGGAAGTCGTCGTCGAACTCCTCGACTGCGACCACTTGCTTGCCGGCCGCGGTGTCGGCGAGCGTGACGACGAGGTCGGTGGCGGCGAACGAGTTCGGGGGAACGCCGAGGTCGGAGACGACGCGCTCCCGGACTGAGTCCCCGCCGTCGCCGTGGATGGTGCCGAGAACGGCGCTCGCGCCCGCGCCGGTCCGCATCGCCTCGTACAGCACGGCGGCTTCGGTGCCCCGGACTTCCCCGACGGCGAGCGCGCCCTCCCCGAGTCGGAGCGCGGTGCGGAGGGCGTCCGCGGTCGACACCTCGGCACCGTCGCCGTCCGCGGTCGCGCGGAGCGCCTGCACGTCCCGACCCGCATTCTGGAGGCCGAGGACGGGGAGTTCGGGGGCGTCCTCGATGACGACCGCGCGGGTGTCGGCGGGGAGTTCCCAGAGGAGCGCGCCGAGAAACGTCGTCTTCCCGGCGGCGCGGGCGCCCGCGACGAGCACGGCCGCGCCGCGCTCCACCGCGACGGAGAGGAGCGCCGCGGCGCGGGGTGTGAGCGTCCCCGTCTCGACCAACCGCGGGAGCGTGAAGCGCTGGGCGCCGTGCGCGCGGAACGCGAACCCGACGCCGTCCGCGACCGGCTCGGACACCGCGGCGACCCGAACGCGGTCGGCGACACCCACGTCGGAGAGAACGGCGTCGAGGGTCGGGTTCGCGGGCGAGAACGGCCGGCCGCTCGCGGCGCGGACGCGGGAGGCGAGCGCGTCGACACCCCGCGCAGTGAGGCGAACGTTCGTGGGGAGGAGGCGGCCGTCGAGGACGACGCGGAGGCGGGTGTCGGCGGCGGGCGCGGACGCGTACACGTCAGTGACGCGGTCGTCCGCGAACAGGTCGTCGAGCACGCCGTACCCGCGCGTGTGTTTCTCCAGGACGGCGGCGATTCCCTCCGGCGACTCGGTGGCGCGGGCGGCGGCCCGGATGGCGGCGCGGTCGCCCGTCACGACGCCGTCCGCGAGGAGTTCGTGCGCCCGGTCGAGCGCCCTGTAGGCGTCGTCGCCGAACCCGGCTTCGGGCGGTTCGAGGCAGTACGTTCGGCCGCCTGGGGTGTCGTATCGGCGGGCGGTCGCGCCGCCGGGGAGGTCGACGGAATCGACGAGTGCGGCGTCCGCAGGCGGGTCGGGGTTGACGCGGGCGTGGGCGATTCGGGGGCCGACGAACGCGCGGACGGCGTCGTACGTCCGGACTCCGTCCGCGGCGACGGCGAGTCCGGTTTCGGCGGCGGTGTCGGCCACGGGGCCGGCGCGGCCGGTGGCTTCGCGGGCGGCGGCGAGCGGGTCGGTGCCGGCGAGCGCGGCGAGGCGGGCGTCGCGGTCGCGGACGCGTGGGGCGAACCGGCCGGCGGCGACGAGGAGCGCGGTCGTGGCGTCGTCGTATCGGTGGTCGCGGCCGACGCGGCGGACGACGAGGGCATCGGCGTCGCGGTCGCCGAGCGCGCGAACGGCGGTTTCCCGGCAGTCTGGAGACGTTGCGAGGTCGCCGTCGCAGTCGGTGGCGTCGAGGACGAGCGTGTCGCGTTCGAAGGCGGGCCGGCACCGACACCCGTCGTCGGTGTCGTCGCCGAAGAGCGCGCGGAGTCGTCGCATGGCCCCGAGTCGTCCCGTTTCCCTACTTGAAGGTTCGTCGCGCGAATACGCGGCCCGGACGGGCACGCGACGAGCGCGAGGACGAGCGTCGTCCGCCCGCTCGGGGTCAGGCGGCCGCCGGGCGCGGTGAGCGGAACGGCGGGCCGGCACGCGCGTCGGTCGACGCCGCCGGTACGAACCCGGACGGACCGGCCGAGCGAGAGGCTGGCGCCGGCGGGCAGTGAGAGCGAGAGTGTGCGGGTCGCCGCGGTGGCCGGTGGCGCGGGGTTCGAGGACTCGACGAGGGTGTGCGCGGCGTCGCAGACGCGGTCAGCGGCGGCGCTGGCGACGGCGAGCGTTCGTCCCGAGCGGGCGTCTTCGATGGCGGGGAGCGACGCGGTGACCAGTGCGGACGCGACGACCACCGCGACGAGCGCGCGGACGGCGGTCACAGGAACGACCGGACGCGCTCCCGGAGCGACCGCGAGGACTGCGGTTCGTCCTCGGGCGATTCGATGTCCGGAACGGGATGCGGGAAGTCCGCCGGCCGCGGCGAACGGGTGTCTCGGGGTCGCGGCGATTCCTCCGCGCGGTGGGCGCGCTTCGCGGGCGTGCGGTCGACCTCGCCGACGTGACCACGAACGGCCTGCAGGTCCGCGTCGAGGTCGGCGAGCGTCCGCTCCACGCGGTCGAGTCGGGTTTCGAGGGCGTCGAGTCGCTCGGGCGTCTCGGTGTCAAAGTCGGGGAGTTCGTCGGCATCGGTGAGCGCGCGTTCGACGGCGCGAACGCGGTCCGCGAGCGCGGTCGTGTCCGGCATACACCGGGATGGCCGCGGCTTCCCGTTTCAACTCTCGGCGCAACCTTGAAGGCGTCTGACAGAGAGCATCCGTTCATGAAGGCCGCCCTCGTCGGCGTCGGCCAAGCCGGCGGTAAACTCACCCAAGCCCTCGTCCGAAACGACCGCGAGAACGACTACGGCGCCGTGCAAGGTGCGCTCGCCGTCAACACCGCGCGCCAGGACCTCACCCCGCTCGACATCCCCACCCTCCTCATCGGTCAGGACGTCGTGAGCGGCGACGGCGTCGGCGGCGAGAACGAACTCGGCGCGGAACTCATGGAGGAAGACACGCCCGAAGTCGTGAACGCCCTCGACGGTACCATCACCAGCAGAACCGAAGCCGTGTTCGTCGTCGCCGGCCTCGGCGGCGGCACCGGAAGCGGCGGCGCGCCCGTGCTCGTCCGCGAACTCAAACGCGTCTACGACATCCCCGTCTACTGCCTCGGCGTCCTCCCCGGCCGCAACGAAGGCGCGCTCTACCAGGCGAACGCCGGCCGCAGCCTCAAAACCGTCGTCCGGGAAGCCGACAACACCCTCCTCGTCGACAACGACGCCTGGCACGCGAGCGGCCAATCCGTCACCGACGCCTACGCCGCCATCAACGACACCGTCGCCCACCGCATCGGCCTCCTGCTCGCCTCCGGCGAAGTCACCGACGGCGTCGCCGAATCCGTCGTCGACTCAAGCGAAATCATCAACACCCTCCGCAACGGCAGCATGGCCGCCATCGGCTACGCCAACGCCGACGCCAGCCCCGACCCCGAAGAGAACATCAACGTCGTCACCAGCACCGCCAGAAAAGCCCTCCTCACCGGCATGAGCGTCCCCGAAACCACCGACGCCGACGCCGCGCTCGTCGTCGTCGCCGGCCACCCCGACCGCATCCCCCGCAAAGGCGTCGAACGCGCCCGCCGCTGGATCGAGGACGAAACCGGCAGCACCCAGGTCCGCGGCGGCGACTACCCCCTCGACAGCGACCACATCGCCGTCCTCGTCGTCCTCTCCGGCATCACCCATTCCGACCGCATCGAAGCCTTCCTCGACCGCGCCCGCGAAGCCACCAACACCGACCCCGAACCCGACCCCGCCGACGCCTTCCAGAACGACGAACTCGACGGGCTTTTCTAACGGACCTTTTTCTTCGTCGGGTCCGCCTTCGGCGAACCACTCCTCGAAAAATCTCCACCAAAAAGGCCGAGCGCGCCGCCGGCGCGCTCGGTACGACAGCGGAGCGACTTCCGCGCCGCAACCGCAGCGCGGAGCAGCGCTGAGATAACATTCCCCATCAACAGAGAGGATTCGCCGTCGTTCGCAGCAATACGGGCGGAACTACCAGTCAACGGCGACGCAACCCGCGTACCGCTGATAGCAGCCTCGTTAGCTCCGCGAGAACCTCGTTTCAACCGTCGACTCGTGGGTCGAGTTCCACCAGAAACCGCCGAGACCAAAGACAGCGTGAACGAACGCGATACCCGCGATGAGGTAGTTCGCGCGGTCGACAGCCCAGAGGGTAGTTACGGCAAAGACCAGGCCGAATCCAAGGAGGAGCCATCGACTGTTCACGTCTTCGCTACACCGTCCACTATCATGATATTTCTGGGAGGGGGGGGACTACAGCAGGGTTTTCCCGTCGAACTCGCTCGTCTCGAAGTCGATATCGAGGAGGTCGAGAAGGGTGGGGGTGAGGTCGTAGAGGCTGGCGGCGTCGGTGCGGAGCCCGGGTTCGTCCGTGACGAGGAGGGCGTCGTCGAACGTGTGCATACCGGTCCGGTGACCGGTCTCGAACACGTCGCGGTCGCCGCGGAACCCGGCTTTGAGATCGAACCCGTCGTTCGGGATGGCGACGAGGTCAGGCGCCATGTCGTCGTGCGGACCGTCGAACGCGGCTTCCTTCTCCACGACGCGGTCGACGACGGGCGCGCCGTCCGGCCCCGTGAACTCGCGGAGCGCGGCCGCGAGTTCGTCCCGAACCGCGTGGTAGTCGTCCTCGGGGACGCTCCCGCGGGGTTCGCGGTGTTCGAGGTTCAGGTAGAACCGGCCGGGACTGAACGAGTACGCGCGCGTGTCGTCGCTGATGTCCGCGAGCGTCCCCGGGTCGTCCTCGTAGTCGAGCCAGCCCTCTTCTTCGAGCCAGGCGTTCGCGTACACCTCGTGGTCGAGGCCCGTGAACCCGTGGTCGGACGCGACGACGAGCGTCACGTCGTCCGGGAGGCTGTCGTGGAGCGCGCCGACGTACCGGTCGAGTTTCTCGTAGAACTCCAGGAAGTCGTCCCCGTATTCGCCGTCCGCGAGGTAGTCGCGGTAGAGGAAGTGGTTCACGTGGTCAGTGGCGGTGAACGCCCCGCAGAAGAAGTCCCAGTCGTTCGCGTCGATGAAGTGGTCGAACGCCTCGTAGCGCGCGTCCAGCGTCTCGTGGGCGTTCGCGAGGAAGTCGGACTTGTCGTCGCGGTGGCCGAGTTTCGCGTTCGTCTGCAGGCGATACCCGATACCGTCGAGGTAGTCCGCGACCGCGGGCGGGTGCGCGGCCTGTTCGACGCTCGGCGAGAGGAATCCCGAGACCATCCGCTGCACGTCCTGCTGTGGCGGCGCGGTGACGGGAACGTTCAGGACGGTGGCGTTCCGGTCGGCGGCGGTGACGTAATCCCAGACGCGGTCGGTCTGCACGTCACCCCCCATCGGCACGTACGTCTCGTACGTCCCGGTCTCGCGGTCCTGAAGCCCGTACACGCCCGTCCTCCCGGGGTTCTTCCCGGCGGTGAGCGCTGGCCAGCACGCGAGTTCGTCCGGCGGCGTGATTGAGTCGATGGTGCCGGACGTGCCGGCGTCCGCGATGGCGGTGAGGTTCGAGAAGACGTCCGGGTGCTGGGCGACGAGGCTCGCCGACACTCCGTCGAGACCAAGAAACGCGACCCGTGGCGCGCCGCCGCCGAGGCGGTCGAGCAATCCCATACGCCGCCTTCGCGTGCGACTGTCAAGAAACTTCTCAGGACGCCCTACTCGTCGCCGTCGCGCCCGCGGTCCGCTCCGTCCTCGTTCTCGTAGTTGGTCGGGACGACCGTGACGTGCTGGATTCCCACGGACTGTTTCGCTGCCATGGGAGAGAGAACGGGAGACACGCACCTAAAATTACCCATAGGCATAACGCATCGGGGAGGATGGTTCGGATGCGCGAGAAGAATAGACGCGGTGGAACGCGAGGCGGAGAACGTGCGTCGACGTTACGCGAATTTCTCCTCGTAGAGGTCCTGGGCGTGCTCGATGGCGTCCTTCGCCGCCTGCTTGTCCTGCCAGCCGAGCACTTCGACTTCCTTGCCTTCTTCGAGGTTCTTGTACGTCTCGAAGAACTCCTCGATCTCCTCTTTCTTCTGGTCGGTGACGTCCTCGATGTCCTCGATGTGGTCGTACCGAGGGTCCTCGACGGGCACCGCGATGACCTTGTCGTCCTTCTCGCCGTCGTCGTCCATCTCCATCAGGCCGACGGGGCGGGCTTCGATGACGCAACCGGGGAACGTCTGGTCCTTCACGAGCACGAGCACGTCGAACGGGTCCTCGTCGTCGTAGTACGACTGCGGGATGAATCCGTAGTCGCTCGGGTAGTGGACGTTCGAGTGGAGGACGCGGTCGAGCACCACGCTCGGGATGTCCTTATCGTACTCGTACTTGTTCCGCTCGCCCTTCAAGCACTCCACGACGGCGTAGATGACGTCGGGCGCGTCGGGGCCGGTTTCGAGGTCTTCCCAGAGGTTCGTCATGTGGACTCGACTGTGTTAAGCGACCTAAAGGACCTTTCGCATCGGCCTCAAGTACCGAAACTATCGCCGGGTTGAGAAGCGTTTAAATAGAGGGATGACATATATTCCGGTATGTCAGAGGCACAACGCGCGGTGCGTCAGGACGCCCGCGATCTGACTGCGTTCCAGAAGAACATCCTCGTCGTACTCGCAGAGGAGGCCCGCTACGGCCTCGCCATCAAACGCGAACTCGAAGACTACTACGGCGAAGAAGTCAACCACGGCCGTCTCTACCCCAACCTCGACGACCTCGTCAACAAGGGATTCGTAGAGAAGTCCGAACTCGACAAGCGAACAAACGAGTACGCGCTCACTGACGACGGCTTCACGGCCGTCCTCGACGACATCGAGTGGACGCTCAGCAAGTTCGTCACCGACGACGACCGCGCCGAGACCGTCCTCGACCTCGTCGACAACTAACTCGGGTACCGTTCTCCCACTATTTCGAACACCGCACGCAGCGACCGCTCCAACGACGCTTCTTGTTCGTCGGTCGGCCAGACGTTCCGCGGGTAGTACTGCTCGCGGAACTCCCGGAGTTCCTCGCGGGTCGCGGTCTCCATCCGCCGCGAGTGGTGGTTGCCCATGAAGTCCGCGAACGCCCGCGCGTTCGCCGCCTCTTCCTCCCCGTACTCGTCGCGCACCCGTTCGACGAGCGCGCGGTTGTGCGCCTCCACCGACTCCCACTCCTCGGACTCGCCACCCCGGGAGAGCGAGCGCTCGGCGGCGCGGTCGGTGTCCTTGATGCGTTCGACCCGCACCGTCCCGTCCTCCAGCCACTCCGCGGGATAGCAGACGAGCGTGTCACCGTCGTCGTCCGCGCGGATACGCGCCTCGTAGTCGTGTTCCGCGAGCAGGTCGTCGCGGCGGTCGCGGTACGCCGCCGCCTCCTCGTCGTCGCCGACACGGCGCGCGAGCCGCGTCAGGCGCTCGGCCTCGTCCACGGCGTCCTCCGGAGCCTCAGTCATTGTCGAGCGCCTCGTTCGCGAGGTCGTCCGCGCGGTCGTTCACCTCGCGCGGCACGTGCGTGAGCGACCAGTCGTCGAACCGGTCGAGGAGTTCGCGCACCCGGACGCGTTTTTCCTTCAGCGTCGGGTCGTTCGTGTTCCACGCGCCCGTCACCTGCTTCACGATGAGCTGGGAGTCCCCCCGCACCTCGACTTCGTCGAACCCGTAGCGGTCGGCGGCTTCGAGGCCCGCGACGAGCGCGTCGTACTCGGCCTGATTGTTGGTCGCGCGGCCGATGCGGTCGCCGCCCTCCGCGACGATTCCGTCGCCGGAGACGAGCACCCAGCCCACCGCGGCGGGACCGGGGTTGCCGCGGCTCGCGCCGTCGAAGTAGACGTGCACGCGGCCCGCGTGGTCCTCCACGACCGCGGTAATGTCCGTGGGGGTCGCGCCCTGCACGACGACCTTTTCGTCGTACGCGACCGCGGTGGCGTCCCCGAGGCTCGCGCGCCAGCGCTCGTGCTCGGTGTTCCCGTCCTCGACGGACGCACCCGCCGCCTGGAGGCGCTCGCGGGCGTCGTCGGGGTCGCAGTCGATGACTGGCATTCGACCGGTAGGTGGCGTCTGCAGCGTAAACGCGTTGCGTGTTTCCCCCGACGGGGTTCGCGGCGGCCGCGATTGACGCGGCGGACCTGCTGCGCAACGAGAAGAGGACCGGCACGAGGTCGCAGACGCCGCGCGAGTTACCGATGCCACCATCCGAAACCGCTATCAGAAGCAGATAGAGGGGCGGGGATTCACGCCTAGACGGGTGTGTTAGGCGGACCGAAGGGGTTTTTGCCGGGCGATAGAAATGACGGTCCATGAGTAACGCGTGGCGGGACTGGGACCACGTCCTGAAGGTCGACCCGGACAAGTCGCTCGCCGACGGGGAGACGTTCGAGGACGTGTGTCGGACCGGGACCGACGCCATCGAAGTGGGTGGAACGCTGGACGTGACATCGGAGAAGATGGAGCGCGTCATCGACGCCTGCCGGAAGCACGACGTGCCGCTCTACCAGGAGCCGTCGAACCCGGCGGTCGTGGTGGACGACGAGGCCCTGGACGGGTATCTCGTCCCTATCGTGTTGAACGCGGGCGGCGTCTCCTGGATTACGGGCGCGCACAAGGAGTGGGTGCGCATCGACGACGTGAACTGGGAGAAGACGACGACGGAGGCGTACATCGTCATGAATCCGGAGTCGAGCGTCGCGGAGTTGACGGAGGCGAACTGCGAGCAGACGCCGGAGGACGTGGCGGCGTACGCCACCGTCGCGGAGCGTATGCTCGGTCAGGACATCGTGTACGTCGAGTACTCCGGCACCTACGGCGACCCCGAGGTGGTCGAGGCCGCGCACGACGCGCTCGACGAGGCGACCCTGTTCTACGGCGGCGGTATCGGCGACTACGAGGCCGCGCACGAGATGGGTGAACGCTCGGACGTCATCGTCGTTGGCGACCTCCTGCACGACGAGGGCTGTGACGCCGTTCGCGAGACCGTCGAAGGCGTCAAGGACGCACACGGGAAGACCATCGACGCCTGAGTCGGTTTTCTCGGCCGCCTCGGAGTGTGCGGTTGGTTTTTGCGCGCGGGGTTCGTGTCCCATGTATGGAGCGGGTCAACGACGACGTGTTGCTGGAGGCGGCGAGTCTGGGTGGGAATCTCGACGCGGTGACGCTGGTGTCGTTGCTGGAGCGCGCGCACGAAACCGAGGACGCGGGCGTGTCGCGGGCGCTGGTGGACGCGTACGTCGTCGAGCTCGCGGAGTCACTCGACGCGGAAGCGTTGCGGAGCGCGGTCGGGGAGCGGTTGACGAACAGTCCGCGGTGGGTGGCCGAGGGCGCGCTGTACGAGGTGGCGAACGGGCGCGTGAGTCGGTTCCCACGCGAGTGGCACGACGACCTCGACGAGGGGAGCCGGCTGGTGGCGTTCGTTCGCGTGCTCGGCGCGAACCGCGACGGCGAGGGGGTGCCGCTCGAACTACTCGTCGCGGCCGCGGCAGCGCTCGGCGGACGCGGGGAGGACGAGACGCGGAGCGCAGTCGCCGAGCTAGCCGCGGACGGCGTGCTGGCGCGAGCGGACGATTCGGTGCGTCTGGCGGAGTCGTCCTGAAACGTTTATCCTTGGCGGCGGCCGAGTGAGAGGAGATGAGAGACGGAGCGCGCGCGTTCGTCCCCGGGCACGTCACGGGGTTGTTCAGCATCCATCGCGACGACGACCCGGCGCGAGCGGGGTCGCGGGGCGCGGGATTGACGCTGACGGACGGCGTCACCGTGTCCGTGCGGCCGGCCGACGAGGCCGCGGTGTTCCTGAACGGCGAGCGCGCGGACGTGGCGGCGGTCGCGGGCGTGCTGGACGCGCTCGGCGTGACGGCGCGCGTGGAGGCGGAGACAACGCTCCCGGTCGGTGCGGGGTTTGGCGTGTCGGGCGCGATGGCGCTCGGGTCGGCGTACGCGGCGAACGCGACGTTCGGCTGCGGGCGCTCGGAGAACGACCTCGTCCGTCTCGCGCACGCGGCCGAGGTGGAGGCCGGTACCGGACTGGGGGACGTGGTTGCGCAGGCGCGGGGCGGCGCGCCGATTCGCGAGGAACCGGGTGCGCCCCCGCACGGCCGATTGGACGGCGTGCCGGAGACGGCGCGCGTCGAGTACGCGTCGTTCGGCGGGCTCTCTACGGCCGAGGTGCTCTCTGGGGACACGGAAACGCTGTCGGCGGCGGGCGAGCGCGCGCTCGACCGCCTCCTCGAAACCCCGACGCTCGACGAGTTCGTCGCGGAATCTCGGACGTTCGCCGCGGAGGCGGGCCTGCTGACTGACGACATCGACGAGGTCGTCGGGAACGTGCTGGACGCGGGCGGCCGGGCGTCGATGGCGATGCTGGGCCGGACGGTGTTCGCGCTCGACCACGGACTCACGGACGCGGGGTACGACGCCGAATCCTGCCGGATTCATCCGGCGGGCGCGACGCTCCGGTAAACGGCTCTTTTTTCCCGGGGCGCGCGTGAGGAGGAGTATGAGCGACGTGGACGTGCCGGAGGACCACCCGCGGTACGAGTCCCTCCTCACCCGTCACCGCATCGAGGAGGGCGTCGAGAAGGGAATTACGAGCAAGCAGGGACTCATCGCGGAGGGCCGCGGCGAGGCGTTCGACTATCTGCTGGGCGAGGAGACGACGGCGAGCGCGGACGCGGCCGAGCGCGCGGCGGCCGCTCACCTCCTGCTCGCCGACCATCCCGTCCTCTCGGTGAACGGGAACGTCGCCGCGCTCGTCCCGGGGGAGATGGTCGAACTGGCGGACGCGGTGGGTGCGGACCTCGAAGTGAACCTGTTCAATCGAACCGAGGAGCGGATGCATGCCATCGCCGAGCACTTGCGCGAGCACGGCGCGAGCGAGGTGAAGGGGCTCGCGGCGAACGCGCGCATCCCCGGCCTGTCGCACGAGCGCGGGAAAGTTGACGCGGACGGTATCTACGACGCGGACGTGGTGTTGGTGCCGCTCGAGGACGGCGACCGCGCGGCGGCGCTCGCGGAGATGGGGAAGACCGAGATAGTCGTCGACCTGAACCCAATGAGCCGGTCGGCGCGGAGCGCGGCCGTCCCCGTCATCGACAACATCCTGCGGGCGGTGCCGAACATCACGCGGCACGCCCGCGACCTGCGCGACGCGAGCGACGAGGAACTCCGCGAAATCGTCGAGAATTTCGACCGGACGGCGGCGCTTGCGGACGCGGAGCGCCGCATCCGGGAGGGCGTCGACGACCGATAGAACTACGTTGTTTTAGGCAGACCTAAATCGTATGCGTGGTGTGACGCTCGACGAGCTCCGGCGACGACTGGACGCCCTCGCGACCGGCGGCCCCTACCGCGTCGGCTGCCTCGACACCGCCGAGCGACCGTACCCAGTCACGGACCACCGCTATCCCGACCGGGAGACCGCGCGTGAGGCCGTGGAACTCGCGACCAGGTACCGGGACCGACTCGCCGCGTACGACCCGCGCGCCCCCACGTACGACCTCGCCGTCGAACACGCCCGCGGAACCGACGGCGCGCCGCCCCGGGAAGCGTGTAGTCGGCTCGCAGGCGCGCTGTTCGACGCGCTCGGCGACTGCGGGGAGACCGACGTGGAGCGCGCGATTCTCGACACCTACCTCGCGGCCGCGAGCGAAACGACCGACCGAGACGTGCTCGGCGTCGCGCTCCTCGACACCATCGCGGGCGTACTGGACGACGCCCTCCCGCCCGCGCGCCAGCAGGCCGTCGTCGCGAACGCCACCGACCACCTCTCGGAGAACGCGAACACCGTCGCGGCCGCGCTCGACGCGCTCCGCACAGGGTCGCTACTGTCGGCGTACGCGTACCGCACCCGCACCGACGAACTCGACCTCCGACTCGACGGCTACGCGTTCGACGCCGCCGACGACCGCCTGCCGACACTCCCGCTCACGGTGGCGCTCGCCCGCGCGGACCGCACGGTCGCCGTCACCGACGCCCACCGCACGCGGTCGGGCGACTGGCGGCTGTCCGTCTCGCTGTCCGCCGACGCCCCGTGCGGTCTCGCGCGGACGGACGTAACGCCCTAGTCGAGGAGGTCGCGGGCGACTTCGGCGACCGCGGGCGCGGACTCGCCGAGCAGGTAGACCACGGGCTCGATGCCGAACCCGCCGGACTGGTAGAGCACGGTCGCGTCCGACCGGTCCGCGAGCGCGTCCGCGACGGCCGTCGAGAGGTCGTCGTAGTCCGCGTCGAACTCGGCGGTGACGTGCCCCCGTTCTTCGAGCGCGGCGACGAGACCGGGGTCGTATCGGAGGTTGAGCGCGGCGCTCGCGGCGCTGCCGTTCGCGCGCGCGGCGAGCAGAACGGACGCGACGTGCTCGGAGACCCCGAACGCCGGCTCACCGGGGACCTCGACGCGCCCCATCACATCGAAGATGCGGCCCGGAACGCCCGCCACGTCCTCCACGGAGTCGGCGTTCGGCAGGCACTCCACGAGGTTCGACCCGACGTTCGGGACGAGCGTCGCGAACCCGCTCGCGTGTTCGAGCGTGCGGACGCCCCGGCGGACGCTCGACCGCACGCGCTCGCGGGCGAGGAGTTCGCTGTCCGGGTCGTGCACGCGGAACTCGCCCTCGTACTCCGCGAGGTCGGGGACGGCGTCCTCGTGCAGGCGGGCGAGCACGTCCCCGCGCGCCTCCAGTTCCCGAATCAGGACTTCCGCCTCGACGAGCGCCTGCACCGTACTCATATCGCCGGATGCGAGTCCCTCGCCGACGCGCTCCACGAGGTCGCGCACGCGGTCGTCCGACGCGAGTTCCTCGTTGCGCGCCACGTCCCCCGTCGCGTACTTCGAGACGGCCGACTGGCTCACGCCGAGCACGTCCGCGACCGCCTGCTGGGTGAGTCCGCGCTCCCGGAGGTCCGCCGCGAGCATCGACCGGAACGTCGGGAGGAACTCCTCCACCACGACCTCCTCGACGAACTTCACTGCTCGCCCCCGAACTCGCGGTCGCCCCGAATGCGGGACGCCTGCGGGCCGCCCTGGTCCTGGTACTTCGACCCACGCTCGCTCCCGTACGGGCGGTCCGCACGGCTCGTGAGTTCCGTGAACACGAGCTGGCTGATGCGCATCCCCGGACTGAGCGCGACCGGCGCAGTCCCGAGGTTCGAGAGCTCGAGGGTTATGTTCCCTCGAAACCCCGGGTCGATGAACCCGGCAGTGTTAGAGAGGAATACACCGCCGAAGCCGCCGAGGAAGTTCTCGACCGGTCGACCACGCGGCTGCACTTCGAGGTCGTACGTCGTCTCAACTCGGTCAGTGGCTTCCACGGAGACAACACGATCGAACCGGACGTTCGCGTCGAGAATCTGGTCGAGGCGGGAGACGTCGACCTCGTGGGCGGCGTAGCAGTCTCGGAGACGTTCGAGCGTGTCTCGCTTCACGCTGCCGTATTCCTCGTTCTCGACGTTCGAGATGGAGGACTTCGACGAGAACCCGAGTTCGTCCGCGACCGCTTTCATCGTCAGCCCGGCCTCCGTCCGGAGCGTTCTGAGGAGCGCGGACGGGTTCGGGACGTACTGTCCGCGCTTGTGCGCGTCCGCGTAGAAATCGACAGCCCACTCGTCGCTCGCCGCGTCGTTGTCGCGCTGACGATGATACGTGGACGTTGCGTAGCCCAGGCGACTTCCGAGATAGGTCGCTCGGTCGGCGAGGTCCTCGTTCGCGGTGTGGAGCGTATCGCGCCCCTCTCGTCGGTGGCCGTCCCCGTAAATCAGTCCCTCGTAGAACGCCTCAACGACCCGATCCGGCCAGTCCCAGAGGCGTTCGGGGACGTTCTTCTTCGCGCCCTCGCCAGCGAGGGCGCGGAACACCCGCGACCAGAGCGCCGAGCAAACGGTTAGTTGGTGTACCCCGTTCGGGGTCTGCGACCACGAGACGGGCGTGTCGTACCGGTCGAACCAGTCGGCGATGCGTTCGAGCGGCCGGCGGTTCTTCTGCCCCAGCACGACCTGTTTCCGTCTCGCGTACCCCTCCGCGACGTAGAACCCGAGCAGCCAGCCGAGTTCGGGCGTCACAGGAATCGTTCGCGGGAGGTGAGTATCGCTCTGTTTGAACGCGAGCTCCGCGTTCGCGGGAACGGTCGACTGCTTCGTTACGGAGAGCGGTGCGCTGTCCCGGGAGCGATAGTGGCGTCGCGACCCTGGCGGGAGCTGGTCCCAGTCGACCGTCCCGACGCCGTCCGTCGCGTACACGGTGATGTCGTCCGTCTCGTCGCCGAGCACGTCGAGAAGGTCGAGTTTGGTTTCAGTCCCGTGTGCGCTCGGGAGCGTCCCGGGAACCATCACGAGCTCGCCCTCCGCGTCCTCGCTCGCGACCCGGGAAACGTGGCCGTGGTCGTCGAGCGTGAAGACATTGTGGTCGCTCGTCACGCGCACCTGCCGTCCGGAGTCGAGGGTGACTTCGTAAATCCGCTGTGCAGGGTTCGTGATGAAATCGGTTATCGGGAACGTTCGGACGTGAAGCGTCTCAGGGTCGAAGGAGACTGCGCGCGCGTCCGGTTCGTGCGCGACGACATCGCCGATTTCGTGGAACCCGAACCCGTCCTCGGGGGTCCAGAGGAACAAAGTCTCATCGGCTGGGAGTGACGCGTGCACCACGACGGCGAGGCGGCCGAGCGACGACCGGCCCTCGACCTGCGCGACGAGGTCGGACGGGACTTCGACGCGCTCGTGGGTGGTTCCGAGGACGAAGTCGCCGGGGTGGAGGATGAACTCGCCGTCCTCGTCGACGACGGTTTCGGTGACGTAGTCGTCGACCTCGGTCTCGTCGTTCGGGTGGATGCAGGGGATGTTCGCGCGCTGGAACTCGAGGAATTCGCGGCCGAGCCGGACGTCGATACTCGCGGGCTGAATCTGCAAGTCGGGGTCGTCGAGGGGTTCGACGACGAGGTCGCCGGCCTCCAGTCGGTCGAGGAGGTCGGCGTCGGAGAGTATCATACCGACCCCTGTACGCCCGGGGCCTAATAGGTTTCAGATGAGGCCGAGTAGCAAGCCGCCGTAGGCGACCAGGAATCCGAGCGCGCCCGTGGCGAGCGTGTCGGTGTCGTAGAGGACGGCGAACCCCTGCGCGTAGACGTAGGTCTGCCAGCCGGCGACCACGAACCCGATGGCGATACTGCCGAGGGACACTCCGGAGAGGGTGGTGCGGAGCGCGTCGGCCGACGTGCCGCTCGTCGCGCCGAGCGTACTCGCGGTGAGCGCGAACCCGAGAATGGACGTGAGCGCGCCGAGCGCGGTCGCCCACGTGGCGACGGTGAGCGCGGGGCCGACGCGGCTTCGGTCGCCGAGGAAGGCGTCCGCGAGCACGGCGACGAGGAGGACGGCGATGACCCAGCCGACGACGGCGAGAAGGACGGTGCCGATGAGCGGCGGGAGCAGGGCGGCGAACGCCGGCGCGTCTTCGACGCGACCGACGAGGAGGGCAGTAGTCGCGACGACGGCGACGAAGAAGGCGACCGCGGCGGCGGCGAACGCCGCGAGCGCCGGGCGGAGGGGGAAGCCGTTCGACTCGAAGTACGCGCGGGGGCGGAAGAGCGGCGTCCGGGGACCGGAATCCATGCCGGGAAGTATCTGTTTATTAAAATAAGTCTGTCGCGTGAGCGGGCGGTGAGTCGTAGCGGCTTTGACGCGTCCACGACACCACCCCGTATGAAGCAAGCCATCGTCGTGCGCGCCGACCTCGGGATGGGGACGGGGAAGGTCGCCGCGCAGGCGTCTCACGCGTCGCTGCGGGCGTTCGAGTACGCGGACGACCGGGCGCAGCGGGCGTGGAAGCAGGGCGGGCAGAAGAAGGTCGTGCTGAAGGCCGGGTCGGAGCGCGAGCTCTACGAGCTGAACGAGGAGGCGAAGGCCGCGGGCCTGCCGTCCGCGGTCATCGAGGACGCCGGGCACACGCAGGTGGACCCGGGGACGCCGACCGCGCTCGCCATCGGCCCCGCGCCGGAGGCCGACATCGACGCGATAACGGGCGACCTCTCCCTGTTCTGATGGTCGACCCACATCCGCTCGAACGCGCGGTCGGCGTCGAGCGCTACGCGAGCAGTACGGCGGGAACGGGCGGCCGCCTCCGCGACGCACCCGGGGACTTTCGAGTGCGGGAGATCGAGGACTTCGACGCCGAACCCGCGGGCGAGAGCGCGGGCGACTACCCGCACGTCGTGGTGCGGGCGACGCTCACCGACTGGGATACGAACGGGTTCGCACGCGAATTCTCGAACCGACTCGGCATCAGCCGGGAGCGCGTGAACTGGGCGGGCACGAAGGACAAGAACGCCGTCACCACCCAGTTGTTCACGGTGCGCGGCATCGACCCCGACGACGTGCCCGAGATTCGTGACGCCGAAGTCGAGGTGGTGGGGCGCGCGGGTCGAAACCTCCAGTTCGGCGATTTAGTGGGGAACGAGTTCGAAATCGCCGTCCGAGACCCCGACCGTCCCGAGAACGCGGCCGCGATTACGGACGAACTCGCGGAGTTCGGCGGTCGACCGGCGGACGCGGCGGCGGCAGGCGAGGGGAAAGCGGACGCGGGGCGGTCCGTCGCAGTCCCCAATTTCTTCGGCCAGCAGCGCTTCGGGAGCTATCGGCCGGTGACGCACGAGGTCGGGCTGGCGGTGCTGCGCGGCGACTGGGAGGGCGCGGTGCTGGCGTACGTCGGGAACCCGAGCGAACACGAACCGGCGGCGACCCGGGACGCCCGCGAGTTCGTGGAGGAGACGCGGGACTGGAGCGCGGCCATCGAGGAGTTCCCGGGACACCTCCGGTACGAGCGCACCGTCCTGAACCGGCTGGCGGAGAACGGCGGGCGTACTGAAGACGACTTCCGGGAGGCCTTGGAGACGTTCCCGTCGAACCTCCAGCGGTTGTTCGTGCACGCGGCGCAGTCGTACGCGTTCAACCGCATCCTCTCGGAGCGCATGGCGCGCGACATCCCGTTCCACGAACCCGTCGAGGGCGACGTGGTGTGTTTCGCGGACACGGACGCGCCCGGCGACCTCACGATTCCCGACCCCGACCGGCTCCAGCGGGCGACCGACGAGCGCGTGTCGGTGTTGTCCCGGCACGCGGAGCGCGGGCGGGCGTTCGTCACCGCGCCTCTGGTGGGAACGAACACCGAACTCGCCGAGGGCGTGCAGGGCGAGATAGAGCGCGCGGTGCTCTCCGACCTCGGCATCGAGCCGAGCGACTTCGACCTCCCCGGCGAGTTCCACTCCGAGGGAACGCGGCGCGCGATACTCGTCCGGACCGACGTCGACGTGTCCCGCGACCCGCTGACGTTCACGTTCGCGCTCCCGAAGGGCTGCTACGCCACCGTCGTCCTCCGCGAGTACCTCAAGACCAGCCCGCTCGACCTGTAGGCAGCCCCCGCGCCGACACCCACGTTTTTCCCGATACGGGTCGTCTACCCGGGTATGTCTGAGTATCCGGTGACGGACGAACTGCCCGACGCGCCGTTCCACACGACGGGCGTCGACCACATCACGATGATCGGGTCGAACGAGGAAGATACGATAGAGTTCTACCGCGACCTCCTCGGGATGCCGCTCGTCCTCCGGCAGCCGAACCTCGACGACCCGAACCAGACCCACCTGTTCTTCGACGCGGGCGACGGCCGCATCCTCACGTTCTTCGTGACCGAGGACCGGGATTCGAACCCCCAGCCCCACCGCCACCGCGTCGGGTCGGTCCACCACCTCTCCGTCTCCATCGACCCCCACGAGTTCGAGACGGTGATGGAGAGCCTCGACGACGCCGGACACGGCTTCAACGTCTTTGACCGCGGCGTCTTCCACTCGCTCTACACCCGCGACCACAACGGACTGGTCGTCGAACTCGCGACGGACAAGTACGAGATTCCCGACGACCGCCGCGCCGAAGTGCTCGCGAAGACCCAGGAGATTCGGGAGGCGGACGGCGCGGACTACGCCGAAGCCGAACACCTGGAGGAAGCGCTCGACGAACTCGGCCTGGATTCGGAGCCGGTCGAGCTACCGGACGCGCCGACGGGCGCGGGCGTCTGAGGACCGTTCTGGTTTTACGGACACCCATCTTAGTCCCGGGAAATGGAGTGTCGGCAGTGTGGCGCGCCGCTGGACAAGCCCGGCGACTACTGCCTGCTGTGCGGCACCGCGAACTGCGACGCCGTCGTCGTCGAAATCGAGGCGTCGCGGGCGACGCTGACGTTTCTCGACGCGGACCGCGTGGAGGACGACCCGCGCAGTCCGGTGCTGGGGGAGACGGTGGTGACGACGACGCCGGAGCCGAACGCGGAGCGCGAGGTGGCGCAGGTCCGGAACTTCGCGGGCCGCATCGCGGACGAGATACGGAGAAAGCGCCCGGAGACGGTGTTCGTGACGGGCGAGCGCGACGTGGTGCGGGCGTTGCGGGGCGACCTCCACCACGAGCTCTACCGGGTGAGCGGCGACGACCCCGTCCGGAGCGTGCTCGACCGGTGGGGCGGCCGCGACCTCGAAATCGTGGAGAAGGCCGCGGCGGAGAAAATCGGGGGGTCGCACTCGACGCTCGTCGGTGAGCGCGAGGGCTGGCACGCCATCGAGACCGTCGCCGGCCACCCGCACGTGAAGAAAATCGTGCCCGGCCCCATCGACGCCGGCGGCGCGAGCACGCGGGGCGGCGTGCGGGCGAAGGTGACGCGCGCGGACACGAACGGGAACGTCCGACTGCTCATCCGGGACGGCTCCTCGGTGCAGGAGAACCGCGTGGTGACGACGGCGATGGACCGCGAGACCGGTGAGCGCGTCCGCGACGACCTGAACGACGCGCTCGAAGACGAGGGGTTGAAGCAGGACGCGTAGGGCTCGGTCGGGACTCAAAGCCCTTATGTGCGCGCTGTGGCTACGTGCTTGTACTATGGCCGAGAAGAAGTCCACGACCGGGAGTGCCGGCCGATTCGGCGCTCGATACGGTCGCGTCGCGCGTCGTCGCGTCTCCGATATCGAGTCCGACACGAACCAGAACCACGCCTGCCCCGAGTGCGGCGCGGAGAAGGTCTCCCGCAAGGGCACCGGCATCTGGCAGTGCGGCAAGTGCGACTACAAGTTCGCGGGCGGCGCGTACCGGCCGGAAACGCCCGGCGGCGAGTCCGTGCAGCGCTCCATCCGCACTGCGCTCTCCGAGGAAGAGCAGGAGGCATAATGTCGTACAAGTGCTCGCGCTGCAAGCGGGACGTCGAACTCGACGAGTACGGCGGCATCCGCTGTCCGTACTGCGGGCACCGCGTCCTCCTGAAGGAGCGGGCGCGCGACGTGAAGGAAGTTGACGTCCGCTAGGCACGCGACGACGCTTCGTTTCTCCTACGCTTCTCCCGATATCGCACAGCGAATCGCCGAGAGCGTCCGCCCCGAAGCTGGCGCTATCGAGGGCGACCGAACGACAGCGTCGCTCTCCCGCGACGGGAGTGTCGTGCGCGTGGAGATTGTGGCGAGCGACCTGACGGCGTTGCGCGCGGGCCAGAACACGTGGGTGACGCTGCTCGAAGTCGCTGAACGCACCGGGGATACCTAACCAGTTAGGGACTGCACTCTTGGCGGTGACGGGGCTACTAGTAGATGCCGGCCCCGCGGACGCTCCCCCCTCCCCTCTCCCCAGCGTCCGCGGACCTCCCCTTTGCCGGCGCGGGCCCGAATGCAGGGTCTTTTTCCCTCTCGGGTCCCGATTTTCGCGTATGCAGGGTAACCTTCCGCCGGAGGCCCAGGAGAAACTTGAAGAGCTTCAGGACCTCCAGGAGACCGCGCAGACCGTGTCGACGCAGAAACAGCAGGCCGAGACTCAGCTGAACGAGGCGAAGGCCGCGCTCGAAGAACTGGACGAAATCGACGAGGACACGACGATGTACCGCGAGGTCGGCGAACTCCTCGTGCAGACTGAGTACGACGAGGCCGAAGACGACCTCTCGGAGAAGGTCGACAACCTCGAACTCCGCGTCGAGACGCTCCAGAAGCAGGAAGAGCGCGTGCAGGAGCAGTTCGAGGACCTCCAGCAGGAACTGCAGGAGATGCTCGGCGGCGGCGGTGGCGCTGGCGGCCCGGCACCCGGCGGCATGGGTCCCGGCGGCGCGTAAATGGAACCGACTGACGAAGAAGTCGTGGAGACGGCGGCCGAGGCAGCCGAAGGCTACGTGTTCTCGCAGCTAGCGACCTCGGACGTGGACGACCTCGACGTGACGGTGTCGTTCGAGGACGGCGTGCTGGACGTCGAAGTCTACATCACGGCGCCCGACGCGGACGTCGACCTCGAGCAGGTGGCGGACGACGCCGCGCTGGTCGCGGGACAGGCCGTCGACGACCTGTTCGCGGACGATTAGGTCGCGAAGAAGACGAGCGCGCTGAGCACCATCGTGGCGAACGCGACGACGAGCGCGAGCGCGCCGCCCATCGAGACGACGGCGTTCGCGTGACTGGCGAGCGTTTCTGTTCTGTCGTTCCCGAACACGGTGACCGTCGCGTGCTCGCTCGCCATCCCGGCCTCGACGGGTTCGAGGTCGTCGACGGCCTCGCTCGTGAGGTCGCGGAGGAGCGCTTCGAGTTCGTCCACGTCGAGCGCGCCCCCGACCTGGTTCACCGACTGGACGGTGTTCACGATGTGCGTGTCGGTCGTCATCACTTCCGCCTCGTCCAGCCCCTCGGTTTCGAGCGCGTCCACCAGGCGGTCGCGGACGCCGGGTTCCATGTTGTTCCCGTCGACGAGCACGTAGCCCGTGCGCTGGCCGTCGGTTTCGAGGACGGCGACGCGGACGCCGAGCGGGCCGATGCCTTCGGCGGGCGTCCAGTTCGTCGCGTCCCACGCGACGCCCATTTGGAGGTCGTGCTGGTCGGCGTCCGCGAGCCGGCTAGCGACCCCGCCCGCACCCCGTATCAGGTCGAAGGAGCGCTGGCTACCGGGAACGACGTGCCCGAGGTCGTCGCCGTCGAGACCGTCGTTCGAGTTGTGCGCATCGGCGAGCAGCACGTCGTCGACGCCGGCGACGCGCGCTTCGGCGCTCGCGGTGAGGCCGACCGCGTACTCCACGTCGTCCGCGAACCCGGGCGAGAACGTCGACGTGAGGAGGAGGTCGTCGCCGAACACCTGTCCGAGCAGGGACGCCTCACCGGACTGCACGCGCGCGCTCCGGGTGGCGGTGTCGGTGTAGGTGATGCGGTCGTGTGCGCGCTCGGCGGCGTCGATGAGCGGGCGGACCTCGCGTTCCGTCACGAGATTGAAGTCGTGGCCGGCAGTCGCGTGCGGCGGGAACGCCAAGCCCTCCGACATCTCCGCGATGTGCTGGGGGAGGTTTCCGCCGCCGATTTCGCCCATCGGGCCGGGGTGAATCATCGGGAGGACGAACCGCGCCTTCTCGCCGTCGTCGGTGCGGGCGGAGAGCACGGTAACGGGGACGATAGCGTCCTCGCCCAGCTGTTCGAAGAAGTCCTCCAGTTCGCGGGTTCCTTCGGCGATGTGACCGATGAACCCCCGGACGAAGTCGAGGACGCTGACGTCGAGGCTCTGCTTCCACGGGCGGTCGATAACCGCGAGGAAGCCGTACGCGACGAACCCGTAGAGAACGGTCATTCCGAGGAGGAGGAGGAAGTCACCGGGCGTGACGATGTACTGAATCTTCGTGGGTGCGCGCTCGGGCCGCGAGAGAAAGGCGTCGACGAGCGGGCCGCCGAGTTCAAGGTAGTTCATCGCGCCCGAATAGACGAAGAGGAGGAGGGCGGCGGTCGCGGTCTGGATGCCCGCGGGAACGGCGGCGAGAAGCGGGGAGTTCCGGGAGACCGCGAGCACGACGAGGAGGCGTATCGCGAACACGAGCGCGAGCGCGGCGGTGAGCGCGTCGAACACGAACTGCTGGCCGAGCGGCGTGAGCACCGCGACCGTGCCCGCGATGACGAGGATTGCGACGACGACGAGCTCGCAGACGAGCGCCAACAGCGAAGAGCGATTGTAGGTGAGCTGGCCGCCGAGCCAGCGGTCCACGGGCGTCGTCGCGAGCGCGGCGACGACCGTGGGGATGCCGACGAAGAAGACGCCCTGCCAGGCGTCCTCCAGCACGGACGGCGTCTCGAACGCGCTGATGCCGGTAATTGCGGCGACGAGCAGGGCGAACGCGACGCTGACGTACCAGTTCGGCGCTCGGAAGATGTACCGCGAGAGACTCGCGAGGTCGCCCTGCGTCTCCGTCATCCCTTAGCAGCGCTCGAGGAAGTTCTCGAACACTTCCTCGCCGCGCTCCGTGTGCGCGACCTCGGGATGCCACTGGACGCCGTAGAGGTCGCGGTCGGTGTCGCTCATCGCCTCCACGTCACACACGTCGCTCGTCGCGGTGAGCGTGAAGCCCTCGGGGAGTTCTTTCACCTCGTCGGCGTGGCTTGCCCACACCCGGGTTTCGGGCGCGAGCGACCCGACCAGCGGGTCCTCGTCGTCCACGATGTCCACCGTTACGTCCGCGTACCCGCCGTAGTCGCCGGAGCCGACGCGGCCGCCGAGTTCGTCCGCGATGAGCTGCATCCCGAGACAGATGCCGAGAACGGGAACGTCGAGGTCGAGGTAGTCCGCCGACCGGCCCGCGCGCTCGATGCTCGGGCCGCCGGAGAGCACGATGCCGTCCGCGTCCACGTCCGCGGGGTCGGTGGTGTTCTCCACCAGATCCACGTCCACCCCGAGGTCGCGCAGCGCGCGCTTCTCCAGGTGCGTGAACTGACCGTGGTTGTCCACGACGACGATGTGCGTCATTACCCGTGATTGGACGCGACCGGATAAAAACCCACTCGACTCGGCTACTCGTCGTAGCGCTCCGCCGCGGTCTCGAACCCGAGTTCCGCGAGTTCGTCGCTCTTCCGCCCCTCGCGCTCCGCGAGCGCCTCCGCATCCGGGCTCGCGTCGTCGCCGATAGCCGCCCACGACCCGTGCACCTTCGCGTGACACCACCGACACAGCGTCACCGTGATTTCGTGGCGGAGTTCGCCCGCCTCGTCCGCATTGCTCACGGCGTCGCCGTTCGCTCGTTCCGCGCGTTCGCTTCGCTCACGCGCGCTGTTCGCGGCGTTGCCGCTCACGTGTTCTGCGGACTCCCTCCGGTCGTCCGCGTTGCTCGCGGTTTCACCGCTCGCCTGTTCCGCGCGTTCGCTTCGCTCACGCGCGTACGACAAATGGTGTTCTTCGAGCAGCGGCCGGGCGTCGGCGTGGGCGTTCCGGCGTTCGTCGAGTCCGCAGCGCGCGCACTCGTCGCTCGTCGCGGTGTCGCGGTAGTGCGGGCAGTCGCGCCACTCCCACTCCCCGTCGGCGGCGGGACAGCGGTAGTCGTCGGCGCGGCGGTCGGCGGCGAACGCGGGGTCGTGCTGTGAGTGGTCGAAGGCGTACCGGCACGTGCCGTCGCCGGTGACGTGGTCGCAGACGCCGGCGTGCTCGTAGGGGTCATCGACCCCGACGCTGGTGCCGGACGGCGTCTTCTCCATGGCGGAAAATCGGACGCCGAGGGTTTAGGCGCGTCGGCGGCGACTGGGACGGCGAGGCGAGAGCCGGCGGCCGGGGGAACGCTTACCTCGCTGACCCGATTCGGGACGCACGTGCGACTCCGACACAATCCCGACGACAGCGCGCGCACGCTCGCGAGCGAGGTGGAGGTGGCGGACGGGCTGGTGAGCCGCGGGCTGGGCCTGATGTTCCGGCGGTCGATTCCGGACGACTACGCGCTCGCGTTCCGGCACGACGACGCGAAGAAGCGGGGGCTCCACATGGTGTTCGTGCCGTTCGACATCGACGTGGTGTGGACGGAAGACGAGGAGGTGACGGCGGTGGAGACGCTGTCGGCGTGGACGGGCCGGGGGACGGCGGTGGCGGACGACCTGTACGAACTGCCGGCGGGCGCGGCGAGCGAGGTTGCGGTCGGCGACCGCGTGTGGTTGGAAGTATAACACTATTTCTGCCCGGTTTGTCAGGGGATTAAGTGCCTGAACGCGGTTCTACCTACTAAGATGGGAGCCGGAACCACCGAATCCGAGTACGACCTTATCATCGTCGGCGGCGGTATCAGCGGCGCCGCCCTGCTCTACACCACCGCGAAGTTCACCGACGTGGAGCGCGTCGCCCTCGTGGAGAAGGAGGAGGAGATAGCGGCCATCAACTCCCACCACACGAACAACTCGCAGACGCTCCACTTCGGCGACATCGAGACGAACTACACGCTCGAAAAAGCCGAATCCGTGAAGGAGGGCGCGGAACTCCTCGCGGGCTACCTGGAGAACACAGACCCCGACCGCGAGTTCCACTCGAAGCGCTCGAAGATGGTGCTCGGCGTCGGCGACGAGGAAGTCGAGAGCCTCCGCGCGCGCTACGAGGACGAGGGGTTCGGCGACCTCTACCCGAAACTCCGCCAGATCGGCCGCGAGGAAATCGAGGACCTCGAACCGAAAGTCGTGGAGGGCCGCGACCCCTCGAAGGAACTCCGCGCGCTCCAGACGCCCGACGGCTACGTCGTTGACTACGGCGCGACCGCGAAATCCTTCGTGGACGACGCCCGCGAGGAGGACGGCGTCGACGTGCTCACCGGCACGAAAGTCGAGGACATCCAGCAAGGCCCCGACGGCTTCACCATCGAAACCGCCACGGGGAGCCTACAGGGTGACGTTGCGGTCGTCGCCGCGGGCTCGCACAGCCTCCAAATCGCGAAGGAGATGGGGTACGGGAAGAACATGAGCCTCCTGCCCGTCGCGGGTAGCTTCTTCCTCGCGGACAGCGGCCCCCTGAACGGGAAGGTGTACACGCTCCAGATGAAGAAACTCCCGTTCGCCGCCGTCCACGGCGACGCCGACGTGTACGACGACTCCATCACGCGATTCGGCCCGACCGCGAAACTCGTCCCAACTCTCGAACGCGGCCGATTCAAGACCGTCGGCGACTTCTTCGACGTGTTCGGCCTCAACATCAACAGCTTCCTGAGCTACGGGAACATCCTCGCCGACCGCATCCTCCTCCCCTACGTCCTCAAGAACCTCGTCTACGACGTGCCCAAGGTCGGGAAGCGCTCCTTCCTCCCCGAAGTCCAGAAAGTCGTCCCCACCGCCGAACTGGACGACATCGAGCGCGCAAAGGGGTACGGCGGCGTCCGCCCCCAGATAGTCAACACGGAGAAGAAATCCCTCGACATGGGCGAAGCCAAAATCACGGGCAACGACATCATCTTCAACATCACGCCCTCCCCGGGCGCGTCCACCTGCCTGAAGAACGCCATGCGGGACACCCACCAAGTGATGGACTTCCTCGACGACTACGCGTTCGACGAGGACGCCTTCCGCAGCGAGACCATCGACAACTTCCCGCGCGCCGACTAACCACCCCAGATTTTTCGCGGTTCGCGCGCACACCCGAGAAGCGACGCGAAAACCCGAGAGCCGGATTTGAACCTCAGTCACTCCGCTACGCTCCGTTCCCTGGTTCAGAATCCCACCTGTTGCTCTTCGTCCTCACTTCGTTCGCACAGAAGAGCCAAGGGAGAGATTTGAACTACCGTCGGATACGACCGACTGCGTTCACACTATCCGTTCGCGTTTCGTCTTCACTGCGTTCCGACAGAAACGCCGAGGGAGCGATTTGAACGCTCGAGTCCGTGAGGACAGTAGATTTCGAATCTACCGCCTTGGCCAGGCTAGGCTACCTCGGCTCACCTCCGTCTTGTGGGTTTTCGCGCTTGTAGGTTTCGGTTCGGTGGCATCGGCAGACATATGGACGCGCCGTCGGGGACGTGTTGTATGAACGTCACGCAGGCGAGCGAGGAGTCGTCGGCGGTGCTGGACGCGGTGTCGGAGGCGGTCATCGCGGACCGAGAGGTGCTCGAAACGGTGCTCGTCGGGTTCCTCGCGCGCGGGCACGTGCTCCTGGAGGACGTGCCGGGGACGGGGAAGACGCTCACCGCGCGGAGCGTCACGACCGCGCTCGGCCTCGACTTCTCCCGGATTCAGTTCACGCCCGACCTCCTTCCCGCGGACGTGATGGGGACGCACGTGTTCAACGAGAAGACCCGCGAGTTCGAGTTCCAGGAGGGACCGGTTTTCGGGAACGTCGTGCTCGCGGACGAAATCAACCGCGCGCCACCGAAGACGCAGGCCGCCCTGCTCGAGGCGATGGAGGAAGGCCAGGTGACGGTGGGCGGGGAGACGCACGACCTGCCCGAGCCCTTCTTCGTCATCGCGACCCAGAACCCCGTCGAGCAGGAGGGGACGTTCCCGCTGCCGGAGGCGCAGCTGGACCGGTTCGTGGTGAAGTCGAGCCTCGGGTATCCGGACGACGAGGGCGAAGTCGAACTGCTGCGGCGGCGCGCCGGCCGCGCCGAACAGAGCCCGAGCGTGAACACCGTGCTCGACATCGAGGGCGTGCGGTCGCTCCGGGCCGTGCCGGAGGACGTGCGCGTGAACGACGATGTGCTGGAGTACGTCTCCGCGGTCGCGCGGGCGACGCGGGAGGACCCCCGGGTCGAGGTCGGCGTCAGCCCGCGCGGCACCCAGCGGTTGTTCGAGGTGGCGCGGGCGCGCGCGGCGGTTCGCGGCCGCGAGTTCGTGACGCCGGAGGACGTGAAGCGACTGGCGGACGCGGTGCTCGCGCACCGGCTCGTGCTGACGCCGGACGCGGCGGTGC
Source organism: Salarchaeum sp. III (assembly GCF_036418315.1). Taxonomy (NCBI): domain Archaea; kingdom Methanobacteriati; phylum Methanobacteriota; class Halobacteria; order Halobacteriales; family Halobacteriaceae; genus Salarchaeum; species Salarchaeum sp. III. Next base: position 555,282 of record NZ_JAZHPG010000027.1, on the reverse strand, counting down.
AGGACGTGTCGAAACGGGACGTGGTCGAGAACGTGCTGGACGGCGTTCCGGTGCCGACGATAGATTAGCGGAGCGCGCCGAACAGCGCGAGCGCGCCCGCCGCAAGCAGGACGACCGCGGCGACCGGACGGCGGTCGGCGCCGACGAGGTAGACGGCGTACCCGGCGGCGACGGCGAGCGCGGCGACCCCGAGCGTGAGCGCGGCGTGCACGAGTTCCGCGTTCCGGGTGCGGGCGTCCGCGCCGACGTGTTCGCCGAGGCCGATACCGTGTTCGCCGAGGTCCCACGCGGCGACGGCGAGCGCGCCCGCAGCGAGCGGAACGAACACCGCGCCGTGGAGCGCTACCGCGGCGAGCAGGGCGGCGAGGAAGACGACCGCGGCGCCGGCGGTGACGAGAAGTCGCGACCCATTGAACGCGCCGTACGTGAAGGCGAGAACGCCGACCGCGGCGATAGCCGCGACGCCGGTCGAGACGCTCGCAACGAGGACTGTCGCGACGGTGAGAGTGACGGTGGCGGCGGTCGCGGTGTGCCGAGGCGGCGCGGGTTCGAACTCCGTCACGCCCGCCACCTCCGTTCCGCGGTCGCCAGCGCGACGGCGAGCGGCGTCCCGGCCTCCCAGTCGAGCACGCGGATGCCGGCGCGTCGCACGTCGCGGACGCGGAGGCGGCGTTCGACCCGTGCGAGCGTCTCCCCGACCGCATCCCCACCGGTCGGGTTGGGGGAGACGACGGTCACGGCGTGGCCGTGCGCGTCGAGTTGCCGGGCGAACGCGGCGACGCCGTCGTCACAGAGCGGCGTGAGGCAGACGACCTGCGCGTCCGACGGGAGGCGGCCGAGGAGCCGCGTCAGGGTGGTTCGGCTGAAGAACGGCGCGTCCGGCGGGGTCGACGCGAACGCGTCGTCCAGCGCGAGCGTTTCGCGGAGTCGCTGGCGGTGGTCGCGGCCCAGTCCGGGGGCGAGCCAGGCGGTTCGCGGGCCGTAGCTCGCGACGCCGACGCGGTCGCCGGCGTCGAGCAGGGCGTTCGCGACCGCGCCCGCCGCGCCGACACTCCGCTCGACCACGGATTCGTCGTCTGTATCGGCGACATACGCCGCTTCGCGGGTGTCGACGACCAGCACGACGGTGCCCGCGCGCTCCTCGCGGAACTCGACGGTGGCGAGGTCGCCCGTGCGCGCGAGCCGCTGCCAGTCGATCCGGGAGAGCGGGTCGCCGCGGCGGTACTCGCGGGTCGCGTGGAACTCGACGCCCGTCCCGCCCTTGTTCGTGGTGAGCCGACCGACCTGCCGGGTCGCTTGCGCGCGCAGCGGGAATCCGTCGAGGTCGTCGAGGGCGGGCATGCAGCGGAGCGCCTCGTCGCCGTCCACGGCGGCCGTCTGCTCAACCTCGGCCGACCCGGGGATGTCACGCGCGACGACAGTGAGGTCGTCGAACGCGTGGTCGCCCCGGCTCGCTTCGACACGGTAGGAGAAACTGGCTTCCTTGCCGGCGCGGAGCGCGGTCGCGAGCCGCGGCGACCCCTCCCTGACTTCGAGGGCGGCGGGCACGCCGTCGACGAGTCGGAGGTCGGGGAGGAACCCGCCGTCGTTGTGGACGGTGACTGTCACCGCGACCTCGTCGCCACGCGCGGGGTCGGTGTCGGATACTTCGCGCTCGACAGAGAGGTCGGGACTCGGCGCAGTGTCGAAGCGCGCGTAGCCCGCGTACGCGCCGCCGACGACGCCGACGAGGAGCGCGCCGGGAGCGGTGAAGAGGAGGGCGGCGGCCGCGGAGACGAACGTGACGGCGGCGATTCCGCGCCAGCGCTCCGTCTCCGTCATGCTTCCTCCGCGATGGCCGCGAGTTCCGCGACGGCGCGGGTCGCCCGGTGGTCAAACGCCGCCGTTCCCCGGAACACGTCACGGAGCTGCAACCGGAGCGGCCTGGGTGGGGTGGTTCGCGCGAAGAACGCGGCGGCGTACGGGTCGTCGGTCCACGTGCCAGCGTCGAGCGCGGACTCGGCGCCGTCCTGCGTGTAGCCGTCGTAGGTCGTGAGCACGCGCACCGCGGTCTCCCGGAGCTCCGCGCGGAGTTCGCGGGCGTCGCGATTCAGTCGGCTGGACGCGGCCTCGCGGATTCGGTCGATGTAGTCGGTGCCCGGCCGGTCGAACGTCACGCGGGACTCGACCTCCGGGAGCGAGGCGGCCTCGCGGGACGCCGCCCGCCGGGTGCTGAGGGCGCGAATGGCGAGCAGGGCCGCGAGGCCGCCGAGCGCGAAGACCGCGGTTCGGTTCGTGCTGAACGCGCCCGCGAACCCGGGGGCGACCACGAGGGTTACGCCGAGCGCCACCGCGGCGACGCCGACGGCGAGCGCCACGCGTCGCGTGTTCATTCGTCGTCACCCCCGTACGCGGCTTCGATGTCGCGGAGCGCGTCGAGCGCACGGCGTTCACGCTCCTCGGTGACGGGTGCGTCGCCGTACCTGACCTCGCGGAACACCTCCGTGAGCGTGTCCACGTGCCGGGAGTCCATGCCGGCGTCCCGGGCGGCGCGCGCGAACTCGGCGGGCGTCGTCGTCTCCGGGGACGCGATGTCGAGCGAATCGGTCATGTCGCGCCACGCGCGGTAGACGGCGTTCTCCACGTCCGCGTCGTCCTCGATGCGGTCCGCGGCGACGCCGGCGGCGGTCGCGACCGCGTCGAGCGACTCCTCGGATTCGGGCTCCCGGAGTTCGTCGCCTTCCTCGTCGTCGCCGCTTCCGCGGACGAAGAGGTAGACGAGCACGGCGAGTGCGACGGCGAGCGCGAGCAGGAGGACCGGCGGCGTGGTGACCGTCTCCACGGGATTGGAGCCGGGCGAGCCGCCACCGACCGGGAGCGACTGGTTCTGGGCCTGTCGAACGGCCTGCTCGACCGGGTTCGGGGTGGCCCCGCATTTCGTGAGGAAGGCGTGCAGGAGGACTGTCGGGAAGAAGAGGACGAGAAGGAGCGAGAGGGCGATAGCCGTGTTCGCGCGCCACCGGACGAAGGCGAAGAGAGAGACGGCGACGAGCGCGGCGAGCGCGAAGAACGTCGGCGTCAGGAGGAACGGGATGCAGGTGGTGAACGCCGACCCGAGCTGGGGCGCGCCCGGAACGGACGGGTTCTGCCCGCGGTCAGCGCTGCTGCCGTCACGGTCGGCGTCGGCCGGCCCGCTCCCGCCGCCGAAGCCGCCGCCGTCTCCGCCACCGCCCGTTGTCGGGTTCGCGAGCGTCGCGGTGGCGAGGCCGAGCGCGACGACGACGAGGAGGGCGACGACGAGCGCGAGCCGATTCCGCTTCACGTCACGGAGTTATCCTATCGTCCCTAAAGTAGTATCGCACGACACGTACCGCCCACGGTCCTAAAAATTTAAATATGAATTAGTCCGATTCTAAATCCGTGAGTTCCCCGCCCGAGGTACCCGCGCCGGTGCCGCCCGACGCGGCCGACGCCTGGTACGCCCCCGACACCTACAGTCAGTACGAACCGACGCCCGGCGTCGTCGTCACCATCACCCGCGACCGCGGGTCGTTCCGCTACGGCGTCCGCGAACCCACTCTCACCACCGCCGAGACCGGCGCTCGCGACCTCGTCCGCGACTACTTCGAACGCGGCCGCCCCAGCCAGCCCCGCACCCGGGAGGGCGCGCGGGAACGCTACGCCGCCGGGTTGGACGAGAAACACCGCCGCGCCGTCGCCCGGCTCGCCGAACACGCCACGTCCGCGGGCGAACGCCGCCTCCGGTACTACGCGCTCCGGGACGTGCGATGCCTCGGCGCGCTCACGCCGCTCGCGCTCGACGACCGCGTCGAGGTCGCGGACGCCGACGGCGACCGACTCGTCGTTCACACGACCGAGTACGCGCCCGCACGCACCGACATTCCCGCCGACGCGGACGCGCTCGACCGCTTCCTCTCCGAGCGCCTCGACGCCTACACCGTCCCGTTCCGCGAGTTCGACGTGCCGGTCGTCGTCTACCGCGAACACGTCCTCGGCACGGACGCCTTCGACGTACGCTACGCCGTCCACGAACCCGACCTCCTCCCCGGCGACCGCGCCCTCCTCGACGACTGCAAAACCCACGTCTGGGACGCCCGCGTCGGCGACCTCGTTGACGACCACGCCGGGTTCGTCGCCGAGCACGCCGACCGCTATCTCACTCGCCGCCTCGCCGCGCGGAACGCCGGCCGCTGGCTCGACACACTCGAACACCGCGCCCGCGACGCCCTCGCCGCCTACGACCTCGCGCTCCCGCCGGTCGACCGGCGGTTCGCCGACGACCGCCTCGACGACCTCCGATACTACGTCCTCCGCGACTTCGTCGGCCACGGCGAACTCACCATCCCCATCCGTGACGACCACCTCGAAGACGTGGAGGCGAACCGCGTCGGCGAGCGCGTCAAGGTCGTCCCGCGGCACTCGCTCTGGAAGGACGGCCGCATCCCGACCAACCTCGTCTTCGACGACGAGCGGTCGTTCGTCGACCTCGTCACCCAGCTCGCCGCGGAGGACGGCGTCGAACTCAACGCGAGCAATCCGAGCGCGAAGGTGAACCTCCGGCCGGACGGCGTCGGCGACGACGTGACCGTCCGGTGCACGGTCGCACTGCCCGCCATCAGCGCGAACGGCCCCCACGTCTCCATCCGGAAACAGGCGCCCGACGCGCTCACGCCCACCGACCTCGTGCGCACGGACTCGATTTCGCCGGAGATGGTGGCGCTGCTCTGGATGGCGTACGAACACCACGGCGTCGTCGTGTTCTCCGGCCCGACCGGCGTCGGGAAGACGACGCTGATGAACGCGCACGCGCCCTTCATCCCGCACCGCGACCGCCCCGTCAGCATCGACGAAGGGAGTCGCGAAGTGAGCCTCCCGCACGAGACTGGCGTCTCCCTCACCACGCGCGACCACGAGAACCCCCACAAGCGCGTGACGATGGCCGACCTGATGACCGAGTCCAACTACCTCAATCCCGACGTGGAAATCATCGCGGAAATAAATACACCGGAAAGCTTCGAGACGTTCGCGGACGTGCTGAACACGGGCCACGGCGTCATCGGGACGACGCACGCCGCCGACGCCGACCGCCTCGTGAATCGCGTCGTCGAGCAGGGACTCCCCGCGTACCTCCTGCGCGAGCTCGACCTCGTCGTCTTCCCGCGGCACGTCGACGGCGAGCGGTACGTCGGCGAGATACTGGAACTCGTGGATGCGGCGGCGTACGACCGCCTCCCCCCGGACGCCCGCGGGCGCATCGAGAAGGACGGCACGACGATTCACTACCACCGAGTCGCGGGCCGCCGCGAGGGCGTGTTCACGTTCGCGGAGACGGGCAGGGTCGCCTTCTTCGACCGACTCGCGGCGCACACGGACCGCCCGCGCGAGACCGTCGTCAGTGAGTTCGAGCGGAAACGACGGTACGTCGAGTACTTCGTTCGTGACGGCCTCACGGACCGCGGCGACCTGTTCGCGTTCCTCGCGGACCTGCGGACGGACGAGGCGGCGACCGTGGAGCGCGCCGCGGAGGACGCGTGAGCGGCGTCCTCGACCGCGCGCTCTACGCCCTCTTCGGCGGGCACGCCGACCGCCGACGGCACGCGACCGACCGTCGGCGCTACCGCGGCACCACCGCTTCGGAGGGGTTCGACGTGTACCTCGCGCGGCTCTACGGCGCGTCCTGGCTCGCGTTCGCGCTAGTCGCTCTCCTCGCCGGCGTGCTCGCGTGGGCCACGCCGCTCGCCGCCACCGCCGCGGGTGTTGTCGGCGTGCTCGACCCGTTCGTGACGGCCGCGCTCGTCGGCGCGCTCGCGGGCTTCGCGGCGAAACGCGGCGTGCTGTTCGCGGGTAGCCTCCACCTGCGGTGGGTGTTGCACGCGCGCCGCGCGGACATCGACCGCACGCTCCCGAGCGCCGTGCGCTACCTGCGCGTGCTCGCGTCCGCCGGCTCCGGCGAGCGCGCGCTGTTCGACGCCGTCGCCGCCCGGGAGCGCGCGTACGGAGAGACCGCCGTGGCGTTCGGCACGGTTCGGAACAAGGCCGCGCTCTCGGGAAGCCTCGGGCAGGCGCTCCGCGTGGTCGCGCGCGACACGCCGTCCCGGGACGCGCTCGCGCCCTTCCTCCTGAAGTTCCGCGAGCACGCCGCGACCGGGCCGGACGCCGTCGAACAGTTCCTCCGCCTCGAAGCCCGGATGCTCGCGAACCGGCAGGCGCGCGCCCGCACCGAGGCGGAGGGCTTCCTCGAACTGCTCGCGGAACTGTTCGTCGTCCTGCTCGTGATGCCCGCGCTCGTCGTCGTCTCCGTCACCGTGATGAGTGTGCTCGCACCGGGACTCGGGGCACCCGTCGCGGTCGCCGGGCACGTGACGACGCCGCGGACGCTCCTCGTCGCCGGCTGCGGCGTGTTCGTGCTCGGCATCGGCGCGATAGCCGCCGTGCTCGTCGGCGTGTTCCGGCCGAGCGGGTTCGGCGACCACTGGACGCGCTCGCGCGGCCTCGGCGTCCTCGCGAACGCGCCCCGGAATCCCGCTGACGCCCTGCTCGTCCTCGCGCCGCTCGCGCCCGCGCTCGCGCTCGGCCTCGCCGCGCTCGGCGTGGGCGGCTGGGACGCGCTGATACTCGCGTACGCGGGCGTCGCCGTTCCAGTCGGTGTCGTGGCGGCGCGGCGCGCGCGAGCGGACGACGCGAAGGACAGGGAGTTGAAGGACGCCGTGCACGCTATCGCCGGCCACGTCAGCCTCGGCGTGCCGTTCGCGGACGCGGTCGGCCGTGTCGTCGCCGATGGTTCGCTGAGCGCGCTCCGCGCCGACACCGCGGACCTCGCGCGGCGTCTCGACCTCCCGCGTCCGGGCGTCGACCGACGGACTGCGGCGCTGTCCGCGTACGCGGAGCGCGTCGGCACGCCGCTCGCCGACCAGGCGATCGGCCTCGTCGCGGGCGCGCTCACCGCGGGCAGCGACATCGAGACCGCGTTCGACGCGCTTCAGGCGGAAGTCGGACGGCTCTACCACGAGAAGAAAGCGCTGCGCTCCGAACTCGCGGTGTACGTCGCCGTCGGCTGGACGACCGCGCTCCTCGTGGTGGGTATCGTCGTCGCCATCAACGCGTACGTCCTCGACAGCTTCGCGCAGCTCTCCACGGTTTCGACCGCGACCACGGGCCTCTCGCTCGCGCCAGACGCCGTCGACCCCGCGCGGGACCGCCACCACTTCTACCTCGTGACGCAGGCGACAATGCTGTCGTGCGGGTGGTTCGCCGGGATGGCCAGTCGGGGTCGGTACGCCGCGCTCCTCCACTCCGGCCTGCTCGCGCTCGCTGCGTTCTGCGCGTTCCGCCTCGGGGGGTTCGCGTGAACCGTCGCGCGCAGTCGAACGTCGTCGGCGTCGCCATCCTCCTCGGCCTGACGGTGCTCGCGCTCGGCGCGGTGACGGCGAGCGTCGGCAGCCTCGTCGACACGAACGCGGCCGCGGCGGACGCGAACCGGGTCGCATCGGACCTCGCGACGACCGTGCAGCCCGTTCGCACCACGGGCGTCCGCGTCGGAACGCTCGCGTTCACGGACGGCCACCTCGACACCGTCGAGCGCTCGATACGCGTGCTGGACGGCTCGGAGGTCGTGCTGGAACGCCCGGCGAACGCGCTCGTCTTCGAAGCGGGCGCGTACACCGCGACGACGCTCGGCGGCGCGGTCACGCTCGGCCGGAACGAGGGCGGGCGGTTCGTCCGCGAGCCACCGATAACCGCCGACGAATCGGTGCTCGTCGTCGGCCTACCCGTCATCGACGGCACGGTCGTCGCGGCCGGCGAGAACAAACGCGTGCGGCTCCGGACGCGCGTCACCCACACCAAACGCGACCTCGGCACCGGAACGTTCGGCGTCGCGGTCGAGACGACGCGACCGGGACCCTGGAAGCGGTTCTTCGCGGCCGCGAACGCAACGGTCTCGGCGCGCGACTTCGACGGGGACGGCGTGGCGAGCGTGGTCGCGCGGTTCCCGGGGGAGCGCGCGGGCTACGTCGTCGTCCACCGCGTGGAGGTGTCGCGGCGTGGATGACCGCGGCGTCGCGCCGGTCGTCGGGAAGGCGATGGAAGCCGGTATCGTCCTGCTGTACGTCGGCGTCGTCACGGCGGCAATGTACGGCTCGGTCGTCCCCGACTATCGGACTGCCGCCGGGGACGCCGTCGCGGAGCGCGCGCTGGTCAGTGCGGCCGAGGACATCGAGGCCGCGATACCGGCCGATGTGCGGGAAGCAACCGTCCGCGCGGACGTGACGCTCCCCGAGACGGTTCGCGGCCGGACGTACACGATTCGCGTCGAGAACGAGACGCTGGTCCTCGACCATCCCGACCCCGAGGTGAGTGCGCGGGTGCGGCTGTCGCTCCCCGCGTCCGTGACCGTGGTGTCCGGGAACTGGTCGAGTTCGACACCGGCAGTCGTCGTAGTCGAGCACGACGCCGGCGAGACGGCGGTTCGCTTGGAGGCGCGATGAGGGCGCAGTTGAACCTCCCGGCGCTCGGCATCGCGCTACTGCTCGTCACCGCGGCGACGGGCGTAAGCCTCGGCGTGGCGAGCGGCGCGTTCGACGCGGCGGAGCGCGACCCGATAGCCGACCACGCAGCGACCGCGCTCGCGGACCGCCTCGTCGCGGCGGACGGCCCGCTCGCCGTCCGCGGAAACGTCCTCGATGCCGCCGCAATCACGGGGTTCGACGCCAAGGAACTGAGGTCGCTGATCGGCGAGCGCGAGGCCGCCGTTCGGCTGGACGGCAGCGTGGTCGCGCGGACGGGCGAGCTATCGGACCCGCGGACGGTGCGGCGGCTCGTGCTCGTCGCGACGGTCGAGAACCGAACGCTCACGCCCGCAGTCGAGCGCGGCGCGGCGGTGACGCTCCCGCGGCGCACCTCGTCGGTCGTCGTGACCGTCGACCCGCCTGCGGGAACCGTGGTGCGGGCGGTTCGACTGAACGGTCGGACCGTCCTCCTGAACGAGGCGGGTCTCCGAGGACGGTTCGTCCTCGACGCCTCTCGCTTTCGCACCACCGTTCTGGCGTTCGACGCGACCGACCGGCTGCCGGCGGGGAGCGTCACCATCGAGTACGCGGCCGAGCGGACGGAGAAGGGCGTGCTCGGGGTGAGCGTTAATGCGTAGGGCGCAGCTCTCGCTCTCCGCGGTGGAGGCGGGCGTCGGCGTCCTGCTGGTGTTCGCGGTGACGACGGGGTTCGTGCTCGGGACGCCCGCGCCGGTCGGGGACGCCCAGCTCGACACGTACGCGACCGACCTCGGCACGGTGTTAGCGAACGACGCGCCCCGACACGGCGACGCGACGCGGTTGACGGAGGTGACGCGCTCCGCGTCCGGGTTCGACCGCGAGGCGAACGCGCTCGAAGCCCGAATCGCCCGCGTCCTGCCGGAGAACCTCATGTACCGGGTGGAGACGGCGCACGGAACTCTCGGGTATCCGCGGCCGGACGGCGTGGCGTACGGGACGGCGCGGCACGCAACGCCGTACGGCGCGGTGACTATCTGGGTGTGGTACGCGTGAACCGCCGCGGCCAGCTCGTCTTAGTCGCGGCCGCGGTGGTCGCGCTCGCGCTCGTCCCTGTCGTTGCGGCCTACCTCCAGCTCGGGTACGCGCCGGGGTCGGGCACGACCGTGGAACCGCGACCCGGCGCGGACGCAGCGCGGTTGCTGTCGCGGGCGGTGGCACGCGCGCCCGTCGTCGCCGACCACGACTGGGCGGACCGAGCGGAGGGGATCGCGGGCGTTCGGGACGCGCTCGCGCCGCGATTGGAGGCGCTACGGACCGCGCGGCTAGCTGGTGGGACGGCGACCGTCGTCTCGTACGCGCCGGACGTGGCGGACTCGTGGGCGGCGTCGCGGTGTCCGGCCGGGCCGAACCGCCAGTTCGGCGCGTGCCGTGCGAGCGATGGAATCGTCGTACAGGAGCGCGACGGCCACACGCACCTCGTCGCGGTCGCGTTCGCGGTGCGCGTCGTGTCCGAATCGCGGACGGCGACCGTCACGGTCGTGGCTGAACGCTGACGCGTCAGTAACTCAGAGGTCGTCCCAGTAGTCGGGTTCGTTCCCGGGCTTCCACTTGATGCTGCAGCCGCGAGCGGGCGCGAACTCCCGGGTCACGTCGTCGCCGGCGAGGACGGTGTCGATGGCGTCACGCATCTCGAATCCGGGGTCGTCCGACGGCTCCGCATCGGGGGACTGTGCGTCGTCGAGGCGGCCGTGGTAGGCGAGTTCGAAGCCGTCGCGGTTCGCGAACAGGAAGGGGTCGGGCGTGCAGACCGCGCCGTAGGCCGCCGCGGTCGCCTGCGATTCGTCGCGGAGGTAGGCGTCGTAGTCCACAGTGCCTTCTCGGACGGCGTCGCGCATGGCGTCGAAGGAGTCGTCGGGGTAGGCGTCGGCGTCGTTCGGGTTGATGCCGACCACGGCCACGTCGTCGTAGTCGGCGGCGATGGCGTTCAGGGTCGGGTGTTTCGCCTGCGCGTACGGACAGTGATTGCACGTGAAGACGACGAGCAGGGCGTCGTACTCGCGGAAGTCGTCGAGCGAGTGCGTTTCGCCGTCGGTGTCGGGGAGCGAGAAGTCAGGTGCCGGGTCGCCGCGGTCGAGCACGCGCGTGGATTCGCCTGCCATGGTGGACGCAACGGCGAGCGGTCGGAAAAGCGCTCGGCCCGCGGGCGCGTTCGCCTACTCGAACCCCCACTCGTTGGCGCGGCGTTCGGCCTCCTCGCGGGCGCGTTCGCGGAGGTCCGCGATGGCGTCGTCGTCCGCGAGGAAGGCTTCGACGGCGTCGAGCGACCCGGTGTCCGTGTCGTCGGGCGTGCGGTCGCGAGTACGGGCGGCGAGCGCGTCGTCGCCGGCGAGGTGGGTGGCGGGCGCGTCGGCCGCGACCGCGGCGTCGGCCGGCGTCGACGGAGCGGGGTCGGCGTGGAGTTCGACGCGGACGGGACCAGGGTTCGCGAACGCGGCGAGCGCCGCGCCGCCGGTGCGGCCGTCGCTGTGCCGGGCGTGCGTCGGTACGCCGTCGTCGAACCAGAGGGTGAGGCGGTCGGCGGCGTCGAGGAGGAGCGTCTGCTGGGGTTCGAAGACGGCGCGGCCGGTGTGGTCCGCGTCGAGCGCCGTCTCCAGGGGGGTGGCGGAGTCGGGGACGGTGCGGGCGAAGACGAGCCGACTCATACGTCGTCGGGGACGACGGTGCGCCGGAATCGGTCGGCGACGGTGGCCTCACTTCCGGGTTCGACGGAGAGTTCATCGGCGATGCGGCGGTAGGCGGCCGCGGCGGGGCTGTCCGGCGCGTGCGCGAGGAGCGGCTCGCCCGCGCGGCGGGCGTGCCGGGCGGCGTCGTCCTCCGGTACGCTCCCGAGGACGGGGCCGTCGAAGTAGCGTTCGGACTGTGCGGCGACGCGCTCGACGCCCGCCTCGTCCCGCACGCGGTTGTAGATGACGCCCGCAACGCCGGTGTCGTAGGACGCGGCGTACTCCTGGACCTTGAGCGCGTCGCTCAGGGCGGGAACGGTGGGCTGAGTGACGAGGACGACGCGGTCCGCGAGAACGATGGGGAGGACGGCGCGCCGGGACGCGAGGGTCGCCGGGGAGTCGAGGAGCAGTACGTCGGTGTCGGCGGCGAGCGTCGCGACCACGTCACGGAGGCGGGTCGGGTCGGCGGCGCGGAAGTCGCCGAGGTCGGTGCCGCAGGGGACGACGCGCAGCCCGAAGCGCTCGTAGGTCGCGTCCGCGACGCGGGCGTCGATGTCGGCGAGCAGGAGGTCGTGGAGGGTCGTGTCGGCGTCCGCGAGGCCGGCGTGGAAGAGCAGGTTCGCCATCCCGGTGTCGGCGTCGACGACGGTGACGTCGTAGCGCTCCGCGAGCGCCATCCCGAGCGCGAGCGCGCTCGTCGTCTTCCCCGTCCCGCCCTTGCCGCTCGCCACCGCGAACACCTCGACCATTAGTTCTCCCGAAGCGGTATCGGGTAATAAAGTCGCGGGTTAGAGGGTGTTTGACTCGATGTCGCGCGGGAAGTACGTCAGCTGGTCGGTGCCGTCCTCCGTGATGGCGACGGTGTCGGAGTGCCGGTAGCCGTACGTGTCCGTGTAGATGCCGGGTTCGATGGTGTAGACGTGCCCGGGCTCCATGGTGCCGTCCGCGCCCGCGTCGATGTACGGTGGTTCGTGCGCGCCCAGTCCGATGTTGTGGCCGACGTGGTGCTGGGCGTACGCCGCGACCCCCTGCTCCGCGAGGTACTCCGAGACCAGGTCGTCGACGTACGCGATTTCGACGCCCGGGCCGAGCGCGTCGATGGCGATGGTCTGGGCTTCGAGCATCAGTTCGAAGTAGTCCGCCTGCTCGTCCGTGGGGTCGCCGACGAACATCGTGCGTTCGAGTTCCGAGTGGTAGCCGTCCACGTTCGCCGTCGCACCCGTCACTAGCACGTCGCCCTCGCTGAGGCGTTCGTTCGCCGTGTGGCCGTGCGGAAGCCGCGTTTGCTCGCCCGCGATGTAGCCCGCGTGCACGGGACCGTCGCCCCGCGTCCGCACCGCGTACTCGTCGCCGAGCGCGTCCAGCATCGCCCGCGACCCCTCCATCGACGCGCGCTGACTCACCGTCACCGGATGCGCGCCGGCCTCCGTGTGCTCCGCAAGGTAGCGGTGCGCGAGGTTCGCCCAGCGCGCGGACTCCCGAATCAACTCGACTTCGGCGTCGGACTTCGCGTACCGCAGCCGCGCCACCCAGTCCTGACTCTCCACGTCCACGAACTCGGAGAGCGCCGGCCCCTCGTACCCCATCACGCCCGGCGCGCCGTCCATGTCCGCCGCCACCGCGTCGGCGTCGAGGTCGGCCAGCATCTCCGCCGCAGTCTCCACGGGCGCACCCTGCGGGTAGTCGAAGTACGAGTACACCGCGTCGATGCGCGGATTCTCGGAGACGCGCTCGACCTCCAACCGCGGCACCGTAATCGCCACCTCGTCCATCGTCACCGCGAGCACGACCGGGCGCTCCGTCTGAATGTGCGCGAATCCCGACACGTACTCGATGCTCGTCGCGCCGAACCACACGCCCGCGTCCACGCCAGCGTCCGCGATACGGTCGCGCACCGCGTCCAACCGCCGGTCGAACTCGCCCGCCGGAACCTCCGTATACATACCGAGAGCGACCGCAAGCACCCCGAAAAAACCCCGGCTCCCGGAAATCCGCCACCACGCCCTTCCGCCCAGAACACGACGAATACCACGTGAACACCCACACGAAACTCCTACTCGTCGGCGCCGTCGTCTTCGCGCTCCCCATCCCCGGGACCTTCATCCTCGGTGCACTCATCCTCCTCACCGGAACCGCACTCTACTGGCTCCAGGAGTGAACAGCGGGGGCGGGCGTCCGAGCCATCGAATCGGGCTGCTGGGGCCGTCGCGCGGGCGCTAACGCTCGCGTAGGAGGCGGGGGTCGACGGAGGATTGGGGCGACGTGGGCGATTGGGCGCAGGCGCGCACGTGCGTCGCGACACGGACGGGAAAGGATAAACTTCGCCCGGCGCAAGTGACGGCATACATGGATTCTCAGCAGGACACTCTCCCGGGGGCCGAGGACGGGGCGACGCTCGACCTCGACACCCTCGAATCTCATCTCTGGGAGGCGGCGGACATCCTCCGCGGCAGCATCGACGCCGCCGACTACAAGAACTACATCTTCGGTATTCTCTTCCTGAAACGCATCAACGACCGCTTCGACGAGGAGACCGAGGAGATCGTTGAAGAGGAAGGTATCGATGAGGAAATTGTCCGAAGTGACCGTGAACTCCACGTGGAGTTCTGGGTTCCTGAACGCGCCCGCTGGAACCACATCAAGGCCCAAGACACTGACATTGGCGCGGCCCTAAACAAAGCCCTCGAAGCCGTCGAGGATGAAAACGATGAGATCTCAGAGTTCGTCCTCACGACTGTCGACTTCAACGACAAGGAACGCCTTTCGGACGCGACGCTCGACGAGCTCGTCACGCACTTCGACAAGCACCGGTATCGGAACGTCGACCTCGACGACCCCGACATCTTCGGCCGCGCCTACGAATACCTCATCCGCCAGTTCGCCGACGACGCCGGGAAGAAAGGCGGCGAGTTCTACACGCCCCGTGAAGTCGTCCAGCTCCTCGTTGACTGCGTTGACCCTGATCCGGGCGACCGTGTCTACGACCCCGCGTGCGGCTCCGGTGGCATGCTCATCTACTCCGCTCAGCACGTCGAACAGGAAGGCGGTGACCGCGAGGATATCTCCCTGTACGGCCAGGAGAAGAACCTGAACACGTGGGCAATCGGCGAGATGAACATGCTCCTCCACGAACTCCCCGACGCCCAACTCGCCAAGGGCGACACCATCACCGAACCGAAGTACGTCACCGAGCACGATGAACTCCGACAGTTCGACAGGGTCGTCGCGAACCCGCCGTGGAACGACAAGACGTGGGGCAAGGAGTGGGTCCAGGAAAACGAGCCGTACAACCGCTTCGACTACGGCCTGCCGCCGAAGAACCGCGGTGACTGGGCGTGGATTCAGCTGATGGTTTCCTCGCTCAACGAGACGGGAAAGGCGGGCATCGTGATGGACAACGGCGTGCTCTTCCGCTCGCGCTCGGAAAAGAAGATCCGCAAGCCGTTCTTGGAGGACGACCTCATCGAAGCGGTCATCGCGCTCCCGGAGAACCTCTTCTATAATACGGGTTCGCCGGGCTGTCTGCTCATCTTCAACAAGGACAAGCCAGAGGAGCGGAAGGACAAGGTCCTCTTCATCTACGCCGAGGACGAGGAATTGCGGGAGTCCGGGACGCAGGTGTACGAGGAGCTCTCGAACCAGAATCGACTCACCGACAAGGGCGTCGAGTATCTCGCCGAGACCTATCTGACAGGACGGGAGGAGGACCACCACAGTCGGCTGGTTGATTTGGAGGAGATCGAGGAAAACGACTGGAACCTGAACGTACCGCGCTACGTTGACACGACAGAGCCCGAAGAGCCGATTGACGTGAGTGCGAAACTGGAGGAGTTGGACCGGTTGGCCGAGAAGCGCGAACGGACAGAGACGGAGCTAGAGGAGTATATGGAGGAGTTGGAATACCGATGAGTGGGGGACTCAAAATCTCGGACCTTGGAGAAGGGCATAGAGAGGTCCAAATCGGGCCAAAACGATTCGAGATGCCTTCCGAATGGGAGGTGAAAACGATACCAGAACTCTGCGACCTGAGTACGGAAAGCTTCGATCCAGACGAGCACAGTTCGGAAACGTTCGAGTACATCGATATCGATTCAGTTTCGCGGGGGCGTATTGAGAAGTCAAAAACGACGCCGATTGATGAGGCGCCTAGTCGAGCAAAGCAGATCGTTCACGAGGGCGACACGCTAGTCGGGAAAGTCCGCCCGTACCTCCAAGCATTCGCACCGGTCACGGAGAAACACGATGGAAAAGTATGTTCAACCGGGTTCGCAGTACTATCAGCGAAGGATGAGGTCTCTTCGGAATATATCACACAAGCAGTATTGAGCAAGTACTTCCTGGACCAAATGACGAATCGGATGACGGGGACCAGCTACCCTGCCGTTAATAAATCTGACTTTGAAAACGTCCAGCTATTTGTCCCGCCTCTCCCTGAACAACGCCGGATCGGCGAGGTGCTTTCGACGGTAGACGAACAGATTCGGGAGGCGGATGAAGCTATTGAGGAGACAGAAGAATTAAAGCGGGGCTTGATGCAGGACCTTCTGGTCCGAGGAATCGGTCACGACGAATACGAGGAACTGCACCTTGGCCCCCGGAAGCTGGAAGTCCCGTCCAAATGGCAAAAAGCACGGTTAGAGAACGTAACTGAAATCATCACTCGTGGGAAGCAGCCAACGTACGTTGAGGAGGGTGGGGTTCCCGTTCTAAACCAGTCCTGTATCTACTGGGATGGATTCTATCCGGAGGAGCTGAAGCGTCTTGACTCCGAGGTTGCATCGGGCTGGAAAGACAAGTACTGGGTCAAGAACGGCGACGTGCTGATAAACTCCACGGGGAAAGGGACCCTCGGTCGTGCGTTGGAGTGGACGAATGAGTCAGATACGCACGCACTCGACTCTCACATTACTCGGGTACATCCCGACGAGTCTGTGCTTGACCCCACGTATCTGCGGTTCTATCTGGAGTCGAATCACGGACAGAAGATGCTGTATGCGTTCTGTGTTGCCGGCTCTACCGGCCAAATTGAACTTTCCAAAACGGACCTCCAGACGATGCCGATCCTCCTCCCACCGATTGAGGAACAGCGAGAGATATCCGAAGCGTTCCACCGCGTAAATCAGAAACTGCAGGACGAACAGGAAACGAAGGAAGACTACCAACAACTCAAACGCGGCCTGATGCAGGACCTCCTCACCGGAAAGCGCCGCCTCGAAACAGAATAACAATGCCCGACGAGTACGCCGATACCGAGCGGCCCGCCCTCGAAACCCTCGGCACACTGGGCTGGGAAATCCGCGACCAGCAAGCCGAACGCTGGACGGACCCCCGCGACACCAAATCGTCGGCCGTACTCGAACCCCGACTCCGGAGCGCCGTCGAGGACCTCAATCCCTGGATTAGCGAGAACAATCTGAATCAGGTCGTCCGCGAAATCCAGCACGTCACCGGGACGAGCGCGATGGACGAAAACGAGCAAATCCACGAAAAACTCGTCCAGCATACCTCGGTCAAGCAGGACCGCGGGCACGGGCTGAAGCATCAGACGGTGCGCTTCATCGACTACGAGCACCCGGAGAACAACGACTTCTTCGCGCTGAACCAGTTCAGCGTCGAGGGCGATATCGAGACCATCCGTCCCGACATCGTCCTGTTCGTCAACGGCCTTCCGCTCGGCGTCATCGAGTGCAAGTCACCAACCGTCGCCGAGCCGCGGAGCGACGCCCTCGAACAACTCCACCGCTACCAGAACGAGCGAACCAAATCCGGTAGCGAAGGCGCGGAAGAACTCTTCCGCTACAATCAGTTCTCGGTCGCGACGTGGTACGAAGGTGCGGTGATGGGAACCTACGGAACGCCGAAGAACCAGTACAAGCCCTGGCGCGACCCCTACCCCCTCGAAGACGACGACCTCGCGGAGCTGTTCGACGTCGACTACGTCACGCCACAGCACCGGATGCTGTACGCGCTCTTCGAACCCGAGCGCCTCCTCGACCAGCTCCGACACTTCACCGTCTTCGAGACGAAGCAATCGGGGTCGGTGAAAATGGTCGCACGCTACCAGCAGTACCGCGCCGTCCACAAAGCCCTCGAACGCATCAACAAACGCAGCCAACACGAGGCTCAGGGCGGCGTTATCTGGCACACCCAAGGCTCCGGAAAGTCGCTCACGATGCTCTTCCTCGGGCTGAAACTCCGTCGTCAGAAACCCGACCCAACCCTACTGTTGGTGACCGATCGCTCCGCACTCGACGACCAGATTCACGCCACCTTCGAGCGGTGTGGCTTTCCGAATCCACGGAAGGCCGAGGATATCGAGGACCTCCGCGAGAAACTCAGCCACAACGCCGGGGAGACAATCACGACGCTGATTCAGAAGTTCCAGACTACCGACGACGAGGAGGGGGACTTCCCCGTGCTCTCGCGGGACGACGACATCTACGTGATGGTCGACGAGGCCCACCGCACCCAGTACAAGCAACTCGCGAACAACATGCGGACCGCCCTCCCGAACGCCTTCTACGTCGGGTTCACCGGGACGCCCATCGAGAAGGACGAACGCGACACTCGCCGGACGTTCGGAAACTACGTCGACACGTACACTATCGACCAGTCGCTCGAAGACGACACCACCGTCGAAATCCTCTACCAGGGACGCCTCGCCGACATCCACCTCGAAGGCGCAGACCTCGACCGCGTGTTTGACCGCGTGTTCGCCGAATACGATGAAGACGAGAAGGCGGAAATCAAGAAGCGATACGCGCAGGAGCGAGACCTTGCGGAAGCCGAATCCCGAATCAGACGGGTCGCCCTCGACATCGTCGACCACTTCGAGGAACAGATCGCGCCGCCGTTCAAGGGGATGGTCGTCACCCCGAGCAAACGCGCGGCTATCCGATACAAGGAGACCCTGGACGAGCTCAACGGTCCGGAGTCTCGCGTCGTCATTTCCCACGACCACAATGACCCCGAGGCCGTGAAGAAGTGGGCTCCCTCGGACTCCGAGCTCAGTACGTACAAGGAGCAGTTCGTTGACCCGGACGGCGACGTGGAGCTCCTCATCGTCTGTGATATGCTCCTCACGGGCTTCGACGCGCCCGTCGCGCAGGTGATGTACCTCGATAAGCCGCTGCGTGAGCACAACCTCCTCCAGGCTATCGCGCGGGTAAATCGGCCGTTTGAGGACAAGAATCACGGCCTTATCGTTGACTACTACGGCGTCTCCGACGACCTGAAAGAAGCGCTCGCGATGTTCAGCGCCGACGACATCGACCGCGCGATGATCCCCTTCGAGGACAAAGAGCCCGAACTGGAGGCCGCGCACAACAAGGCTGTCTCGTTCTTCGACGACCTCGACGACACCGAGGCATGCGTGCAGACTCTCGAACCGGAGGACGTCCGCATCGAGTTCATGAACGCCTTCAAGCGCTTCTCGAAACTCATGGACATCGTCCTCCCCGACCCTGCTGCGAACCCCTACAAGAAGGATCTCGAACGCCTCAGCGAGGTGTACGGGAAAGCAAAGGAGCGCTACCGCGACGACTCAATGAACCTCGAAGGCTGCGGGGCGAAGGTTCGAGAACTCATCCACGACCATATTCGGTCGTCCGGCATCGAAGTTCTCAACGACGAACCGGTGTCCGTGATGGAGAGCGGGGAGTTCGAGACGCACATAGAGTCCTTACAGGATGACGAAGCACGGGCGAGTGAGATGCAGCACGCGATCAAACACGAGATCAACGTCCGGTACGACGAGGATCCCGTTCACTACCAGTCTCTGCAGGAACGCGTCGAAGAACTCATCGAGAAATACAAGGAAGGACGCCGTACGGACCAGGAGGTTATCGAAGAACTCCGCGATGTCCTCAACGAGATGCGGTCACGCGACCAGCAGGCGCGTGAGAAGGGACTGAATGACTCGACGGAACTCTCCTTCTACCACGCCCTGGAGGACGTCTTACAGACCGAAGACCGAGACGTCGACGAGGAGGATCTGCTGGAACTGACGGGCGAGATCGTTTCCGAAGTTGAGGACGTGGTGTCCGTTGTGGAGTGGAAACGAAAGGTGAACGTTCAGAACAAGCTCCGGAAACAGGTGAAAATCCAACTCTACAAATCCGACTTGGAACTCACCAACGAAGAGCGGGACGCACTGACGAACAAAGTCATCGAACTCGCCCGGACACACTACGAATGAAGCGTCAGTACCACATCGGCCAGACCGTCGTACCCTACGAAATCGACTGGTCGGCGAACCGCGAAACCATCGGCCTCTCCGTCGACACCTCGATGGAGCTGACCGTGACCGCGCCGATGAGCGCGACACACGACGACGTCGAAGCGGCCCTCGACGAGAAACAGCCGTGGATTCTCGAAACTATCTACGGCCTCGGCGAACAGGCGGATCCACCGCTCGATAAGGAATTCCTGAGTGGCGAGAAGCTGCTGTATCGCGGCCGACAGTACCATCTGAAGGTTCAGGAGGACGATGTCTCGGAGCCGACGCTCTCCTTCGACGGGAACAGATTCACACTCCACGTCCACCGCTTCGACAAGCCCGACGACGACGTGAGCATTCGCCGGAAACGCCAGGCCGTCGTCGATTGGTATATCGAACGAGCAAAGAGCGAACTAGGAGAGCGCGTCGAGGCCCACGCCTCGAAACTCGACGCGACAGCCGTCACCGTCGACGTCGTCGACCTCGACAACCGCTGGGGGGAATACCAGGCGGGGACAGTCCGACTCCACTGGCGGCTAATCCTCGCCCCCGTCCGGATTCAAGACTACGTCGTCGTCCACGAACTCGCCCACAAAAACCACGACGAACATTCCGCCGGATTCTGGAACGCCGTTGGCTCCGTGCTCCCCGACTACAAGGACCGCCGCCGCTGGCTCCGACTAAACGGAAACACCCTCACCGTCTGAAACCCTCGGTCACGCGCACGCAGAGTATAATTTGTCGGAAGAGTCCGCCCTCCTCGAGTTTGAACTCCGTCAGACGACGCGCTCACTTCGTTCGCGCGCTGCGACTGACGTGCTCAAATCGGGTCGCGTGGCGTTTCACGGCTCACTTCGTTCGTCGGAAAAGCCCGCCCTCCCCGATTTGAAACGCGCGAGACTCCCTGCAGTCGTCTCGCTGTTCCCCGCTCGCTTTGCTCGCGAGGACGGGGGGCAAGCCGATCTACAGTCAGCCACAGATCGACAAGAAACGAAGTCCGCCCTCCCCGATTTGAACGGGGGGCAAGCCGATCTACAGTCGGCTGCTCTACCAGTCTGAGCTAAGGGCGGTCGCATTCGTTTCTAGCCCCTGATTCGGATAAAAGGGTTATCATTCGGGAGGCGTGTGACAGCGTCCGACAGCGGCGGTGGGTTGATGTATGATGCGCGGGTAGTTCGAGGTGAATAGATGAGTAAGATAACGTTCCGGGCGGACGACGACCTCGTTCGGGCGGTCGAGTCGCTCGACGCGTCGAAGAGCGAGGTGATGCGGGACGCGCTCCGCGAGTACCTCGACAGTCGGTCGGAGCGCTCGGGCCGTGCGGAGCGTCGGTCGGCGGACGGCGAGCGCGACGGGTCGCTCGACGCGCTGGTGGCGGAGCGCGTGGACGAACTCGTCGCGGAACGCCTCGGAGGCGGGGGTGGCGCCCAGGATATTAACGTAAACGTTAATTTTGACGGTCAGAGCGCCAGTTTGGGGCGTTCCGCGGGGAGTTCCGATGCGGTCGACGGGCGTGAGACGTCAGTTGAGGCGTCGGAAGATGAGCGGTCCCGGACGTGCGCACAGTGTGGGGAGGAGGTGGACGCGGAACACGTGTACTGTCCGAACTGTGGGGAGAAGGCGAGTAAACGCGCGTTCTGCGAGTGCGGCGGCGAGCTGCGGCCGGAGTGGGCGTTCTGTCCGGAGTGCGGGCGTCGGACGGCGTCTACGGGTCTCGTGGAACGGTGAGACACTCGTTCGCAGCCCCCATTAACTATTTACGTCATTACATAGATTGTTGGAGTACGTAAGACGGTCGTCTTACACGGAACCGGTCGACTGCGGCGCAGTACGCCGCACTCCGGAACAATGTAAGACAGCCCGGCTTACTGGGGAAACAAAATATGGAGCGTGTGACTCTCCGAATACCACGGCAGCAAATCGAGGAGGTCGAGCGGATGGTCGAGCGGGGGAAGTACCCCAATCGCAGCGAAGCCATCCGGTCCGCCGTCCGCGAAATGCTTGATGAACAGCAAGAGAACAGCCCGAAGAACTGGGCCAAGGTGTAAACAATGCAGGATATAGTCAACGAGGCCCTCGAGAACGCCGAGAAGGAACAGCGAGACATGAGCGACGCCGAATCCGACGGCGACGAATTTGGCGACCCCCGAATCGTCATCGTCGGCTGTGGCGGCGCCGGAAACAACACCGTCAACCGCCTCTACAACATCGGCGTCGAGGGCGCTGACACCGTGGCCATCAACACGGACAAACAGCACCTCAAGATGATCGAGGCCGACACGAAGATTCTCGTCGGGAAATCCCTGACGAACGGCCTCGGCGCGGGCGGCGACCCCTCGATGGGCGAGCGCGCCACCGAGATGGCGCAGGGCACCATCAAGGAAGTGCTCGGGGACGCGGACCTCGTGTTCGTCACCGCCGGCATGGGTGGCGGTACGGGAACGGGCGCGGCACCCGTCGTCTCCAACATCGCGAAAGAGCAGGGCGCAATCGTCGTCGGAATGGTCTCCACGCCGTTCAACGTCGAACGCGCGCGGACGGTGAAGGCCGAGGAAGGCCTGGAGAAGCTCCGCGACGAAGCGGACTCCATCATCGTCCTGGACAACAACCGCCTGCTCGACTACGTCCCGAACCTCCCGATCGGCAAGGCGTTCAGCGTGATGGACCAGATTATCGCCGAGACCGTCAAGGGAATCTCGGAGACTATCACTCAGCCGAGCCTCATCAACCTCGACTACGCGGACATGACCGCCATCATGAACCAGGGCGGCGTCGCCGTCATGCTGGTGGGGGAGACGCAGGACAAGAACAAGACCGAGGAAGTGGTGAAAGACGCGATGAACCACCCGCTCCTCGACGTGGACTACCGCGGCGCATCCGGCGGACTCGTCCACATCACGGGCGGCCCCGACCTCACGCTCAAAGAGGCCGAAGGCATCGCCGACCACATCACGGAACGCCTCGACGCGTCCGCGAACGTCATCTGGGGCGCGCGCATCCAGGAGAACTACAAGGGCAAGGTCCGCGTCATGGCCATCATGACCGGCGTCCAGTCCGCACAGGTCCTGGGTCCGAGCACCCAGAAACAGGCGGATAAGTCCCGGCAGGAACTCCAGGAAGTAGACACCAGCACCGCGCGCGACGTCGACGCGCAGACCCAGACCGAGAGCACGGGCTCCGAATGGGGCGCGCACTCCGACGGCGGCGAGGACGAAGTCGAGCAGAACAACGGCCTCGACGTCATCCGATAACCGCACAGCCGGTCACGCGCCCGTCGCACAGTTCCCCAGTTTCGCGGGGCACCGGGGTGCGTCAGACCGACTGAACCGCGTCGACCAGCGCGCACTTGCGACACACGTCGCGCGTCGTCGGCGCGCCGCACTCCGTGCAGGAGTCCAGTTCGGACTCCGGCTCTCCGCCACGGTATTTTTCCGCAGCCAGTTCCGCCAGCTCCTCGTAGCCCGCCATAATCGAATGCCGGGTGCCGGGATGGTTCTCCTCCAGCGACAGCAGGAGGTCCTGGATTTCGCCGCGGAACGCCTCGCTCGAATGCGGGCACTCCGCCATGTGCACGGGCAGGTCTTGGAGCTGGGCGTAGAGCGCGACCTCCTTCTCCGGCACGTCCCGCAGCGGTTTCGCTCGCGGCACCATCTCCGCGCGGGTCTCCCGGTCGTCGAACCCGCCGAGGGAGGCGTCGAAGTGCTTCGCGACCTGCTCTACGTTCCCCTCGAAGATGTTCATCAGCGCGGTTTCGGCCTCGTCGTCGAGGTTGTGTCCGGTGAGGAGTTTGTCCGCGTCGTACTCCCGAGCGTACCGCGCCAAAATGTCGCGGCGGAACACGCCGCAGTACGCGCAAGGGGCCATGTTCTCCGGGTCCTCGACGACCACGTCGTCCATCTCCAGGTCGAACTCGTCGCGGTACGTCACGAGTTCGTGGCGCACGTCGAGGTCGTCCGTGAGTTCCTCGCAGGCGTCCACGGACGCGTCCCGGTATCCCTCGATACCCTCGTGAATGGTGAGGCAGACGAGCTCGACCCGGGGGTCCTCGTCGAACGTGTCGTGGAGTATCTTCGTGAGGACGACGGAGTCCTTCCCGCCTGAGAGTCCGACGACCCACGTCTGGGGGTTCTCCGGGGTGGCGTCCCGCGGGAGCAGGTCGTCCTCGCGGACGCGCCGGCGAACGCGGCGTTCCACGGACTCGAAGAAGTGGGTGTCACAGAGATGCGTCCCCGAGTACGCGGCGTGCATCACCGCCTCGCGGTCGCACTTGGTGCAGTCCATGGAGTCGGTTGCGGCGGCGCGGGTTTCACCGTTTCGCACACCGATAAATCACATATCGAGATAGTAAACCGCGTTTCGGCGGCAGTATTTTGGTGTCGTGGAGCGCAGATTAACGTCTATGACGGGAATCACGTACGAGGACTTCCTCGACCTCGACTACGAACCGGCCGACGACGAACTCGTCTGTGACTTCCGCGTCACGCCCGCGAGCGACATGGACATGGAGTCCGCGGGCAGCAGGGTCGCCTCGGAGAGTTCGAACGGCACGTGGGCCGAACTGCAGGTCGAGGGGAACATCACGAACCTGAGCGCGACCTGCTTCGACATCGACGGCGACCGCATCCGCGTGGCGTACCCGGACGCGCTCTTCGAACACGGGAACATGGCGCAAGTCCTCTCGTGCATCGCCGGGAACATTCTCGGGATGAAGGCCGTCGAACGCATCCGGTTGCTCGACTGCGACTGGCCGAAACCCCTCGCAACCTCGTTCCCCGGCCCCCAGTACGGAACGAGCGTGCGCTCGGAACTCTTGGACGCCGCCGACCGCCCCATCACCGCCACCGTCCCGAAGCCAAAAGTCGGCCTGAGCACCGACCAGCACGTCCAGATAGGGTACGAGGCGTGGACGGGCGGCATCGACCTCCTCAAGGACGACGAGAACCTCACCGACCAGTCGTTCAACCGGTACGAGGACCGATTGTACGAGTCGCTCGAACGCCGCGACGAGGCCGAGGAGGAGACCGGCGAGAAGAAGAGCTATCTCGTGAACGTTACCGCGTCGGGCGACGAGATGCTGGAGCGCGTGCAGATGGCGTCCGACGCCGGCTGCGAGTTCGTGATGGTGGACGTCGTCACCGCCGGCTGGGCCGCCGTTCAGCAAGTAAGAGAACTCACCGAGGAGGAGGGGTTGGCGATTCACGCGCACCGCGCGATGCACGCGGCGTTCGACCGCGTCCCCGACCACGGCGTGTCGATGCGTGCGCTCGCGCAGGTCGCGCGGCTCTGCGGCGTCGACCACATCCACACCGGCACCGCCGACCTCGGAAAGCTCGAGAACGAGGACACTGCAGGCATTAACGAGTGGCTGGCAAGCGACCTCCACGGCCTCACGGACGTGCTCCCGATGGCGTCCGGCGGCCTCCATCCCGGGCTCGTCCCCGAACTCGTCGACCGCCTCGGCACCGACATCGGCATTCAGGCCGGCGGCGGCGTCCACGGCCACCCCGATGGCACGCACGCCGGCGCGAAAGCCCTCCGCCAATCCATCGACGCCGCCGTCGCCGGCGTCAACATCGAGGAGTACGCCGACACCCACCCCGAACTCCGCACCGCCCTCGACAAGTGGGGGACCGAGACGCCCCGATAGTTCAAATAGGAAGCCGCGGCCAGCGGGCGGCGTGACGTAACTACGGCCGACCGGGGGACGAGACGGGAGCGCGGCACACCCCGGTCGAACGACGCGCCGCCTGCACGCCCCCTTTCTCGACGGAGCAACCGCTCTCGACGACCCGCTGTCCCGTCGGTGCGACCCGACTCAGCCGTCGGTGGGAACACGACCGACGGTAACGTAGAACGGAATCACCGCGCGGCGGTGGTACGCCTCGTCCTGCATCTGAGTGACGGCCGCACGCCCCATCTCGCGCCACGCGGAGCGGAGGCGGTCGTACTCGCTCCCAGTCATTCCGCCGGCTTCGAGCGTCGGGCGCTGTTCGGCGAGCCGGCTCGCCGTCGCCTTCCGCTGCGCGGATTCGAGTTCCACCGTCGAGTACGGCGGTTCGACGGTCCGGACGTGCTCGTGGCGGCGCGTCCGCACGTCCGTGAGACCGGCGTCCTCGAACACCGCAGTGGCGCTCCCGCCGAGCGTCACGTCCGTCTCGACGCCCTCGATGTAGGTTCGGCGGGCGGACTCGGCGAGCGACGCCTCGTCCGGGACCGTGGACTCGACCCGCACCTCGCTGTTGTCGGGTTCGATGGCGGCGACGAGGTCCGAGGACGCGCGCGCGAACTCGCGGACGGTCGCGACCGGATCGGAGAGATTGATAAGGAGCGCCTGGCACGTCACGAGGTCGAACGCGCCGTCGCAAACTGGAAGCCGGGTCGCGTCCGCCTGCAGTCGGCCGTCCGCATCAACGTGCGTGAGCAACTCGCGGTCGGCGTCCGCCCCCACGACCGTCGCCGGGGACTCCTCCGCGAGCACGCGTGTCAACTCCCCCGTTCCGCAGCCCACGTCCAGCACTCGCTCGCGGTCCCGGAGCGAGAGCGGCGCGAGCGCCGCGCGGTCCTCCCACATCCCCCGCCGCGTGTCCGTCAGGTACTCCGCCGAAAACCGTCGCACATCCCGGGATACGTTCCGGGGCGAGAAAAACGAACCGACTACCGGCGTCGGCTCACTGCCGATGGATCGCGAATCTACGATTTGCGTCGTCTCACGCCTCGCTACCGCTCGGCGTTCGCTCGTTCCGCGACGCTTACGCGTCGCGTAGTATCTCACGGGCGTCGCCCGTTCGATGGTTCGGGACGCTTACGCGTCCCGTAGGTCTCGCACTTTCTCGATATTCCACGCGAACCCGCGGCCGTCCTCGTTCGGGGTTTCGAGGACGAGCGGCACGTCGCGGATGGCGTCGTGATTCACGAACGCGGTCATGCCGTCCTCGCCGATGTAGCCCTCGCCGATGTGGGCGTGTTCGTCCTTGTTGGTGCCGCACTCGTGTTTCGAGTCGTTGAGGTGGACGCACGCGAGGTGGTCGAGGCCGATTTCGTCGTCGAACGCCGCCAGGGTGTCGTCGACGCCCTCGGGCGTGGAGAGGTCGTAGCCGGCGGCGAACGCGTGCGCGGTGTCGAGACACACGTCGAGGTCCTGACTGGAGCGGTCGAGGACGCCGGCGAGGTGGGCGAAGTCACCGCCGAGTTTCGTGCCGGAGCCGGCGTCGGACTCGACGAGCACGGTGACGCCGTCGGGAATATCGAGTTCGTCGAGCGCGCTCGCGGCGTTGTCGAGGCCGCCCTCGACGCCCGCGCCCGTGTGTGCGCCGAGGTGGACGTTCACGTACTCGATTCCCAGTTCGTCCGCGGCGTCAACCTCCTTCTGCATGGAGTCGATGGACTTCTCGCGGAGGTCGTCCTTCGGCGTGCAGAGGTTCACGAGATAGGAGGAGTGAATCACCCACGGCCCGTCGAGTTCCGCGGTGGTGTCGTCGCGGAACGCGGCGGCCTCGTCGTCGCCGATGTTCGGGTCCTGCCAGACCTGGGGAGAGTGCGTGAATATCTGGCCGCAGTTCCCGCCGACTTCGACCTCGCGTTCGACGGCGTTGTCGACGCCGCCCGCGATGGAGACGTGTGCGCCTACTCTGAGCATAGGGAGAGTGCGCAGCGAGCGGAGGAAAGCGCTTCGGAACCAGGGGAGCACGAACGCTTTAGGTCGCCGCACCCGTCACTGGGGGTATGCCGGAGTCGCCGCTGGCGGTGGGCGCGGACGCACCCGGGTTCAGCGCGCCGCTCGTCACGCCGAACGGGGAGATAGAGGAGACGGCGCTCGCCGACTTACTCGCGGAGAAACCGGTATTGTTGGCGTTCTACACGAACGACTTCAGTCCGGACTGCGTGAACGAGTGGTGTTCGTTCCGGGATTACGACTGGTTCGCGACCGGGGAGCGCGTGCAGGTCGTGGGCGTGAGTCGCTCGCGGACGTACACGCACGAGAAGTTCATCGACTACCTCGACCTCGGGTTCCCGCTGTATTCGGACCGCGACCTCAGTATCGCGGAGGCGTACGGCGTGAAGTACCGCGCGTTCAAGGTAGCGGCGCGCGCGAAGCGCTCCGTGTTCTTCATCGACCGGGACGGCGTCATCAGGTACCGCTGGGTGGGCGAACATCCGCTCGACCCATCTCGGGATACGCCGCCGCTGGAGGAGATTCAGGCGGCGGTAGAGGACGTGCTCGGGCCGACGGAGGAGGAGTCGTTCGGATTCAAGTAGTCTTCTCGCGCGTCCACGCGTCGGTCGCGTACGTCTCGTCGGCGAGGTCGCGGGCGTCCGCGAGTTCGGCGTCCCGCCACTCGCCGGAATCGGCGTCAGCCCAGTCAGCGAGCGCGTCCTCAACGGCCGCCACGGCGTCCGCGCGCGCGAGGCCGGTGAGTTCGCGGATGGACGTGACGCGCCCCTCGAACGCCTCGGACGATGGCGGGTCGCTGAACACGCCGAGGTGTCGGTCGGTCTCGAGCGAGTAGGAGAGCGAGCCGTGCTGGATGACGGCGTCGCGCTGTCGGTACTGGGCGTTTCCGCTTATCTTCTTCCCGTCGGCGACGATGTCGTGGGCGGGGTGGAGTTCCCGGAGGTAGCACGCGGGCTGATGAATCTCGGGCAGCGACTCGTCGACGTAGTCTGCGTCGATTCCCATGCGGGAGAGCGCGTCGAGAATCGGCTGGCAGAGCACGTGGTAGGCGTCCATGAGGTCACCGGGGAGTTCGTCCGCGGGCGCGACGACCGTGTACGAGATGTCGCCCGTGTAGTCGTGGTAGATGCCGCCGCCGCCGGTCGGGCGGCGCGTGACGGTGACGCCCGCGTCGTCGCAGAACCCCCAGTCCACGCTCTCCGGAGCCTGATTGTAGCCGAGCGAGAGCGTGCTCGGACCCCAGCGGTAGACGCGCGCGGTCCGCACGCCGTCGTCGGCGGCGGTTCGGGCGGCGACTTCGTCGAGCGCCATGTTCGTCGGGCCGTGCCACGTCTCCTCCGTGATAAGCCGCCACTCGCGGTCCGCGAGGTTCATACGGGGTCTCGGACGCCGACCGCCTTAGTTAGTAGAGTTCGCCGCCGGCCGGCACGTCGCCGTCGGGACGAACGAGCACGGGGTTGCCGTCGTCGCCGGGGACGCCGAGTGTGAGCGCTTCGGACTCGTAGCCGGCGATGTTCACAGTTCCCATACCGAGCGCGCACAGTACTTGGGTTCCGGGGAGCGCGTCGGGGTCGTGGTGGTAGCCAAGCTGGGCGGCGGACTGCACGGTGTCGTCGCCGAGGTCGACGGTGAGTTTCACCATCTCGGGCTTCCGGGTCTCGGGGAACGGCTCGGCGGACGCGACGGTGCCGACGCGCACCTCCGTGTCGAGCGGTGACATACGAGAGGGATAGACAGTGGGGGAGAAAACGGTTCGGGTCGCTACGTGCTCGCGGGCGTCGGCGTCTCCGAACCCCGGACGTTCGCGACCGCGAACAGCGCGAGCGCGGCGACGGCCGCACCGGCCTGCACGGCGAGTCCGGCGGAGCTACCGAGCACGGTCTCGGTCGCCGGTCCGAACAGGCAGAGCGCAGCGAGCGCGAGGTAGACAGCGCGCCGCGGCATCGTGAGCGTCTGCGCGCCGTCGTGACCAATGGTGGACGCGGTGAGGGAGACGACGCCGAGGAACACTGCGAACACGGCGAGCGGCGTTCCCGTGAGCGTCCAGTCGATGAGCGCGGGGTTCACGACGAGCGCGAACGGAATGAGGAACCCCGCGGCGCCGATACGGAGCGACTGCATCGCGGTCTGCATGAAGCTACTGTCCGCGATACGGGAGCCGACCGCGACGCCGACCGCGACCGGCGGCGTGATGGCGGAGAGCATCGCGAAGTAGAACACGTAGAGATGAGCGGTGATGGAGCCGACGCCGAGGTCCACGAGCGCGGGCGTGATGAGCGCCTGCACGAGGATGTAGGCCGCGGGCGTCGGCATCCCCATGCCGAAGAGGATGCTGCACACCATCGCGATGAGCAGGACGAACACGAGCACGCCGCCGCCGAGCGATATCATGCGGAGGCTGATGGTCTGCGTGAGCCCCGTCTGGGTGAGCATCGAGATGATGACGCCCATCGACGCGAGCACGCCCACGAGCGGCGCCATGTCGAGCGACCCGCGCTTGAACCCGCGGAGCGTGTCCACGCTGGTCGCGAGCACCGCGGAGAGAACGTCCCGGGACGCGGCGTCGGCGTCCGCGGCGTCCTCGCTGGACGCGTCGCCAATCGTGGCGAGCACGATGTTCCGGGCGTACATCGTTCCGATCATCGTCAGGGTCGTGTACAGGCCGGCGGCGAGCGGGGAGAGCCGCATCACGACGAGCGTGTAGAGGAGGACGGCCATCGGCACGAGGAAGTGCGTTCCCTCGAAGAACCGGCGAACCGCGCCCACGAAGTCGTCGGTCGCGGTGTCGGAGAGCGCGACGGCCTGAATCAGGCGCGCGGCGAGGAGCGTCAGGCCGGCGACGATGGCGGACTGCACCGGGCCGAACGCGAGCACGTCGCGTGCAGCGACGAACGCACCCGCGGTGAGCGCGGTGTAGAGCACCGTTGTGAGCGTTCGAACGCTGAACAGGGACGCGAGTATGCTGTCGTCGGTCGCGCGTTCCGTCGTCCAGCCGTGCCGGAGGACGGCGAACTGGATGGCGATACCGACGCTGAAGTAGAAGAGGAGCGCCGGGAGGAACGCCGCCTGAATGACGCGGAAGTAGGAGACGCCAAGGATGTCCGCCATCAGGAACGCGGCGACGCCCATCACGGGCGGCATTATCTGGCCGCCGGAGGACGCGACGCTCTCGATGGCGCCCGCGTAGTCGCTGCGGACGCCCTGCTCTTTCATCATCGGAATGGTGAAACTCCCGGTGGTCGCGGCGTTCGCGGCCGCGCTCCCGGTGATAGACCCCATTGCCATGCTGGAGAGGACCGCGACGTGCACGACGCCGCTCTTGAGGTTGCGGCCGAGTTTCTGTCCGAGACCGAGAATGACGTCGAGCGCGCCGTAGACGCGAGCCAGCCCCGCGAACATGATGAACACGGCGACCCACGTCGATCCGATTTCGGTGATGAAGCCGTACGCGCCGCTGATGCGGACCGCGCCGTACGTCGCGACGTCGGCGAGCGAGAACCCGGAGTGCGAGAGGAATCCGGGAAGGACGGGTCCGACGAGCGCGTACACGACGGAACCGATACCGACGAGCGCGATGGCCCAGCCGTACGCGCGGCGGGTCGCGTCGATGACGAGCGCGACGACGATCAGGCCGACGACGATGTCGGTCTGCCGGAACCCGACGACGATGGCGCTCTCGAAGAGCCGGGTGAAGTTCATCTCGACGTAGATGCTCACCGCGGCCGCGGCCAGCGCGGAGAGCACGCAGAGGTGTGCGTCGATGCGGCCGACGTGGTCGTGGTAGCGGTCGGGGACCAATCCGAGGAACCGCGAGTCGCCCTCTCGGGCCTGCACGGAGAGGTTGAGGTAGTAGATGACGAGTCCGAGACCGAGGAAGACGTTCGCCCAGCGCACGCGGACGAAGGGCCGGAACCACGCGAACGCGAGCGTGGACGCGGTAAGCAGGACGGCGAGCGCGGACACCGTCGCGACGATGACGCGCTCGCTGACCGGCCGGCTACTGAAGGACTCGCGCAGTTCCGCGACGGTCGTGCCGTCAGTCAAGCGAAGGGAGTCGAGCATTCGAGGACGCTACTCTTCACCGACCTCGAACTCGTCCGACCAGACGCCCTTCTCCTTGTAGAAGTCGGCTGCCGCCGGGTGGAACGGGAGCGTGTCGTACGCGTTCTCCGTCCAGAACTCGCCGTCCTCGAGGCCACCGAGGAGCGAGTTGGCCTCCTGGAGGGATTCGCGCTGCGCCCACAGCGTCTCCAGGAACGAGTAGAGCGTGTCGTACGAGAAGTCGTTCCGCACGACAAAGTTGTACGCGAGCGTCGGTGTGTGGAGCGTGTCGGGGGCGTACTCGTAGCCCTCGAAGTTGCTCATGTCGATGTCGGAGATGATAATTGCGGGGTCGTTCTCGAGCTGGGAGACCGCGTCGTCCGGCCACTGGAGGACGCGGAGGCCGACAGTGCTCTTCATCTGCTGGACCCAGCCAGGTTCGACGGACTTGTTGATGAAGGTCGCGGCGCTCACGTCGAGGCGGCCCTCGCTCATCGCACTCGCCTGGTTACTGTACGCGATGCTCACGCGCTCGTAGTCGTCGACGACGTAATCGAGGGAGTGCTGGAGCATCTCCGCGGTCCCGGAGCCGCGGGGCGTCGGCGATACGCGGCTGCTCGACTGAATATCGGCGACGGAGGTCCATCCGTCGTTCGGGGACGCGAGCAGCCACGCGAGGTCGTAGAGGTGGAACGCCTGGTTCGGCGTGAACTCGATGTCCTCGAAGGGGGCTTCGCCGTTCGCGACCTTGCTCGCGGTCCAGTTCTGGATGTAGGAGATGTCGGCTTCGTCCCGTGAGAGCCGGCCGATGTTGGCGTTCGTTCCCTCGCTTGGCCGGGCGTCGACGGTGACGGCGTCCGTGTTCTGGTTGACGCTGTTCGCGATGGCCTGACTCATCGCGTACGCGGAGGTGGTCTTCGTCGAGGTGGTCATTATCATCTCTCCGTCCGCTCCCGGCGTGCCGCCGCTACTGCCTCCCATACCCAGGCAGCCGGCGGCGGTCGTGAGTGCGAGTGCTCCTGCGGAGCCTTTCAAGAAGGTTCTACGGTTCGAGTTCAGATTGGCAGTCATACCCGTGCCGTGTTCTAACGTTGGTAACGTATATAGATTAGTACTGTCCAAGAGTTACTAAACTCTTTTATGTATCGAATTATGGTGGGGCGGACCGCGCCTCACCGCACGCGAGCAGCCATTCAGTATCGCCCCATATAGTTTATCGGTGGCTCCGCGGTGTTTTTACCCGCCGCGGCCGAATCCCGAGTAGATGGTTCAGAACGTCGCCCAGGAGGTCGCGGAGCTGGAGCAGGAGGACTTCAACCTCCTCTCGGGCGTGGAACACGGGATGCGCTTCTCCGAGTGGGTGGCGCGCGAGAAGCTCCCCGAGTTCGCGCGGCTCACCGAGGAGGAGGTCGACTACCGACTGGACCGCGTGGAAGACCGGGGGCTGGTGGAGCGCCAGACGATCCAGTACGAGGGGTTCCGTCTCACCTTCGAGGGGTACGACGTGCTCGCGTTGAAGTCGTTCGCGGAGCGCGACACCGTGGAAGGGTTCGGCGCACCCCTCGGAGTGGGGAAGGAGTCGGACGTGTTCGAGGTGCAGTCGTACAAGCCGATGGCGTTGAAGTTCCACCGCGAGGGGTACACGAACTTCCGGGAGGTGAACAAGGAGCGAGATTACACGAGCGAGAAAGAGCACGTCTCGTGGTTTTACACCGCGCGGAAGGCCGCCGAGCGCGAACACGAGGCGCTCGAAAGCCTCTACCCGGACGTGCGCGTGCCGCGGCCGGTCGACCAGAACCGGCACGCCATCGTGATGGAGAAGATCGACGGCGTGGAACTGAACCGCGCGAAGCTCGACACCGACCAGGCGGAGGGCGTGCTCGACCTCGTCCTGCAGGAGATGGCGCTCGCGTACTCGAAGGGGTTCGTGCACGCGGACATCTCCGAGTACAACGTCTTCGTCCACGAGTCCGGTATCACGCTGTTCGACTGGCCGCAGTCCGTGCCCACGGAACACGAGAACGCCCGCGAGCTACTGGGGCGCGACGTTCAGAACATCGTCAGCTACTTCCAGCGGAAGTACCCGAACGCCGTCTCCGAACCGGACGTCGAGGCAGTGGCGGACGCGGTCGCGGACGACTCGTTCGAACGCATCGAGAACTACTGAGGGAGCTGTTTTCGCGGGCTACTCGCGTTTCACGGGAGAGCGACGAGTATCAGGCATAAACCGATAGGCAGGATATAGAAATAGAGAATTCGTGGGGAGGCGGGTAGTTAGTCGTTCTCGGTAGGGGTGTCGGAGTCTTCGTCGTCGGTGAGCGCGGTGCGGAAGTTCCAGAGTTCGTTCAAGACGAGGAGGACGGACGGCACGACGACGAACGCGAGGAGTCCATTACTCGTGTTCACGAATTGGACGAGGTAGCCGAAGTAGGGGATGTGGAAGCGGACGACGCCGACGACGTTCTCGGCAGGGACGAGTTCGCTGTCGGGTTCCTCGTTCGCGTCCCCCTGTGTTCGGAAGTACCGGCCGTCGTCGCGTTCGACGACGTCGATGACGCGGTGCGTGACGAGTCCGGTGTCGGCCGTCGCGCCGGTCGCGTGGAAGGTGATGATGTCGCGTTCGTCGATGTCGTCTGGGGGGACGCCGTCGACGACGACCGCGTCGCCCGCGTGAATCGTCGGGGACATGCTGGAGGAGAGGACGACGTAGCTGTTGTCCGCGCCGGCGACCTGCGGAACCGCGAACACGACGGACGGAACGACGACGGCGAGGAGGAGTGCGACTCCGGCGTACTGTGCGACTCTCGTGAGGGTGTCTCTGGTGAGCATCTATGTCGTGGACGTGAGAACGTACGAGACGTTCAGGGTGACCGAGTCGGTCTGGATGGCGTTTCCGGTGGCGGCAGGGACGCGCCACTGCGCGACGACGCGGACGGATTCGCCGGCGGCGAGCGGGTAGTCCGCGGTGAGAACGGTCTCGTCGAGGGTGGCGGCGGTGACGTAGGCGTCGGGGCCGCCGACGAGGTAGGTTCGGGTGCCGTCGTCGCGGACGAGCGCGACGCGGAGTTCGAGCGCGGACGCGAGTTCGCCGCCGTTCCCGGGGTGGTCGACGCCGCGTTCGGGTTCGATGAGTCCGTTCTCCGCGGAGTCGAGGCCGGTGAGAACTACGTCGAGCGCGCCGGCGGCGTCGCCGTCGTTGGTGACGACGGTTTCGGTGCGGCCGGACGCGCCGGGGGCGGCGTTCGAGACGCCGAGAACGCCGGGGTTCGAGACGGAGAGGTTCGGAGTGCTCGGGGTGGCGAGGTTCGCAACCGAGAACGCGTACGAGTCCATGGACTGTGCTTCGATGGTCGCGCCGTCGGCGGCGACGAACGCGGTCACGGTGACGTAGCCCTCGCGGAGGGCGGTGGTGTCGTCGTTCGAGTTGTTGAACTCGTCCGCGCGCTCGCCCGAGGCGTACGTGACGGGTGCGTCGAGTACGCGCGCGAGCGCGAGGGTTCCGGTGTCGTTCACGGCGCGCTCGACGGTTCGCTGGCGCGCCCACCCGCTGTCCGGCGTCCATATCGAGACGACGAGCGTGAGGTTCCGGGCGTCCGAGACGTTCCAAGAGAGCGTGCCGGTAAGTCGGCCCTCGAGGTGGACGACCTCGCCGAGCGTGTTCTCGACGTTCTCCGGGTTCTCCGCGGAGAACTGCACGCCGACCGTCCCGGGCGTCGTCGTGGCCGTCGTAGTCGTCGCCCCGCTGGTCGTCGTCGCGGTCGTTGTGGTTGTGAACGCCGGAGCGCCGGCGTTCGAGTCGCCGCCCGCGCTCCCGCTCCCGTTCTGCGTAGGCGTCACCGTCGGCGGCGCGGGCGCGTCCCCGTCACTCGCGTCGTCCGCTCCCGACCCGAACTGTGAGAGCCCGAACCCCGCCGCGGCGGCCGCGACGAGTAACACGGCGATGACGACGACGCGCCGCCGCGTCGCCTCCCGCGACGTGTTCACGACGCACCACCTCCGCCGTCGTCGTCATCGCGCTCGGTGTCGCCTCCTGACTGCTCGCCACCACCGTCCCCGTCGTCTTCACTTCCTGCTCCACTGCCCTCCTTCGGTTCCTCGCCGCCCTCGTCGTCGCCCTCCCCTTCGCTCTCGTCGGCGTCCGCGTCCCCGGCGTCCGCGCCGCTTCCGTCGTTCTCTCCGCGGGTCTCTCCCCCGTCAGCGTTCCCGTCAGTCGAACCGTCGTCCGCGTCCTCGCCGGCGTTCGCTGACTCGTTGCCGGCGTCACCGGACTTGGTGTCGTTCTCCAGAGACTCGCTCTCGTTCTCCAACGGCGTCGAGTCGTTTTCCAAGGACTCGCTCTCGTTGAGTGTGTTCTCCGACGCGTTGCGCCCGCGGCCGATTCGCTTCGACTCGTCGTCCGTCGTCTTGTTCCGCCGGTTGGTCTCGTTCTCAACGACCCCTGGCTCGTCCGATTCCTCCTCCGTGAACCCGGAGTCGTCGTCGCCAGTGTTCGTCCCTTCCACAGTCTGCGTTCCCGGCGAGGCGTGTTTCACCCGGAGCGTGGTTGTGGCGCTCACGGTGAACCCCGACTCGAACGTGACCGTGACGCGAACCCTATACTTCCCGGAACCGTTCACGGCGTCCGCGAGGGCGGCGCGGGAGAACTTCGCGTTCGAGGAATCGCACGCCTGATTGAGCGACGTAATCGTATCCCCCGTTTTCAGAACGCGAAGCGTCGTCTCGCCGCACCGAACGCTCGCGTCGCCCGAGATATCGAGATGAACCGTAAATTTGCCGTTACTCTTCGCGTTGATTTTCTTCGGCGTGATTTTCTCGATGGTGATGTCGCCGCCGGTCGCCACGTCGATGCTCCCGGAGGCGGTTTCGGTGTCGGAGAGGTAGCTCGCGGTCGTGCCGTACCCGCCCGTCATCGTGAGCGCGGACGCGACGACGAGCAACACGACCACCTTGGACGCCAACCGCGTCACTCCGAACCACCTCGTGTGTCCCGGGGATGGACGCGCGGCTCCGCGACCCCCGTGACCGCCGAACCCGGCCGTCCACTACGATTCGTCACCGGACGACCCACAGGCGGAATCGAACCGCCTCAAACGCGACCGCGCGTGGGCTATGCGATGTCGCGTAGATTAAACCTCCTCCCACTCAACCTCGAATCCGTCAGTCGTCTCGGTGACGCCGATGAACTCGTAATTGGTGCTAGTCAACTCGCCACTCTCATTCCAGTCGGGATAGGGAGTTCCTATCCCGGAAGCAGTCCGAGCCCATTTAGCATCGAATCCAAGCTCATCAAAGTCCTCGGACTTTTCGTATGGGCCGTCGATGGTAAGGGTAACATCCGTGCTAGAGTTCCCGTTGTAAACCGGGACATCAATGGAGCTCTCGGTCAGATTGACGTAGACCGGCTGGCCCGGTAACGGGAGGTTCTCGAACGTGTCTCCCGGCGACAACGCGAACGAGTTGTCGTCGCCCGGAGTATTCCAGAAAACCCCGCCAGTGTCGGTCTGAGACTCCGAAAGCCACGGGTCGTTCGGGTAGGACTGCTGCTGTTCGAGATGGAACGTTGCGTCCACCGTCACCGAATCCCCCTGAATGGCATTAATGTCAGAGTAGCCATTGACGCCGCTAGCGTCGGTCGGAATCGAGAGATCTACCACGAAGGCCTTCGAAGTCGAGCCGTCGTCACCCGGAAGAGTTCCTAGTTCGAGGGTTTGACCGCTGCTCAGGCCCACCGCTTTCCCGGACCACTTCTCACTCTCATCAAAGGATATCGTAACGTCCAAGAATTCGGCGAGGTCGGCAGTATCGTTGGGCTCGGATTCAGGGTTGTCGCCACTGTCTTCGGTGACGCTGTCGACTTCGATACTGAGATTCCCGGCAATCGTCCCATCGTTCTGGAGAGGAGTCGTTTTGCTGGCTGACCAGCCGGGCGCTTTGTTGTCGACGTCAATGATTGTGTACGGGCCGTTATCTCCGTCGGAGGTCAGATCGAGCGTGCCTGCGCTGACAGTGTTGTCAGTGCTCTGTTCGGTGTCGCTGAAGTACGCCATCGTTCCCGCGCCACCCGCGGCCCCTGCGGCTCCGAGCGTCAGGAGGCCGCCGAGCGCGCGACGCCGCGTGAGTTCGAACGTTTTGTCGTCATCTGACATTGGTGTGCATCCCCGTGTGGGGAAGACCCACGGGCGGAGTCGAACCGCCCGCGATGCACCGGCGTGGGTCGGAGCGTGTGGTTCGTTCCCTAGAGGACGTCCTGTCCGGGTTCTTGTGCGAGCGCCATCGTGACCGTGATGGAGAGTTCGTCTCCCTGGAAATCGTCGTCGTCGAAGTCGCCCGTGTAGTCCGGGCGGTCAGTATTGACGAATTCCAGGTCCATCGTGAGATCGCGGGAGATGCCTGCCTGAGGCGCGGGTTGGAGGTCGTTGAAAACCCCGTGTCGAACGATGTCGTCGAGGTCGACAATGCCGTTGTCGTTCAGATCGCCGTCGCCGTCGAGGTTGTCGACGAGTTCTCCGCCGCCGGTTTCCTCCGGATAACTGAGCGTGTCCACTTCGAACAAGCTCGCCATCCCGTCGGCGCTCTCGGGCATGGTGTCGCCGTCGTCGCTCCCGTTCCCGGATGCCTCGGTTCCGCTCGCCCCGATTTTGAGTTCGAGGTGGTCGGCTGCGAGAGAGCCATCGTTCCGGGCGACGACGGTTCCGCCGAGCGTGTCGCCGGGCGCGAGGTTTCCTACCGAGAACACGCCGGAGACGCCATCACCGTAGGTACCGCCAGGCGCGCCGAGTTCCAGGTTCATCGTGCCCGCGCTGACCGTGTTCCCGGTGCTGGTCTCGGTGTCGCTGAAGTACGCCATCGTTCCCGCGCCGCCCGCCGCTCCCGCAGCCCCCAACGTCAGGAGGCCGCCGAGCGCGCGACGCCGCGTGAGTTCGATTCCGTCTGTGTCGTCACTCATCTGGAGTCACCGAGTTACTCGTCGGTCTCCTGGTCAAGCGTGATGGTGGCGTTGACGGTGGCGCTGTCCGACTGAATCTCGTTACCGGCGTCACTGACGATGCGCCACTCGACGGTGTACTCGACTTCCTCGCCCGCTTCGAGCGTCGCGAACTCGGAGTACGTGCCGAGGTCGGATGCGTTCACCCAGCCGACGTTCGGAGCGTCGTCCGAGGTGAGTTTGACCTGGAGGTTCTCCGGGAGCTCGCTGTCGCCCGGCGTTTCGTCAGCGCCTTCTTCGGGTTCGACGATACCGTTCTCGGCGCTCGAAACGTCGAAGTCGATGCTGAGGGTGCCGTCGATGGTGCCGTTGTTGGAGACGTTGAGTGTCGTACTACCGGAGTCGCCGGGCGCGGCTTCGGTGACCTCGACGAGCGTTACGTCGCTGTCGCCGTCGTTGAGCTGGAGGTCGAGCGTGCCTGCGCTGACGGTGTTGTCGGTGCTCTGTTCGGTGTCGCTGAAGTACGCCATCGTTCCTGCGCCCGCGCCTGCGGCCGCAAGACTGATGACGAGTAGCGACGCCAGTACTCTACGCCGTGTGAGTTTGATCGTGCGTGACATTGGTGGTCACCCGATGGACGGGTCGGACGGCATTGGTGTGCTTTCGCGATCGGACTCGCGCGGTGTTTTCCGTCACGTCGTCCATCGACAGGTACCCCTTCCTGCTACACCCCCGTATGTATGCACTCCAAGAGGTTCCGTAACGTCGGCCATAACGATCTTAATCCATGGTTTCCGGAGCCGATTGAAGCCCGCCGCCCCCAGGCGGTTTTATCGTTTAACGGCTGATTTGTTCCCCCTGTTACATATTTTTCGCCCCGTAGTCGCACGATATCTACACCGGGCAGTCGAGCGGGGTAATTCGTGTCGGCAACCCGTAGAGTTATGAGATGGCAGTATCGAGTGTATTCCAGGGAACACTTGTATGACGGGCGTGCTACGAAACGAGGGCGACGACAGGGGAACCGAGCCGACCCGAGAGGACGTGTTCCACCTGTTGAGCAACCAGCGCAGACGGCACACGCTCCACTACCTCCGTCAGCGTGACGGCGAACGGGTCGACCTCCGCGAACTCTCGCGACAGCTCTCCGCGTGGGAGAACGGCGTGCCCACAGACGAAATCACGCACCGCGACCGGAAGACCGTGTACACGGCACTCCGGCAGACTCACCTGCCGAAGATGGACGACGCGGACGTGGTGGACTACGACCCAGACCGAGGACACGTGAAACCCGCTGAGGAGTTCGAGGACGTCGAAGTCTACCTCGATGTGGTTCCCGAAAAGGAGATTCCGCGAAGCGAGTACTACCTCGGGTTGAGCGCGTTCGCGGCCGCGTTGCTCGCCGTCGCGTGGGTGGACGTGTTCCCGTTCGACAGCCTCTCGGACGTGACGTGGGCGGCCATCATTGTCGCGCTGTTCGTGGTGTCCGCAGCGGTCGACACCTACT
The DNA here is from genome assembly GCF_036418315.1 of Salarchaeum sp. III. Lineage (NCBI taxonomy): Archaea > Methanobacteriati > Methanobacteriota > Halobacteria > Halobacteriales > Halobacteriaceae > Salarchaeum > Salarchaeum sp. III. Next base: position 515,710 of record NZ_JAZHPG010000027.1, on the reverse strand, counting down.
ACGACTCACACCGCCAACTCGGGACCGATGGCGCGCCACCCGACCTCCCGACGCAGGAGTGACCGCCCAGAGTTTAGTAAGCCGGGCGTGAGAGTTCGGCCGATGAGGTGGCTGACCGTTGACGGAGATGTGGGGAGCGAACAGGAGTTCTACTGGCTGTGGATACTCGCAACGACGGGATACGGAGTCGGGGACATCGTCACCACCGTCGCGCTCGTCTTCTATGCGCCTGCGGTCCGCGAAGGCAATCCCCTCGTAGCGTTCGCGCTCGAACGCCTCGGCCTCCTCGGTCTGGTCAGCGTGAAACTCGCGGCGTTCGTCCTCTGTCTCGGGGTGAGCGTGTATGCGATGCACGCGTGGAAAGACCGATTCGTCTATCTCACTCCACCCGTCGCGCTCACTGTGGTTGGCCTGTTCCTCACTGCGCTCAACCTCAGCCTGCTCGCGAGATGAGTTAGTCGGCCTCGTTCCGTAGTCCTTTTACTCGCGCTCCCCGAAGACCGGATAACTCGCTGGCCACGGGCTCCAGCGGGCACCCGTTTCGACGGGACGAAATGTGACCGCGTACGCGACGTGCGTTCGACGGGGTTGAATCGCAAGCGCCCGACTGATAACCATGGCACGAAGTTTCTACTCCCACATCCGGGACGCGTGGAAGCAGCCCGGCGAGGGCAAACTCGCCGAGCTGCAGTGGCAGCGAAAGCAGGAGTGGCGCGACCAGGGCGCCATCGTCCGCGTTGACAACCCAACTCGTCTCGACAAGGCCCGTGACCTGGGCTACAAGGCGAAACAGGGCGTCGTCGTCGCCCGCGTTTCGGTGCGGAAGGGGACGGCGCGCAAGAAGCGGTTCAAGGCCGGGCGTCGGACGAAGCGCCAGGGCGTGAACCGCATCGGTCGCTCGAAGAACCTCCAGCGCATCGCTGAGGAGCGCGCGACCCGGAAGTACCGGAATCTCCGCGTCCTGAACTCGTACTGGGTCGGTGAAGACGGCTCGCAGAAGTGGTTCGAGGTCATCTTCCTCGACCCCGAGCATCCCGCCATCCAGAACGACGACGACTTGAACTGGATCTGTAACGATTCGCAGGAGAGTCGCGCGCACCGCGGCCTGACCGCCGCCGGCAAGCGCGGGCGCGGTCTGTCGAAGAAGGGGAAGGGCACGGAGCGCACGCGTCCGAGCGTGAACTCCGACTAACCGCCTACTTTTCGTCTAGGTATTCGCGTTCGATTTCGGTTTCGCCGCCCGCGAGCCGTGCGAGCGCGCCGGTGAGCGTGTCGAAGAAGACGACGAGCGGGTAGAGGACGAGTTCGATGACGCGCATCGGGCCGACGACGCGCAGCGACCAGGATTCGGCGTTCGCGAGCCCCCAGGTTTTCGGGAGGATTTCGCCGAACACCAGCACGAGCGAGGTGGCGGTGAGGGTTGCGGCGACGGCGGCGTAACTCGGGGGAAGGTAGGTGACGAGGACGACGGTGACGATGCTGGAGATGGCGATGTTGACGACGTTGTTCCCGACGAGGAGGGTGACGAGGAGTCGGTGGGAGTCTTCGCGGGTTTCGGCGAGCCGTTCGCCGGCGGGCGTGGTCGCGAGTTCGCGGACGCGTTCGATTGGCACCGAGAACAGCGCGATTTCCGCGCTGGAGAAGAAGGCGCTCACGACGAGCAGCAGGGCGACGCCGCCGACTATCGGGAGGAGTGTCCAGTCCATACGGACGAGTGGTGGTGGGGGACTGTAAGTTACCGCGTCCACTCGGCGTCGGCGAGCGTGCGCTGGACGGCGTCGTGGCCGACCGCGTCCGCGAGCGTGCGGAACGCTGCCTGTTCTTCGCGATTCTCAGTTTCGGCGACCAATCGGGAGACGATGAACTCGGGCGTGGATTTTCCGACGGTGTCGAAGCGGGGCTGGTAGTCGACGGCGAGTTCGAGGTCGGGGGTGAGGCCCTCGGCGAAGATACCGTCGATGCGGGCGTTGTCGGGGAGGGGCGCGAGGTCGTCGGCGAGGTGGGTGACGTAGACGCCGAGCGCGTTCTGCCGACCGGTGAGGGTGACGAGGCCGTGGAGGAGGTCGGCGGCGCTCCCGGGTTCGGTGATGGCTTCGAACTCGTCCACGAGCATGAGGGTGCGGCGGTCGCCGGAGAGCGGCGGGACGACGGAGCGCAGCGTGGATTCGAGGACGCCGGCGTTGAAACTGGCGTGCCGTCGGTGGAAGACGAGCGCGTCCACCAGTCCGACTTCAGCGGACTCGGCGGGGACGGGGAGTCCCATCTGTGCGAGCAGAGCGACCTCGCAGAGCGTTTCGAGGAGCGTCGTCTTTCCGCCGGAGTTCGCGCCGGTGAGCACGGTCACGCGGTCGCCGCTCGGCGCGTCCCCGGTGGAGTGGTCGCCGACGCCGTACGTGACCGGTTGAACGTCCGCGCCGTCCCGGCGGAGCGAGAGGTTGCGCGCGCCGACGACGGCGAGCGTGTCGGTGTCAACGATGTCGGGGCGCGTGAGGTCGAACGCGTCGGCGAACCGCGCGAGCGAGAGGTAGAACGCGATGTCGGAGACCGCGGACACGGCGGCGTCCACGTCCTCGCGCGCCGCATCGACGCGCTCGCGGAGGCCCTCGCGCACCGTGTCTTCACGGGCTTCAACCGCTGTGGCGAGGTCGGATTCGAGCGTGCGCGCGGTGGCGGCGAGGAAGTCCGCGGCGTCGGCCGCGCCCTCACCCATCGCCTCCCGGACGCGGGATGGGTCGATAGCGGTCTGCTCGCGGACGTACGCGACGAACGCCTCCCGGAACTCCTCGGTGCCCCGCACGCCCGAGCCCCGAATCTCCTCCAGCACGTCGAACGTGTCGCGTTCGAGGCGTTCGGCGTCCGCGTGGGCGTCCCGGAGTTCGTCGAGGCGGGCGTCCGCGCCAGCGGTGACGCGTTCGCCGTCGAGGTACTGGAGGGCGTCCGCGGCGTCCGCGAGCGCGTCGGGGTCGCAGTCCGCGAGCGGCGCGAACACGCCGTCGTGCAGACCAGTCTCTCGGAGGACGAGCGCGGCGTCCACGGCCGCGCGGTCGGTGCCGCCCGCGTCGTCGTAGCGCTCGAACGCGTCCAGCACGTCGGTTCGCGTGGCGTCGTCGAGCGCGCGCCACGAGTCGACGGCCGCGCTCACGCGGTCCAGTCGGTCCTCGACCGCGCTCCGGTCGAGGAGGGGCGTGAGAACGCGGACGCGGTCGGCGGCGTGGTCGGTGACGGCGTAGGATTCGGCGAGCGAGACGAGGTCCTTGTAGACGGCGCGGGCGTCCTCGGTCGCAAGCACGTCCATGCCGTCGCCGCCGTTCGCGCGCCGGAGGATGCGGGTCGCGCGGCCCCGGGAGAGACCGGCGTCCACGAGCGTCCGACTATCCGCGGATTCGATGGCGGCGACGGCGGCCTCGGTGCCGAGCGAGTCGTTGAGAAGTGCGGCGGTCTTCGGGCCGACGCCCCAGTAGTCCTCCAGTCGCATACCGGAGGAGAGAGGAGAAGTCCGGTTAGGTGTTTCTCACGCGATTCGTTCGCTCCCCCAGTAGTTCCAGACGCCGCCGACGCCGGTGGCGGCGAGGCCGGAGAGCCAGGCGGGGAGCGCGAGCGCCAGTCCGACGGTGAGAAAGCACGCGTAGATTGCGTATCCGACGGCGTAGACGCCGACGTAGTGGGGGGCGCGTTCGAGCGCGCCGCCGTTAAAGTCGAACGTCACGAGGCGGTTCAGACCGTACGTCCAGAGGACGCCTGCGAGGAACGCGGCGAGCGCGGGCAGGAGGATGCCGTCACCGTCGGCGAGCGCGAGGAGGACGAGGAGGTTGACGAGCGCGCCGGTCGCGCCCACCCCGCCGAACTCCGCGACGCGAACCGCCCGCTCGGGCGCGACGTACTCCGCGAGCGCGGTGTCGCGAACGGCGGACGCGAGTGCGGTCTCGATGCGCTCCATTCGTGTCCCCACGCTCGGGACTCGTTTCAGTTAAATGTTTTGTGGTGGTGTGAACCGTTCCCAGAGTCGCGTGCCGCCACCGCGTTCCTTTTCGGCTATCGGCGAGTACGTCGAGTATGAGCGATATCGTTCCCGAGGACACCCTCGCGGTGTACTCCGACTTCGTCTGTCCGTTCTGCTACCTCGGCCGCGCGAGCCTCCACCAGTACCTCGACGAGGCCGAGGACCCGCCCACGGTCGACTGGCGCTTTTTCGACCTCCGCGGGTACAAGCGCGGCCCCGACGGCGACATCGACGAGAGCGTCGAGGACGGGAAGGACGAGGACTACTTCGCGAACGTGAAGGACAACGTCGAACGACTCAAAGAGGAGTACGACGCCGGCGAGATGCTCTCTCTCGACGAAGCCCCGGACGTGGACTCCTGGGACGCCCAGCAGGCCGCGCTCCACGTGAAGCAGTCCTCCGACGACGAGACCTTCAAGGAGTTCTACAACGCGTTGTTCGACACGCACTGGGTGGACGGCCGTCCCATCGACGACCCGGACGTGCTCGCGGACGTGGCGGACTCCGTCGGTGTGGACGGCGACGAAATCCGGGACGCCGTCACGGACGAGACGCTGGAAGCCGAACTCGAAGCGCGATTCGAGGAGGCGACCGACGTCGGCATCACCGGCATCCCCACGTTCGTCTACGACGACCACGCCGCCCGCGGCTCCGTCCCGCCCGAGCAGCTCGACCGTCTCGTCAACGGCCGCTAGAACGCTACCGGCCGTTCAGGCCGCGTCTTCTGCGCGCTCCGCGGAACTGTTCTCGGTGACGAACTCCACGACCGCCTCCGTCCCCTGGAATCCCTCGGCCAATCGGCCGACGACCTCGCCGTCCTCGAAGAGGAGGAGCGTCGGGACGCTCCGAATATCGTACTCGTCCACGAGATCGAGGTCGGTCTGGGGGTTGCACATCGCGACGGTCGCGGTGGTGGCGCGCGCGACGTTCCCGACGATTGGCTCGATGGACTGACAGAGCGTACAGCCCTTCGTGTAGAAGTCCACGAGCACCACGTCCTCGGAGTCGAGGAGCGCGTCGAGGTCGTCACCCGTCTCCAGCTGTCGGGGTTTCTCGGTGAGACTCATACGGCTACTTGGGCGTGGACGAATTTAGGCGGCGCGCCCGTCGAACCGTCCGGCACTAGCGAATCCCCTCTTCGAGAGAGCGGTTCGCTGGAGAGCGATGGCTCACGCGTGAAATAACGGGAAAATCGGGGGTTGTGTCTGTCGCTGTGCGCGACAGGTAGTTCGTATTACTGCCGAACGACGTTCGCTGCGCGCGGGCCCTTGGGGGAGGACTCGATGTCGAATTCGACATCCGTCCCTTCCGTGAGGTCTTCGCCGCCGACGTCTTCCATGTGGAAGAACACGTCTTCGTCGTCGTCGAGGTCGCCGTCGTCAGTCGAGATGAAACCGTAGCCGCCTGTGTCGTTGAAGAATTCAACGGTACCGTTTGCCATTACAATCAAATACAGGACCGCCGCCCGGATAACCCTTCCGAGGGTCAAGGTACCACGCCCCCCTAACGGGACGTTTGTCCACACAGACACTTCGCGGCCCGTCCGCGAGACCAGTAAGCACTTAGTGGTGGTCACTGAACGCCCGGTGAACGGTATGGTTCGACACCCGCGGCCGGTCCACGACCCTCGTTCTCCTCCCGCCGCGCGGGCGGCCCGATAGCCGCAGCACTCGGGTTCGCCACGCTCCCCGCACCGCCGGTGCGGGGGTCGCAGTTCTCTCCGTCGACCACACGAAATGCAGACACACGCCGCGTCCCACCGGGACGCACCGGACAGCGTATCGCTCGATAGACACAGCGACGGCTCGCGCTCGCACCCACGGGGTGAGCGGTCGTGACCGAGTCCGTCTGGCGCAATCGGAGTTTCCGCCGGTTCTTCGCGGGGCAGTTCGTGACGAACGCCGGGGACAGCCTCTACACCGTCGCGGTGCTCTGGCTCGCGTTCGACCTCACCGGCTCGACGGGCGTCACGGGCGCGTTGAACGCGATTCTGCTGTTACCATGGCTCCTGCAGATACTCGCCGGGCCGCTCGTGGACCGCCTCCCCTTGAAGGGCGTGCTCGTCGGCGCGCAGCTCGCGCAGGGCATCGTGGTGCTCTGCCTGCCGCTCGCCGCCGCGACCGGCTATCTCGGCGTCGAGGTGCTGTTCGCGGTCGCGCCGCTGTTGATGCTGGCGTCGCTCGCGATGGCGCCGATGGAGACCGCGGTTCTCCCGCGCATCGTCGACGACGGCCGGCTCTCGAACGCGAACGCCGCGCTCGCCACCGTCACGCTCGGACTGGATATGGTGTTCGACGCGCTCGGCGGCGCGGTCGTCGCGACCGTCGGCACGACAACGCTGTTTCTCGCCGACGCGGGGACGTTCGCGCTCGCCGCCGTCCTGTTCGCCGGTGTCAGCCTCGACGCGCCCGAATCGCGCGACGAAGAACCGTCCGTCCGCGACGCGCTCGGGTCGTACCGCGCCGACCTCCGGGAGGGGATCGACGTGCTCCGCGGGACGGTGTTCGTCGAACTCGTCCTCACCACCGCCGTCGCGAACTTCACCACGGGCGTCGCGCTCGCGGTTCTCCCCGCGTTCGGCGCGTCGCTCGGCGGTCCACTGCTCTACGGACTCCTCCTGGGCGCGCTCGGCGTCGGCCGGCTTCTCGGGTCGCTCGTCGGACCGTACGTCGAGGGCGTGCCGTTCGGCCTCGTGCTGGTGACGCACGGCCTCGGCGCGGCCTGCTGGCTCGCCGCCGTGCTCTCGTCGTCGCCCGCGCTCACCGTCCTCCTCTTCGGAGCGGCGTGGGTGCCGGTCGGGGCGAGCGGCGTGGTGTCCTCGACACTGAACCAGCGCGTCTTCCCCACCGACGTACTCGGTCGCGTGTCCGCGACGAAGGGCACGGCGTCGGGCGCGACGCTCCCGCTCGGGTCGCTCCTCGGCGGTCTCGCCGGCGAGGCCGCGGGCGTCCGGACGACGATGGCGCTCGCCGCGTCCGGGTTCGCGTTCACCGCCGCCTACGTTCTCCTGCGCCCGCGCCTCCGCCGCCTTCCCCCAGTTCGGGACGCGGAACCGAGCGACTTCGGACTCTAGCGCAGGCCCGGCGTCGGCGGCCGCCGGCGCTTGTGCTCCGTGGAGTCGTGGAGGGAGACGAAGCGCTCCACGAGGTCGCGCTCGACGCCCGTGTCCGCGACGATTTCCGCGACGGTGAGTCCGTGGTCGAGATACCGTCGGAGCACGGCGTCGATGGTCTCGTAGGACGCGCCCAGTTCCCCTTCGTCAGTCTGGCCCTCCCAGAGTTCCGCGGTCGGCTGTTTCTCCACGAATTTCTCGGGCAGGTCGAGGAACTCGGCGAACTCGTACAGTTCGGTCTTGTAGAGGTCGCCGAAGGGAGTCACGTCGACCGCGCCGTCGCCGTACTTCGTGAAGTACCCGAGTTCGTACTCAGACCTGTTGTCCGCGCCGAGCACCAGATAGTTTCGGGCGTTCGCGGCCTCGTAGCAGTACGTCATCCGGACGCGGGCGCGGACGTTCCCGACCGTGGTCTCGTCGAAGTCGCCGGGGAGGCCGTCGCGGACGGACGCGACCGCGGGCTGGATGTCGTCCACCTCGTGGGGAATGGAGCGCGACTCGCAGAACTCGCGGGCGTCTTGCATGTTCGCTTCCGAACTCGGCGCGCCCGGCAGAATCAGGCCGAAGACGTTCTCGGGGCCGACGGCGTCCGCGGCCACCTGCGCGCCGAGTGCTGAGTCGAGGCCGCCGCTGACGCCGAGCACGTAGCCGTCCGCGTCCGCGTCGTCGAGGCGCTCGGCGAGGAACTCGTGGACGCGGGCTTCGACTCGCGCGTAGTCCATGCGCGGCGTCTCGGACGCCGGACAGTTAGGTGGTGCGGCGCCCGCCGGCCGCGCGTTCGTCTACGTATCGGGGCTTGCGACCGCACCCCGGCGAAACACATAGAACCGCCGCGAGTGTAGGAGGCGACCAGATGGAGCGACTTCCGTCAGTTGATGAGGTTCACACGAACCACGACGAAATAGTCGCCGAATTCGACCTGGATAACGCTGGAGTCGACGGGTTCTTTCCGGACGAGAAGATTCGGGAAGTCATCGCGGACGCGCGAGACGAGCCGACAATCAGTAAGCGGGCGGCAGCCCTCCTCTGCGGCCTTCCGTCACTACACGTCTACGAGGACGGGAACAAGCGGACAGCGTGGCTCACCGTCGTTGAGTTCCTCGACAGACACGGCCGGGAGCCTGCCGAAGTCGACCCGGAGACCGTGGAAGTCGTGATGAAATCGATCTCCCGGTACAACGTCTCGGAGATCGCGCAGTGGCTCTCTAACGGGACGATAGACACTGAACGACTCGTTTCCGCCGAACCAGAGAATTAATAACCGGTGCGGGAGAATACGTGAATAGACCCGAGGTGTCCCACTATGAACGAAAGCTACGATAGATCGGTTCGCACCGACGGTGCAGGCTACAAACAGCGAGTTCGCGGACTCATCGCGAAGCATCGGGACACGCTCGAACGGCTCGACGAGTAACCAACTCTTTTTTCCTGGCAGGCTGCGAGTAGAGTTTCAATGGAAGAGATGTCGCGGCGAGTCGTACTGCCGGACGGAGACTGGGTGGCGGAGGTGGACGAGGATCCGACGAGTACGGTTCTATCTCCCCCTGAATCAGCGGGGACAGAACCACCGCATCTGTCCCTGATGCGGAAGAAGGGCTTCGTAAGTTACGACGAGTTCGGCGACACGGGAGCGATGCGGTGGCATCCACGCGGGATGGTCGTTAAGGATCTGCTTGAGCGGTACGCGTCCTCGATAGCGAATGCCCTCGAGACCCATCGAGTAGAGACCCCGACGATGTACGACGCGGCTCGACCGGAGATCAGCGAACAGGTCAGTTCATTTGATGAACGTCAGTACACCACCAGCGGCCGGGATCCGTTGTATCTTAGATTCGCGTCCGATTTTGGTCACTTCTCCACACTCCGAACGCTCAATCTCACCGAACAGCAGCTCCCAGTTCGGCTGTACGAACTCGCACACGGCGTGTTCCGGCAAGAGCGGTCGGGCGAAACGACAGCCCTCACGCGCCAGCGAGAGTTCACTCTTCCAGACATCCATACGGCCGTCGCAAACGAGTCTATGGGTCGAACGGAGTTCGTTCGGCAGGCTGCGCTGGCTCTGGAAACGGAGGACGCGTTCGATCTCGAGTACGCGCTGAAGCTGTCGATGAATGCCCAGGATCTCGAAGAGCGACGGGAATGGGTGGCAGAGTTAGCGGGAACACTCGAGAAACCCATCGTGCTGGATATCCGACCGACAGCGGAACGCTACTGGACAGTTAAACTCGATTACCTATTCGTCGACGGGTACGGAAATACGACAGAGCTCGCGACGGTCGAACTGGACTCCGAAACGGTGTCCCGGTTCGACATCACGTACGAGAGGGACAGCCGATCGACACACCCTGTTCTCGTCCATTGTTCGCCGACCGGAAGTATCGAACGGGCGTTCGCAGCGATGCTTGACAGGGCTGCGGAACGCCGGAACCCGCAGTTCCCGGTCTGGCTCTCCCCGACACAGGTACGACTCATCCCCGTCGGGGCCGCACACGACGCGTACTGTGCGGACATCGCGAAGAGGCTGGAGTCGCGCTCGGTGAGAGTGGACATCGATGATCGTGACCGAACTGTCGGGAAACGGGTCGCGAAGGCTGAGCAGGACTGGGTTCCGTATTACATCGTCGTCGGAGACGACGAAGTGAAGGAGAGTTCGCTGCAGGTCACTCGCCGTCCGGAGGGTATCGAGCGGTCGATGGCATTGGGTGAGCTGGAGTCCGTGATAGATGACGCAACCAGCGGATTTCCGGACGCGACACTCTGTCACGCCCGTCGATTGAGCGAACGCACACGGTTCGATTCGTTGTGAACTCCCCCGTAACCGCGTGAGTGCGACGACTATTTCCGGACGAACCCCCTGAATCTGGGGTATGACTGAGGCGCTCGGCGCTCCGGAGAAGATGGCGGAGCGCCGCGAGGAACTGACGCCGATGCTCTCTCAGTACCTCGACCTCTGCGAGCGCTACGACGACGCGCTCGTGCTCTTTCAGGTCGGGGACTTCTACGAGACGTTCTGCGAGGCGGCGGAGGAAGCGGCGCGCGTCCTCGAAATCACGCTCACCGCCCGCGAGGACTCCACGGGCACCTACCCGATGGCGGGCATCCCCATCGACAACGCCGAACCCTACATCGAGACCCTCCTCGAATCGGGCTATCGCGTGGCGGTCGCGGACCAGGTGGAGGACGCGGACGCGACGAACAGTCTCGTGGACCGCGCGGTCACCCGCATCGTCACGCCCGGCACCGTCACCGAGGACGAACTGCTCTCCGGGGACGAGAACAACTTCGTCGCCGCGCTCACCGGCGGCGAGACGTACGGCCTCGCGTTCCTCGACGTGTCCACCGGCGACTTCGTCGCGACGAGCGCGGAGTCCCGCCAGCAGGTCCGGGACGAACTCGGGCGATTTGCGCCCGCGGAGGCCGTGGTGGAACCGGGCGTCGACACCGACCTGTTCGGCGCGGACTGCATGGTGACGCGGTTCCGGGAGGACGCGTTCGACGCCGCGAGCGCGCGCGAGAAACTGGACGCGTACTTCGGCGCGCCCGAACGAAGGCTCGCCGGCGACAGCGAGATTCGGGCGTGCGGCGCGCTCCTCTCGTACGCGGAGTACACGCGCGCCGGCCAAAAGGAGACGCTCGACTACCTGAACCACCTCACGCGCTACGACCCCCGCGACTACATGGTGCTGGACGCGGTCGCGCTGCGCAGCCTCGAACTGTTCGAACCGCGGAGCGTGCACGGCCGCGAGGGCACGACGCTGGTGGACGTGCTGGACGAGACCTCCTGTGCGCTCGGCCGGCGGAAGCTCACGGACTGGCTCCGCCGGCCGCTCGTCGACAGGGATAGAATCGACGCCCGCCTCGACGGCGTGGAGGAACTCCGCGGCGACCTCCGGACGCGCGAGGAACTCGCGACGGCCCTGCGGGACGTGTACGACATCGAACGCCTGATTTCGCGGGTGTCCCGGGGACGCGCGAACGCCCGCGACCTCCGGTCGCTGAAGACGACGCTCGACGTGCTTCCCGAGCTCCGGGAGTTGCTCGCGGACGCCGAGTCCGGAAAGCTCCACGACCTCCACGCGCGCATTCAGGACCTCTCGGACGTGCGCGAGGAAATCGGGAGCGCCGTCGTGGACGACCCGCCCCAGGAACTCACGGAGGGCGGCGTCATCCGGGACGGCTACGACGAGACGCTGGACGAGTTACGGGAGACCGAGCGGGAGGGAAAGCAGTGGATTCGCGACCTCGAAGCCGCGGAGAAAGAGCGGACGGGCGTCGAGTCGTTGAAGGTCGGGCACAACAGCGTGCACGGCTACTACATCGAGGTGACGAAGGCGAACACCGAGCACGTCCCGGAGAACTACGAGCGCCGGCAGACGCTGAAGAACTCCGAACGGTACGTGACGCCCGAACTCAAGCAGCGGGAGGACGAAATCGTGCGCGCCGAGGGGCGGGCGGACGACCGCGAGTACGAGCTGTTCGTCGAGGTCCGGGAGTCGGTCGCGGCGGAGGCCGAGCGCGTGCAGGACGTCGCGGCGGCGGTCGCGGAACTGGACGCTCTCTGCTCGCTCGCGACCGTCGCGGCGGAGTACGACTACGCGCGGCCGGAGATGCGGGAGGCGGGCGCGCCCGTCGACATCGAGGGCGGCCGACACCCGGTCGTGGAGCGCACCGAGGACGGGTTCGTGCCGAACGGCGTCCACCTCGGTGGCGACGACCGCATCGCCGTTATCACCGGCCCGAACATGAGCGGGAAGTCCACGTACATGCGGCAGGTCGCCCTCATCTGCGTGCTCGCGCAGGTCGGGAGTTTCGTGCCCGCGGAGTCCGCGGAACTCGGCGTGCTGAACCGCGTGTTCACGCGCGTCGGCGCGAGCGACGACATCGCGGGCGGCCGCTCGACGTTCATGGTGGAGATGACGGAACTCGCGGACATCCTCCGGGACGCCGACGACGGCTCGCTCGTCCTCCTCGACGAGGTGGGGCGGGGGACGAGCACGGCGGACGGCCTCGCTATCGCGCGCGCCATCACCGAGTACGTGCACGACGAGACCGACGCGAAGACGCTGTTCGCGACGCACCACCACGAACTCACCGACCTCGCGGACGAACTCGGGGAGGCGGTGAACCTCCACTTCCCCGCGACGCAGGAGGACGACGGCGTCGCGTTCCGACACGACGTGGCGTACGGCGCGGCGACCGCCTCCTACGGTATCGAGGTGGCGAAGGCCGCGGGCGTGCCGGACGACGTGGTGCGGCGGGCGCGCGAACTCGTCGAGCGCGAGCGAGAACGGGACGCGGTTCGCACGCCCGACGCCGACGAGCGGCGGAACGCGCAGGAGGCTGACGGCGGGAGCGCGCCGAGCGACATCGAGGACGCGTTGCGGGACGTGGACCTGGCGCAGACGACGCCGCTGGAGGCGATGACCGTCCTCCAAAAGCTGAAACGGCGTCTCTAGGGGCTGAGCGGGACGAAGTCGTGGCCGGCCTCGGAGAGCAGTTGGCGGGCGCGGTCGGTGACGGAGGGCGCGACGAGCACGCCGCGCACGGCCGCGTCGGCGTGGAGGTCGCGGCGGAGCGCGTCGACGTACCGGTCGAGCTGGCTGGCCGCGTCCGGGCCGACGCGGCGGCGCTTCAGTTCCACGACCACGCGAGTGCCGTCGGCGTCCTCGCCGTAGATGTCGACGGGGCCGGCGGCGGTGTCGCGTTCGGTCGCGAGCGGCCGGAAGCCGTCCGAAATCAGGCTGGGGTCGGCGAGCACGCGTTCGCGGAGGTCGTCTTCGGTGCCGGAGACTTCGGCGTCCGCGTCGTCAAGCGGGAGGAGGGAGACGTGGTCGAGACTGGTGAACCGACAGTCGAGGGCCTCGCCGTCGCGTTCGCCGTGGAGGAGGAGTTCGTCGTCCTCGACGGAAACGTCGAGGCTGGCGCCGGACGCGAGCCAGTTCACGGGCTGGTGGCCGGTGGCCGCGTGCGCGAGCAGTGTGCCGTCGGGCTTGCGGAGGACGTGCCGGCGGCCGGCCGGGAGCGTGCTGGTGGCGCGGCCGTCGTAGACGAGTTCGCACGCGCCGTACAGCGCGACGGCGCGGCCGTCCGCGTCCCGGAGGGCGTCGGCGGCCTCGGTGGGCGTCGGGTCGGCGAGGAACGCCGCGTCGGTCATAGCCGCCCGTTCGGGTGGCGCGTTCTTACGCTGTTCGACCCACCCCCACCTATATACATTATAATAATTAAGGGATTAGTATGTCACGTAGTGGCGCACCGCTGTACACGCACCGCGCGGAGACCGTCTCGACCGACCGCGGGGACGGGGACACCGTCGTGTTCGCGCACGGCACCCTGATGGACCGCACGATGTTCGCACCGCAGCTGGACGCGTTCAGCGACGACTACCGGACGGTATCGGTCGACTTGCGCGCACGGACCGACCGGTACGCGGACGACTACGACCTCGACGACCTCGTCGCCGACGTCGAGCGCGTCCTCGACGCGAAGGACATCGACTCCTGCGTCCTCGCCGGTATGTCCATGGGAGGATTCATGGGGTTGAAATTCGCGCTCGACCACCCCGACCGCCTCGACGGCCTCGTTCTCGTCGACTCGATGGCGAAACCGCACTCGCCGGCCGACCAGGAGCGCCACGCTGCGACCGTGGACGCCCTCGAAGGACTGCCGACCCTCCCCGAGGAGGCCGCACGACCGGTCACGCACGAACTGTTCGGCGAGACGACGCGGGAGGAGCGCACCGACCTCGTGGACGCCTGGGTGGACCGCTGGACGACCTATCCCGGGGACGCCGTGAAGGGCGAGGTGTACTCGTGGCTCGACCGGGACGACCTCCACGAACGCGTCGACGACATCGACGTACCTGTGCTCGCGGTGCATGGCGAGGAAGATGCGACACTCGATATCGACGAGGCGCGGGACTCCTACGCGGAAATTCCGGACTTGACGTTCGAATCCATCCCCGAGGCGGGCCACTCCTCGAACTGCGAGAACCCCGCTGCAGTGAACGACGCGCTCGCCGACTTCCTCGACCGCGTCTACTGAGGGTTCTTAATCCCGGGCGCGCTCTCCCCGGTATGGACCACGGGAAGGCGAGCCGCGAGTTCTTCGACGCGCACGTTGCGCCCAACCTCGGCGCGGACCGCGACGACGTGCTGCTCGGCCCGACGCACGGCGCCGACTTCGGCGTCGTCGACCTCGGGGACCGCGTGCTCGCGCTGGCGAGCGACCCCCTGTTCGTGCTCTCCGACCTCGGCGTCCGGGACGCGGCGTGGTTCGCGTTCCACATCGCCGTCTCCGACGCCGCGCTCTCCGGCCTCGCACCGACCCACCTCACCGTGGACTGGAACCTCCCGCTCGACGCCGACCCCGGCTTCGTCGGCGAGGTGTTCTCCGTGTTCGACGCGGAGGCCCGCGACCTCGGGACGAGCATCGTCACGGGCCACACCGGCGCGTACGAGGACGGGTCGTTTCCCACGGTCGGCGGCGCGACGGCGCTCGCGCTCGGCGACCGCGACGACCTCGTCCTCCCGACAGGCGCGACGGCGGGTGACCGCGTCGTCGTCACGAAGGGACCCGCCATCGAAACGGTGGGCGTCATCGCGACCGTATTCGGGGACCGCCTCGACCTCCCGGCCGAGACCGTCGCCGCGGCACGCGACCGCCTCCGGGACGCCTCGCCTGTCCGGGACGCGCTCGCGGCCGCAGCGACGGGCGAGGTGACGGCGATGCACGACGCGACCGAGCGCGGCCTCGCGAACGGCCTGCACGAACTCGCCGCCGCGAGCAGCGTCGGTATCGACATCGACCGGGACGCGGTGCCGACCTCTCCGGGCGTGCGCGAGGTCTGCGACGCGCTCGGTATCGACCCGTGGACGGCGTCGAGCTCGGGGACGGTGGTGCTCGCCGCGCGAGACAGCGCGCCCGTCGTGGACGCGCTCGACGCCGAGGGGATTCCGGCGGCCGACGTGGGGCGCGTGACCGAGTCCGGCGTCCGCGTTGACGACAGTCCGCTCCCCGAACCCGAATCCGACCCGTTCTGGCCGGCGTACGCCGACCTCCGGGATGCGTGACGACCGCCGCAGGCCGAACGCCTAACTTCGCGGCCGCCGTTCCCCCAGTATGCCCCACGTAGTCGTCATCGGTGCGTACGGGAGCGCCGGCGTCGCCGCCGCAGAGACGCTCGCGGACTCCGACTTCGAGGTGACGCTGGTCGACGACGGCGACCCCGGCGGCGGCCTCTGCATCCTCCGCGGCTGTATGCCATCGAAGGAACTTCTCTCCGTTGCCGAGCACGCGCATCAGGCCCGCCACGACCACCGCATCGAGGGCGCGGACGCGCTGTCCGTTGACCTCGGGGACACGGTCGAGACGAAGAACGACCGCGTGCTCGGGTTCGCGGAGCACCGCCGGAACGCCGTGCACGACCTCGCGGAGCGCGAGAACGTGACGTTCGTCCACGACACCGCGCGCATTGTGGGCGAGCACGAGGTCGAAATCGGCGGCGACACCGTCGACGCGGACTACGTCGTCGTCGCCACCGGTTCGACCCTGAACGCCCCCGCCATCCCGGGCATCGAGGACGTGGACTGGATGGGAAGCCGGGACGTGCTCGACGCGACCGCGTTCCCGGATTCCGGGGTGGTGATGGGGTTCGGGTACGTCGGCGTCGAGCTCGTCCCCTACCTCACGGAGGCCGCGGGGATGGACATCACAGTCATCGAGCACGACGCGCGGCCGCTCGACCGCGCGGACGACCGCATCGGGGACGAACTCCTCGAACTGTACAGGGAGGAGTTCGACGTGACCGTGGAGACGGGCGTGATGGAGACCGCGGTCGAGGAGCGCGACGGCGGCGTGCGGTTGTTCCTCGACGACGGTAGTCACGTGGACGCGGACCAGTTGTTCTGCTTCACGGGCCGCGAACCCGCGGTGGACGGCGTCGGGCTGGAGAACGCGGGTATCGACGCGACGGGCGACTGGGCGGCGGACACGATGCAGTCGCGGGACGCACCGTGGGTGTTCGCGGCGGGAGACGTGCTCGGCGAACGCATGATACTCCACATGGCGAAGGAGGAGGGGTATCTCGCGGGCGAGAACGTATTGCGGTATCACGCGGGCGAGTCCATGGCGTCGTACGACCCGATTCCGCACTACGTGATGTTCGCGGGTGCGGGCGTCTATCCGTACGCGTCCGTCGGCTACACGGTGGACGAGGCCGGAGAGCGCGGCTACGAGGACGTGGTGACGGCGACGCGGGAGGCGAGCAGCGACGGCATCTTCAGGTCGAAACAGGTGCCGTGGGGCTGGGCGAAGCTCGTCGTCGCCGCGGACGGAACCGTCCTCGGCTATCACGGGCTCCACCACCACGCGGACGTGATGGCGAAGACGATGCAGGTCGTCGTGGAGAACGGGATGGACGTGCGCGACCTCCCCGACCGCGCGTACCACCCGACGACGCCCGAGATTCTGGACGGCCTGTTCCGGGACGCGAAATCCACAGTGGGCTAGCAGGCGACGCTCCGCTGTCCGTGCGCGGCGCGTCGCCGTTCCGGAGTGGGTCGCGCACGGCCCGAGTCAGGGCACGCCGGCCGCTGGCCGCGGCCTCCTACTTAAACCCTGCAGCCGTCGGCGTACTCGACCTCGCGAACGCTCTCGATTTCGGGATGGTCGCCGCAGACGGGGCAGTCGGGGTTCTTCTCGAACTCGATTTCCTCGAAGGTGGTGTCGGCGGCGTCGTAGAAGAGGAGGCGGCCGTCGAGCAACTCTCCGTGGTCGAGCAGGCTCTTCACGGCCTCGGTCGCCTGAATACAGCCGACGGTTCCGGGGAGGACGCCGAGCACGCCGGCGGTCGCGCAGTCCGGCACCGTTCCCTCGGGCGGGGCTTCGGGGAACAGACACCGATAGCAGGGGGAGTCGTCGGTCGTGTCGAACGTGACGACCTGGCCCTCGAAGCGATAGATAGCGCCGTGGCTGAAGGGAACGCCTTCGAGTTTGCAGGCGTCGTTCACGAGGTATCTGGTGGCGAAGTTGTCCGAGCAGTCCACGACGAAGTCGCGGTCTGCGACGAGGTCGTGGGCGTTCTCGACGGTGAGGCGGGCGTGGTGGGTTTCAACCTCGATATCGGGGTTCAAGGATTCGACGTAGTCGCGGGCGCTCTCGACCTTCGGCGTGCCGATGTCGCTGTCGGCGTGGATTATCTGACGCTGGAGGTTCGAGCGCTCGACGGCGTCGTCGTCGACGATGGCGAGGTGGCCGACGCCGGCCGCGGCGAGGTACTGAATCACGGGCGCGCCCAGGCCGCCCGCGCCGACCACGAGGACGTTCGCGTCGAGGAGGCGTTGCTGTCCCTCGGGGCCCACGTCGTCCATGATGATGTGCCGGGAGTACCGGTCGAGCTGGGTGGGGTCGAGGTCGAGGCCGCTCATACCCGGGTTTGTCGGCGGGCGGCCTAACGACTATCGGTGGCAGAACCTCCCCCACGGCGGGAGCGTCCGGTAGCGGTCGCCGCGGTCGGGGAGTGGAATGACCACGGTGTCGTCGGGCGTGAAGCGGCCGCGGCGGTCGAGGTCGTGGACGGCGGCGACGGCCCCGCCCGCGGACGCGCCGACGAGGAAGTCGCCGTCGACGCGGAGGCGGTCGCGCACTATGGATTCGTCGTACTGGCCGGTGTCGCGGATGTCGATAGGGCGGTCGGCGTAGCGGCCGCGGAGGCGGTGGGCGTGCGCGTACGCCTCGCGCGTGGAGACGTCGAGCCGGTCGTCGAGCGCGGACTCGTCGTAGACGCCGGGTTTCTCAAACCGGCTCCCGCGAACGTATTTCAGGCCGTCGATGGCGTGGTAGGGTTTCCGGGGTTCGTACCCGACGATTTCGACCCCCTCGTCGCCGAGCGCGCGCCCGACACCGGTGATGGTGCCACCCGACCCGACGCCGGCGACGAAGTGCGTCACCTCGCCGTCGGTCTGCGCGTAGAGTTCGGGGCCGGTGCCGGTCTCGTGCGCGCGCGGGTTCGCGGGGTTCGCGTACTGGTCGGGCCGATAGTAGTCATCAGAATCGAGCAGGCGCTCGGCCTTCGCGAGCATTTCCTCGTAGGTGTCCGCGAGGTGGACGGCGCCACCGGCGTCCCGGATGGCGTCGAGTTTCGTCCGGCTCGTCCCCTCGTAACTCACGATTTCCACGTCGTACCCCCGCGAGACGCCGACGCGGGTGAGCGCGAGCCCGGTGTTTCCACTAGATGGTTCGAGAATCGTCCGGTCGCCGATTTCGCCCCGGGCTTCGGCGGCGTCGAGCATCGACACGGCGATGCGGGACTTCACGCTCCCGCCGCCGTAGGAGTGGTCGTGGAAGTTCAGCCACTCGACCTTCCCGTACACCGCCGGCGTGACGTCGAGGTCGAGAGCGACGAGCGGCGTGTCGCCGACCGCGGACTCCGCGCGCATACTCGTGACTGGGCACGCCGGCGGATTAAGCGTCGGGGCCGGACGCGAGCGCGTCCGCGAGCGCTTCGACGGGCGTGCGTGGGTCGTCGGGGGCGTCAGGGAGGTCGTGGAGTTGGGTGCGGCAGGACGCGCCGGGCGCGACGACTTCGTCCACGTCGGTCGCAGCGACTTGGTCTTCGAGGATTCCGCCGATGGCCATGCTCATCGAGTGGTGTTCGGCCTCGTAGCCGAAACTGCCGGCCATCCCGCAGCAGCCGGAGTCGAGGGCGTTCACGCGGTAGCCGGCGCGGCGGAGCACACCGACGGCGTGGTGGTCCTTCTTCGTGGATTTCTGGTGGCAGTGGCCGTGGTAGGCGAGGCTGCCGTCCCCCGAGAGGGAGAGGTCCTCGTCCAGTCGGTGGCGGTCGAGGTATTCGAGGACGCCGTACGCGTGCGTGCTGACGCGCTCCATCTCGGGGCCGTCGAGGAGGTCGCGGTAGTCGGACTGGAGCATCACGGCGTCCGAGGGTTCGACGAGCACGACGTCCTTTCCGTCGTCGACGGCGGGCGCGAGTTCCTCGACGGTGGCTTCGGCGCGCTCCCTGGAGCGGTCGAGGAAGCCCTTCGAGAAGGCGGGCCGCCCCACGTCGGTGCGGTCGGCGACGGAGACGTGGACGCTCGCGGCCTCCAGAACCCGGACGGCGGCCTTCGCGGGGGCGGGCGTACAGTAGTTCGAGTACGTGTCCGCCACCAGGACGACCGCGTAATCGGCGTCGGATTCGGGCACCCGACTGCCGCCCCGTGAGTCGAACCAGTCCTGGAAGGTCTCCCGCGTGAAGGAGGGGAGCGTGCGCGATTTGGAGATGCCGAGGACGCGCTCGCCGAGTTCGCGCGCGCCCGGGAGTTTCGTCGCGAGGTTCGAGACGGGTGCGGTCGCGCTCCCGAGTTTGCAGAGCGTGTCGATGTTCGCGAACAGTTTCGAGCGGAAACTCGCGCCCTCGCGCTGGTGGTGTTCGTGCGTGAGTTCGGCCTTCATCTTCGCCATGTCGACCTCGCTCGGGCAGTCGCGCGAGCAGCCCTTGCAGCCGATGCAGAGGTCGAGGACTTCGGTGACGAACTCGTCGCTGAACTGTTCGTCCTCGGGGAGGTCGCCGCTCATCGCCTGCCGGAGGAGGTTCGCGCGCCCCCGGGTGGCCTGGATTTCCTCGTCCGCGGCGCGGTACGTCGGGCACATCACGCCGCCCGTGGTGTCCTGGCTGCCGCGACAGCCGCCGCAGCCGTGGCAGAGTTCGGCCATCCCCTGGAAGCCGTTCTCGTTCTCCCAGGAGAGCGTCGGCTCGAAGCCCTCGTCGAACTCGTAGTCCGCGCCGTACCGGAGGTTCTCCGTCATCGACACGGCGGTCGCGCGCTCGGGGAGGCCGGCGGACTCGGCGCTCGCCGCGTCGTCGAACCCGCACACCTGGCCGGGGTTGAGCAGCCAGTCGGGGTCGAACGCGGACTTGAGGTCGCGGAACGCGCGCCAGAGGCGGTCGCCGTACAGCTTCCGGTTCCACTGGGTGCGCGCGCGGCCGTCGCCGTGCTCGCCGGAGACGCTGCCCCCGTACTCGACGACGAGGTCGGTGACGGCGTCCGAAATCGATTCCATCGTCTCCGCGCCGTCGATGGCTTTCGTGTTGACGAGCGGGCGGACGTGCAGGACGCCGGGGCCGGCGTGCGCGTAGAAGGACGCGAACGTGTCGTGCGCTTCGAGCACGTCCTGGAAGTCCTGGACGTACTCGGGGAGGCGCTCGGGCGGGACGGCGCAGTCCTCAATGAAGGAGATGTGTTTCTCGTCCGAGGTGCGCGAGAGCAGAATCGGCATCCCGGCCTTCCGCATCTTCCAGAACCGGCTTCGCTGTTCCTCGTCGTGGGCTTCCATCGCGTGCGTCGCGAAAACGGGCGCGTCGGCGACGGCGCGGTCCTCGCGGGGCGCGAACTCGGTCTCGGTGTCGGGCGCGCGGTCGGCGGCGAGGTCGGCGACGAGTTGGCGGCCGTGGTCGTCGCTGTCGGCGTAGAACTCGACGAGCAGCGCGGATCCCGTGCCCTCGGGGAGCATTCCGACCACGTCCGCGAACTCCTCGGTGTCGGCGGCGAGGTCGAGGAGCACGTCGTCGACGAGTTCGACGGCCGCGGGGTCGTGTTCGAGTATCGGCGCCACGTCCGAGACGGCGTCCACGAGGTCGTCGTACGCGAACAGCGCGACCGCTTTCGTCTCCGGGACGGGTTCGAGCGAGACGGTCGCCTCCGTGATGACGCCCAAGGTTCCCTCGCTGCCCGCCAGGAGCGCGGCGACGTTCACCACGCCGCCGTCCGCGTCGGCGTCCCGGAAGGCGTAGTCGAGGTTGTACCCGGAGACGTTCCGCTTCATGTCCGGGTACTGGGCGTCGATTTCAGCCAACTCTTCGTCGAGGATGCGCTCGATTTCGGCGTAGATGCGGGCTTCGCGGTCGCCGTCGGGGTCGGCGCGTTCGCGGAGTTCCGCGACGGAGAGCTGGCCGAACGTGGTTCGGGTGCCGTCGGCGAGCACGACCTCCAGGGACTCGACGTAGGCGTCCGTCTTCCCGTAGACGAGCGAGTGCGACCCCGAGGAGTTGTTCCCGATGGCGCCGCCGAGCGCGGACTTATCGCCCCACGCGGGGTCGGGCGCGAACTTCAGGCCGTGCTCGGCGAGGTCGGCGTTGAGGTCGCCGAGTTTGATTCCGGGCTGTGCGGTCACCACGCGGTCGTCGGGGGAGACCGAGCGAACGCCGTCCATGTGGCGGGAGAAGTCGAGGACGACGGCCTCGTTCACCGTCTGGCCGGCGAGGCTCGTGCCGCCGCCGCGGGGGAGGACGGGAACGTCGTGGTCGGCGCAGTAGGAGACGGTCGCCTCCACGTCCGCGGCGCTCTCGGGGAACACGACACCGATGGGCGTGACCTCGTAGGCGCTCGCGTCCGTCGCGTAGAGCTGACGGGTGTACGTGTCGAAGCGCACGTCGCCGTCGACGACGCGGGAGAGCGCGTCCACGAGGTCGGGGCGCTCCACGTCGTCGCTCGTGTAGTCGTACGCCGCCCGGGAGTCGGCGGCGGGGTCGATTGCCATGGAGGCGGTAGAACGTCAGGGGGTGTAAAGCCGGGCGGTCGCGGCGAACCGACCGACTGCGAGAAACAGGGGGGTTACTGGCGAACGACGTTCGTTTCGAGGTCCGTGATTGGTTCGACTTCGGCGCGCGCGGTGTCGCCGTCCTCGATGACGCCCGCGCCGGGCGTGCCCGTGCTGATGATGTCGCCGGGCTGGAACGTGGTGGACTGAGAGAGGTAGTTCAGGAGTTCCGGCGGCTTGAACAGCATTCCGTCGAGGGTGTTCTCGGAGACGATTTCGTCGTTCACGACGGTGCGAACCGTGACCTGGTCGAAGAACTCCTCGACGTTCTCGGGGACGGCGATGTAGGGGCCGGCGACGAGGAACGTGTCGAAGCTCTTGGCGCGCGTGAGGAAGCGCGGGTTGCGTTCGAGGATGTCCTCGGAGGTCATGTCGATGATGGGGACGAACCCGGCGACGACGTCCGAGAAGTCGTCTTCGGGGACGTTCGAGCACGTGCGGCCGAGCACGACGCCGAGTTCGGCCTCCGCGGTGACGCGGTCCGTCACGTCCGCGGGCGGGAGGCGGATGGGCGTGTCGGGGCCGGCGGCGACCGACGGCGGCTTGACGAAGCTCGCGGGTTCCTCGGGGCGCACCTCGTCGAGGTCTTCGGCGTGGTCCGCGTAGTTCAGGCCGATACCCCAGAGTTTGCCGGGCTGGTCGAGCGGGAAGCCGAACGCGAGGTCCTCGGCGGCGACGCGCTCGGCGGTGGCGTCCGCGGGACTCGGGAGGCCGTCGGGCGCCTGTGCGAGCGCGTCCGCGACGGTTTCGAGCGCGGGGTCGGCCGCGTTCAGCGGGACGAATCCGTCGTCGTCGCCGAGCAGGGGCGTGCCGTCCGCGGCGCGTGCGACGTACTTCATTGGCGGTCCGTCCAGAAGTCGAAGCTGCGGCCCGGTGCGAACACGTCGAGGCCGACGGCGCGCTCGTCGCCCGTGTTCTCCACGCGGTGTTCCTCCCAGGAGTCAAGGTGGACGGAGTCGTACTTCTGGAGGGTGACGGAGTCGTCCTCGGTGTAGATGGTGAGTTCGCCCTCGAGACAGACGCACACCTGTTCGTTCTCGTGGTCGTGCATCGGCGAACTGTGTCCGGCGGGCTTCTCGAACCACTCGAACGTGAACTTCTCGCTGCCGGCGAGCGCCTTCCGGCCCCATCCTTCGTCGGGTTCGTACGTCTCTGCGTCGTCGAAGTCGACTGGCTCCATGCGAAACCGAACCCGGGGCTGCGATAAGTAGGTGACGGAACCTTAGAGGTTCGAGCTACCGGCGCCGCCGTCGATGGGGACTGCGGTGCCGTTGATGTAGCCGGACTTCGGCGAGGAGAGGAAGGCGACGGTGTCGCCGAGTTCCATCGGGTCGCCGATGCGGCCGAGCGGGTTGCCCTTCCCGCGCTCCTCGAGGCCGTGCTCGTAGGAGTCGTAGTCGCCGCGCTCGACGCCCTGGTCGATGAGGTCCTGGATTCGCGAGGTCTCGTGGGGGCCGGGGAGGACGGCGTTCGCGCGCACTTCGGGCGCGAGTTCCGTGGAGAGCGTCTTCTCGAGGCCGATGACGCTCATGCGGACGGAGTTCGAGAGGACGAGCGACGGGATGGCTTCCTTCACGCTGCGGGAGGTGATGTTGACGATAGTGCCGCCGTCGCCCGCCTGGAGGTGGTCGGTGGCCTCGCGGACGGTGCGGACGACGCTCATCACGAGGAGGTCGTACGCGTCGTACCAGTCCTCGTCGGTGGTGTCGAGGAAGGGCCCGGACGGCGGTCCGCCCGCCGACGTGACGAGGTGGTCGAGACCGCCGAACTCGTCCACCGTCGTCTGAACGAGGTTCTCGATGTCCTCCGTCTCGGTGAGGTCGGCCTTCACGCCGACCACGTCACCGGTCGCGACCTCCTCGACGGCCTCGACGCCTTCCGCGACGGATTCGTCGCTGCGGCCGTTCACGACGACGTTCGCACCCTCGCGGGCGAGCGCCTTCGCCGAGGCCTGGCCGAGACCGCTGCTGGATGCCGTTACGAGCGCCGCGTTCCCCTCGATATCGAGGTCCATACGCACAGCATAGCCTCCCGGGCCTTAGGTATTGAGAAGTCGCGCCAAGCCTGCCGGAAAGCGGTACACCAAAACACGGGGCGAGAAAGACGTAAACGATGACGACGCACGACGTGGCAATCGTCGGCGGCGGCTGTGTCGGGCTGTCGGTCGCGAAGCACCTCGCGGAACGCACCGACCTCGATATCGCCGTCCTGGAGAAGGAGTACCATCTCGCGGAACACCAGTCCGGGCGGAACTCGGGCGTCCTCCACCCCGGCTTCAACTATCCACCCGAGTCCGAGAAGGCGCGGTTCGCGACCGAGGGAACGCGGCGGATGAAGGAGTACTGCGCGGAACACGACATCCCCTGCGAGGAACTCGGCGTGCTCGTCGTCGCGACGGACGACAGCGAGGAAGCCAGACTCGACGACCTCGCCGAGCAGGCGGAGGCGAACGGCGTCGAGTACGAGATGCTGGAGTCCCAGGAGGAGATTCGGGAGTACGAACCGCACGCGGTCGGGCAGGCCGCGCTCCGCGCGCCGGAGGCGGCGTCAGTCGACTCTCAGCAGTACGTGTACACGCTCGGCCGCGAGGTTCAGCGGGAGGGCGTGACGCTCTACCTCGGTCACGAGGTCACGGGCGTCCGCGAGACCGGCGAGGGCTACCGGCTCGCCACGTCGAACAGCGACATCGACGCGACCTACCTCGTGAACGCCGCGGGCCTGCACGCGGACACGCTCGCCCACCAGCTCGGCGTCGGCGAGCAGTACCAGGTCGTGCCGTTCCGCGGCGAGTACTACGAGGTCACGCCCGACCGCGCGGAGCTGTGCCAGTCGATGATTTACCCGACGCCCGACCCCGACCTCCCGTTCCTCGGCGTGCACTACACGCGGCGCTCCGACGGAAAGGTTATCGTCGGTCCGAACGCCGTGCTCGCGTTCGGCCGCGAGGCCTACGAGAACACGGACTTCGACCTCGCCGACCTGAAGGAGACCCTGACCTACGACGGGTTCTGGAAGCTCGTCGCGGACCCGATGATGCTCGGGGTGGCGTGGGACGAACTCAACAAGTCCTACCGGAAGGAGAAGTTCGCGGAGGCCTCCCAGAAGCTCGTGCCCGAGGTTCGGGAGCGCGACCTGAACAAGAGCTACGCGGGCATTCGCGCCCAGCTGGTGAGCGACGACGGCGAACTGGTGAAGGACCCGCTGTTCGTCGAGACGGAGGACGCGGTGCACATCCTGAACGCCGTCTCGCCCGGCCTGACGTCCTCGCTCCCGTTCGGCGACCACATCGCCGGTCTGGTCGAGGAGAAACTCTAGACGTTAAGTGTCGACCCGTGGTTTGGGGTGACAATGCCTGCTGACTTCCCCGACGAGATGCGGGTCGCCATCGGCACGTACAAACCCGCGACCGACGACTTCCTGCGGTTCGCCGCCCAGCTCGGCGTCGACGACATTCTTCTCACGCCCCACCGCCACCCCGGCTTCGAGTCCGCGCTCCCGCTCGGCGAGGCCTGGAGCGAGGACGCGCTCGCGGAACTGAAGTCGCGCGCGAACGGCGCAGACCTCCGCCTGTACGCGGTGGAGAAGATGCCGGTGCCACTCTACGAGATTCTCCTGACTGACGACGCCGACGAGCGCGCCGACCTCACGAGCATCATCACGGAAACCATCACGAACATGGGCGCGGCCGGCGTGCCCGTCCTCGGGTACAGCGGCCATCCGCCCGACGGCGCGGTACGCACCACCCGCGAGCACCCCGTGCGGGGCGGCGCGCTCGCGTCCGCCTACGACGTGGACGACCTCCACGAACTCGACCGCGACGACGACATCGAGCGCGACGTGTCGGAGGACCTGATGTGGGAGCGCTACGAGGAGTTCCTGCACGAGGTCGTGCCGGTCGCGGAGGACGCGGGCGTGACGCTCGGCGTCCACCCCAGCGACCCCCCGGTCGAACAGCTGTTCGGAATTCCCCTCCTCTTCCGGAACCGCGAGAACTTCCAGCGCGCGCTCGACATCCACCCGAGCGACAACCACGGCCTCAAACTCGGGATGGGCTGCTGGTCCGAGATGGGCGAAGACCTCGTGGACGTCATCGAGCACTTCGGCGGCGACCAGATCGTGTACGCGCACTTCCGGGACGTCGTCGGGACAGTCCCGCGGTTCCACGAGACGTTCGTGGACGACCCCGCGGGGAACTTCGACGAGTACGAGGTCATCGAGGCGCTCAACCGCGTCGGGTTCGGCGGCGTGATGACGCCCGACCACGTCCCCCTGATGGAGGGCGAGTCCGACTGGGAGTTCGGGAGCACGCTCGGGCGGTCCTACACCGTCGGCTACCTCAAGGGGATGCTGAAATCGCTCGAATAGCGAACGGAGAGGCGGTTTAGGACGCGGTGGTGCCGTCGAGGACGTGTTCCTCGACGACGGACTCGTCAAGTTCGATGCCGAGTCCCGGTTTTTCGGGGACTTCGATGTAGCCGTCCTCGATGAGGTCGCTGCCGGTGTGGAGGTCGTCCCACCAGTCGACTTCGAGCGCGTGGAACTCGAGCACGTCGAAGTTCGGCATCGCGGCGGCGAGGTGGACGCACGCCATCGTGCCGACGGGACTGCAGACGTTGTGCGGCGAGACGGGCATGTAGTTCTCCTCCGCTCGGTCCGCGACCCGCAGCGTCTCGGCGAGGCCGCCGACCGTGGTCGGGTCGGGCGTGAGCACGTCCACGCCGTGGTCGTAGATGAGGTCGGTGAGTTCGAACACCCGGAAGCGGTTCTCGCCCGTTGCGACGGGCGTGCGGGTGGCCTTCGTCACCTCGGTCTGTGCGTCCATGTTCTCCGGGGGGACGAGGTCTTCGAGCCACATCAGGTCGAACTCCTCCAGTTCGTACGCGAGGCGTTTCGCGCTCTCGACCGAGTAGTCCCAGTGGCAGTCGAACGCGAGGTCGACGTCGTAGCCGATTTCGTCGCGGACGGCCTCGACGATTTCGCGCTTCTCCCGAATCGCGGTGTTCGACAGCCGGCCGTTGTAGGGGTCCGGGTCGTTGTCCCGGGGGAGGTCGAGGTCGAACTTCAGCGCGCTGAACCCCATGTCGACGACGCGCCGGGCTTCGGCAGCGTACGCTTCCGGGGAGTACGCGTCCGCCTCCGCGTACGCGGTCGCGCCGTCCTCCACGGCGTACGCTTCGCCGGCGTGACAGTCGCAGTACATCCGAACCTCGTCGCGGTACTTCGAGCCGAGGAGCTGGTAGACCGGGAGGTCGAGGAGTTTCCCGGCCGCGTCCCAGAGCGCCACCTCGATGCCGGACGCGGCGGTGACGACCTTGCCCGTGGTGCCGCCGTGCCCGCTCATCTCCTGGAAGATGTAGCGGGTGAGGCGTTCCACGTCGAGGGGGTTCTCGCCGATGAGGAAGCGCTTCGTGTACTCGATTATCTCGGGGACGCCGCCGCCCCGGTAGGACTCGCCGATGCCGGTGACGCCGGCGTCGGTCTCGATTTTGACGAGGTTCCACTCGAAGTTCCCCTCGACGACCGCGGTCTTGATGTCCGTGATTTCCACGTCGCGGGCGTCCGCACGCGTGGTCTGGAGGGAGTAGTCCCTCATAGGCGGTACTCCGCGAGCGCGTCCGTATCGAGCGGCACGCCGTGGCCGGGCTGGTCGGGGAGCGGAATCATGCCGTCGTCGTCGGGCGCGAGCGGGTCCTCCACCACGTCGTCGAAGACCTTCACGTCCATGTCCCGGTAGAAGTACTCGATCCAGAGGCCGTTCTCGATTGCGCCGAGGAGGCTGGCGTGGATGTTCCAGTTGTAGTGGGGTGCGATGGGGACGTCGTAGGCGGACGCGTAGTGCGCTATCTTCAGCCACTCGGTGATGCCGCCGCAGACGGTCACGTCCGGCTGGAGGATGGTCGCGGCGCCGGAGTCAACGAGATTCGCGAACTGGTGGCGGGTGCCTTCGAGTTCGCCGGTGGCGACCGGGTAGGAGATTGCGTCGTTCACCTCGGCCATCGTGTCGACGCGGTCGATCATCACGGGCTCCTCGATGAAGTAGGGGTCGTAGGGTTCGAACGCGCGGCACGCGCGCACGGCCTCCGTGGTGTTCGGGTAGACGCCGTTCCCGTCGAGGAGCAACGTCACGTCGTCGCCGATTTCGTCGCGCACGGCGGCGACGCGGGCTTCCTCCTCCTGCACGGACTTCCGGCCGACCTTCATCTTCACGACGTCGTGGCCCTCGTCGAGGTAGCGCCGCATCTCCGCGCGCAGGCCTTCGTGGCCCTTCTCGTCGCGGTAGTAGCCGCCGCTGCCGTAGGACGGGACGGCGTCGGCGTGGCCGCCGAGGAGCTTGTGGAGGGGTTCGCCCGCCGCTTTGGCTTTCACGTCCCAGAGCGCGATGTCGACGGTGGAGATAGCGCGGAGGAAGAGGCCGTGGCGGCCGATTTGGACGTTCCCGTTGTACATCTCGTGCCAGAGGCGCTCGGTGTCCCGGGGGTCCTCGCCGACGAGGAGCGGTTCGAGGAGGTCGTTGACGGCGTCGGCGATGAGACCAGCGCCGTCGTACCCGAGGGAGTACCCGACGCCCTCGTGGCCCTCGTCCGTCCTGACGTACGTGATGGCGTGGTCGCGGTAGGTGAGGGTTCGGTTGGAGAACGATACGGGGGTTTCGAGTGGAATCTGTATCGGGAAGGATTCCACCTCAGTTATCTCCATACGTGGACCGTACTCCCTCCGGGGAAAGAGACGCGTGTGACGGCAATGGTTGCCGGGGAGTTGGGGCCACCGAATCTTTATACTGGGCGGGGCGAGTGCACCCTGTATGTACGAAGTACTGCTGCCGGTCGGGGAGAACGAATCGCGCGCGAAGCGGGCCGCGGAGGTCGTAACCGACCTTCCGGGCGACGCCGACGAGGTTTCAGTGGTCGTGTTGAACGTGTTCGAGGACTTCGAGGTGTCCGGCGAGGCCGGTCACGTCTCCTCGGACAGCGCTTATGAGGAGGAGATTTCGGACTCCCACGAGGGGAACTTCCCGCCGAGCGTCGACGCCGCCGTGGAACACTTGGAGGACGCTGGCGTCGAGGTGTCGAAGCGTCGCGAGGAGGGCGAACCGGAGGAGGTCGTGCCGGCCGTCGCG
Organism: Salarchaeum sp. III; assembly: GCF_036418315.1. NCBI lineage: Archaea > Methanobacteriati > Methanobacteriota > Halobacteria > Halobacteriales > Halobacteriaceae > Salarchaeum > Salarchaeum sp. III. The sequence goes on along the minus strand of NZ_JAZHPG010000027.1, from coordinate 486,886 downwards.
GAGGACCTCGACGTGGACAACATCGTGATGAGCGCCCGTAAGCGCAGCCCCACCGGGAAGCTCCTGTTCGGGAGTACGACGCAGGCGACGATGCTCTCCGCCGACCGTCCGGTGACGGTTATCACTAGCGAGTGACCTACTTAACTATCGTTAACATTCACGGTATTTCGTCCAGTTAGTGCCACTAGTAGTCTGAAAGGAACAGATTATTATATATGGTTGTGAGTGTTATGAACGACTATGTCGGATGATGGCATGAACCGACGGGAGTTCTTGTACGGCTCAGCAGCTGTCGGTGCACTCGGATTGGCCGGATGTACCAGCGGTGGCGGGGATAACGAAATGCAGCTTGACGTCGGCACGTCCGCCGGCGGCACGAAGAACGTCGGTCTCGCAGTCGAACAGGCGGCATCGAACCACAGCGACAGCCTGAGCTACGCGACCGTCGAGAGCCCCGGCTACATCGGCACCATCCGCCGGATGGACCAGGGCCAGTTCAACGCCGGCATTACGGACAACAACTCGCTCCTCAAGGCGCTCGACGGCCGCGGTACGTTCGAGGAGGAGGGCGTCGATAGCGTCCCGTGGTACGGGTTCTACGCGTTCCCGTACAGCATTTACATCGTCGCGCGTGACGGGACGGACATCGAGACGTTCGACGACCTCGCCGGGAAGAACGTCTACCCGGCCGAACCCGGCTACTCGACGCGCGCGACGACGCTCGACGTGTGGTCGCAGGAGCCGACGGCGGACGTCTTCGACGAGATGAGCATCGTCGACCTCAGCGTCGAGGACGCCCCCGGCGCGATGGAGGAAGGCGAAATCGACGCGTGTATCGCGTACGGGACGCCCGGCGTGAGTTACACCGGCTTCGTCACCCAGATCGCGTCCCGTATCGACGTCCACTACGTCGAACCGACGGACGCACTCATCGAGTCCGCCGAGAACTACGGCGGCGCGGGTACGTCCACCACGCCGTACAGCGAGTGGACGCTCGGGAACGCGGACATCGGCACGGACGAAGTGTTCACGTGGAACCTCGAAGTGAACTACGCGTTCAACCCGAGCGCGAGCGACGACGCGGTCTACGAACTCTGCCGGGTCGTCGAGGAGCACAACGACGACATCAACAGCACGGAGCCGCAGTTCAACGACTTCGAGTCGACGAGCGATATGCTCGCGTCCAGCCGCGAACAGCTCCCGGTTCACCCCGGCGCAGCCCAGTACTACAAGGACAACGACGCATGGGACGACAGCCTCACCGAGGCTTCGCGAGACTAAATCCGTAATCGGCGCGGAACGACCGCGCATTTTTGTGATTTAGTCGCATGCACGACACCAAGCAACACCATACATGAGTACGCAATCGAATCAAAGTTCACCTAACACAATCGTCAGCCGCGGGCTCGACATTTCAGTCACAGTAAGCGCGCTCTTCTTCTGGGCGATCGTCCTCTACCGGTCGTACGCGGAAGGATTCCTGCCGTCTACGGTTCAGTACGGCGTCGTGTTCGTCGGCGGTATCATGACGGTCTACGCGCTGAACGAAACGAAGGAGGCCGTCGAAGAACGGGACTGGATAGACGGGATCGTCCTTCTTCCGGCCTCGATCATCCTCATCAGCGCCGCCGTCTTCTTCGCCACGAACTTCGAACTCGTCTACCTCCAGCAGCAGGGGTACGCGACCGAGCATCAGTACCTGCTCGCGCGCCTCATCATCCTCTCCATCCTCTACCTCACGTGGCGCGAGTTCGGGAACCTCTTCCTCGGGCTCGTCGGCGGGATGATACTGTACGGGATGTTCGGGAACTACATCGCGGACAGCATCATTATCAGCCACGGCGGTATGGACCAGCTCACGCTCCTGCAGACCCTCGTCACCGACCTCGGTGGGTTCTACGGGAGTCTGACACAACTCACCGCCTCCTGGATCGCACCGTTCCTCCTGTACGCGGGCCTCCTGTTCGCGTACGGCGCGTTCGATCTCATCCTTCGCGTGGCGATTCAGTCCGCGAAGTACATCGAGTCCGGCGTCGCGCAGACCGCCGTGCTCGCGTCCGCGGTTATCGGGTCCATCAACGGCTCGTACACCGCGAACGCCGCGATGACGGGGTCGTTCAGCATTCCGACGATGAAGGAGTCCGGGATGTCCGGGTATCGAGCGGCCGCCATCGAGGCGGTCGCGTCCACGTCCGGACAGGTGCTCCCGCCGGTCATGGGCGCGTCCGCGTTCATCATGGCGTCGACGCTCCAGACGAGCTACATCAACATCGTCGTCGCCGGTCTCGTGCCGGCGGCGATCCTGGTCGCGTGCATCAGCATCGCCGTCCACTACACGGCCATCAGCGACCAGAGCAGCCAGAGCATGGACTTCGAGAGCTTCTTCGACGACTCGCTCACGACGACCGACAAGGTCGTCGAGACCGTGCGGTTCGGCGTGCCGTTCCTCGTCCTCATCGGCCTGCTTGGCGTCCTCCAGTATACGGTGACGACGTCCGCGATGTGGACGATCTTCTCCATGATCGGGTTCGGCGTCTTCCTCCCCGTCGTTCGGGCCGCAATCACGGGCGACTCCCCGCTCGGGGAACTCGTGAACCAGTTCTGGAACACCGTCCACGGCTTCCGCCGCGGCGCGGTGATTCTCGCACCGATCGCCATCATCCTCGTCGCCGTCAGCGGCGTCGTCGGCATCCTCCAGGTCACCGGCGTTCCGAGTAAGATAGCCATCATGATCATGGGTATCTCTGGCGGCGTACTCCTCTTCGCCGTCCTGCTCGCGATGGCTGTGAGCATCCTGATGGGCGTCGGTATGCCGACGGCCGCGGCGTACGTCATCGTCTCCGTGCTCATCGCACCGGCGCTGACGAACAACTTCGACATCCCGCAGATCGCGTCGCACTACACGGTGTTCTACGCCGCCATTCTGGCGGGCATTACGCCCCCGGTCGCGACGGCGGCCGTCGTCGCTGCCGGTATCGCGGAGGCGAACTTCTGGCGGACGTGCGGCGCAGCGATCAAGATCGCCGCACCGCTGTTCGTCCTGCCGGTCGCGTTCGTCTACAACACCTCGCTCGTGTCGTTCTCGCTCGGCCTGACGACCATCTGGGTCGGCCTGCTCGTGCTGCTCGGCGCGATAGCCATCATCTACGGCCTGAACTATCCGTTCTCGCTCGGGTTCTGGCAGACCGTGCTCGCGCGAATCGGCCTCTCCGTCGTCGGCGTGGTCGTGATGGTGCACCCGAACCACATCGTGAAGATAGTGGGTATCGCCGTGTTCGCCGCAGTGTTCTTCGGTGAGAAGATGCTGTATGGAGACATGGACCGTCCGACTACGGGTGGTGCGCAATGAGCGAACGCCGCGAGGACCCCGAAGACCAGGTCGACACGACCGACGTGGGCGGCCTCGGCGAGGTGCTCCCCGAACCCCTGCAGCCGTTCTGGATGCCGATTCAGCGGATTCAGGAGTTCCGGGACACCTGGGGCGACACCTACACGAGCGTGATGGAGCTCGTGCTCGGACTCGGGCTTGCCATCGGCTACGTCTGGTGGCTCACCATCTACCTCGGATAAAACCCTCTTCTCTCGTTACTGCCAGTTCGCGGCGCGCTCCACGTCCATGGGGATGTGGGCGTCCTGCGTTTTCACGTCCTCCAGGTAGTCGCGGAGGTCGTCGACGAACGCGGGGTGCGCGCAGTTCTCGATGATGCATTCGGCGCGTTCGACGGGCGCGAGGCCGCGCACGTCCGCGACACCCTGTTCGGTGACGAACACGTCGATGTCGTGTTCGGTGTGGTCGACGTGGAACGACATCGGGACGACACGCGAAATCTCGCCGTTCTTGATGGTGGACGGAAGCGCGCAGACGGAGACGAGGCTGTTCCGGTTGAAGTCCGCGCTCCCGCCGACGCCGTTTATCATGCGGCTACCGTTGACGTGCGTGGAGTTCACGTTCCCGTAGATGTCGAACTCGATGGCGCTGTTCACTCCGACGACGCCGAACTGGTCGATGAGGCCGGGGTGGTTGGAGATGTCGGCGGGGCGGAGGACGATGTCCTCGGCGTAGCGTTCTACGTCCTCGAAGAGGCGTTCCTGGCCCTCGGTGGTGAGCGCGAGCGAGGTGGCGCTCGCGGCTTCGAGGCGGCCCTCGTCCAGCATGTCGAACAGGCCGTCCTGAATGAGTTCCCCGAAGTACACTACGTCGCGGCCGCCGAAGTCGAGTTCCTTCAGTTCGCCCATCAGGGCGTTCCCGAGGCTGCCGACGCCGAACTGGAGGTGGATGGCGTCCTCGAAGACGGGCGAGCGCTCCATCTCCCCGGTGAGGAAGTCCCCGAGGTTCTCGGCGATAGCGAGGTCGTCGTCGGTCGGGTCGCGGAACGTGTAGGTGTCGTCGGGGCGGTCGGACTCTACGACTGCGGTGAGCTTCTCGGAGTCGAACTCGACGCGGGTGCTCCCGATGCGCTCGCCGGGGTCGGTGAGCGGAACGGGGTCGCGGTTCGGCGGGGCGTCCGGCCGGTAGATGTCGTGGAGCGCCTGCAGTTCGAGCGGCTGTGCGGAGTTGACTTCGACGACGAGTTCGTCAGCGGCCTCGACGAACGCCGGGACTTGGCCGAGCGACGTGGACGGGACGAACCAGTCCGGGCCGACGGCGACGGCTTCGACGACGCAGACGTCGGGGTCGACGATGCCGCGGTACTGCACGTCGTCGCCCATGGAGGACGCGTTCCGGTCGCTGAACGCGATGTCGCGGCGGTTCGTCGCGGCGCGCGCGACCTCGGAGGACTGGTAGCTGAACCGGCGGGCGATAGCGCCCGATTCGACGAGGTCAACGTCGATTTCGTCGCCGACGTTCCCGCTGGAGACGAGCGTGAGGTCGAGGTCGCGTTCGGAGTCGGCGAGCGCGAGCGGCACCAGTTTCGGGTAGCCGACGCTCCCGAACCCGCTTGTGAGCACGGTCGCGTCGGCGTCGATGTCGGCGGCGACCGAGTCGGCGTCCCGCAGGGGGAGGTCGCCGTTCAGGCGGTCGGTGACGGTCATCGAGAATCAGACTCGGAGAAGTCGTGCATGCCCCCCGGTACCCCGCACGCGATGAAAAAGGCTTCCGTCGCCGTCGCTCTACTGGAACGCCTGGATGCCGGTGAGTTCCTGGCCGAGCACGAGCGTGTGGATGTCGTGCGTGCCCTCGTACGTGTAGACGGTTTCCATGTTCGCCATGTGCCGCATCGGCGAGTAGTCCGCGCTGATGCCGTTCCCGCCGAGCATCTCGCGGGCGACGCGGCTCATGTCGCGCGCCATCCGGACGTTGTTCCGCTTCGCCATGGAGACGTGGCTGGGTTCGAGGTCGCCGCGCTCCTTCAGGTCGGCGAGCCGGTGCGCGAGCAATTGGGCGGTGGTGATCTGGGTCGCCTGTTCGGCGAGCTTCTGCTGCTGGAGCTGGAAGCCCGCGATGGGCTGTCCGAACTGTTCGCGGCCCTTCGCGTACTCGCGGGCTTCCTCGAAGGCGTCCCGGGCGGCGCCGATGACGCCCCAGGCGATACCGTAACGCGCCTGCGTCAGGCACGAGAGCGGGCCTTTCATCCCGGAGACGCCGGGCAGGACGTTCTCCTCGGGGATGACCACGTCGTTCAGGCCGATTTCGCCCGTGATGGACGCGCGGAGGCTGAGCTTCTCGTCGAGCTTGTTCGTCGTCACGCCCTCCCGGTCGGTCTCGACGAGGAAGCCGCGGACGGTGTCGTCGTCGCTCCGGTCCTTCGCCCACACGACGGCAACGTCAGCGATGGGGGAGTTCGTGATCCAGGTTTTCGCGCCGTTCAGCACGTACTCGTCGCCGCGCTTCTCGGCGTACGTCTCCATTCCGGACGGGTTCGAGCCGTGCTGGGGTTCGGTGAGTCCGAAGCAGCCGACGGCGTCGCCGCGACCCATCGCGGGCAGCCACTCCTCCTTCTGCTCGTCGCTCCCGTACGCGTGAATCGGGTACATGACGAGTGCGCCCTGCACGCTCGCCATCGAGCGCAGCCCGGAGTCACCGGCTTCGAGTTCCTGCATCAGGAGACCGTACGCGGTCTCGGAGACACCGGGGAGCCCGTAGCCGTCGAGGTTCGGCGCGAAGAACCCCATCTCGCCCATCTTCGGGATGATGTCCGTGGGGAACGTGCCCTCGATGAAGTGCTCGCCGATGTCCGGCTTGATTTCGGATTCGACGAAGTCGCGGGCTGTGTCCCGAATCATCCGCTCCTCGGCTGAAAGGTCCTCCTCCAGGCCAACGAAGTCCAACATTACCTGTAACTAGGCGAAACGACGCATAAGGATTGTGCAACCGGGCCGGAAAGCCAATAAGATGGGGGATGAAAGAGGGGATAACGTATGTCTGATGGACGAGTACGCCGGGACGCGTCGCCCTATCTCACGTCGCTCGACGGGAGTGCGGCGGAGCGCGTCACCGCGATGGAGTGGGGGCGACACCTCGGCCGCGCGTTCGGCGCGTCCGGCGCTATCAGCGCGCTGCGGTACTACGAGGAGGTCGGCTGGGTGAGCGAGGCCGTGAAGGAGACGATGGCGGATTACGTTCGCGGCCTTCCGCTGGACGCCCTGGAGTCCGATCCCGAGTACGAGCCGGAGTTGAGCAGCGAGCTCGACGACCTCGGCGACTCCCCGTTCGACGCGCACGCGAAATCCCTGGAGTACGTCGCGGCTATCGCGAACGACAATATCACCCACCAGCTCGCGACGATTTCGGGGAGCGCCGCCGCCCGGGAGGCCGCCGCCGCGGCCGGCGAGTTCGAGGAGGACATCCCGGAGCCGGCGCAGGCCGCGGCGCGCGACGAGGACGAGGAGTAGCTGTTCTTATACTTGGACGAGCGCGCCGACGAGGTAGCCGGTGGCGACGGCGACGATGGCGCTTATCCAGACCTGGACGACGAAGTGCGTGAGCGTGGTGAGCGAGTGCCCCCGGCTGACGATGCGAATCATCACGGACGTGAGGAGGGCGTTGATGAGGACGATGACGAACAGCATGAACTGGAGTTCGGGGATGTCGTACTGGCTGACGGAGAGTAATCCGCCGAGCTGGGCGTTGCTGAGGTCCATGTCCTGCGCGATGGTCATGAACAGCTTCGAGATTTCGAGGCCGACGAACATCGCGAACACGCTCGCGCCCGTGATGCCGTAGATGGTGCCGACGACGGTGCCGGCTTCCTGGCTGCGTTTCCGGCGGAGGTTCAGGACTTCGCTGATGTTCGCTTCGATGAGGCTGCCGAGCTGACGGGGTTCGCCGCCCATGCGGCGGCCCGTGACGTACATGTCGCTGAACTTCTGGATGAGGTAGGAGCCGGTTTCGGCGGCGAAGTACCGCCACGCGAGGTTCGAGTCGATGCGCATCGAGAGGCGTTTGTAGAGGTCGTCAATGTTCGTGGTGAGGTTCCCGAAGTCCTTCTTCCGGAGGCTCTGGAGGACGGAGCCGGTGGAGCTCTGTTTGACTGATTCGACGGCGCCGAGCGCGCGAATGAAGGAGGGGAAGGATTCGTCGCGGTTCTTGATGCGTTTCTGTTCCTGGCGCGCGATGAGGCCGGGGATGAGGAAGGGCGTGAACGGGAACGCGAGGTAGATTGGGAGCGGGATGTCGGCGCCGACGGGGACGAGTCCGGAGAGGATGCCGTAGGTGAGCGCGGTGAACGCGAGGCTGAGGCCGGTGCCGACGAGTAAGCCGGTGCGGAGGCGGGCGTTCCGGTCGAGCGCGATTTCGGTGCGGTAGAACCAGACGGGGTCCGTGGGGGCGACGCTGTTCATCGCGTACACGAACACCACCTGGAGGAAGAGGTAGAGGAGGATGACGGCCATCACGGGCGTCATCGGGTCGATACCGACGATGAACGGGACGACGAGCGCGAACACGAGGCCGAACGTCGTGGAGAGCACGATGCTCATGTAGACGTCCTTGATGAGGGAGAGCCGGTCGAGCTGGGACTCGTAGCGCGTGACGAAGCTCTGAATGATGGAGTCCTGTTCGGAGAGCAGGAAGTCGTCCATGGTCTGGCCCGCGCCGACGGTGTACGCGAGGCGTTCGAGGAAGTCCTGCATCAGGGGGCTGGGGACGCGTTTCGCGCGCATCCGGCAGGCGTCTTCGAGGCTCTGGTTCCACGTGTCGATGAGTCCGACGATGTGCCCCATTTCCTCCGCGATAGCCTCGTACTCGTCTTCCTGGGCGAGCGTGCGGAACACTTCGACGCGGTCAATGTTCGTCGTGGAGAGAATGGTGATGTGGGTGATGAAGAGGTGGAAGTGTTCGCGTATCTCCTTGCGCTTGCGGTCCTGGAGGATTTTCGGGTAGATGAGCGCGACGGTCGGGACGAACAGTCCGAACAGGACGGTGACGGGGACGACGAAGAGCGGGAGCCCGAGGATGAACGGCAGCAGCATGACGCCGAACCCGAGGACGACCGAGGGGAGGATGACGACTAGCGCGTACCGCTGCGCGGGCATCCCCATGTACTCGTAGTCCCGCAGGAGCGACCGAACGGCGTCGCCGATGTCGAACTCGCCTTCGTCGCCGCCGACCTGCGTTCCCGTCCCGGTCTCCGTCGCCATCTATGCTTCCGGTGAGTCGGGCAGGCCACCAGTATTTATCGGGAGTGCCTCGACACCGTCGCGCTGGAAGGTGGCGATGGCGTTGTTCGCCTCCGCCCAGGACAGCACGTCCTCGTCGATGAGCCGGCGGATGATTTCGGCGCGTCGCCGGAGTTCGTTGTATATTTCGCGGGTGTCCTGGTAGCCGAGGAGTTCCGCGATTTGGTCTTCGAGCACGTGGCTGTTGTTCATGCCCGTGAACACGACTTCGTCGTCGCGGGGGTCCCAGTTGAACGCCTGCCGGGTGATGACGCCGCCGTCGTGGTCGCTGTATCCCTCGATCTCTTGGACGGAGGTGACGCGGCGGAGCACGCGGTCGCCCTGTTTCACGCGGTTCTGGAAGAGCGCCACGTCGCAGTTGTCCATGAACGTCTCGGGGACGTTGATGGGTTCGCCCGTGAAGCGCTGAATCATGGAGACGATGTCGCTCGCGTGGAACGTCAGCATCACGGGGTGACCGGTCTGCGCGGCCTGGAACGCCATCTGTCCCTCGGCGCCCCGGACCTCGCCGACGATGATGTAGTCGGGGCGAGACCGGAGGGCGGCGGCGACGAGGTCGAACATGTCCACGTCAGCGTTCTCGTCGTCGCCCTGGCCCTCGCGGGTGAGGAGTTGCTGCCAGGTGGAGTGGGGGACGTTCACCTCGGCGGTGTCCTCCGCGGTGTAAATCTTGGAGTCGCGGGGGATGAGGGAGATGGAGGCGTTCAGGGTGGTGGTTTTCCCGGACGCCGTCTCCCCGACGACGAACACGGTGCGTTCGTTCTCCAGGCAGAGCCAGAGGTACGCGGCGAGTTCGGGGCTGAGCGTCCCCCACTTCGTAATCTGGAAAATCGATAGGGGAACTTCCTCGCTCTGGCGGATGGTGAGGCTCGGTCCCTGGACGGACACGTCGTCGCTGTAGATGATGTTGATACGGGAGCCGTCGGGGAGCGTGGAGTCGATGATGGGGTTCGAGTCCGACACGGGCGTGTCCATGCGTTCGCCCATGTTCCGAATCCAGTTCTCGAACTCCTCGCTCGACCCGAAGTCGACCGTGGTGGGGAGCATGCTGTACGTCGCGTGGTCGACGTAGCACTGGTGGGGGCCGATGACGTGAATGTCCTCGTTCTCGGGGTCGCTCATGACGGGGTCGAGCGGGCCGAGGCCGACGATGTCGCGCTGGAGGCGGTAGCGCACCCGGCGGTAGGTTTCCGCGTCGACGTTTACGGTGGTTCCGATGATGGATCCGATGGTGCCGGACGCGACGCCGCCGACGGAGACGATTTCGTCGAGGAGTTCGTCGAGGTGTTCGTCGAACTGGCGTTCCTCGCTCGGCGCGGGCTTGGTGACGCTCTTGTCGAGGAGGAGTTGCCGGATTTTCTCGTACTGCTGGTGTTCGTTCGGGCGGAGCGACGGTTCGACGACGTAGTACGTGGTGTCGATACCCACGTCCCCGTGAATGTGGCAGAACGTCGGGTGTTCCGACGCGGTCGGGTAGACGACGTGGGGGTTGTGCATCTCGTGTTCGTCCTCGAGTTCGTCGACGTACAGCGGGTACTCGCCGTGTTCCTCGCGGAACGTCTCCAGGTGGTCGCGGAGATGGGTGTGTTCGTCCATCAGCGACTGGAGTTCCGCGCTCGCGCGCTGGGAGCCGAGTTCCGTCATCTATGCCACCGTCCGCGTCACGATAGTCAGCCCGCGGCCCGTCTGCACCTCGTAGCCGATGGTGTCGTCGACCTGATTCCCCATGCCCGCGAACTTCTTCACGACCATCTGTCGGCGGATGCCGTTCCCGACTTCCTCCGAGGAGAGTGTGAGGTAGATGTCTGAGACATCGCGGACGGGCCGGAGCGCGGCGTCCGTCAGCGACTCGGGGTTCACGGTGAGGAGGATTGTCTTCCCCTGGGAGGTAATCTTCCGGAAGAAGCTGATGAGGTTCTGCATCACGTCGTCCTCGTCGCCGCGCTCGCGGATGGACTCGTAGTGGGGGTCGTGGAGGAGGATGGAGTCGAACCCGTCGAAGATGATGACGTCGCTGTTCCACATCGTCTCCGCGTCCATCAGCCGTTGGAGGAGCGGGCGTTGTGCGTCCACGTCGCTGAACGTGTTCGTCGTGTCCACGTCCGCGTGCAGGAACAGCATGTTCTCCCGCGTGAGGTGTTTGACGACGCCGTAGTCGAGGGACTCCATCTGGTCGATGAAGCTCGCCGCCGTCTCCTCCGTGGAGACGTACGTCACCGTACTTCCGGTCTCACAGATGCCGTAGGCGAACCGCTGCGTGATAACGCTCTTCCCGGAGCCGTGTTCGCCCTCGAGGATACCGAGGCTGCCTGCCGGGAGGCCGCCGCCGAGCTGCGCGTTCACGCGGTCGCGGGTGTCGAGTCCGAGTTCGTAGAGGTCTGGCATGGTGAGTGGGTGGCCTACACGTAGACGGTCACGGTCTCCTCGTCCCCGACGACGTGCACCGAGATGGTGTGTTCGCCGGCGTCGAGCGAGTGGGAGACAGTGAGGCGGAGGATTTCGCCGGGCGCCCACACGGCACCCGTCGCGTTGTCGGGTCTGGAGAGCGCGTCCACCGTCGCGTACTGGCCGTCAATGAATACGTCTATTTGGGAGGTCTGGGCGTATAAGTCCTTTTGCCCGGTGTTCTTCACGAGGAGCGTGACGTTCCCGGTGGACTCGTTGTAGAACGCGTCACTCCCCGTGTCGCCGACGATGTCCACGTCGGTCTCTATCTTGTCGGCGGCGGCGAGCCCCGACCCTTGGAGCGTCTGGTCGAGGTCGACGACGCTCGCCGTGAGCGTGGATGCGACCGTCGCCGCGACGAGGAGCGACGCGATGAAGATGACGAGTTTGTCGACGGAGACCGTCGCCATCAGGACACCACCGTCACGTCGTTCGTCCCCTTACTCACCGCGTACTCGGTCACGACGACGACGCGTTGCGGTTCGGTCGCGAGCGATAGCGTGAACGTGAGGTTCTCACCGGGCGCCCACACAGTCCGCGCGCTCGCGCCCTCGACAGCCGTCTCCGGGTTCGTGAAGTCGCCGTCGACGAGCAGGTCGGTGTCGTTCACGTGCAGGCTCGTCGTCCCCGTGTTCGCGACGCGAACGGTGAGCTGGTCGGACGTGTTGTTGTACCGCACGGCGTCGAGCACGATGTCGGTGTTTCCGGCGGCGAGCGCGCGGTTCTCCTGCGCGCCCATCGAGTCGGAGACGTCCTCGAAGCTCGCCTGGGCCGCAGGAACGACGACACCCACGACCATGAACGCCGCAACGAACAGGATTGCCGCGGCGCCGTTCGTGCTGAACCCCATACGGTGTTACGTCCCCGCGAGCTCCGTCTGCTGTGCCAGTTTCTGGATGTGTTCGAAGCTCTCGCTGTGCGCTTCCACGGAGAGTTCGCTCGGCGGCCGGGACGGCTGGTCCTCGTCGAGGTCGTGTGCGCCCGACAGCACCGTCTCCAGCTGGCGTTTCACCGCGGGGCTTATCCAGTCGATCTGGGCGTAGTAGTCGATGGTCTTCAGCGCGCCCGCGGGGCCGGCGGTGTCGACGAGCATCGACACCCACTGCATCAGCACCACATCGGTCGCGTACGTCGGCGCGAGCGCGTCCAAGTAGGGGGAGTCTCCGGACTGGGAGGCCGAAACCGGCCGCGCCGGCGCCTCCACGGGCTCCTCGCCGTCCGCTGCTTCGGAATCCTCGTCCTCCTCCGCGTCCGCGTCGAGGTTCTCCTTCAAGTCCGAGAAGCTCACCACGTCCTCTTCGTCCTCTTCGTCCTCGCTCTCCTCCGCGTCCGCGGCGGTTTGTCGTTCGTAGCCGATGTCGTCGGACGCCTCGCCGGACATCACGCCGTACGTCTCGTCGTCGGGCGCGACCGCCTCGCGCTCGCTGGACGACGAGAAGGGATTGATGTCGTCCGTGAGCCGGTCGTACACGCCGAGCAGGGTCGCGTTCGTCTCCTGTATCTCGTCGAGACGCGCCTCCATCGACTCCCGGTCGTTCTCCAGGGACTCGATAGCGGACTCGTTGGTGCCGACGCGGTTCCGGACTTCGTCGAGGTTGTACTGGAGTTCTTCGACCGCGTCACCCACGTCCCCCTCGAACGCCTCCGTCGATATCCGGGGCGGCTGCGGTTCCGGCTCAGGTTCCGCCGCCTCCGCGTCAGCGCCGGTTTCGTCAGTTTCCGAGTCTGCGTCCGCTTGCTCCGCCTCGTCCTCGGCGTCCCGTTCCTCGTCCTTCGACTGAGAGTTCGGAACGAGGGAGTCGAGGCCGAGTTCCCGCATCACGTCGCCGAGGTTCATTCATAAACGGGTTCGGTCCCAGTAAGGAAGAACCTTTGGGCAGGAAAGTGGGGTTTAAGCGGTCCCGGGGCGTCGACCAGACAGAGACTGTACGGATGGCTGACGAGAACGCGGTCCACGACGCCGTCGTCGACCTGCTCTCCGAGTGGGAGAGTCCCGTCACGGACAAGCGCGTGTTCAGCCAGCGCCTCGCCACCTATCTTGCTGAGGGAGTAGCCGACCGCGGGTTCGACGTGTCGGTCGACCGGACGGCACGCGGGCCGTGCGATGTCGTCGTCGGCGACGTGGGCGTACTCGTGTTCACGGATTTCAGTCACGCCGACACCGTCGAATTGCGGTCGCAGAGCGAGCGAATCCGGGACCGTGTCGACACGCTCGTCGTGTTCGGCTACCTGCTCCCCGAGCGCGACCTCGACCGGTGGCGGATGGGGGAGTTCAAGTACGAAGCGATGGGGTTGCGGCTGGACGAGGTAACCTTCCTCCGGCGGGACCCGCGGACGGAGACCGTAGAAGAACACGGCTGGCCGAGCCGCGTGTGGCGGTTCGCGGTCGGCGTCGTCGCGCTCCTCAGTATCGTCATCGGTATCGAGCTCGCCGTGCTCTACCAGGCGTTCGGCGGGGCGGCGCCGAGTCCCGAACTCACGCTCGCGGCCGTGGTGGTGTTGTCCGCGCTGCTCGTGTTCATCTACGAGCGCATCCCCATCTAGAGGTCGAGGTCGGACTCCGCGAGCAGCACGCGCAACACGTCCTCGGGCGGCTCGGAGGCGTCGATACGCTGGGCGTACCAGCGGAGCGTGCGCTCGAACGTGTCGACGACGTTGTTCGACGCGAACCGTTCGTCCGCGACGCCGCGGTCGGTCTTCACGGCGAGCGCGGCCGCGTACTGCTCGGGCACCGCGGAGAGCGCGGCCGTGGCTGACGGCGTCTCCTCGGGTGTCGGGGAGTCGTCCGGCTCGGACGGGAGCGCGCCAGTGGGCCGCGGGTCCGGGGACCGTCCCGCGTTCGTCGCGACGACGTACCGGCCGTCACCGATCTGCTGGACTTCCTCGCGGTCCTCCACGTCTAAGTCCTCGGGGGAGAGCACGCCGTCCTCCGGAATGTCCTCGGGTGGGACGTCCTCCACGTCCTCGATTGTCGGGTTCGAATCGTCGGCCATACGTGGCGAATGGGACGCGAGCGACATAATCCCGTGGGCGAAGCATTCAGGACGCACGCCTTCCTGTCTCGGGTATGGTCTCGCTCCCCATCGTCGCGTCCGGCCTCGGACTGGTCGTCGCGGCGGCGGCGTTCCTCCGGCTCGCGGACAGCGACGAGACCGACACCATTCACCTCGTTGTCCTCGAGTACGGGTTCGCGTTCGCGCTGCTGATCGCGGGGTTCGGCCTCATCGTCATCGAGATGCTCACGTGAGGCAGCAACGCTTTTGCCAGTAAGGGGCTGCGTACTGGTATGGAACTCGAACGGCGAGCGTTCGCCGGCGTAATCGGTGCGGCGGGCGCGAGCGCGCTCGCGGGGTGTTCGTCGCTCACCGGCGGCGGGCGGAGCGAGGAGACGGTGACTGCGACGGAGCCGAACGCTGACGGGACGGGGGCGGTCGGGGAGCTTCGGTATCTCATCGAGACGGAACAGGGCGACAACGACATCGGGATACAGCTCACCAGAATGGCGACGGGTACCGCGAGCAACGACGAGGGTAGGTTCACGTACGTCACGGCGACGTACGATTCGACGGCGAGCGATCGGTCGGCGTTCGTCAACGAGGTTGGCGTGTTCGCGCGGAGTTACGCGACGTACGTCGGTGCGGGCGGCGAGGCGGCGACGGACTTCACGGTCACCGTCGAGGACAGGTACGACGGGCAGCCGACCTCGTTCGGCATCGCCCGAAAGTGGGCGCGGAAGTACAACGACGGGACGTACTCCGCGAACCAGTACCTCAACGCCATCGTGTCAACGTTCGCCCACCCAACCACGACGAGTGGCGAGACGGAATCGAACACGTCACGCAGGGGTGAGAAGTTATAAGGGTTCGTAGCCGCCTGATTGGAGTGATGCAGGTATCGTTCGACGACTGGCAGTCCGGGCTACGCCGAGTGTGGCCGGGGCGCCGCGCCCACCTCCCACTCCGGGTCGCGCCGATGCTTCTCGTCGGGATGATACTGCTCGTTCTCGGCGTGTTGAGCACGGCGGCGTTCTGAGATGTCGTCGGAGACACCGAGCACGAAGGAAATCGAGGCGGTGAGTTGGCTCGTTTCGCGGAGAATCTGGGCGAGCACGATAGTGTTCGCGGGCGTGCTCGTCGCGCTCATCGCCGTCATGGGTGTCGTCCTCTACGACGCACCACTGCTGCATGGGTTTCGGCGGAGCGTGTCGAACCCGATAGGCGTGCTTTCCATCGTCCTGTCCGCCCGCGCGGTCGCGTTCGGCCTCGCGCAGGGCCGGCGGGACGCCGCGGTCGCGCGTGGCGAGCTCTCGATCGCAAGTGACGCCTCGTTGATGGGGATGACGACGGTCGCGGCGTTCTCCGTCATCGGCGTTATCGCGGCCGGCGTCGCGTTTCCCCTTCTCGTCGAGACGACGGAGCAGTTCACGTACCTCGCAATCGGTATCGCGGCGCTCGTCGTGCCCGTGAGTTACCCGATACTGGTCTACCAGCTCGGCCAGCGCACCGCCACCGACCGCTACAAGCGCGGGTTCCGCGTTCTGCCCGCCGTCTGGCACTACCTCTGGACGCTCCCGCTGGTCGTGCTCGCGTGGTACCTCACGCTCGGCGTGGACCCCCTTCCCGTGACGGGTGAGGCCGCTCGGCTGTTCGACGCGCAGACGGTGTTCGTGGACGTGTGGACGCTTCTCTACGTCGCCATCGGAACGCCGACCCTCCTCGTGTTCCTCTATCCGTTCCGCTGGTACGCGGAGCGCGTCGTCCGCGTCGTCCTGCCGTCGTAGGCGGCGGCCCTTGATATTTAAGGCATCGGGAAGTGTAGCGGGTGCTAATGGCCGAAACGAAAGACTACCTCCCCGATAGGCTCCCGGGCTTCCGCGACATCAAGCCCCGAAATCAGGCCGCACTCGTCATTCTCGCGGCGTTCGTCGTCAGCATCGCCGTCGCTGCGGTCGCGACCGTCGCGCAGGTCCAGCCGAGCCACGTCATCCCCGTGCTCGGCAGCGTCGTGTTCCTGCTCTTCCTCGGCGCCAGCCTCGTCGTCTTCCGCGCGATGTTCGTCGCCGCACAGAAAGCCGACGGCAGCGTCCAGACCGCGTTCACTCATCCCGCGTTCGCCGTGCTCTTCCTCCTCGTCATCTTCGCCGGCGCGCTCTTCCTCGGCTTCCTCAATCAGTACGTGTAGCCGGTAATCGGCACACGCGTACTCAGTAGATTTCTGGTCAACACGAGGGACGTATCCGCAGCAACACAGACCAACGCCGTTCGAGCGGACGCGTGGGCGAAGAAGATATGCGCCGGACTGGGCGACGTACGAGGCAGAGATACATCGCGGAGAGCGGTACACGGGGATACGGAGTCTATCGCGGCAGCAGTGCGGCTACGGCGAAACGCACGCCTCCATAGCCGTGGTCCTGTAACTGTCGCCCTGAGTTCTTGCGGTGTCCGAGTTACAGGGACAAGAATAGCATGACGCGATAAAGAAGGCTCTCCCTGAATATGCGCTCCACTCGATGAACCAGGATGCGTCGCTATCAGGTGTTGCGTCCGAAAGAAAAACCGCGGCGTGTTCGGAAGTGAGAGTCCGGCTTAGAGGCGGACTGCTTCGCCGTCATCCGCGTCAGCGAGGGAAGCCGGGACGTTGAGCGCGAAGACCGTTTCAGCGCCGGACGAGGTCACGAAGGTGAGGTGGACTTCTTCACCGCCCTCTAGGGCTTCAAGTTCGGTCACTCCATCAGCGCCAGTGAGATTGATGCTGACCTGGAAGCGGTCGTTCTGAGAGTTGAGGACCGGGACGGTGTCACCCTCGTCCGTCACCGCACTGACGTTGAAGTCCTCATTAGTGAGGGTCGTGGCACCGCTCGGGCCCGTCCATCGAATCGTGGTCTTACTGACGTTGATTGGGTCGGAACCCGGCGCAAGGCTCACCGAGATGGTAGTCTGGTTGATAGCCTTAGTATTATTCGTCGTGTTGTGGTGAACGATTCCGGTCGCGGCGCTCACGTCGAGGCGGTCCGTAACGCCGGACTGGGCGTCTTCGCTCGTTGACTGCGCGGATGTCTGAAGCATGCCTGCCGTGTTGATGAGGACGCCGGCTGCGAGTGCAGCGACGAGAATCATCGCGATGAACACGACGAGCGTCTCGATACCGATCTGACCCCGGTCTTTTTCGAAGTCGGGGCGGGGAATGCTGATGTCTACCATGATTGGGTTTTAATGGGTTGTTTAGCGGTCCGTCAGCGACGCAGTCACACAGCCTGCGCGCCGCCTGTACCAGCACTCAGACGCGGCATGTACATAAACTCATTGGCTAAATCAGAGGCCGATACCGGGGTTTTCAAGACAGATAGGTAACATTTCAATCAGGGGTTTAGGATCGAAGTGTGGTGGGTAAGGGAGTGGTTAATGACTACGCGACACCAGGAGAGGTGACCGTAACTGAGTCTCCCGTAGCGTTGGTGAAGATGCGGACGATGCCGCGGTCGGGCCCACTCGCTTCCATGTACGCGAGTTCGTCATCAGGAGCGACGAAGACTATCTCGTAATCCCCGTCGGAATCAACATCGTAGGTTCCTAACGTGCGCTGGTTCATCGGCGAATACGAGTCAGAGTTGTTCAGGGGGTCAGTCGTACTGGTCCACTGACTGTCACGATACTCGGCGAGGTTGATATAGCCGCTCCCGCTGACGAACGGGACTTCGTCGTATCCGTCATCGTCGAAGTCCCGCGGAGTTCCGATGTTCAGATTACTGTTGCCGGGATAGCTCCCGGACGCCTCGATTGTGCCGTTCTGAGTCAAGAGCTGGAGAGAACCGCTGGAGGAAGTGAACACGAGTTCGTCTAAGCCGTCGCCGTTGACATCAGCCACGCCGGCGATGGCGCGCGCGCTCTTGTCGTAGATATTCTGAACCTGACCGTCGGGAGTAACCCTGTAGATAGCGGTGTCGTTCCCGAAGAGAATGGACTGTTCGCTCCCGTTCCAGCTGCCGACCGCGAGTCGAGTTCCGTCGTCGTCGGTGTACGATGTTTGGAGGATAGTTCTGGTCGTTCCGTTTCCGTACGCGATGTGTAGTTCATCGTTCTGGGTGGTGTAGGGTATATCAGCGGTCCCGTCGTTATCGAAGTCAGTGGCGGGACCGAGGCCGATGAGACTGCTAGTGAGGTTTTCGGTCGAGACGTAGGTGGTGATGGTACCACTGTCAGCGTGGAAGATGTTGACGGACCCGGCGTAGACGATTTCACCGGTAGCAGTCCCTCCCCCGTAGAACGGGAACGTCAGTAGTGACCGTTGTTCGTTGGAGCGGACGATGACGCGGTGTGCGCCGTTGTCGATGGTGGTGTTGAGGGTGATGCGGGCGACGTTGCCGGGGCGCCAGTAGTCGCCGTCGAGGACCGTAATAGTGGTTTCTTGAACGAATTCGCCGTCGATGAGGGTGTCGACGCGGTCGGGGTTTGTGGAGAGGACGTTCGCGCCGGTGTTCTTGACGAGGAGGGTGACGGTGGTATCGGAGGCGTTGTAGATGGCGTCGGAGCCGGGGTCGCTGATGATGGCGAAGTCGGTGTCGAGCGTTTCCGCGTAGTCGTCGCCGGTGTCGCGGATGGCGTTCGAGACGTCGTTGGCGACGCCGGTGGCGGTGCCGGCGAGCATCACGGCGACGGCGACGGCGGCGATGAAGAGGATGACGTGGGAGGCAGAGACGCTGGCCATCGATTAGGGACGTTTCGTCGCACGAACGGATAAGCGTTGAGGCAGACCGTTTGCGGGTTAGTCGGCCGTGTGGACGGTGAGGCGTCCGCCGCAGCGACCGCAGGCGTACTCGCCGGGGTTCCGGACGAGGCGGGATTCGCGGTAGCGGGGGAGGCGGTGCTCGCAGTCGGTGCAGACGACCCACCACTCGGGCGGGGTGAACCGCTGGCAGTGCGTGGCGGTGTTGAGGCGGTCGGCGAGTCGCTGGAACCGCGGGCCGTGGCTGGCGTCCCCGTGTTCGGCGACGAGGTGGGCGTGTGCGAGTTCGTGGCGGACGGTGCTGGCGACGGCGTGCCAGCCCTGGTTTTCGAAGAGTCGCCACGCGAGCCGAATCTCCAGGGGTGTGTCGTCGCGGTAGCGGAGGACGCCGGCGCGGCGCTTCGCGCGCGTGCTGACGGACCACTCCAGGTCGGAGACGGCGACGGAGAGGGAGTGGTGGGTGACGGCGTCGCGGGCGTACACGCGGACGGCTGCGAGGAACTCCTCGTGGGAGCACGGCGGCGCGACGGCGTACCACTCGACCTCGTTCACGACGGAGAGAAGGGCGCGCAGCGGATATAGAATGCGGGGTCGACCGGCGGGGTTAGAAGACGAACGGGCCCTGCTGGCGGATGGGTTCGTCGTGGGGTTCGCCGGCGACGGCGACGAGACGGAGGGCGTCGTCGGTTTCGACCTCGAATTCGCCGTCGTCGGTGGTGGGGACGACGTCGCCAACGCCGAAGTCGTCGCCGTCGACGGTTCCGTCGCCGCTGACGCCGTAGAGGAAGCCGGCCCAGTCGTTGGGGACGCTCCACGTCCACTCGTCGGTGACGCGCACGTCGAGGTACTCCATGTCTGTGTGGAGGCTGAGTGGGGAGCCGTCGCCGACGACGGTCGTCACCGTGGCGCCCTCGTGTTCTTCGGTCGGGAGGTCGGCCTGGCTCGCGTCCTCGTAGTCGGCGTCGATTTCCTTCTTCTCTCGCGGGAGGTTCACCCAGAGCTGGAGGCCGTTACAGGAGCCGCCGTCGGCGGGGAACTCGGAGTGTTCGATGCCGCCGCCGGTGGTGATGCGCATCGCGTCGTTCTCGTACGCGGTGTGGCTGACGCCGAGGGAGTCCTCGTGTTCCATCCCGCCGTCGATCATGTAGGAGACGATTTCGAACCCCTTGTGCGGGTGCATCGGGAATCCCTTGTCGGGGTCGATGTAGAAGCGTTCGAAGAGGACGAACGGGTCGAGATTGTGTGGGTAGTTGTTCGTCGGGAACGCACGGTTCGAGTTCACGCCAGTTCCGTGCTGGACGGTCTGTCCGGCGACCGGTTCGGACCGTCGTTCGGGGTCGTCAGTAGACATACAGAAACGAACCCGCCCAATACTGATAAGCATCACGTAGCCGGAAGTCGAAAGACATCATCTCACAAACTATAATTCGCTATTCCTCGTTGAGAGTTTCTGAATGCCCCACTATAGGCACTTTCAGAATGATTGGTTTTTCTACTTGAACGTGCTACAGAGAACGTTCATACCCGTGGCGGCGGTAGAATGGACTGCACTATGAGCGACTACGAACTTCCCGCGTTGCCGTACGACTACGACGCGCTCGAACCGCACATTAGCGAGCAGGTGCTCACCTGGCATCACGACACCCACCATCAGGGGTACGTGAACGGCTGGAACTCCGCTGAGGAAACGCTCGAGTCCAACCGCGCGGACGGCGACTTCTCCAGCTCCGCCGGCGCCATCCGCAACGTCACGCACAACGGCTCCGGCCACGTGCTCCACACGCTGTTCTGGGAGTCCATGAGCCCCGAGGGAGGCGACGAGCCCGAAGGCGACCTCCGCGAGCGCATCGAGGAGGACTTCGGCTCCTACGACGCGTGGAAGGGCGAGTTCGAAGCGGCCGCGTCCGCCGCCGGCGGCTGGGCCCTCCTCGTCTACGACAGCCACAGCCAGCAGCTCCGTAACGTCGTAGTCGACAAGCACGACCAGGGCGCGCTCTGGGGCGCGCATCCGATTCTCGCGCTCGACGTCTGGGAGCACTCCTACTACTACGATTATGGCCCCGACCGCGGCGACTTCATCAGTAACTTCTTCGACGTCGTCGACTGGGACGAGCCCGCGAGCCGGTTCGCGGACGCAGTCGACCGCTTCGAGTAAGCGGACTCGGTTCCGTCCGCGGTGACAGTCGGCCCACGGTTGGCACCTTTTCGGAACCCCACCGGGGTTCCACCCGTCTCTACATCTCGAATGAGTCCCGCGTACGCGAACAAAAATGAAGTAGCGTCGTTCAGTCGTCAAAGGGGTCGTCGGTGACGGTGCCCCAGTCGCCCCGGTAGAAGGTGAGGGGATTGGCGGTCTCGTCGAGGACGGCGGCGTGTTCGGCGCGGCCGGCGTAAATAGTGTGGTCGCCGACGGTGAACGTGTCGTGGAGCGTACAGTCCACGGCGGCGAGCGCGTCCTCGAAGACGGGTGCGCCCGTCGCTTCGGTGGTCGTCGCTTTCTCACCGAACGGGTCGCCGCCGTCGGTCATGCCCGCGAAGTGTTCGGCGAGGCCGCGCTGCTCCGTGGTGAGAATATTGACGGCGTAGCTGTCCGTCTCGGTTTCCTGGAGGATTCGATGGGCTTCCGTGCCGTGGTCCAGTGAGACGAGGACAACGGGCGGGTCGAGGCTGAGACTGGCGAAGGCGTTGACGGTGATGCCGTGCGGCTCCTCGCCGGGGAGGGTGACGACGGTAACGCCCGTCGCGAAATTACCGAGGACGGTGCGGAAGGCGTCCGCGTCAACCATCACGCCCCACCCTCGAGCTCTGCTGGTTCGAGGTCGATGCGTGCGTGACGACGCTGATACGTCATACCCGAAGAGTAGGGCTAGAGGGAGAAGAGCGCTTCCTGCAGACGCGTACAGCAGTCAGTTAGAGAGGTGTTCGACGACCGCGGTGTCGGTAACCGTAACGTCGTCGTCGACGAGCACGCAGAGTTCGTCGCCGCCGCACGCGAGGGTGAGTTCGACTTCGAGCGGGTCCTCGGACACGACTTCGGTGTGGCGGTCGCTCACGCACCAGTCGAAGTGCCAGAACGGCTCGGTGTTGAGGTCGACGCCGCGCTCGGAGTGGAAGACGAGGACGTGCGCGTCGTCGAGCAGCGTGACACCGACAGTCGACTGAAGCTGATAGCCACAGCGCGAGCAGACGTGGCGAACGGCGACATCGAGGTCGTCTCGGTCCGGGTCGCGGACGAGACTAGTGTCCACGCTTCCCGTGCACTCGGGGCAGACGCCGTCCGCGGCGAGACAGTAGTGGTGGCGGACGTAGTGATGGAACGCCTGCAGCAGGTCTTCGGTCGTCCGGTCGTCCAATCCGCCCGACGGGAACGGATAACTCACCTGAATGGTGGCGCACTCGGTGCAGCCGATGGTGAGCGTGTCGTCCACGTACCAGCCGTGCAGACTCCCGCCGCAGTCGTAACACGACCCCGTAACCGGGAAGAACCCGAGTTGCGCGCGCTCCGTCAACGTCCCCGTGAAGATGGAGCTCACGACCTTCCGCCCCGGATAGCGGAACGCGTACCCCTCCTCCGTCTGCTTCACGAAATGGCCAGTGAGCTTCCGGAGATGATAGTTGAAGTTCGCGCTATCCTCGATATCCACACGCTCGAAGAGGTCCGTGAAACTCACCGGCGCCTCGTCCGCCCCGAGTTCAAGCAGCGCCTGCAGAATATCCACGCGCGTATCGTTCCCCAGCACCGAAAACACGTCCGCGGGCGGAATGCGCTCCTCCGTCCGCGGCGTCGCCACGCCACCCTCTCCGGCAGCCGACTCCGCATCCGAATCCGCATCCTCGCGCGCGGACCGGTCGAACTGACTCATACCCCAAGCATGGACGACCGGCCGGTAAAGCGTATCGGGACCCGCGAGAACCCATGGCAGAACCTGAATGGGGCCCTGGCGGAACGGTACGCCACGGTCGTCGCGGATTTTCTGGGTTCGAGTTCACTCATCGGTCGTCCGGAAGGTAGTTCCGGCGCTGATTCGCTTTTTCACGCGCGCTCCGCCGGTCAGTAACACCTCCCTTTTTCGCCGTTTACTATAGCGCGTAGAGTTCAGTGCAATCGGACCTGTTCGTGCCATCGGCACGAGGCACAGAGCGTGTCGGGATAGCTCGCCAAACTCAACCGAGGAAATGACCGATTCCAAGGAGGCGAACGGCGTATGAGACACGCATCCGGTTGGATGGACGGCCTCGACGAACGAATCCTCGAACACATCTCCAGCGTTCACATCGCCGGGCCGGGCGAGATTGCACGACGATTATGACGGCCCACGACCTCGCGGCGTGTTCGCGAGCGCCTTCGTGTGTTGAGTCAGGCAGAGTACTGTGCGCCCGTGATACCAACAGTACGAGATTACAGGGCTCGGGGCAGCGTACCTTTCCGGAAATGTACGGGCCGATCTTCTTGTTCCTGTTCCGTCATCTCGGCGCGTAGGGCACGTGCTCGGCTAATTGATCCAGTCTCGAGTACTCTGAGAAAAATCAACGTTATCGGAGGTATCGATAGTATAGTGGAGTTTTCCATCTGTTCTCTCGGTGAAGAAACTAGCATCAACACAGCTTAGCAGCGATAGGATTCACTCAGTTTGGATAGATATATTGAGCGAAAAATTAATTCAGTAGAAAGAATACCTCGTTAGTAATGACGACTTCGGACGACGATAACCCAGAGACAATTTATGAGACAGCTAAGGAGTACGGTGCCACCGGCGATTCAGTCAATATTGACATCAATTTCAGAATCATCAAACAATTCTCGGAACAGCTATACGATAATCCCCGTCGAGCAATAGAGGAGCTTGTCTGCAACAGCTATGACGCTGGCGCAACAGAATGCCACATCAACACCCCCGGCGAGGTAGGCGATTCGTTGTACGTCCTTGACAACGGGAACTCCATGGACATGGAAGGCCTCCAATGGCTCTGGAACGTCGCATCTAGCCGGAAGACGGAGGAAGGTCGGACAGAAGGCAGTAGACAGCAGATCGGGAAGTTTGGGGTGGGAAAGCTTGCTTCCTTCGCGCTCGGTTCTCGGCTTACGTACGCAGCGACTACCGGAGAGACAACCAGAGTAGTCTCTGTACATCAGAACCGACTGAAGGGGAGCGACCGGGCTCAAAAGGATTTTGATGTATATGAATTCCCGAAAGGAGAAGCGGAAGAGTACTTGGGAAACTTCTTCCAGGAGGTCCCGAATCCGTGGGAGCGGGAGTGGGATTCTTGGACGCTCGCAGTCGTAGAGGAAGTTCCAGAACGAAATGTTGGTAATAATCTTCAGCCGTGGCATCTGAAGAACATGATTCAGACAGCGATCCCAACATCGACAGATTTCACTGCATATCTGAATCAGGAGAAGATTAAGGAACGAGATCCTCACGGGGAAGAGGTGTTTAGTGTAGATGTTACCAGTGACGAGATGGTTGAACGAATTGAAACTGTACTTAAAACGTATTGGTCGACTCACCACGACATAAGCCCGGAGGAGGTTGAGGAAGAGTTGTATGAAGTGGAGCTAACGACCTTCAAAGATCCTGAGAACACCGATGAAAGGCTCGCGGGCTTGGAAGTGCCAGTTTTGGGAAAAGTCTCAGGGGAAGCCCGCTACTTTGACCGGCCTCTAACAACTACGAAACGACGGGAACGAGGATTTCAGGATAACGGTTTCCGCATCCATGTGCGAGGGAAACTGATAAACAAATCAGATCCGCTCTTCGGCCTAGATCCTCTAAGTCACAGCGTATGGGCCAATTTCTTAGGAGAGTTCGAGATGCCAGGGCTTGACGAGGAAATTCGAGTCCAAAGAGACCAGTTAAAAGACGAGCCGGCTACTCACATTGCAAGGAGGATTGCAAGGCAGTCTTTCCAAGAAGTTAGGTCGCAGAAGAGACGTGCAGATGCGGAAGACGACGACGAAGGAGAAGAGGGTGAAAGCAGCGAGAACAGTCCCTCCACCGGCCCTGCTGTCCAACGGTCATTCTCAGAGCGGCTCCAAGAGCGTTCAAGACCATATGCGTACGATGCTGTAAGCGGCCTTCATACGCAAGGTAGTAATCTGGATATAAACTTGAGCGAGGTGGAAGTCAAACTCAGGCCGTTAAGATCCACAGATCGGGCAGTAGAGTTCGATAGCGATGACTCCGTTATTATCATAAACGAAGGTCATCCGCTCATAGACACGCTTCGTAGCACTAGCGATTTCACCCAGAATATTGAGGACGCCTTCAAAGAGATTCTAGCTGCACGGCTGCTTATTCACGGTTACCTCCGAAACAGTGGCGCAGATGGTATGGCATTAGCCGCGAGCAGGCAAATCTTCGACTCAGTTCTCAGGAGCGCAGCAGGAACGCTAGGGGCTGATGAACTTCGCTATCAACTGGAGGAGTTAGATGATGCAAGTACTGTAGGTGGGACACGCTTCGAGAATGCTGTCGTCGATATTTTTCAGAACGTGGGACTTGCCGCAGCGCAAGAAGGGGGGCCAGACACCCACGACGGTATCATTGAGATTCCTCAAGTTGGAGAAAATTACCGCGTATCAATGGAAGCAAAGGGATCTCAAGGAGTCGTTTCACACGCCCAACTGAGCTTCGATTCTGTAAATAGACACAGAACGGAGCAGAACTGCGACCAAGCAGTAGTTATCGCTCGGACGTTTCAGACAGAAGGGCGGGAAAATAACCGAAGTGCCCTGCTCAGGAATCTGGATTCAGACATCAATGAAGGGGCAGTAGAGAATATATCCCTGATGACGACGAGAGCGATGGAGACGTTCCTAAAACTTCACGACCGCCAGCCGTTCACTTATTCCGAGACGATAGAGATACTCGGAAACGAGGAACACCCCGATAATCTCCCCGATCGAATAGTTGAGGTCTGGGAAGCCAAACCTACCGACGAATTGACTGAGCAGATTATTGAGATCGGACACGAGATGATGGAGACTGATCCCACCAACCCGCCGTCAGTTGGAGGTTTGGCATATGATGAGCGTCTCCGTGGGACTGAAAAAGAAGAGATCGAAAAACGACTGGAGTCCCTAGATGTTCTGACTGCCTCGGTGACCAAGGAAGAGAATACTTTCGAGATAGATGCGCCTCCGAAGACCGTGCTTCAGGAGGTGAACAGCACAAGCGCATCGGTTGACGATGCGCTGAACGGCGACCTAATAGTTTCTGAGGAGGAAACCGAGGAGTAGTTTCCAACGCAGCCTTGCTTCCGAAAGGTTGACGTCCTTGACGTCCCCCTCTATAGATAGAAATGAGCCAGCAGAGTGAACCCTACGAACCTCTTGACCTGCCGGAAGTCGAGACATACACTCATCGAGCTCACCGGTTCCCCGGTAAGTTTCACCCACCCCTCATTGCGAAGGTTCTGAGGGATCACCCGGAGCATGACGTCGTCGCCGATCCAATGGCCGGCTCGGGGACGCTGGCTGTAGAGGCGATTACAAGTGGCAGGGATACGATTTGCAACGACATTGACCCTCTTAGTTCGCTAATCACGCGAGGAAAGACCCATCCCACCGACCCAGATCGACTACGTTCCTTAGCAAGCGATATCCGTGAGGCGACGGACTTCCCTGAAAGAGGAGACTACACTGAAGAGGAAGCTAAGACCCGCGTAGAAGAAAATCTCGAAGGAACTGAGTTCGTAGTACCCACAAACCTTCTTCACTGGTTTGAGCCTTTCGTCGCTGTCGGATACTCACGTCTACTCATCACGGCCCGCGATCACGTCCCTGAAGAGGACGATCAGATGTGGGACGCCATTCGGACAGCGCTCGCAGCGATGGTACGGCAAATTTCCCGTGCGGATCCGGAGCCTGTTAGTGGACTAGAGGTTACGAAGGTTCGCCGAGAACAACTTGAAGAAGGAGTCGACTTCGATGTTGAACAATCTTTCAAAAACGTATCTAACCGACTCGCGAAGGGGTACGAAGACCTACGTACGGTAGACGACCTTGGGAACGCGGACGTATTCCGAGGAGATTCAAAGAATTTCGCAGGCATGTGCCGAGATTCGGGATATAACCCGACTATGGTGGTGACGTCCCCGCCCTACTGTAATGCCATCGAGTACTCCCGCCGTCATCGGCTGGAATACGAGTGGCTTGGGCTATTCAACAATAGCCCCGACAAGAATGCCCGTGAAGAACGGCTCGATGAATCACGTGACTTCTTCGGTAGCGTGAAGCCAAAACAGGACACGCTACGGTCCCTAGATCCGGTTCCACTCACGGAGGTAAGTGAGGTTACTGCAGAAATCGAAGCGGAGGGCCACGAGCGAAAGGCGAATCTCCTCAGGAAGTACTTCCTCGATGCATTCGATTGGATTGAGCAGATCCACAAAGTTCTCCCCCAAGGGGGCGTATTCTGTCTCATCATCGGGCCAAGTACTTCCTATGGAAGAGTAATAAATACGCCAGAGTACCTCAAAGAAATCGCCGAGAGACAGGGGTTCGTAACTGAATCCGAACGGAGTTACAAACTAGTAAACAACAAAATGCAGTACCCTACTAATGGAGCGACCACTGACACGGAGACGCTGTACACCTTCCGAGTTGAGTGACACCATCCTCGGCAAACATATAACCCGATTTGCGTCTTCTTGGCCAGGTTATCACGAAGATCGATTGCGGGGAATTTCTTCCACCTACTCGGGACGTACGTAGTTTATCCCAACGGAGTCAACTCACATCACAAGGTCATGCGTATTAGCGGACACGTGTTGAGCGAACGGCTGTGTACGCAATCGCGTTAACGGCGAACGGGTAAACGGTGTTTGAGGATATTTTGAAGCATAATGGACTCAGAGCAGGCGGAACTCCCGAACGACGGGACGCCACAGACTCTTGACCTCGACACGCTCGAGTCCCACCTCTGGGAGGCAGCCGATATCCTGCGCGGCAGCATCGACGCAGCCGACTACAAAAACTACATCTTCGGCATTCTCTCCCTGAAACGCGTCAACAACCGCTTCAACGAAGAAACCGAGGAAGCCGTTGAAGAGGAAGGCATCGACGAAGAGATCGTGCGGAAAACCCGGGCCTTCCTGAGGCTCCCTCCCCTACCTGTTCGCACTGTAGACTTACCCGTCGTCCTCCCCGTTCAGCACGTATTCACGTAGCTCCTTAACCGTTTCAGCGATTTCGTCAGGCTCCATCATCTCTACGCGGCGTACAGTAAGCTCCTCCCGAAGGAGAGTCGTGGTGCGACTGACGACGTGACTATTGGACGGAGGATCCGAATAGTCGCCGGATTTCTTCACGTCGTCCAGCGCTTCGTGGCAGAGAAGGTCTGCACAGGCGTGCGTGACGGGAATATACCGAGCGAAGTCGTGGTCAAGGATATCGTTCGCGAGCTCCTGGAATTCGAGAACCTTCTTCGTTCGACTGTAGTCTCGATCAGCCGGATCGTCGGTGTCACCAGTCTCGTAGGTGAGTTCTGCCGCCCACCAGAGCCGATGAAGTGCGTTCGAGTAGATGTCGCTCCCTGCTTTCAGAAACTTCTCTTCCATGTTCCCGGGACTCTCTGGATCAAAGACGTGATCCCAGCGATAGTGGACGAAGTCGGGGAATCGAACGAGGCACAAGTAGTGCCAAAGTCCAGCGTCGGCAGCCTCGTACCGGGTCAGATCCAGCGTTCGATGAAGCGTCGGAGCGAGTTCCGCGTCAATTTCGCTGTCGTGGGGATCAATACTGTCGTCGTCCCGTATCTCCTGGATACGGTCGTCAATAGGAGTGAGGTCAACCGCTTTACCGATCGGGTTAAGGTAGGGCCGAACGTCAGACTCGGTTAAAGTGCGTTCTCCGCTGAGAACGGCGTTGTCAACCAGGGGCTGGGCGGCACTGTTGAGGTGGTAAATTTCAGTCGTCATTCTGGATCGCCTCTTCGATGAGTTTGGTCGTGTCAGCAGGAATGTCGTAGCGGCGGTGGACGGCCCGTTCGATTTTCTGGACGAGGTCGGGAAGATCCTCTATCGTACGGATATCTGACGCGAGCTGAACCGCAGCTGCGTCGTCGTCATCTTCCTCCGGGTAGAGATCGTCAAGGAAGAGCTCCAGAACGTCCTCCTGCCAGCTATACTCCGGTTCACCAGTGTCAGGATTGGTGTCTCTAGCGGTCTGGAGGATGAGCTGAGTCCAGACCGAATGTTCGATGTAGTCGTAGAGGATGTCGCGAAGACGAGGGGGGCCACCTGTCGATCCCTCGTTTTCGAGGACTTTGATGACCCGCGAGTGTTCACGGTTGAGGTAGAGTTGAGGATTGCGGGGCTCGTCAAGACTCAGGTAGTGAATGTGTTGGTCATCGGGGAGGCGGTCGCTGTCACTGAAATCCTCGATGACAGGCATCAGAAGACCGCCGGCGTCCGTCTGCCGATCAAGGTCAATCGTCCAAGGAACACCGTTAGCCAAGCGAGAACCAGCTTTCGAGGCACAGTTGGACGCCGTAGGTTCGCGGTCAGATGCACGTACGAGATGAGGTTCAATAGTAACGGTTCCACGGTGCTGGTTCCGTGGGATGTCGATACTGAACTCGTAGGTGTCCGGTTTGGTTGGAGCGTCGGCGAGGGAATGGCGGTCGCGGCTAATCGCAAGCGGGTTCGTCTTCACGAGGGCAAGTCGACCCGGCGGGTCGTCCCACTCCTCCGTCGGGAACACCTCTTTGATCGTGTCCGACGCAACGTCAACTGTGCCGGTCAGCGTGAGTGTTTGCCAGTTGGATTCGTCAACGAGGGAGAGATATCGATCGGATTCGTCTAAATCGCCTCGCCCGTCAAGAGGCGTCCCGTCCAACTGGATCGTCTCGACAGTGAATTCGATCTCGTCTCTCGCGTAACGGTGCGGAAGAGATTGTGCTACGAGGTTCCCGGTTTGAAGCTCCACTTCCGGTTCTTCGTCGGTCTCAGTAGCGTTGTTATCCATCGCTGCCATTAGTTCTCACTCCGGTCGGTCACACCAGCCGATACTTTGATCCGAGTCTCAACACGCCGAGTATCTTCCTCTGAAGTCCCCTCAAACGTGAGAGAAGTAGTCCCTGGAGGGGCGTTCAGTTGTCCCACTTGAACACCGTTTTCGTCCGGGAGCGAAATCGAGACTCCCGTCGTGTCGGAAGAGATGTTTCGAACGGGTAATCTGTCGTTCGTCGCTCGCTCTTCGGCCATACGAACTAACGAAACCGTGACCTGGCGGATCTCTTTCTTGTCGCTCACCGGCTCTATCTCGCCTTCAAACTGCCAGTGATCGTAAGTCTCGTCGAATTGGATGTCGGTTGTTCCGGTGACCCGTTGACTGGTCGGTGACTCACGACTGCTGGATCCCCCCGTTCGTTCATTCCCGATCTTAAATCGATTTCCGAGGCGTTCCGGACCAGCAGCACCTCTATCCACGTTTGGAGCGACGAGCGACCGTAGTTTGTCGGTAACATCTGGCTTGATGCCCTCAACTGCGGTTCGGAACCCTTGCTTGTACGTGTTCGCGAGTGTTTCCGTTCGCCGCCACTCGTCGTGTTGTGGTGGTTCAGCGGCCGTTAAGAACTCTTCAACCACTGTATCTGCGTCAGTAGGTTCCACTCCAGTCCCCCACGGTCGTGCTAGTCCCCCTATCAGAACGCCGTGGAAGTCCTCGTTACCGACAACAACCTTGTCGCGGTCGTAATATTCTACGACCATTCCCGCTCCGCGGATGAAAGCTACACTGTTTCGGCGGTACCCCTCGTCGGATCGCGCTCGACGCACGAGTAAGTCAAGGGTGCCGTCCGTCGCACCACTCCCGCCGGCTTTAGCAGGGACAGAGAGGTCAATCGGTTCTTCCACGACCTCTCCAGGACCGTCGAGCTCGTCAGCGGTATCCGGACGAGCGTCAAGGCAGGCAGTAAATGGAGTATATTCGGGATGTTCGGAGATACTAGCGTGGTTGGTTTCGGACTCGGTCTCGACAGTAACCTCAAGGTTGCCACGATAAATCGCCGGCCAGAACCATTCAATCGCTTTCTCGGTGATCTTATCGGCGAGTTCGTCGTCGGGAAGGCGTTCTTCTGCGGTCGGAACCCGGAAGTCAACGACCTGGATGCTCGTTCCCGGAGTGTTCGGACGATCTATCTTGAGTGACTCAGCGAGATGTTCGGCTTCCTCACCCCAGATCGATTGCGGTCGAGAACCATCAGCACCGTCTACGTCACCGAACCACCCATGTCCCTGATATACGGTTTTCCCATCGTTCGATTTGTGGGTAGGAAGCCGAGTGCGACCGATGAGACGTGGAGAGTCCGCACTGGGATCGGGCTCGCTAAGAGTAGAGTTGAAGAGCACCATGGAGAGCCCCGAATACAACCAGAGGACAGCTTTACCCAGACCGTAGCTTCCGCCAGAAGTATCTCCAGATTTGCTACTAAACAAGACGTCACGGACGAGTGCCGTGAAATTCGACTGATCCGCATTTTCCGCTCCGAGAAGTCCCTCTGTGTTTTGATCTTCGATAGTAAGAATACGAAGAGAGCGGTCGTCTTCGATCCGAGATATGGACTCCGCAAGGTGTTCACCGCTTTCTGTATCGGTAGCGAGGTTCGCGTGCTCAGCCCAGGTGTCGACATCAAGGGCATCCAGATACGCCTCAAGCTCGTCACCTTCGAGGGTTTCGATGCGGAAGGTTACCTGAGCAGGATCATCGTGGTTAAGCCGGGCGTCGTTCGAGTTTTGGAGGACTTCACGGACGAACGTCTTGAGCCCCTGTTCTCCGTTCGACATCGCGTATTTCGCGACATCGTCGCCGTATCGGGCGTCAGTTGGACGCGATGTCGTAAAGCCCCACGCGCCACTCATCGGTTACACCAGTCGTGGGAGGAGAAGCCCCCCGAAGTAGGACAGATCTGTGTGAAATCGTTCATAACCGGTAATCGATTGCGCCATATTATAAACATTTACTGTTCTGATAAATCAGCAATCAGAACACCCCGAGGAGTACAGACGGGAGGTCGCACTATAGCTGGTCAATCGGCGGGCAACCGGCGGATAGGAAGTGAGCTCCGACGAGATCGTACCAGACCTCAGAACGTTCCCGAGACCGGATACGAGACCGAGGAGCCAAGTCTGGAAGCGCCGCAATCGAGAAAATCGAATCCTTACCATACGTGCTCTCAAGAGAGAAGAGCCGGCTCGCCGGCGTTTCGGTCGTTCCCAGATATGTAAGCGTCTGTCCCCAGTGGGGAGCATCGCCTTCTCGCGACCAAACACGAACAGCACACGCGGGCGGTAGCTCCACAGTGGCTCGATCCGCGAGTCGTCGCGGGGAGCTCCACTGCAACCCCATCCAGCGTGGGCTTGTCGTCGCACGCCACGCCTGCCAGCTCGGTGTCGGGTACGAATTCGACTCGGAACGTGTCTCCAGCTCCGACACAGAACCATCGTCCGCGGATCTGTCGTCCAGGGGAGTTCGATTGAGTTGGACACTCGGTGTCCAGCCGGTTTCTCGTCGACAGACCGCGACGAGAGCAGCTTCAATAGCACGGCGGTACCGGTGGTTAGCAGCAATCGGGGGAGCAGCGGTCGACACTTCAACACGGCCGTCTAGCGCGTCGGAAATTTGTCGAATCCCCCTCGACGCACCATGGGAATCACTTGATGAGGAGTCCACAAACCCATCAGATAACTCGAGACCAACACGACTGCGAAGACCACCATCGGACCCTGTTTCGCCGATATACAGAAGTCCGGAAGACTGCGTGTGCCTTACTCGATACAATCCTGGCGAGCGTGGTAAGCAGTCTAATAGTTGTTGGCGGTCGGAGAGAGGGAACCACTCAGACCAGTCAAATCCGAGCCAATCCCCATCAAGTGGCTCAGAATTGCTGAACGAAAGGGGCCAGTGGCGGCCTGCGTAGGCCTGTAAGGTGTCTACCGCATCCTCACGCGCGCGGTCAACCGCAGCGAGCTCCGTTCGTACGAGTGACGTAGGAATGCCGAGGATCGAGCTAATAGCTGCTGGAGACCGTGCTTGATGCGAGAGCGCCCACAGAGTCGCCTGCCGATTCGCTAATGTGGTGTACTTCGTGATGTAGTGGATATCGTCAAGTGCGGCAGCCGGAAATTCAGGACACGAAGTAATGATACCCGTGCCTGAACTATCATCAGGTGTAGAACACACATCGTCAATGTGGCGATCATGGGCCGCCGCGAGCGCATCTCGACCAATTGTAGTGAGGTCAAGTCCTTCGGCTACTACGTCCCAGTGGCATGTGCCAGAAACGCGTAGGAATAGATGTCCACCGTCGTCTACACCTACAGGGAGCGGATCAAAGCCAGTGAAAAGCGCCTCTGGAACCAATAGCGTAGTGTCTGTCTCAAAGTCTCGAAGGGCGCGAGCGAGCTCAGTCCCGGAGACATCGTAGTCAGCCGCGACTGCTTCAACTGTTGTCTTTGGGAGGGGTATGGCAGTGTATGGGTCGCCAGCGTGATTGGGGGCTGAATCGGGAGCGCGATAGACGGTATGAGAGTCGCTTCCCATCGGTATACTTGTTATTTGTATAAACAGACTACTTTGTGGTGGTGGTTCGTTGAAGCACGGGCGATGAGTGACGCCACCGAGAGTTAGTCAAACTCCCCAAGTTGGTGGTTAGCGTCCTCACGGCGCTGGTTTTCCATGTCTTCGTCATAGTTTGAGTAATCTACGCGCCCTTCTGAGATACCTTGTTCGTCCTCGTAGGCCGTGATCCAGGCTCGTACGAGATAGTAGATGAACGGGGCGGGAATAGCGTTCTTCGCGATATGGCCCTTCGGATACGGTCGAGGAGAATAATTCTTTGTTGCCCCCCACCACTCTTTAGATCGTTCCGAGAAGAAAAACGAGGAGGTCTCTGCAGTTGACGAGGGGCCGTCACCAGTGAGGAACGATCGTTCTCGAGGAGGTTCGGGCACTTTGAACGAAGTCTCGAAGGCACGTTCGTATTTAATCGGAAGCCCGAACATTCGACCATTAAGGACGACCGGGTCTTGAAGGGGCGCTTGAGGAACGTTCTCGATGATATGGTGATCACAGTGCTCCTCGGCCATCTTCCGGGCACTCGGAATCATATTTTCGTGATCCTCGGGATCGCCCGAAATACTCGTGGTTGCAGCCCATTTCGAGCAAACCGGGTGGAAAACACCGAGGTCGAAAGTCACGTCGTCCTTGATCGGGAAGCTCCAGTCCGTATCGCTGATGTGTGCGTCTGCCGCGATCGGAATGCTTTCGTTCGTATCTTTCGGGTCAATGCCGGCCCGAACGACGGTACCGAAGCCGTTGAGAACTTCGCACTCGGTGCCGTAGTCAGCAAAGCAGTGGAGAATGAGGGGCTCGTCGCGGTCGTTCGCGAACCGAGAGCTCACGGAGAATCACCTCGAAGAGGGAGAGCTGCGCCACCACCACGGCGGGACAGATTGTCGAGAGATCGGGCAATCACAATGAACGTGAATTCGATCTGTTCTGGAATAAGTTTCCCTATCTGGATAACACGACGTAGCTGGTTCAACGAACGGCGACGGAAGAGGAACTGCGTGTTGAGCTCTCGTCAGTCACGCGCCAACAAGTGCAAGAAGTTATTCGCGATGAAGCGACGAGCATCGGGTGCAGTCGACGGAGAGAATTCAACTCTCGGTCAAGGAGTGATCTCGGTAGAAGGCACAGTAGCTGTTCGCGAAGCAACGATTGCACCGGGGATCCGGTGTACAGACGGTCGCTCCGAAGTCAAGGAGAGCAAAATTGTACAGCCGAGCTGCGTCTGGGACAAGATCGGCCGTGAATCGGAGTTGATCACTGTGACCGTCTGGCCATTCGTCGCCAAAAACACGAGAATATACTCGGTTAACGTTGCGATCAAGAACAGGGAGGGGTGTGTCGTAGGTGAAGCAGACAGTGGCATTTGCAACGTATTCACCGACCCGCGGTAATTTCTCGAGTTCAGATGGCGTGTCAGGAAGGGTGTCGTTAGTCTCCGCGATCTGTTTCAGTGCACTCGCACGCATATTGTAGAACCCGAGAGGGCGAATAATCTCAACGAGTTCGCTCTCGGTAGCCGAGCGAATTGCGTCAAGAGACGGGAACTGACTGAGAAATCGCGGGTAGACGGTAGCGACGTTGTGAGCGGGGGTCTGTGTAAGGAAAAATTCTGCGACGAATACCTCGTACAGTGTTCGATCCGGTTCCCGCCAAGGGAACGACCGTATATTATCTTGACCCCAGTTGAGGAGGTGGGTTCGAAATTGTTCTCGGATCATTGCCGCGGTCGTAGTTGTTAGTCGTCCGCGACGGTAGTTCCGGTGGCGGTGGCTGCTGCGTCAACGTGGTTGAGAATTCCTTTTCCGATATACTCGCCAAGGCGGGGTGGGACAGCGTTACCGATCAGACGTCCAAGGTTGCTGACCCCGATATCGTCCCAATCGTCGTAGAACGCGTAGTCTTCGGGGAATGTTTGAAGTAGCGCACCTTCCAGGATGGAGAGCGCGCGATTCTGGTCGGTATCGTAGTGGCCGAATCGGCCACTGCCGTAATTGTAGAACTGAGTAGTGATAGTGGGGGCAGGTTCGTCGGGGGACATCCGGCTGTACGGCGCGGTATACGTCCGCCCACTGGCCTTCTTGTGGCAGTCAGCAAGGAGATGCTCAAGTCCTTGTTCTTCCCAGATTCGCCAATCACCACCGGGTTCCATATGGCGGATACGTTCGAGGTTCTTCTCGGAGAGTTGCCGCGACCGATGTACGTCAAGGTCGGGGTGAGCTTCGCCAGCCTCAATGGCTGGGAGGTGATCTATTGCCTCTTTCGCGGTCGGATAGTCAGAGGAATCCTGAATGGGGGGAGTTGGGAGGGATATAGGACCGCGTTTGGAGGCCATCATCACCCATCGTTTTCGATTTTGGGGGATTCCGTATTCCGGACAGTAGACCTTTTTATTCTCGTCGCTGTTGATGTGGTACCCCATCGATTTGAGATGGTCAAGAAATTCACTGTAGACGTCGTCTTTTCGAACCTGAAGAACGTTCTCGGTAACGACGACATCGGGCTCAACATAGTCAACAATCCGTTTGAGATCTCTAAACGCACCCCACTTTTCGTGGTCTTGGTGGCTTTTCCCCTTCTCGTGACTCATCGTAGAGTACGGCTGGCAAGGCGGACACGCGGCTAACACGTTAATGTCGGAATCCCAGGGGAACATCCGCGCAACCCGTTCTGGATTGTTAGCGAAGGGACCGATATCACTGGGGACAAATTCGCCGTCGATATTCTCGTTGTATGCGTATCGGCAGTCACTATCGCGGTCAACACCCTTGAAAACCGTAACACCGGCTTCTTGCAGCCCGTAGCTTAGTCCACCAGCACCACAGAAGAGATCAACCGCCGTGATTTTCATACGCCATGTTTCAATCGCAACAGCACATAAATATTGGTAGACGAAGAATCGGCCTCTTCTCGTGAGGGAAAGTCTAGGAAGATAGCTCCTCCAGCAGCTCAATAACCTGCTCATAGTCAGTAGTCAGCCGAGCGAGATGTGGAGAAAACGCAGAGGTAGAAATTACGCAATAGTAATACTAATGAGGTGGACTGAATGTTGTACGAGCATACCGGATTTTGACATGGATCAGAGGCGAGACAAAATATCTGACTCGGCCGAGTGGTATTTCTTCAGCGGTGGACCGGGAGCACCACGTTACGGGGACGACCCGACGAAGCACGCAGTTAACCACGATTCAGAAGCGTTCGTTCGAGAAGTTCTCCAAAACGCGAACGATCAGGGACTCCCCAACGATGACCCAGTAGAGGTAACGTTTCGATTTGTCACGCTCACCGGAGAAGAGAAACAAGCATTCCTGGAAGCGCTTGGCTGGACTACCGATCTCCGCAAACGGGTGGAGACCGTCGTACAAACGGGCCAGGGGCGAGGATACGACCGGGTCTTGGATCGAATTCAGAATCCCGAAGCTGATCTCCGGCTCTTAGTCGTTGAAGACCAGAATACGACCGGGCTTACCGGATCGTGGGAGGGAGATTCAAATTATGCAGCTCTCGTCCGAGACGAGCTCTATAGCAGTAAACAAGAGGACACGGCAGGGGGGTCGTATGGGCTCGGCAAATCCGTACTATGGACGTTCTCCGGCGCGTCAACCGTCGTCTTCAACTCCTATCTCAACGACGAGTCCCCCACAAACGACTCCCCCCGGTTAATCGCCCGTTCTAAGCTCCCCACACATCGGATAGAAGGAGACGAGACGACGTACCAGGGAGCAGGATGGCTCTGTCAACCGACCGAGACAGAAGACGGGATCCGCCCAGAATCACTGTGGGGCGAGGACGCAAGCCGGCTTGCCGACCGCCTCCACATCACACGACCAGCGACCAGCGGAACGAGCGCGATGGTCGTCGAATTCCGGGATCCTACGCGGGACTACCGTCCTACCGTAGAAGAGCTCGCCGAAGAGTTCGTTGAGGCCTCAGTGAAATATTTCTGGCCGGCGATATACCGAGGAGATCTCGAAATCACCGTCGAAACCGCCGAAGAGACGATAGAGGCCGGAGTCGACAGTGTACCTGCAATCCGCCCATTCGTCGAGTGCTACGACCGCCGTTTCACCGACTCAGACTCTCTCGATAATCCAGGAGAGGTGGCCGGGTTAGACATCCCGCTACGGCTACCCCCACGATCCGACGGAACTGAAACTCCAGATGGAACCGTTCGACTATCAACCAGATTAGCGTCACCCGCAGACGATGATACGTACCTAAATACGATCGCACTATTCCGCGGCGCAGGAATGGTAGTGAAGTACTACGACCAAAGTCGGGTCGCCTACGGAGACCGCAATTTCCACGGCGTTCTCGCAGCGGGTGAAGCTCGACCTAACGGTACGATTACGGAGAGCGATCGCGAAATAGATCGATTTCTTCGATTCGCTGAACCGCCAGAACACGACGAGTGGGAGTCGACCGAAAATCTTCGCGAACAGTACCAACGAGGATTTCGAACCGCGCTGGAAGACATGTTCGGGACGGCTCGAGACGGACTCCGCCACCTGATCGCTCAATCTACGACCACGGATTCACTGTCGGACAACGTACTGAAGCGGTTCCCAATCCACGGAGACGGATCCCCACGGTCAACTCAATCGCAGTCAGAGCCAGCGTTCGAGATCGATAGCTCGTCGCGATTCACCGGAGAGAGATGGTCATTCTCCGGCCGTATCGCTGTGTTAGCTGACAAGTTCGATGCGTGGTCGGCAGAGATCTCACTTACGGGAATCGGAGAAGACGGCTCACGATACGACTCAGTACCCGTCGAAGAGTTCGAAGTTGACGCTGGCGCTGCGATAACGACGACCTTCGAAGACGGGGTCGTACGACTCCATGCTGACGAGGCTATCAGCGCGGTGCGATTTCAGGGACGCTCAAGCACCACGGGAGGAACAGACTTACTGACAGGCGACGTTGGCGAGACACAGCTCGACATCCGGGCAGAACTCGAACAGCCTACGGAGGACTAACCGTGACACGTTCACAGCACTATCGAAGCCGATCACTCCCGTTCAGCTATCGGGAAAATGGAATCCAGTTCGATCCGATATCGTATACGATAGATGGAGACGACCACACGGAGTTCGACCTGAACCCAGCACGCACAGAAATAGATCTCACGAACGCTCTCCCTACCGACGACGATACCGCAGTTGCAGAGTGGGAAACTCTAACGATCACCGCAGATCTCCACATCTCGGAAGAGGTGATCTCCGCGGTGTTCCCAAGCGGAGAGCGAGATCAACCACCTGCGAAACTCTACGTCACGATCCGATGTCACGAGACTATCTATCGAGATCGGGTTTTGGTCACCGACGCACCGACAATGCCCGGAACTTACGAGATCAGTATCCCGGTCAAGAAAGATCAAGTACGAGGAACGGTCGAACTACGACCGTATCTCGCTCGAACACGCGACCGTGACGGAACTGGCGAGTATGCTAGTCAACAGAACTTCAGAGTCGCGAGCGGGACGATATACAACATCCTCATAGACCGCCCCGAGGACGAAGAACCACCCTCGATTGACGGAGAGCAAGTCAGTTTCTCCCAGACCCCGCACCTTCCAGGAGGAGAGAAATTGTACTACCTCGACTTCAGGAACGAGAAGCGACCGAAACTCTGGATCAACGCTGACCACCCGAGGATCACTGAAGTCTTACAGAGCCAGGGGTCGGTAGGAGCAGAAGCTCGGATGCGCGACGTTATTCTTGACCAGATTGGATACGGTGTCTGGCAACAACTCGTGGTTCGTGCGGCAGCAGCGGTTGACGACGACGGAAACCCCGAACACGAGTGGCAACAGACTGTGCTTGAGACGTTCGCACGGAATATGTACGACGTGGACGACCTTAACGAGGCGATCTATAGACTTCGGACAGACATCGAAAGTCCGGCGTCGCTACCGCACATGATACAACGTCTCGACGAAGAACTCCAAGAATATCTCGATCCTCGAGAACAACTGATCAAACTCATGGAAGAAGGACTACAGATTTAGCATGACTACCGAACGCACGCTCCATCAGTTGACCGACGAGGGACGACGGCTCGTCGGCCAATCCTTCCTCAAAGGAGAGACATCGTTAAGTGACGAAGATGTCGCAGAGTACGTAGAACCACTCGCAGGGGATCAGACCGCGGATCTTGACTACATCGATTCACGGGTCGAGGAAGTACTTACAGAATACTCCGAATTCGATACCGCGATTGACGGCGCGCTTGCGAAAGACATCCACCAAGGCTTAGATATTACACGCCGAACAGCGGGTAATCCGGGCCTGTGGCACTGGCTCGCAGTCGTACGATATCCCGACCTCGTTCGATATCGATGGGAATACCGATCCGAAGAGGCGATGCGAGAGAAGTTCCTCGGAGCTGGATCCGATTTGTACTCAAACGCAATCCATCGATTGTGGTGGATCGCGGAGCTGACATCTCAAGGAGACAATTACGAGATTACGAACGCGGTGTTTGCGAACCAGACGATGGTAAACAAAGTTTTCGACCGCTGGTTCGCGCGGTATCGGCCGGCTGTTATCGCGATGTGTGACGAACTGGCCGACGAGCCGTCCCGTGTGATTGACGACGTCACGCGGAGATTCAATCACACCCTGACCAACGTCCAGTTAGAAGCACTCTCAGAACGAGATGCCAGACAGCTTATTCAGCGGCTGATCAACGAAGCAAAGTAAACTCTTTCTTAGAGAGCATAGAGACTGCTCCGTTGTAACGCCCGATCGATAGTCGCTCGCGAGGTTTCCAACCGCTTCGCGGCCTTTCGCTTCGACAACTCGCCCTTCGCGACCATATCGAGCACACTCACAACGTCGTGGTACTGGTCGCTTTCGACGAGCCGACCGTCGTCCTTCTCGAATCCGAGCGGAGCCGGCCCGTGGTGGTAATCGTCTTCCTGCTGGCGTGCCGCGATTCCTTCCTTCGTGCGCTGCTGGGCCATGTTCGCCTCCAGCTCTGCAAATACACCGAGCAGCTGGAAGAGAGCGGTCTGGTAGGGGTCGCTCTCGCCGGGCTGCAAGGTGAGTCCCTCCGAGACGATGTGGAGCGCGACACCGGCGTCTTCGAGACGGCCCGCCGTCCGTTCGAGGTCACTGATAGACCGACAGATGCGCGAAACGCTCGCGATTACAACCGTGTCGAACTCGCCGTTCTGCGCTGCCTGCATCATCTCCTGGTAGCCCGACCGCTCGGTGTCTGTCCCCGTGCTCTTGTCCCGATAGATCGCGAGGTCCGAGAGTTCCGCATCGAATTCGCGTTCGGCGTACTGGCTCGTCGATTCGAGCTGGCGGTCAAGCGACTGGTCTTCAGTACTGACGCGACAGTAGCACGCGATTTCGCCCATGGTCTCGTACACCCCCGGCTGGCACTTAAGCAAACAAAGAAACGTACAGGTGTACGAGAACACCCGTCCACGTACACCGCCCCTGCATCAAATCAACCAATAGCCGTCGATTGGCGTTCATGACCCAGGCCGGGAAACCCCATCAGTACAGGAAGGTTACCGGCGCGTGGTGTAGCAAGTACGAGTCCGGGAGCTATTCACCAGACACCGTGCCAGCGACCGTATCCAATGACGGCGAGAATGACGGCAGCGCCCACGCCGAGGAATGTACTGATGAACAAGTACGCGGCAAGGACGATGCCCCAGAGCCCGGCAACGACAACGGCGTGTTCAAGGTCGTCGAGACGGCCAGCCGCGTACGCGGAGCCGAACGCGACTGTCAGGAGTAGGCCCGAAATCGGCCGCATAGCGTACAGGAACGCCCACGCGAGGATGGAGAGCGAAACGAGCCCTGCAAGCCCGTCTTGAAGGGTTGGAACGGCAGCGGGAACGCGTGACTCTGACGTAGCCATACGGGATTGTATAGTTTCTTGTTGAAAATAGATTGGGAAAGTGGAACGCCGCCGCCGAGTACCGCCTCCAGACCGAGGGCGTGCACAACGACTGGCGCGACGCCGTCACCCGGGACGACACACCAGTAGAAATCAAGGCCGCCATGCACCAGCGCGCCGACGGCAGTGAGGGACGCTTCCGCATCTTCGAGAAAGCCCACGACCAGCTCGCTGCCAACGACGGCCGCTACGTCTTCGTAACATATTGGGTGTGTGGACGCGGCATCCAAGTCCTCCAGTTGAAGATGCTTCACGCGTCACGTACCCGGAACGACATAGTACGGTGCAGGAGGCCATCGCGACAGCCAACAGCGGAAACTCAAAATCTCCCGCATTCTACAGTAGTCAAAAATACGGTCAACTCCCGCTCAACTACTATCCAAGTCAGAGACCCGATAGTACGCACAGCTGCGCCCCTGAGCGCTACAGAAAGAATTTATCACTCCACACGCCCCTTCCAATATGACGGTCTCCCGTCGAACGTTCCTCCAACTCGGAGGAGTGGGCGCAATCGCATCGCTCGCCGGATGTAGTGCCCTCTCCCCCTCACCAGAAGGATCCCCGGATCTAGTCTTCGTCAACCAGACCGAGAATCCAGTCACTATCAAGGCGACCGTGACCAACGACGCTGACGACACCTTAGTCTCCACGCAACTTGAGGTACCGGTCGTTGAAGGGCACGGCCGGCCGAATGCAACAATCGAGAACGTCTTCGAGAGTGACGGGCAGTACACCGTCACGGTAGACGTTACGGACGGCCCCTCCGCCACAGAAACCCTCGACGTCACCGGAACAGAAGACGACTCCGACACCCACCAAGTGTATCTTGACGGCGATGAAATAACCTTCTCATAGCGAGCCCTCAAACGCCATCGTACCCGGTTGGCGCGACAGTACGCACAGCGACCTACAGCGAACCCCTCAACAACGAGACCCGACGAATAAGAGTCTAGAACCGCAATAGCGGCCCGCTCTACCTACGTATCCGAGACCGGGATATCCTCCGGCCCGTGGTCATCCACGAAGTGCTTCCACCGATGCTCGTTCCACTCAAACTCATACCCACACAGCGGACACGCAATCAGCCGGTTTCGCGCGACACCGTGCTCGTACTCGTACGTCTCCAAGCACGCCCGCTCGTCTGAACCCGCCACGCTCATCGTCCGCCGGTCACGGAACTGCCAGCCCTTGCAGTCAGTCACACCGCCCATGAGACACGCCGTCTTCGCGGGCGTACGCGACGCGACTGGACGCGTCCGCCGGGAAGCATGACGAGGTAGCTGTACCAACAGCAGAGGTCGCCGGCGCGAAGGTCGGCCTCGCCCTCGCAGCGCGTGTCCCCATTCGGGCACGCGTCCGGGTGCTCGTCCGCGCGGACGAGCTCCGCGAGCGACCGCTGGGAGGAACCGCTCATGCCGGCCACCCCCGAGAGGCGGCCATGAGTTTCGCGGGAGGGCGGCGACCCCCAACGAGTTCCTCGTTCTCTTTCCACTGAGACAGCCGGTTTCTGAGAGTTCTAAAGGAGGGTTTTCGAGTGGTATAGACACCGCTACGAGGCGTTTTCGTTTCGACCAGATATCGGCCGTGAATCGGATGGGCCCTGGCGGATTTGAACCACCGCTCACCCGGTTATGAGCCGGGCGCTTTAACCAGACTAAGCTAAGGGCCCTCGCGTCTACGTAGCTGAGTCCGCGACTTTAGACTACCGGGACGCGACGACTGGACGAGAATCGTGGCTGCGACGTCGGTGAGAGTGCGGCGAAAACGTCCGGACAGAGTTCCCGAGAGACGGCTCCGCCGTCCTGCGGAGTTTTGTTCGGCGCGAACGCCTTGCTTCGCTCGTCGGTTTGCGCTTCAAAAACGTCCGGACGGAGTCCCCGCGAGCCAGCGGCGAGCGGGGGCAGGCCGGACGTGACTGAGTGGAGCAGAGCGACGAGCGGAACGCTCGTCGCGTAGTGAAACGAAGGAACGTCCGGACGGAGATTTGAATTGGGCGAGACTCACTGTGTTCGTCTCGCGTACTCAAATCTCCGCGCGGAGTTTTGTTCGGCGCGGACGACTCGCTTCGCTCGTCGGTTTGCGCCTCAAAAACGTCCGGACGGAGATTTGAACTCCGGTCCCTGGCTCCGCAAGCCAAGAGGATAGTCCACTACCCTACCCGGACTCATCTATCTGTAGCGTGGTGGTATGTAAAGCGGTTACGATTCGGGTGTTGGTGGGGGCGAGGGTTCTTGTCGGATGACGGGGTGAGTCGGGGGTATGCGTGAGCGCGTGAAAATTCGGTGGTTGCGTGGGTGTGTGGTGGAGAGGACAATGTTTATGCGCGGGACTCCCGTGGCTTGATTCACGATTATGGGCGCTATTGAGGAGACGTACGAGGACCTCGACACGGACGTTTCCCTGGAGGAGTTTCGGGAGGCGGTGGAGGCGAAGGTGGAGCAGATGGGTGGGTTGGCTGACGAGGAGACGGCGGCGATGCTGCTCGCTCACGAGCTGGACGAGGGGGAGGTGAACGGTATCGCGGATATCGAGCCGGAGATGGAGGAGGTGAAGTTCCTAGCGAAGGTGACGAGCGTGGGGGAGGTGCGGACGTTCGAGCGCGACGAGGAAGAGGAGGAGGGCCGGGTGTTGAACGTGGACGTGGCCGACGAATCGGGGTCGGTTCGGGTGTCGTTCTGGGACGAGCAGGCCGCTGCGGCGGAGGACGAACTCGAACCCGGGCAGGTCTTGCGAATCAAGGGTCGGCCGAAGGACGGCTACAACGGCGTGGAGGTGAACGTCTCGCAGGTCGAGGTCGACGAGGATGAGGAGATCGACGTGCAGGTCGTGGACACGTATCGCGTGGACGACTTGACGATGGGGGCGTCGGACGTCGACCTCGTGGGGGAGGTGTTGTCGACGGACGACGTGCGGACGTTCAGTCGCGACGACGGCAGCGAGGGAAAGGTGTCGAACCTCCTCGTTGGCGACGAAACTGGGCGGGTGCGCGTGACGCTCTGGGACGAACAGGCCGACCTCGCCGACGAGTTCGCGGCGGGCGACGTGGTCGAGATAACGGATGGGTACGTGCGCGAGCGCGACGGGTCGCTCGAACTCCACGTCGGGAACCGCGGGCGCGTCGAGACCGTGGAGGAGGACGTGTCGTTCGTGCCGGACGCGAAACCCATCGACGACCTCGAACTGGACGAGACCGCGGACATCACGGGCGTGGTGCGGTCGGTGGACGAGAAGCGGACGTTCGACCGCGACGACGGTAGCGAGGGCCAGGTCCGAAATATTCGGCTGCAGGACCAGTCGGGCGACATCCGG
This sequence comes from Salarchaeum sp. III, assembly GCF_036418315.1. NCBI lineage: Archaea > Methanobacteriati > Methanobacteriota > Halobacteria > Halobacteriales > Halobacteriaceae > Salarchaeum > Salarchaeum sp. III. Next base: position 442,302 of record NZ_JAZHPG010000027.1, on the reverse strand, counting down.
GTGGCGCTCTGGGGGGAGAAGGCCGACCTCGACATCGGACCGGGTGACGAACTCCTGTTCACCGACGCCGGTATTCAGGACGGCTGGCAGGACGACCTCGAGGCGTCCGCAGGCTGGCAGTCCACGGTCATCTCGGTCGACGACGGCTCGGCGACCGAGTCCGAAGACAGCTCGGAGTCCGCTGGCGCGGACCTCTCGTCGTTCGAGGACGGCACGGGGCCGGACACGTCGAGCGACGAGAGCGACGAATCCACCGGCGGTGAGGACGTGGAGTTCACGGGCGTCGTCGTGCAGGCGGGGTCGCCCGTGATTCTGGACGACGGCGAGGAGACGATGAGCGTCGAGACCGAGACCGAGGTGACGCTCGGACAAGAAGTGACGGTTCGCGGAACGCTCCGCGACGGCACGCTCGACGCCGAGGACGTGCGTTAGTCGTCGTAGGGTTCGTCGTCCCGGAAGTTATCCGGGTTTCGCGCTTCCTTCGCGTCCTCGTAGCGCGCTTCGTCCTCGTGTTCGAGTTCCTCCTGAATCTGTTCTTCCTGATACTCCTCGTCCGCGTCGCGGCGCTCCTCAACCGCTTCCTCGGCCTGTTCCTCGTTGGCGTCCACTTCCTGGTCGGCGACCGCCTCTGCGTTCGACTGGTGCGGATTCTTCGCCATACACGTCCGTTTCGTCGCTCGCTGTTTATGCGTGGTGGCGGCCCGGGTGCGGGACGCGCCCACACGATAAGTGTTAAGAGAGAGACTGCCCCGTAGTTGGGTATGAGCGTCGAACTCCCGTTCGCGCCGGTGGACGATATCATCCGGCGGAACGCGGGCGATTTGCGGGTGAGCGCCGACGCGGCAGAGGAACTCGCGCGACGCATCCAAGACCACGGCGCAACGGTGGCCGCGGCGGCCGCCGAACGCGCCGACGAGGACGGCCGGAAGACGCTGATGGCGGCTGATTTCGGCGTCGACGAAGTGACCGACCGGGAATCGCTCGTGCTCCCGGTCGCGCCCGTCGACCGCATCGCGCGCCTCGACATCCCCGACGAGTATCGGGTGTCGGAGGACGCGCGACTCGCGCTCGCCGCGCGCCTGGAGAAGTACGCGGCGGACGCGGCGGAGGGCGCGGTGATACTGGCGGAGCACGCGGGCCGGCGCACTGTGCAGGCAGAAGACGTCGAAACGTACTTCGAGCTCGTGGAATGAGGTTCGGGTACGACGACGCGTGTCTCGACCACGATCCGGGCCCGCGCCACCCGGAGAGCCCGGACCGCCTGCGCGCGATACGCCAGGAGTTGTCGAAGCGGCACGGCGTCGAGTACGTCACGGCGCGGGACGCCGAGCGCGAGGAGGTGGAGCGCGCGCACGAATCGGGATACGTCGACCGACTCGTGGAGTTCTGCGAGTCGGGCGGCGGAAGCTGGGACCCGGACACGACCGCAGTAGAGGCGACGTGGCCGGCCGCGTTGGCGTCCGCGGGCCAAGCGATGTGGGCCGCTCGGCGCGCCGTCGCCGGTGATTCGGGTCGTGAAACGCCGTTCGCTATCGGGCGGCCGCCCGGCCATCACGCGGTCGCGGACAACGCGATGGGGTTCTGTTTCCTGAACAACGTCGCCGTCGCGGCCGAACACGCGCTCGCGACGACGGAAACGGAGCGCGTGGCGATTCTCGACTGGGACGTCCATCACGGGAACGGCACGCAGGACATCTTCTACGACCGCGGCGACGTGTTCTACGCGTCCGTCCACGAGGACGGCCTCTACCCGGGGACGGGCGAACTCGAGGAGACTGGAGAGGGAGACGGCGCGGGCGCGACGCTGAACGTGCCGTTCGCCGCGGGCGCGGGTGACGCGGAGTACGTCGCGGCGTTCGACGAACTCGTGATTCCGGCGTTCGAGGCGTTCGACCCCGACCTCATCATCGTGAGCGCGGGTTTCGACGCGCACCGCCACGACCCCATTTCGCGGATGCACGTCTCGACGGACGGCTACGGCGTGCTCACCGACCGGATGCGGAACGTCGCCGACGCCACGAACGCGGGTCTCGGGTTCGTGCTCGAAGGCGGGTACAGCCTCGACACGCTCTCCGAGGGGGTCGGGATGGTGCACGAGGTGTTCGACGGGATGACGCCCGTCACGCCCGAAGAAGACGTGTCCGAGGACGGCCGCGAGGTCATCGACGCCGTGCTCGACGCGCGTCAGGGAATCGGGTCGAAGTAAGCCGCGAACTCGACGCCGAACTCGTCGGCGAGTGACGCGACTTCGGCGTCCGCGAGCACCTCGTAGTCGCCCGCTTCGACGATGGACGCGACGCGCGTGCCGAGCGCGACCTCATCGAGTCGTTCGGTCGCGAACCCGGCGGCGGTGCGAACGTCGCGCTCGCGTTCGACAACGTACCGATGGCCGTCGAGGAACGGCCCGTACACGTCTTCTTCAGCGTATTTCTCGAAGAACCCGGTCGCGTGCTCGCCGACGTGTACGGGCGGGCCTTCGTGGCGCTCGACCGCAGGCAGGGTCGCCGTGGTGAGTTCGACGAACAGCACCGCCGACTCGTCCGCCCACGCCGCGGACCGCAGCACTTCGAACCCCGCGTTTTCGAGGCCGCGAACGAGGCCGTTCCGCGACCGCTGGAGCTGCGGGTAGAGCTGGTCCTCGACGAGGTCGGGGGCGTCGAAGCGTACCGCGAGCACGTTCGTCCCGCGGCGCTCCAAGTGTGACTCCACGTCCGTGGGGTCGAACGCGAGGCGGGTGGTCGGGAAGAACACGCCCTCGCGGGGGTCGTCGAGGAGGTCGCGGGCGTAGTGCTGGAGGCGCGCAACCTGCTCGCGGGAGACGACGGCCGCGACGTTCCGCTCGGGGTCGGTCGGGTCGATGACGACGAGCGGGTCGTCGAACGTCGCGGCGGCGTGCGCCGCCGGGTCGTGCTCCACGGGCGGCTGCCAGTCACGCGCCGCCGTCAAGACCTCGCGGAACCCGCCGTATTCGAGGACGAGGAGTTCCGTGAGGTAGCCCGAAAAGCCCTGCGTGCGGAGGTCGCTCCCGTACGCGCCGATACCCTTGAGGAACTGCTTCAGGAGGCGCACGTCCGCCGCGAGGTCGTCCGTCAGGCGCTCGCGGAGGTAGACGTTGTGGAAGGGCGTGCGGTCGACCGCGGACTGTATCTCCGTCGCGGACTCCACGCGATAACACGGCACGAGGTCCACGTCGTACGCCTCGAACGTCCCCTTCACGTACGGATGCTCGGCGTACTCCTCGTGGCCGTCGGGCAGGACACGATTCCCGACTTCCAGCCCGAGTTCCTCCAGGTCCTCCCGGGGAAGCTCGGGGTCGAACCGAACGAACACGTCGATGTCGCGGTCCCCCCGAACCCACGTCCCCCTGGCGGTGCTCCCGACCTGCATCACGTCCGCCTCAACGCCGAGGTCCGCGAGCGCGTCCTCCGTCCGCGCCACGAGCCGGTCCGCCGCGTCCCGCAACTCCGCTCGCTCGCTCGGCGTCGGGTCCACGCGCTCCCGCACCCGCGCGACCACAGCCTCGAACTCACTCATACGCGCCGATTCGACCGCCTTCCGTGAAAGAATACCGGCACACCCCCACCCAAAAACGAAAGCCCTTTCAAAAGCACGCGACTACTGACGGGTGCGAGCCGCCGTAGCTCAGTTGGTAGAGCACCTGGTTGTTACCCAGGTTGTCCCAGGTTCGAGCCCTGGCGGCGGCGTACTTCTATGGGCGACAAACGAGGAGCGACTGCTCCGAAGTACGTCGCCCAGAAATATGCCACGCCAGGGGTCGAGCAAGCGAGTCGCAGCGCCCGAGCAACGCAAGGGCGACCGTCTCGCCACGTTCGAGCCCTGGCGGCGGCGTTCGTTTCCTTCGGAAACTCACTTCGCAGGACGCTTCGCGTCCTGCGCGCATTCAGAAGCGCGCCGCGCTTCTGAATACGGCGTGTTTTCCGTAGAAAACACGCTCAGCCAGACACGACGGAATCCGGGGGTGGTGTGGTCTTTTCGCGTGGGTTCGGTAATCGGGAGTCGTTTCTGTTCGTGTGTCCTGTTTGGGGTATGGACGCGCTCCGTGCGGGGGTGGCGGTGTTCGATTCGGGGTATTACTACGCGGCGCACGACGTGTGGGAGGCGGCGTGGTTGGAGGAGCGCGACGACCTCCTGCAGGGGTTGATTCAGTATTCGGGGGCGGTGCATCACGCGCGGGAGCGGAACTGGGAGGGGTGTGTGCGTCTCGCGGGGAGCGCGCGGGAGTACCTCGGTTCGGCGGACGCGCGCGGAGTGAACGTCGAGGACGTGCGGGAGTACTTGTTAGCGTTGGAAGCGGACCCGGAGCGAGTGGAGCGCGGGCCGCCACAGGGCATCACCATCGACGGCGAGCTCGTGGGTCTCGGCGAGCTGGGGCCGGAGGCGGCGCTGTGGGCGGCGCCCGCGCTCGCCGAGGAGCGCGGGGAGGAGTCGGTGAGTCAGGGAGTAGGGTACGCGCGCGAGGATTTCGAGTCGGGGGAGACGGACAGCGTGTTCGTGCGACTGGCGATCGATTTCGTGACGGACGCGGACAAGCGCGCGATAATCGCGCAGCGACTCGGCGAGCACGCAGAGGAGCGGCGGCGGCGCGAACGGGACGTGAACGGACTCTTCTAGAGGAGTTGGAGGGCGACGTAGCCGGCGACGAGGAGGCAGGCGACACCGAGGAGTTGGACGACGCGCGCCCACCGGCTCGGCGGGTCGTCGCTGCCGTACGAGCCGTGTCGGTCGTGGGGAAGCCGACCGAGTGTCTGAATGCGAATGAACACCTGCGGGTAGGCGAGAAGTAACACACCGAGCGCGACGCCGAGCACGACAGCGAGAAGTTCACGGAAGCCAGCCATAGGTAGGAAGAGCGGTGTGGAGAGTAAAACCCTGCGTTACTCGCGGAGGCGCTGGATGCGTTTCTCCATCGGCGGGTGCGTGGACAGGATCTTCTCCATCATGCCGCGTTCGGAGCTGGAGATGCAGAGCGCGCTCACCTGCTGGTCGACCCCGGAGTCGCGCTGGCGGTTCTGTCGGCCGCGGCCACGCGTGCGCTGGGCGTTCTGGGACGCCTGCGCGGCCTGCTTGTTCCCCTGACTGATTTTCTCGAGCGCGCGGGCGAGCGGGTCGCCGTTTCCGATGGCGCGCTTCGCGTCCGCGTCGGCGACGTACTCGCGGTACCGGCTGATGGCGAGCACGAATATCATCACGATGAACTGGACGATCTGGCCGACGACCATCGCGAGGAAGAAGTCCGCGAGGTCGTTGTCGCCCGTGAACAGCACGACGTACTGCGCGACGATGGCGACGATGGACGCGATGCCCTGTCCGAGCTGCATCGTGACCACGTCGCGGTTCGCGATGTGCGCGATTTCGTGCGCGAGCACGCCTTCGAGTTCGTCCTTCTCCAGTATCTGCATGAGTTCGCGGGAGACGACGACCGTGCCCGCGCCCTTCCGACCGACCGCGAACGCGTTCGGCACGCCCATGTTCGCGACCATCAGTCGGGGTTTCTTGACGTTCATCTTCTCGGAGAGGTCATCCACCATCCAGTGGATCTCCTGATACTCCTGTTCGGACATCTCTTCCGCGCCGACGGACCGGAGTGCGGCCCACTTCCCGATCTTGTACTGGACGCCGACGAGCAGGACGCTGCCGACGATGGCGATACCGAGAATCGTCGTACTCTGCCCGAAGAAGAAATACGCGGCGAGTACCGCTACAGAGTAGAACGCGAACAGGATGGCGCCAACGACGGCCATCCGTACCTTCAGCCCGAAGTGTCTCATGGGTCAGTCTTCGCTATCGGAGGCGATAAAGGCGGCGGTCACGCGTCGTGCTCCGCGGAGTTGTCTCGGGGTTCGTAGCCGAGCACGTCCCTCGCGCGTTCGAGGCTGTAGTACTTGCGGTCGTTGTCGCTGATGCCGTAGACGATTTCGTAGTCGTAGTCGGCTTCGAGGCAGCGTTCGAAGAGGTGCGCGCAGTCGCGGTAGGAGAGCCACATCGCCTGTCCGCGCTCGTAGTCGATGGGGGGATGTCCCTGGGTGAGGTTGCCGATGCGGACGCAGACGACGGAGAGGTCGTGTTCGTCGTGGTAGTATCTTCCGAGGACTTCGCCGGCGGCCTTCGAGACGCCGTAGAGGTTGCTCGGCCGGGGGAGTTCGGTGCCGTTGAGGCGGAAGTCGTCTTCTTCGCGGTAGAGGTCGGGCTTCCGGTCGGTCTCGTAGTGGCCGACGGCGTGGTTGGAGGACGCAAAGGCGAGTTTCTCGACGCCCGCGTCCACGGCGGCCTCGTAGACGGTCTGAGTGCCGTCGATGTTGTTCGCGAGGACGGAGTCCCAGGGGGCGTCCGGCCGGGGGTCGCCGGCGAGGTGGATGACCGCGCCGACGCCGTCCATGGCGTCGCGAACGGCGTCCTCGTCAGTGATGTCCGCGACGACGACCTCGTGGCCGGCGGCGTCGGCGGGGGGTTCGCGGTCGAACAGCCGCCACTCGTAGTCGTCCTCGATACCGCCGAGGATTGCTTGCCCGACGCGCCCCGACGCGCCCGTGAGCAGGACCGGGTCGTCCATTCGAGTGAACACTCGGCAAGCGGGGAAATCAATGGTGCGGTTCCCGGTCGGAGGCGACACCTCTTACTCGCCGCGGGTTCGACACGGACTATGGCGAGCACTCCTGAGGAGGCGTGTTTCGAGGCGGGAATCAAGTTCGGCGCGCTCTACCACCAGTTCGCGGGGACTCCCGTGAGTCCCGAGAGCGCGCCGTCACTGGAACGGGCCATCGAGGAATCCATCGAGAATCAGCCGTACTGCGAGCGCGTCTCCGTCACCATCCTCACGGACCGCTTGGACACCAGTCACGGCTACACGGAGTTGACGGGCGAGTACATGGAGGTCGAACTCGCCGTCGACTACGAGGGCGCGGAGGTGGTGGCGGCGATGGAGATGGCGGACGGCTACCCGCTGATGCGGCTCGAATCCGTCGAATCCCCGGCGTAGTTTTAAAGGCCTCTCCGTCGAATTCCCGTGTATGAGTGACATGGAGGACGAGGAGCTGTTCGGCGAGGCGGCGGACGAGATTCGCGGCGACGTGGAGGAACACCTCGCGGCGGCACGGGCGGCGCTCCCCGAGTCGGACGCCATCTGGACCGTGGAGGCGGACAACACGCTCGGCGTGCTGAACGGCCTGCGCTCCGCGCTCGCCGCCGAGGAGGTCGAGGGCCACCTGCGGGACGCGAAGAAGTGGTTCACCATCGGCGAGCGCGCGGACGCCTTCGAGGACGCCGAGGACTTGCGCGAGGAAATCGAGACCATCGAGGACGTGCTCGACGACCTCGAAGACGTCTCCGAGACGGTCGGCGACCTCGCGTCGACGATTCCCGAACTCCGCGGCGAGCTGGAGAGCCTCCACGACGACGAGGAGTAGTTACTTGTGGGGCGGTCGGGAGGTGTCTCGCGCTCCGAGTTCGTCGACGAGCCGGCAGAGGGCGTCGGTGGCGAGCGAGAGGAGTTCCGCGCCGCGCTCCGCCGACCCCTCTGTGGGGTCGCCAACGACGCCGTTCTCGGAGAACTCCGCGGAGTCGTAGGCGAGGTTCATGTGGCTCGTCCAGTCACCCCAGCCGTCGCTCGCGCCGTCGCGGGCGTCCTCGATGCGGTCCTCGCGCACGAGGTCGGGGTGGGTGTGCCGGAGGAACGCGGTTTCGAGCGGGCCGGCGTGCCCCATCTCGCTCGAGTGGTCGCCGACGGCGTCGAACCACGTGTAGGCGGCGGCGTAGGCGTCCTCGTGGCGGGTGATGTCGGCGGCGACTTCGCGGAGGGCGTCGGTGTTGCCGCCGTGGCCGTTCACGAACACGATGGTGCGCCAGTCGTGGTCGAGGACGGAGGTCGCGGCGTCCCGGACGTAGTCGCGGAAGGTGTCGGGGGAGACGTACATCGTGCCGGGAAACTGGCGGTGTTCCTCGCTGATTCCCACGGTGATGGTGGGAGTGACGGCGAGCGTGCCGTCGTAGGCGTCGTCGGCGGCGTTCGCGACGGTTTCGGCGGTGAGGTGGTCGGTGCCGAGCGGGGCGTGCGGGCCGTGCTGTTCGGTGGAGCCGACGGGAACGAGGACGGCGTCCGGGTCGAGATCGGTCGTGTCGGGCCACGCGGCCTCGCTGAGTCGCATACGCGGGGGAACGGCGGAGGGCGTAATCGGCCTTTCCCTTCCCCCATCGGCCGACGGCATTAATATCGGCGAACAGAAACGAGGAAGTACAGCTATGCCGGAGTGCCAGAACTGCGAGTCGTTCGTGACGGACGCGTACGCACGAGTCTTTACGCCGAACGGTGAGGCTGAGCCGCGCGTCTGTCCGAACTGCGAGGACAAGATCCGCGACGGTGCGCAAGTGAGAGAGGCACGGTCGACGCGGCGAACGTAACCGCGAAGTCACGCTATTTATACGGTATCGGTTCCTGTTGTGGTCCAATGACCGAGTCGGAGCCGGCAGTCACCAGGTTGTTCGGTGGGCCGGGAAGCGGGAAGACGACCGCACTGCTCGACCACGTCGAGGAAATCCTCGAGGACGACGACGTGGACGTTCGCGACATCCTCGTTGTCTCCTACACGCGCGCAGCGGCGGCCGAGGTCCGCGAGCGGCTAGCGGAGCGGTTGGACGTGAACCCGCGGTCGCTGCAGGGGAACGTCTGCACGATGCACGCGAAGGCGTACGAACTCCTCGACCTCTCGCGGAGCGACGTAGTTGGGGAGTCCGCCAAGGAGGACTTCTGCGAAGACTACGGACTGCCGTACGAGGACGAGTACTCGTCGGGGAGTCGGCGGACGGCGCGTTCGACGACGCTCGGGAACAAGGTTATCGCGACGAGCCAGTGGCTCCAGCGGACGAGCCGTGACGTCGCGGACTGGTACGACGTTCCCTTCCGGTGGAACGACGAGGAAGTCAGGCTGCCGCCGGACATCGACGACAACGCGCAGACCGGGAACAAGTACACGCCGACGTGGCCGTCCGACGACGACCGCTTCGACATCCCCGAAGCGATTCGGGCGTGGCGGGCGTACAAGGGCGAGGAGGGCCTCGTCGGGTTCGCGGATATGCTGGAGCGCGTTGGACAGCGCTCCCTCGTCCCGAACGTCGACTACCTCGTTATCGACGAGTTCCAGGACATCACGACGCTCCAGTACGACGTGTACGAGGAGTGGAAGCCGCACATGGAAGCGGTGCTCATCGCGGGCGACGACGACCAGGTCGTGTACGCGTGGCAGGGCGCCGACCCCGACCTCCTCCTCGAAACGGAGGTGACGGACGACGTCATCCTCCCGAACTCCTACCGCCTCCCCTCGGAGGTCTTGAAGGTGGTGCAGCAGGAGATCGGACACATCGAGAACCGACAGGAGAAAGACCTGAAGCCGCGCAAGGAGGGCGGTACCGTGGAGGCCGTGGAGAGTCCGTCGATGCTGGACGTGGCGCGGAACGTCAAGCAGACCATCGCGTCGACGGAGGACGACACGGTGATGGTGTTGTTCCGGGCGCGCTACCAGCTGTTCGAGTTCGTGGACGAGTTCATCGGAAACGGCATCCCGTTCAAGGCGCTGACGGATCAGCGGCTGTGGACGGACCGCCTCGCGGATTACGTGCACGCGGTGGAGAAGATACACGAGGGAGACCCCGTGACGGCGCTCGAAGCGCGGCGCGTGGCCGATATGTTGCAGGATTCGGCGTTCAGCACGAACGAACGCAGCGACCTCCGGGACGAAATCGAGGACCGGGAGGAGGCCGCGGAGACCGAGGACGCGACCGAGATCGAAATCGAGGCCGAGGTTATTCAGGAGTACGCGCCGTTCATGCCGTCCCCGGGTGCGGCCGCCGATATGCTGCGGAAGGTCACGCGCTACCAGCGCAAGTCCGTGGACGCGTACTTCGCGGGCGACTACGAGGGGATGGACCCGTCCCGGGTGCGCGTCGGGACGATTCACTCCGCGAAGGGCCGCGAGGCGGACCACGTGTTCCTCGGGACGGACCTGACGGAGAAGGTCGTCGAGCAGATGGCGGCGACCGCGGACGAGTCCGAGGTGCCGGACGGCGTGGAGGAGTTCACGCGCCAGACCGACCCGGTTCCGCTCCTCACGGACAACGAGCGCCGCGTGTTCTACGTCGGGATGAGTCGCGCCCGCGAGCGCCTCGTCCTGATGCAGAACGTCATCAACGGCGCGCCGACGCTCCCCATCGACGTGCTGCTGTACGGGACGCCGACGGGGGAGCCGCTGGAGGAGTCGCTCGGTGACGCGGAAGCACCCATCCAGCTGAACTGATGGTCGCGCCGGAGACCACGTTCGCGTTCCTCTACGACGAACTGGAGGCCCGGGACGCGACCGGGTTCGTGCACGTCGGCGGCCGGTGCGACGACACCCTCCGGTCTCTCACGCGCTTTTCGGGACCGGACGAGCGGTACGCGTTCGTGTTCGTCGGCGGTGACGCCGTGCTCTGCGCACCCGCGGGATTCGAGCGGCAGGCCAGGCGGGAGTTCGCGGGCGACTACGTGTACGCGCCGGACGACCTGCGCGCCGACACGCCGGGCGGTCGCGCGGTCGAGGTGCTGGAGGCGTACGACGCCGAGGGAACGGTGCTCGTCCCGCAGGACGTGCCGCACGACGCCGCCGTCAGACTGGAACGCACCGGGTTCGACCTCGCGTCCACCGACGCGGTGGCTCGCGAGCGCGTCGTGAAGGCGCCCGAAGAAGTCGAGGCGCTGCGGAAGGTGCAGGCCGCGGCGGCGGCGGGGATGCGGCGCGCGGAGACCGTGCTCGCCACCGCGGACGCGGCCGGCGCTGGCGACGCGCTCCGGTTCGAGGGCGACCGATTGACGACGACACGCCTCCGCCGCGAGGTGGATGCCGCGCTCGTCCGGGCGGGCGCGGAGCCGGCGGCGAACACGGTGGTCGCGGCGGGCGGCGCGTGCACGGACCGACACTTCCGGGGGGACGTACCCGTCCGTCCGGGCGAAACGGTCGTCGTGGACGTGTCCCCGCGGGGGCCGCACGGCTACCACGGCGCGCTGACGCGGACGTTCGTCGTGGACTCAGACGGCGGCTGGGAGCGCCGCGCGTTCCTCGCCGTCGAGTCGGCACAGCAGGCCGGTCTCGACGAACTCGCGGGCGGCGCGGACGCGAGTCTCGTGCACGAGGAGACGGCGGCGGAAATCGGCGCGTACGGCTTCGCCGCGGGCTACGGCGACACCGGGTTCACCCACGGAACGGGGTACGGCGTCGGCGTGAGCCGCCGGGAGGCTCCCGCGGTGCCGAGCGACACCCGTCTCGACCCCGGGACCGTGCTCGCGGTGGAACCGGGCGTCTACGACCCCGCGGAGGGCGGCGTTCGGCTCGGCGACCTCGTTGTCGTCACCGAGGAGGGGTTCGAGTATCTCGGCGAGTACCCGCGGTCGTTCACGCCGCGGGCTTAGTCCTCGTCGTCGTCCGCGACGGCGCCGGCGGCTTCCTCGGCCGCGCGTTCGGGGAGGTCGAACGGCGTCGTGATGTAGCGTTCCGCGGCCAGCATCAGGAGAGCGATCGCGACGAACGCCCAGCCGGCGGTGTGGCCGGTGCTGACGCGGTTCACGCCGTAGAGCGCGACGGGGAGCGCGAACGCGAACGTCGCGGCGAACTTCACGGTGCCGATGATGCCCATGGCGTACAGGGGGCGTTCGAGCGCCCTAAACCCCGCGTTCGCAACACATTTGAGTCGCATCCCAGTACTGGACGTATGTTCACGGGAATCGTCGAGGACACCGGCACGGTGGCGTCGGTGGAGTCGACGGACGACGGCCGCAGGCTCCGCATCGAGACGGCGGAGCTGAGCGGGTTCGAGCACGGCCAGAGTATCAGCGTGAGCGGCGTCTGCCTCACCGTCGAAGAGTATGGAGAGAACTGGTTTTCGGCGTTCACGGCGGCGGAGACGCTGGAGAAGACGTACCTCGGAGAACTGGACGCGGGCGACGTGGTGAACCTCGAGCGCGCGCTTCCGGCGGACGGTCGGCTGGACGGCCACATCGTGCAGGGACACGTCGACACGGTCACGGAGGTCGTGGCGGTCGAGCAGGTCGGGGAGGACTGGACGTTCACGTTCGCGCTCCCCGACGGCTACGAACGGTACGTCGCGGAGAAGGGGTCGGTTGCGCTCGACGGCATCAGCCTCACCGTCGCCGACGTGGACGACGACGCCGGAACGTTCGACGTGGCGGTGATTCCGACGACGTACGAGCTAACGACGCTCTCCGAGAAGTCGGCGGGAAGTCCGGTGCACGTCGAGGTGGACGTGGTGGCGAAGTACGTCGAGCGCCTGGATTCGTACTAGTCGATTCTGCGGACGACGCTCTTGAGGTCGGTGTCGCCCTCGTCGTAGCGCGCGGCGTCCGACTCCTCGTAGGCGGTCCCGTAGCGCTTGAGTTTCCGGACGAGGACGGAGAGGAAGAAGCCGTCGTAGAGGACGACGAACGCGATGAACACGAGTGCTTCGGGGATGCCGAGCGGCTGGTAGACGAGGTGGAGGTTGCTGACGGCGGTGTTATAGGTGGCGTGGATGAGCGCGGCGACGAGCAGTCCCTTCACGACGATTGGGCCCTTGTTCTCGGGGTTGAACTTCGCGAGGCCGAGGTAGTAGCCGGCGAACGCGGAGTAGATGACGTGACCGGGGCCGGCGAACGTGCGGACGGCGGCTATCTGGAGGACGGCGATGTCGGCGTTCACGCCGGTCGCCTGGAGGGTCTGGAGCACGTCGCGGCCGATGTAGATGGCGTTCTCGATGGTGGCGAACCCGAGGCCGGCGACGGCGCCGTACACCGCGCCGTCGACGACGGCGTTGAAGCGGTCGCTGCGGTAGGCGTAGAGGCGGACGGCGAGGAGTTTCACGGTTTCCTCGACGGGGCCGACGACGAGGAAGAAGACGACGACCATCCAGGTGATGCCGACGAGGGCGAACGCCTCCTGGAGGAGCGTGTTGAGGACGGCGGCGAACCCGGCGAAGAGGAAGCCGAGGACGAACGTGGCGGCGAGCAGGTGGAGGGGTTCGCCAGTCGTGGTGTCGGTGTGCCAGACGTACGCGACGAGACCGAGCGCTGGGACGACGGAGAGGACGACGTACGCGGCGACGTAGGGCCGTTCGAGGAAGACGAAGCCGAGGCTCGCGGCGAACAGCGCGAACACGACGAGCAGCGCGAGGAGGACGACGGCGTACCTGCTGCTGGTGACGAGGCCGTCGTAGACGGCGACCGCGGCCCGGTCGAGGACGGTGCGGACCTCCCAGTCGGTGATATCGTAGAGGTCGCGGTCGCCCGTGGCGGCGCGCTGCACTGGGTCGCGTTTCTCCGACATGCGCGGGGCTACCGAAGCGGTCCACAAAACCGTTCCCGCCAGAAAATGGGTACGTCATAATATGCCTAAAGGGTGCGGCTTATCTACCAGTCCGTGTCACCAGTTGGTATGGCATTCAGTCAGAGCCGCGGACTCCTGTACACGGAGCCGCCCGAGGAAGAGCGACGAACACCGACAGCCGAGAGCGAGAGCGCGACGCCGGCGCCCGCCGACGACTGATTTTAGGGAGTGCGGTATCGAGGTAGGGATATGTTGTTCGACCAGCGGGTGCGCGCGGAGCTCCACGACGCCGGCGTTGACCCGGCGACCCTCCGCGAGGTAGAGGAGCGGGTGGCGGCGGACGCCCGCGAGACCGCGGCGCGCGTCGAGGACTTCTTCGAGTCGCACGCGACCGTCTACTCCGACATGGACCTGACGCACAGTTCGAGCGAGTATCCCGAGCACGCGGTCGAGTACGCCGACCTGTTCACGCACAGTCAGGACATCCGCGGGTTCCTGCGGTTCGACACGTGGGGCGCGTACGTGGAGAGCGCGCGCGTCCTCGACAAGGAGAACGGGACGCCGACGTTCGTCGAACTCAAACTCGGCCAGGCCGTCCACGACCGGGTGCGCTTCGCGCCCGACCGCGCGAGGCTCGAATGACCGTCTCGGTGCGCGGCATCTACGCCACCGCACTCACCGAACTCCTCGCCGAGGTCGGCGTCACGAACCCCTCCGACCCGATTCGGGAGCGCTTCGACCGCGAGTTCGGCCCGGGTTCCGCGGCGGCGCACGTCTCGACGACGAGCGACCGGCAGGGCGTCGGCGTCACGGGCGACCCCGACACCGTCGACGCTGTCGTCGAACGCCTCCGGAACGTGGGCGTGGACGTGTTCGCCTACCGGGACGGCGCGCCGCGCGGCGCGGTGTTCGAGGGGTACGTGACGGAGACACGGGGCGGCGGCGCGGTCGTGGACCTCGGCGAGAACGAGGGGTATCTGCCGTTCGACGACGCCGAAGGGTACGTGGACGACGGGGAGACGGTGCGCGTGCAGGTCGTGGACCCGAACCCACCGTGGAAGTCCCGGCGGCCGCGCCTCTCGACGGAGCTCCGGGCGTTCGGCGACGCGGCGACGCTCGTCCGCGGGCGGGACGCGCTCGTCGCGGATACTCCCAGTAGTGCGCCCGAACTGGCGCGCACGACCGAAATCCTCTCACCCGAGGTGCCCGACGGCTGGGCGGTCGAGTGGGGGGACGCCGCGGCCGACCTGTCGATGGACGCGCTCGGCGACGCGCTCGCGAACGCCGTCGAGGCGGCGGAGTCGCTGGACGCCGCGCTCGGCGGCGGCGTGGACATCGACGACGTGCCCGCGCGGGTGGCCGTGACGGACGCGACGACCTGGGTGTGGTTCGGCGGGGACGCGCGGCGCGCGCTCGACAACGTGCGACGGCGAGTCACCGAGACCATCGTCGGCCATCACCGCATCAAAGCGGGGAGTTCGTCGGCGAGCACGGCCGTGGACTTCGCGGAGTCGCTCGGCGCGCTCCCCGAGGAGTTCCCGTTCGCGGCGGTGAGCGAACAGTTCGGACCCGCGGCGGGCGACACGGTCGCCATCGAGCACGGGAAGCCGGACGGCCGCCTCATCACGCTCGGCCGCGGCGAGGTCACGGACTGCGACCCGGACGCGGGCCGCGTCACCGTTGAGCGCGAGATGACCGCGGGCGGGACGTACGACGCGCTCGGCGTCGAACGCCAAGAGGGCGACGTGGCGATTACGCGCTTCCAGGAGGGACGGTGGTGGTATCCGACCGTCTACCGCGGCGCGGACGGTACCCGGCGCGGGACGTACATCAACGTGAACACGCCGCTCGAACTCTTTCCGTCGGGTATCCGGTACGTCGACCTCCACCTCGACGTGGTCAAGCACGCGGACGGGCGCGTCGAGCAAGTCGACGCCGACGAACTCCAGGCGTGCGTCGAAAACGGGCTCGTGACGCCGGAGTTAGCGGAGAAAGCGACGGGCGTGGCCGACCGCATCGAGAACGCGTTCCGGGACTAGGACTGAAGCGTCTGCTGGCACTTCACGACGAACCCCGCGAGGTTCTTCGCGATGTCCACCTCGAACGCGAGCACGACGCCGTTCTGCGCTCCCTCCCGGAGATGGATGAGCACGCCGTCCTCGTAGAGTTCGACGCTCGCCCGCACGTCGCCGAACGGGCTGTCCTGCTCCCGGAGGGGTTCGTGGTCGCGCGCGCAGTCGACGATGGCCTGATTGCGCTCTCGGAGTCGCTGGTCCGGGAGGTCGTCGCGGCGGTAGAGCACCTCCCAGCCGAAGGACGTGTACCGGACGCCCGTCCGGAAGTAATCGCCGGCCTCCGCGTTCACGAGTCGGACGAGGCGCGCGTGACGGTCGCCCGCCATCTAGAAGTGGCTCTGGTGGTCCGTCTCGCCCGGCCCGCTCTCGCCGCGGCCGCCGCGACCGCCCTCGTTCCGGTCGATGCCCATGACGGACTCCGCCTGCTCAGTCCCCCAGTTGTCCGAGCCGTCGCTCGCGAAGCGCACCGTCACGTCGGTGACGCGCGGGAACTCCTTCGCGAGTTCGGTCTTGATGCGCTGGGCCGTTCGCGGGCTGATGCCGCAGCCGCTACAGGTGCCGCCGAGTTCGATGACGACCTCGCCCGTCTCCGGGTCGGCCTCCCGGACGGCGCTCGTCCCGCCGTGCATCTTGATGATGGGCATCTGGGCCGTGAGCCAGGTCTCCACCTCGTCGTGCAGGCTGGCGTCGGTCGCGGCATCACTCATTGTATCCACTGTCGGGGTCGAGACTCCTAACTGTTCGGTTCGTCCCGCAGCCAGCGCGCCACTCCCGCAGCGCCCGCCGCGCCCAGCAGAGCCGCGAGCACGCCGAACCCGGGCGTGCTTCCCGAGGACGGCGATTCCGTCGTGGTCGGCGTCCGCGTGGCCGTCGCGGTCGTGGTGGTCGCGTTCGCCGTCGTGGTCGTGGCGGTGAGCGACGGGGCGTCCGGCTGGTAGCCCGCGTGGTCGGGGAACGCGTAGAGCGCGCCGCGCGTTCCGGCAGGGACGCCCGCGTAACTGCTCGCGACGAAGCAGTCCGCGGCCGCGCGGGCGGTCCAGAACGCGGCCTCCGCGGGCTGACGCCACCACGCGAGCTCGAACGGCTCCGCGGGGTCGCGCACGTCGAACAGCTTCACGCCGCCCTGGTACCACGACGTGTAGAGGCGGTCGCCCGCGAGTTCGAAGTTGTGGCTGGTCGTCCACGTTCCGCCGAGTCCGGGGTTGGCGGTTTCGGGCGCGGGGATGTGCGAGAGTTCTCGGGGGTTCGCGGGGTCGGTGATGTCGTAGAGCGTGATGCCGCCCGGCCCGCCGGTCCGGTCGTCCTCCGGGGTCGTCTCCCAGGCTTCGCTGTTCACCGCGAGGACGGAGGCGTCGTCGTTCGGCGCGGCGTAGTGGTGGTTCCCGGGGAGTTCGTACCCCCGGCTCGTCGGCGCGTCCGCGAGGTCGGCGGGGTCGTAGGGCGCGATGTGCGAAATCACGGCCGGGCTCGCGGGGTCGGAGACGTCAAGCAGCCACGTGCCCGCGTCCCAGTGCGCGACGTACGCGACCCCGTCCTGAACGTACACGTCGTGACACGACCAGAGGAATCCCGGCACGTCGAGCCACGCCGGGTTCTCGTCCGCGGCCCCCCAGCGCGCGACCTCCCGCGGCGTCCCGGAAACGTCGACGATGGCGAGCTCGCGGCGGTCGCTGTGGTTCGCGGTGAGGTACGCGTGCGAGTCCGTGAGGAAGCAGTTGTGTATCGGGTAGTCCGTCTCGTGGACGGCCTCGCGGACGGGGTTCGCGGGGTCGCGCACGTCGTAGAGGAGGAGCGCGCTCGGACGCCCCGAGTTCGCGGGACCGACGACCGCGAGGCGGGTTCCGTGAACCTTCACGTCGTGAATCCCGGTGAGGGGGCCGTCCTCGCGGTCGGCGAGGAGGCCGCGGCGCTCCGCGAGCACCGTGAGGTCCGTGGGGTCGCTCGCGTCCACGACCGCGAACCCCGTCGTGGCGGCGACGAATATCGTGGTTCCGTCCGGTCCGACGACGGCCTCCGTCGCGCCCTCGATGGCGACGCTATCCCGTGGTTCGTACGGCTCAGGATGCGCGCTCGCTCGACCCGCGAGCGGAAGCGCGAGCGCCGCGGCGCCCGCCCTGAGCGCGGCGCGCCGGGAAAACTCCATACCGGGCGTTCGCCGGACGCGGAGAAAAACGTGGCGTCCGTCGGAACCCTCTCGTCGCTGGCGGTCGAGGGGTCGATATGCTCTCTCCAGACCTCGAGGGTCGAACGGCGCTCGTGACCGGAAGCGCGACGGGGCTCGGGCGGGCGTTCGCGCTGGCTCTCGCGCGGAACGACGCCGACGTGGCGGTCCACTACCATTCGAGCGACGCCGCCGCGCACGCGACCGCGGAGGAGGCGCGGGAGGCCGGCAGCGGGGACGCAGTTACCGTGCAGGGCGACGTGACGCATCCCGAATCGGTGGACGCCCTCTTCAGCGAAATCGAGGCCGAACTCGGGTCGGTGGACGTGCTCGTGAACAACGTCGGGAACTTCGCGCCGAAACACTGGACGGACATCGGGTACGAGGAGTGGGTGAACGTCATCCACACGAACCTCACCGCGACCTACCTCACGTCGAAGCGCGCGCTCCCCGCGATGCGCGAGCAGGAGTGGGGGCGCGTCGTGAACGTCGGGTACGCCTCCGGCGAGAAGGGGCTGGTGAGTCCGAAGAACTTCCCGTACTTCGCCGCGAAAACGGGCGTCCTGATGTTCACGCGGATGCTCGCCGCCGACACCCAATCTGATGGCATCACCGCGAACGCCGTCTCGCCGTACGTCGTGGAGAACAGCGACGAGTTCCCGGACGACCTCCCGCGCGGCCGGCCCGCCGACTACGCGGACGTGACGCAGGCGCTCCTCTTCTTCTGCGACGAGAACTCGGACTACATCAGCGGGGAAAACATCGAAATCGATGGCGGCTGGCTCCCCGAAAACGTCTGATCGTCTCTTTTTGGTGGAGATTTTTGCGTCGAGCGGTCGCCGGCAGGCGACCCGAGACGGAAAAAGGTCCGTGTAGAACATCGAAATCGATGGCGGCTGGCTCCCCGAAAACGTCTAGACTTCGTTTTGGTGGAGATTTTGCGGCCGAACGCACGTGAGGCCGGAAAAGGTCCGTGTAGAATATCGAGATCGATGGCGGCTGGCTCCCCGAAAACGTCTAGGCTGGCTTCCAGAATACTCTCGGAGAGTTGCGTGAGCGCGAACGTTTTTGAGTGATGGCGGGGAGAGGGAGGTATGCACGAGCGAGCAGCGGAGTTCGCGGGACGCGTGGAGTCCGAGTACGGGTTCCGTCCCGAGGTCGAGGAGTTTCCGGAGGGGACGAAGACGGCGGCGGACGCGGCCGACGCGCTCGATTGCGAGGTGGCGCAGATAGCGTCCAGCATCGTCCTCGTCGAGGGCGACGACGCGGTGGTCGTGGTGACGAGCGGCGCGAACCGCGTGGACACGGTGAAGGTCGCGGACCGGGTGGGCGCGGGGTCGGCGCGGATGGCCGACGCGGACGAGGTGAAAGCGGCGACTGGGTACAGTATCGGCGGCGTGCCGCCGGTGTGTCACGACGGGAGTCCGCGCGTGCTGTTCGACGAGACGCTGCTCGACCACGACCGGGTGTGGGCGGCCGCGGGCACGCCGGAAGCCGTGTGGCCGAGCGACCCCGACGACCTCGCCGAGCTGGCGGACGCGGCGGTCGCGGACGTGGCGGAGAAGTGAGTACAGCACTAGTAGTTCGTTTTCGCCGACCGGGCGGGTCGGAGACCCCGGAAGGTCGGCGGTTCACTCGCACGACCGGAGGACGTGCGAGGCCGACGACGGACGGGAGTGCGAAGCACGAACCGACGGAGGAGCAGTTTTCGTGCAGGTTTTACCGAGCGAGGCCAGCGATGGTGGCCGGAGCGCAGCGTAAAGCGTGCGTCAGTTGTTTTCGAGGGCGTCGAGGATGCAGGCGGCGGCGAGCACGGCTTCCTTGGGCACGTCGCTGGCGTCGTCGATGGTGACGGTGTAGGTGTCCTTGAGGGAGAACTCGCCCTCGATGTCGCCGACGTGGTCGCCCTGCGGGTCGCGTATCTCGTACTTGTTCGGGATGAGGTTCGCGGCGCCGACGAGGTGGCGGAGGACCTGGAGGACCTTGTTCTTCGAGGTGATGGTGGCGAGCGCTTCGCCGGTGTCGGGGTCTCGAATCGTCCAGTTCTCCATGAACCACGACCAGTCCTCGTCCAGAACGACGACGGGGTCGCCGGTGCCGGCGTCCGTGATGGTGTAGTTCCCGGCGACATCCATGATGCCGCCGGCCTTGACGGTGAAGGCGTCCTCGTCGTCGCCGGTGACGAACGGGAACTCCTCCTTGAGTTTGAACATCTTCTGCTTCCCGCGGAGGACGACGTTCCCGGTGTCGTCGCGGACGGTGTACTTGTTCCGGACGAAGGACTGCTTGACCTCGTAACGGTCGCCGGTGAGGTTGACGGTGGAGATGTCGTAGTCGCTCACGTGAGGGGATTGCCGCCGGACGTGAAAAGCCTCGTGGGTGGGACGCCGGCACCGAGGGGTTTTCGTTCGTCCGCGCGTAATAACGGTAACTGATGAGTGAGGACTACATCGAGGTCCGCGGGGCGGAAGAGCACAATCTGAAGGACCTCGACGTGCGGATTCCGCGCGAGGAGTTCACGGTCGTGACGGGGCTGTCGGGGTCGGGGAAGTCGTCCCTGGCGTTCGAAACCATCTACGCGGAGGGCCAGCGGCGGTACATCGAGAGTCTGTCGGCGTACGCGCGGAACTTCCTGGGGCAGATGGACAAGCCGCAGGTCGAGTCGGTGGAGGGGTTGTCGCCGGCTATCAGCATCGACCAGAAGAACGCGGCGAACAACCCGCGGTCGACGGTCGGCACGGTAACAGAGCTCCACGACTACCTGCGTCTGCTGTACGCGCGCGTCGGCGTGCCGCACTGCCCGGAGTGCGGACGGGAGGTCGGCGAGCAGTCCGCCCAGCAGATGGTGCGGCGCGTGATGGAACTCCCGGAGGGGACGCGCGCGAAACTCGCGGCGCCCGTGGTGCGCGACCAGAAGGGCGCGTTCGAGGACCTGTTCGAGGAGCTCATGGCGGAGGGCTATTCGCGGGTCGAGGTCGACGGCGAGTCGTACGACCTCGCGGTCGAGTCCCCCGACTTGGACGAGAACTACGACCACACGGTCGACGTGGTGGTGGACCGCGTGAAAGTGACGGAGGACGCGCGGTCGCGCATCACGGACTCCGTGGAGACCGCGCTGGAGGAAGCCGAGGGCGTGCTGAAGGTCATCGTTCCGGACCCGCCCGAGGGCGCCGAACTCGGCGGCGCGGTCGCGCGCTCGACGGGCGACCTCGCGGGAGCGGAGAGCGACGGCGAGAACGGGGAGGACCGGCTCGTCGTGGAGTTCAGCGAGGACCTCGCGTGCACGCACTGCGGCATCGACATCAGCGAGATCGAGACGCGGTCGTTCTCGTTCAACAGCCCGCACGGCGCGTGTCCGGAGTGCGAGGGGCTGGGGCAGTCGAAGGAGGTCTCGGAGGACCTCGTGGTGCAGGACGCGTCGAAGCCGGTGAAGCACGTGTTCGAGCCGTGGAGTTACAACCGGTCGTACTACCGGAACCTCCTCGACAACGTCGCGCGGCACTTCGACGTGGACCTCTCGACGCCGTTCGAACAGTTGGACGAGGACGTGCAGGAGGCGTTCCTCTGGGGGACCACCGAAGACGTGGTGTTCCGGCGGGAGACGAAGAACGGCGTGCGGCGGAAGGAAGAGCCGTTCGAGGGCGTGATTCCGAACCTCGAACGGAGATATGGGGAAACGGATTCGGAGCGGGTGCGCGAGCACATCGAGGACTTCATGAGCACGACTGCGTGTCCGGCGTGTGACGGGACGCGCTTGAAGCCGGAGTCGCGGGCGGTGCTCGTGAAGGACACCTCGATTACGGACGTGAATCAGTTGAGCATCGGGGATGCTCGCGAGCACTTCGAGGGCCTCGAAGCCGGGATGTCGGAGCGCGACCGCAAAATCGCGGCGGAGATTCTGAAGGAGATTCGGGCGCGCCTCGGGTTCATGGAGGAGGTCGGCCTCGAATACTTGACGCTCGACCGGGAGGCGTCGACGCTCTCCGGCGGCGAGTCACAGCGGATTCGGCTCGCGACCCAGATCGGGAGCGGGCTCGTCGGCGTGCTGTACGTGCTGGACGAGCCTTCGATTGGCCTGCATCAGCGGGACAACGACCGCCTCCTGAACACGCTCGAGGAGCTTCGCGACCTCGGGAACACGCTGCTGGTGGTGGAGCACGACGAGGAGACGATGCGGCGCGCGGACACCATCGTGGACATGGGTCCCGGTCCCGGGCGTCACGGCGGCGAGGTCGTCGCGCAGGGCGACTTCGACGACATCGTCGCGTCCGAGGACTCCATCACGGGCGACTACCTCGCGGGCCGCAAGCAGATTCCGGTGCCGGAGGAGCGCCGCGAGTGGTCGGACACCCTGACGATTCGGGGGGCGCGCCAGCACAACCTCACGGACGTGGACGTGGACCTCCCCGTCGGCGCGTTCACGGCCATCACGGGCGTCTCGGGGAGCGGGAAGTCGACGCTGATGCACGACGTGCTCTACAAGGGATTGGCGCGCGGGATGAACGGGAACACGAGCGTCGACCCCGGCGAGCACGACGGCATCGAGGGCACCGAACACATCGAGAAAGTACGACTCATCGACCAGTCGCCTATCGGCCGCACGCCCCGGTCGAATCCGGCGACGTACACGGGCGTGTTCGATTACGTCCGGGAGAAGTTCGCGCAGACGAAGCTCGCGCAGCAGCGCGGCTACGACAAGGGCCGCTTCAGTTTCAACGTGAAGGGCGGGCGCTGCGAGGAGTGCGGAGGCCAGGGTACCGTCACCATCGAGATGAACTTCCTCTCGGACGTGCAGGTGCCCTGCGAGGAGTGCGGGGGCGCACGATACAACGACGAGACGCTGGACGTGACGTTCAAGGGGAAGACCATCGCGGACGTGCTCGGCATGAGCGTCGAGGAAGCCCGCGAGTTCTTCGAGGCGGACACCCGGCTCGGCCGCCGGCTCAAACTCCTCGAGGACGTGGGTCTGGACTACATGCGGCTCGGCCAGCCGTCGACGACCCTGTCGGGCGGGGAGGCCCAGCGCGTGAAGCTCGCGGAAGAGCTCGGGAAGAAGGCGACCGGGGACACGCTCTACCTGCTGGACGAACCCACGACGGGCCTCCATTCGGCGGACGAGCGGAAGCTGATTCAGGTATTGCAGCGGCTCACGGACCGCGGGAACACCATCGCAGTTATCGAGCACGAACTCGACCTCGTGAAGAACGCGGACCACGTCATCGACCTGGGGCCGGAGGGCGGGGAGCGTGGCGGCGAAGTCGTCGCCACCGGGACGCCCGAGGAGGTCGCGCGCGAGGACGACAGCCACACCGGTCGCTACCTCCGGGACAAACTCCCCGCGGTGGACATCGAGGGGCCGCGTGAGGGCCGCGAGAAGCCCGACGCGCCGGCGCCCGCACAGGACTGATGCGTGTGAGTCGGTGTCGATGAACCCGGCGTAATCGGGTGACACGTGGGTTACTCGCGGGGGCAGTCGCCGCCGCAACCCCGGTGTTCTTCCGGGTTCCAGCCCACTATCCGTGTATGTCCGAGCAGACGAAATCTGACTACATCGACGACGTGAGCGTGGACGAAGAGTGGGACGCCCATCCGAGCGAGAGCGAACTCGAGGAGGCGGTGGAGAGCCTGGAAGCGAGCGGGTTCGAGGTCGAAGTCGTCCCGGACGCAGAGGCCGCGCTCGACTTCGTTCAGGACGAGATTCCCGCGGAGGCGTCCGTCATGAACGGTCACTCCACGACGCTCGAAGAGATCGGGTTCACGGAGTACCTGAACGAGGGCGACCACGACTGGGAGAACCTCCACGCGGAAGTCTTCAGCATCGACGACGACCAGGCGCGCGCGAAGGCCCGCCGCGAGGCCCAGACTGCGGACTACTTCTTCGGGGGCGTGAACGCCATCGGCCGCGAGGACGGCACGCTCGTCGCCGCCGACCTCTCCGGCAGCCGCATCGGCGCGTACCCGTTCGCCGCCGGGCACGTCGTCACCGTCGCGGGCGTGAACAAAATCGTCGCGGACGAGGACGCCGCGCGCGACCGCCTCCAGGAGTACGCGTACGCGTTCGAGAACGAGCGCGCGCAGGAAGCCTACGGCGTCGAGAGCTACCCCTCGAAGGAACTCGTCTTCCGCCAGGAGACCGTCGAGGGACGGACGACCGTCGTCCTCGTCGAGGAGACGCTCGGCTACTAATCGTCGAAATCTTTTGATCGATTGATCACCTACGCCGCCGCATGACGTGGCGGCAGGTGGTTCGGCAGGAACTCGCGCGGTACAGGGAGCAGACGGGGAGCGACTTCGTCGACCGACAGGAGTTCCTGTCGTTCGCGCGCCCGGTGTTCGAGGCCGAGTATCCGGACGCGAACACGCCGGGGCAGACGTTCAGCCGGGTGATGCAGGACCTCCGGGACCGCGGCGAGGTGGACTTCGTTGACGGCGCGGGTACCTACCGGATTCTCGACCTCGACGCGGAGCGAGCGCCGGAATGCGCGATGGAGCGGGATAGCGAACCCGAGTACACCGCTCGCGAGTACGAGACGACGGTCGGCGCGCAGTCGATGCCCGCGGCGTTCCGCGAGTACGTCCTCGACCAGTACGGCCGCCGGTGTCCCGTGTCCGCAGTCGACCACGACCGCCTCCTCGACGTGGCGCACGTCCTCTCGTGGGCGGACCATCCCGAACGCCGCACCGACCCGGAGAACGTGCTTCCGTTGAGCAAGACCCACCACGCGGCGTTCGACGCGGGCCTGTTCACGCTCGACACCGACTACCGCCTCCGGCTCGCGCCCGACTTCACGACCGAGAGCGAGACGCTCGCGCGAACGCTCGTCGAGCAGTCCGCGGAACGCATCGACGTCGAGGTCGCGCCCGAGTACCTCGACCGGCACAACGAGACGCTCGACTGGTGGTAGCTACGCGTACACCGTTCGCACGGCGTCCGCGAGTTCGTTGACGCGTGCTCGGTGCTCGATGGGGTCGCGGATGCCGTTAGTGACGTAGGCGAAGGCGATTCCAGTGCCGGGGTCGGCCCAGGCGACGCTGCTGCCGAGGCCGCCGTGGCCGAAGACGCGGTCGGGGGCGAGCGTGCCGTACTTGTCGTGGGCGGTGCCGGCGCGGACGACGCCCAGTCCGTAGCGGCGGGGGACGGAGAGCGTGGGGTCGCGTTCGGTCTGGGCGTGGACGCGGGTGAGGGTGGCGACGGTGTCGGTGTCGAGGATGCGGTCGTCGCCGATGCGGCCGCCGTTGGCGAGGCAGGCGTAGAAGCGCGCCATGTCCGCGGCGGTGCCGACGCCGCCCGCGGCGGGGATTTCGGCGCGGTGGATGGGGTCGCGGTTGAACGTGGCGGCGGAGTCGCTCCGGTCGAGGCCGAGGCCGGTGGGCGGAGTGCGACAGCGGTCGGGGTCGTCGAATCCGGTGAGCGTCGCGACGTCGTCGGGTTCGGTCTCGGGCAAGCCGATGTGGGTGTGTTCCATTTCGATGGGGTCGAAGACGTGGTCGCGAGCGTACGTGCCGACGGAGTCCCCGCTGACGCGGCGGACGAGTTCGCCGGCGAGGAACCCGAAACTCACGGGGTGGTACGCGGGGTCGCCGAGGTTCCTGGGGGTGGCGTCTTCGAGGATGCGGACGGACGCGTCCCAGTCCGTCCACGTGTCGGGCTGGCGGTCGAGGTCGGTGAGCGCGAGGCCGGCGCGATGCGTGAGCACGTCCGCGACCGTGGTTTTGGCCTTTTCGCTTCCCTCGTCGGCGTACTCGGGCCAGTAATCGGTGAGTGAGTCGTCGTACGCGAGGTCGCCCTCGTCGACGAGATGGTGGACGCACGCGGCCGTGTAGGGCTTCGTGCAGGAGAACAGGACGAACTTCCGGTCGGGCGTCACGGGGTCGCCGTCCGGCCCCGTCTCGCCGCCCGCGAGCGAGAGGACGCGGTCCTCGCCGTCGTACACCGCGAGCTGTGCGCCGTGGTGGAGCCCCGCGTCGAGCTGGGCGGCGAACAGCTGTTCGATTCGGGTCGGGCCGTCCGCGTCGAAGACCGACATACCGGAACCTGGATTCCTGTCGACAAATACGTTCGGCCCAACGGCTTAGTTCGTCGACGCGAAACGACGGGTATGGAGCGGCTGTACGTGTACAACGGCGCGCTCGCGGTCATCGGGGTGGCGGTCGTGGTGCAGACCGCGGTGACGGGCGGGAGCACCCTACTGACCGCGTTCGTCGCCGCCAGTGGCGGCGCGATGGTCGTCGGCGCGGGCTACGACGCGGTTCGGCGCGACCCCGCGGAGTTCACCGTTCCCGCGGGCGCGGTGTTCGCGCTCGTCGTCGCCGCCGGGGTAGCTCTGCTCGGCGCGCTGTTGAACCTCGCGCTCGCCGCGTGAGGTCTCCCAAGACATATCTCGATACGGGGCCTACTGGCCGGTAATGTACGATTTCGCCGTCGTGGGCGTCGGACCGCCGGGCGCGCGGTTCGCGCGGCGGGCCGCCGAGGAAGGCTACGATGTCGTCGCGTTCGAGCGGGGCGAGATAGGGAAGCCGCTCGCGTGCTCGGGCCACGTCAGCCTCGATATCTGGGAGTACGTTCCCGAGGAGGCGCGCGATGAGTTGTTCCAGAACGACATCTACGGCGCGCGCTTCCACACGGGCGGCGCGGGCTCGGAGAGCCACGAGTTCTACACGGAGACGCCGATTTCGAACGCCGTGGACCGCGTGGAGTTGGACAAGACGCTCGCGGAGGCCGCCGCGGACGCGGGCGCGGACGTGCGCGACCACCACACCGTCACCGGCGTCACGGAGCGCGCGGGCCACGTCGAACTGACGGTGAACGGGCCGGACGGCGAGTTCGGGACGGAGGCGCGGATGGTCGCGGGCTGTGACGGCCCGCGTTCGCGCGTTCGGGACGAACTCGGGCTGCCGGAGCCGGAGGAGTTCCTGCACGGCGTGCTCGCGTTCGACCCCGAACCGGATAATCAGGACTTCGTGGACGTTCACCTCACCGTGCCCGGGTTTTTCGCGTGGCGCATCCCGCGCGGTCCGGGCGGCGTGGAGTACGGGCTTGCGGCCGCGCCGTCCGCGGACGGCGACGTGGCGACCCGGTTCGACGACCTCGTCGCGGACTACGGCGTCGCGGAGCGCATCGAACACCGGTGTTCGGGCCTGATTCCGGTCGGCCCCGCCGAGTCGGTGACGAGCACGCGCGGCTTCCTCATCGGGGACGCGGCGGGGATGACGAAGCCGTTCACCGGCGGCGGCATTCTCTACGGGATGACCGCGGCCGACCACGCTGCCGCCACCATCGACCCCTCGAACCCGCGGACGCTCGACGACTACGAGGCCGCGTGGCGGGACGACCTCGAACGCGAGATTCGCCTCGGGAAGCTCATCCGAAAAGGCTACGACGCGCCCGAAGCCGTCCAGAAGCTCGGGATGCGGGTGTTCGAGGGTGAAATCGGCGTGCACATGGACCGGCCGACCAGCCTGTTCTCGGCGGAGCAGGTGCGGTCGATGCTGCGCTAGTAGGTGGGGAGACGGGCCGAGCGGTCGCTCCCCTCGACGAACGGGAGCGCTTCGAGTTCGCCGCGGGTGTCGTCGACGTCGACGGTGGCGTCCGCGGGCGTGTCGAAGTCGACGTACGCGAACGCGAGGTGGGCGTCGAGGGTGCGGCTGTATCGGACGCGCGTGAGTTCGCCCACGGGCTCGCCGTCGTGAAGTACGTCGGCGCCGCCCTCGGTCGTGTCGTCCAGTCGGACGCCGACCAGTCGCTTGCTCGGGCGGCCACGGTTCTCGACCTTCGACACGAGTTCCTGACCGACGTAACAGCCCTTCTCGAAGTCGAGGGCGTTCCGGACGCCGGCGACGTTCGGGATTCTGTCCCGAAGTTCGTACTCGAACAGCGGCGTGCCCGCTTCGAGCGTGAGGGACTCCCAGACGGTGCGGCCGAAGGGAACGGCGTTCAGGCCGCGCGTGAGCAGCGTGTCGAAGACGGTTTCGGCCTCCTCAGCGGCGCACACCACGTCGTACCCTTCCTCGCCCGCGAGGCCGTCCGTCCGCACGACGGTGACGCCGGCCTCGTTGATGCGGCCGCGGTCGAACGTGAGCTGGTCGTCGGGCGGCGTTCCGCCGTGCAGCACGCTCGCGATCTTCTCCGTGGACTTCGGGCCGTGCACGCCGAACACCGCGAACTCCCCCGTCGCCTCCCGGATGTCCACGTCCTCGATGAAGACGTTCTCCCGCCACTCCTCGGCGATGTCGCCCGCGGTCTGCGGGGGCGTGAACACGAGGAGTTTGTCGTCGGCGTTGTAGACGTACATATCGGTGCGGACGCGTCCCTGTGGGTCGAGCAGGAGCGCGTAACAGCCCTCGGTGTCGCGCTCGGGAACGCGATTGGAGACGGCGTTGTCGACGAAGTCGACGCGGTCGTCGCCCGTGACGACGAGCACGCCGTACGCCATCTCGGTCGCGCCCGCAGCGTTCCGGACGGCGCGCTGGGTGCGCTCGGGCCGGCCGTAGTCCGCGGGGAGGTCGCGGTCGCCGACCTCGACGAACGACGCCCCGTAGTCATCGTGGAACTCCCGCAACACAGTCATACCAAAAGGGGAGTGCCGCGCGCGGTTAAAGCCATAGAAAACGGCGTCAGAACGGAAGGCGGTCGAGCACGCGGTCCAGCCACGTCTCCTCGGCGTCCTCGTGCTCGGGTTCGGCCTTCGTGGTGGCGGTGATGACGGTGCGGCCGTTCTCGGTCTCCGCGGTGATGAGGGAGTCGTCCTTGAGGTCGGAGAGCGCGGATTCGAGGGTGTCGATGTCGGCGTCGACGTGCGAGCGGAGTTCGAACACCGTCATTCCCTCGTCGCGCCCGACGAGCGCGTCGAGGATTTCGGTCTGGGGGTGCTCGCGGTCGCGATGTTCGCGCGCTGCCTGCATGGCGAGACGTACGCATCGCCGGCCCTTAGCCGTGTTCCCCGGCGAGCGGTAGTCTTTTGTCGCTGGCTCGGATACGCGTTCGCCAATGGGACTCAGGTGTTCGCTGCTCGGCCACGACTTCGGGGAGCCCGAGGTCGAACGCGAGCGCGAAGAACGCGGAAACGAGGTCGTCGAAACCGTTCGGGAGGTCAAAATCTGCGAGCGGTGCGGGTCGGAGTCGGTCGTGAGCGAGAACACCGAGGTCCGCTCGATCAAGCCCGACCCCCGGGTCGAGAGCGACGAATCGGCGGGCGCAGCGGATGCGGCGGAGTCGTCGCCCGCGCCGGACCTGGAGGCCGCGGTGACGCGCGTCTCGGGGGGCGGGTCGGACGAACACGCCGACGAAGCCGGCGAGTCCGCGGCTGTGGAGGCGGGCGCTGGCGAGTTCGAGGACGTGTCCGCGGAGGAGGACGACGGCGTCATCCTCTCCGACGACACCGCCGAGGAGGAGGAGGAGGTGCCGGCGGACCGTGAACCCGGGCAGTGGCCGGACGCGGACGACACCCGGCAGGACGAACGGGACGTGACCGAGGGCGGCGCGGCGCGCGCGGAGGATGGGGACGTATCGGACGGCGCGCCCGAGGAGGACGAGGGCGCGGAAGTCCTCGACGCCGAGGGCGACGGCGAGCCGGTCGCCGACGCGAGCGAGGCGGAGAGCGAGCACAGCCCGTGGCCGGACGTGGAGGGCGACGACGAGGGGTTCGACGCGAAACCGGGGACGGGCGGCGGCGTCGACCTCGACGGGAGCGGGCAGGCCGCGGCGCAAGCGGAGCCCGCGAGCGAGGAGGAGGAGGACGTGGAGTACGTCGAAGCCGGGTTCGAGTCCACGGGCAGTCTCGACCCCGAGCGCGTCGCCGACGCGGACGGCACCGAACTCGTCTGTCCGCAGTGCGGTCACCGAACGGGCGTGAGCGGGTCGTCGCTGCGCGCGGGCGACATCTGTCCGGAGTGCCGGAAGGGCTACCTCGCGGAGCAGTAGGACACGAAGGGGTTATACTTCCGCCGCGGCTTCTCCCGTGCATGAAGGAGTACAAGATGCGGCGGGGAGAGCACCTCGAAGACAGGATTCCCGACCTGAAGGGGAAAATCGAGGAGTACTTCGGTGATGTCACGACGACCGAGGAGTACAACGGCAGCGACCTCTACGTGGTTGAAGACCCCGACAATCCCGTGTTCGAGCGGATTGTCGCGGGCGCGGTCGAGTACTCGGGGAAGAAGGACAAGCTCGGCGTGGACTTCGTCGAGCGCGAGGCCGCGGAGGTCATCGCCGAGGGGAACGCTGACGCCGCGCAGGACGCCGTGAGCGCGAAGAACAACTTCCTCAAGGAAGTCACGGGTCGAGACGCGAAGTCCCGCCGCGACTCGATGAAGCGCTCGGTCGAAGATGACGCGGACAAGCCGGACGGCGTCTCGTAACCTATCGGTTGAGTTTTTCGCGGCTGATGGAGATGCCGGACGGCGTGACGATGAGTTGGTCGTCGCCCTTCTGGACGATGTCGCCGCCGACCTCCTGGGCGACCTGGCGGAGTTCGTCGATGACGTGGTCGACCATCTTGTCCTCGGTGCGGAGGCGGGTGATGTCGGCGATGACGACGTCGCCGTCGTAGACGGCGTCCTTGATTGCGATGACGTCCTCTTGACCGTCTATTTCCGCGATGTGGACGCTCTTGCGTGCGTCGCCGGCGCTGGTTTCGAAGTCGCCGACGTCGAGTTCGACGTAGTCCTCGGTCGAGCTTCCGCCCGCGCCGAGAATCTTATCCATGAATCCCATACCATAGTCCTCCCGAGGCGCCTCAATAGAGTTTACGGAGGGGCTGCCGGTTCACGGACTTTTACGCGGACGCGTTGATTCTCCACGGGTATGACGTTCAGTATCTGTGTCCGGGAGGAGTACGAGGACGACGACGGCGACACCCAGCACCGGTTCGGGGTGGCGGTGACGACGCGGCTTCCCGGCGTGGGGACGCTGTGTCCGTTCGTCTCCGAGCACGGCGCGGTGGCGACGCAGAGCCTCGTGAACGTCGAACTCGGTCGGAAGGGCGTGGAGTATCTCGGGGACGGGCTCGCGGTGGAGGACGCGCTGGACGCGCTGTTGAACGCGGACGACGGGAAGCCCGAGCGCCAGCTTCACGGCGTGGACGCACAGGGCGAGTTCGCGTTCTCGGGCGACGACTGCGGGGAGTGGTTCGGCGACCTCGTGGGGGAGAACTACACGGTCGCGGGGAACCTCCTCACCGGCGAGGCCGTCATCGAGGAGACGGCGGCGGCGTACGAGGACGGCGATCGGGAGGAGCCGCTGGCGAAACGCCTCATCGACGCGCTCGGCGCCGGGCAGGCGGAGGGCGGGGACAAGCGCGAGGACCTCGAAGTGCAGTCCGCGGCCGTGAAGGTGGCGACGACGGAGGACCGCGAGTTCGACCCGTACTACGACGACCTGCGCGTGGACGCGAGCACGGAGCCCGTGCAGGACCTCCGGGAGACGTTCCGGCTCGCGAGCGAGGGTCAGGAGACGGCGCTCGAGAAGTACGCAGAGGATGCGGAGGATACGGAAGATGTGGAGGACGGAGAGGAGGCTGAGAGCGGAGACGGCGACGGTTCGGAGTAGTCAGGCGCTACGGACGCGGCTAGCGCGGGAGGCGCCGCAGACGGTGCACTCGGTGACGCGGTAGGGTTCGCGGGAGTACGCGCTGTTGTCGCCGTCCGGGCATTCCTGTCGGAGTTCGATAGCGACCGCGTGCGTCGTGGTGGCGTCGCAGACGGGACACGGTTCGTCGCGGAGTGACAGGTCGCCGGCCATCGTGCTTCGGTCGAGAATACACCGACCGCCGTCATATAATTTTCTCCGAAATAGTCAGGGAACGAACTCGTAGAGGTCGTCGCCGACGTGGTGGATGGAGTCGACGACCTTCCCGGAGTCCCCGGTCATCTCGTCGCCGTCGACGAGCGCGCGCCCGACCGCGAGCGCCTTGCCGTGCGTCTCCTCCACGATGACGACGAGGTCGCCCTCGCGGATGGTGTCGTCCGCGTCGACGATACCGGGCCGCATCACGTCCGCGCCGCCGCTCACGAACGAAATGGCGCCCGCGTCCACCGTCACGGTTCCCGTCTCGGGGTCGGCCTCGTTCGCGCCGCGCACGGTGACGAACGGTTCGTCGTCGATGTAGCACGCGAGCGGGTCGCCGTCCACGAGGATGAGGTCGAACTCGGAGTCCGCGAGTTCCACGAGTTCGTAGGTGTCCGCGTCGAACGACACGCCGAGGGTGGCTTCGAGGTTGTCGTTCAGCCGCGACACTTCGTCGCTCCGCAGGTGGTGGCGCGAGGAGATCTCCATACCGTCTCCTGTGTCGGCTCGCCGCTTAAAACGTCCGTCTCGCGATATCGCGTCGAACGGCGCGGGAAGGGCGACACCACTAACTACGGGACTCACCTATCTCGGAGTATGTCAGACGAGCAGGCCGCGGCGGGCACCCCCGAAGGACAGGGGCCCGTGCGCGTCCCCCAGGACCTCGCGGACCGACTCGAATCGAAGCGCGAGGACCTCTTCGAGAAGTTCGGTATCGAGGACGCGTTCCCGCCCGAAGTCGTCGAGGAGGCGGAGGCTCGCACCGAGGGCGTCCAGCAGGAGATTCAGGACGAACTCGGCGAGCGCGAGGACCGCCGGGAACTGACGACGTGGACGACCGACCCCGTGGACGCGCAGGACTTCGACGACGCCATCAGCGTCGAGGAGCGCGAGGACGAGTACGTGCTCTGGGTGCACATCGCGGACGTGACGCACTACGTCACGCCGGACACGGAGATGTGGGAGTCCGCGGTGACGCGCGCGAACACCGTCTACCTCCCCGGGTACACGGTGCACATGCTCCCGCCCGTGCTCGCCGAGACGGTGTGTTCGCTCGTGCCGAACGAGGACCGGCTCGCGCACACGGTGGAGATGCACCTCGACAAGGAGACGCTGGGCTACGAGTCCATCGACATCTACAAGTCCGTCATCCACTCGGACGAACGCCTCACGTACACGCAGGCCGAAGACCGCCTCGACGACCCCGAGAGTCCGCTGCACGACGAGATGTCGCTCGTGTTCGACCTCGCGGACCAGATGCACGAGCAGCGCAAAGAGGACGGTTCGCTGGTGCTGAATCCGCGGCGTGACCGCGCGCACACCATCATCGAGGAGTGCATGCTGAAGGCGAACAAGGCAGTGACGCACGAACTCATGTGGAACCGGGGCGTGGAGGCCGTCTACCGCGTCCACCCGCAGCCGAGTCCGGACGAGTGGAGCGACGCGCTCCGGGAGATTCAGGAACTGGACGGCGTCTCCGTTCCCGGAGACTCGTGGGACGACCCGCGGAAGGCCGTGAACGCCACGCTGGAGCAGGCGCCCGACCGCCAGCTCGGACAGATCCAGTGGGCGGTGATGAAGGTGATGCCGCGCGCGAAGTACATGAACGACCCGTTCGGCGGCCACCACGCGCTTAACTTCGAGATTTACGGGCACTTCACGAGTCCCATTCGGCGGATGAGCGACCTCGTGAACCACTGGATCGTCTACCAGAACGACGTTCCGGAGACGCTCATCGAACTCTGCGACCACGCGAGCGACAAGCAGAAGGACGGCGAGCAGGCGGAACGCGAGTACAAGCAGTTCCTCGAGGAGGTCGGTCTCGACCCGAACGCCGTGAACAACCGCGGTATCGAGGTCGCCGACGTCGACGACATCGAATACTGATAAACCTGCCTTGATAAACAGCCCTGATAAACACTAAGTAGGGGGAGCGACGAGAGTCGGAACAACATGGATTCTGCCGGGGACGACACGACGCAGTACCGCGTCCTCGTCGTCGACGACGACGAAGAGGTCGCCGCGACGATCAGCCTCTACCTCGAAGACGACACGAACCTCGAAACGGTCATCGAGACGAGCGCCGCGGACGCGCTCGACCGCCTCGACGACGAGGACATCCACTGCGTTATCTCCGACTACCGGATGCCGCGCGCCACCGGCATCGACCTCCTCGAAGACATCCGCGAGGACTACCCCGCCCTCCCGTTTCTCCTGTTCACCGCGCGCGGCAGCGAACTCGTCGCGAGCAAAGCCATCTCCGCGGGTGCGACCGACTACCTCCCGAAGGGCAGTCCCGAGAAGTACGATCTGCTCGCGAACCGCACCCGGAACGCCATCGAGCAAGCCGAGGCGCGCGCCGAACTCGAACGCGCGAAAGCCCGGTTCGACGCGCTCGTGAAGAACACCGAGTACACCGTTATCACCATCGACGAAGCGAGCCGCATCGAGTACGTCAACGACGCCGTCGAGGAGTTACTCGGATACGCGCCCGAGGACCTCGACGGCGAACACCTCGACACCATCATCCCCGACCACCCCGCCGCCGACCACGAAACCGCGGTCGAGAACTCCCTCGAAGCCGGCGAGAAACACGTCGACTGGAACGGCACGGAGTTCTCCGCAGTCCACGCCGACGGCACCGAACTCACCGTCGAAATCGCGTTCGACGAGTACGAGACCGGGAGCGCGGGCCACCTCTTCACCGGCGTCATGCGACGCGCCGACGACTGAGAACCACGGGGCCGAGAACCGCGCCCAACAGTAGTAGCGCAATCAGCACGACAGCCGTCGGCTGCGTGTCAGACAACGACAAGGTAATGTCAACGTACTCGGCGAATGCTTTTAAGCAATTGGACGGCCTACTGAAGAGTAAGCACGCAGGAGTCGGAAAGAACAGCGGGGGTTCCAACCGCTGTCAGCACGCCAGTCGACATGGCTGTTCCGGTCATCCAGGGTGCGCTTACCACACCAATGAAACTCACAATCCCATCCCTCGAAGTCGACGACGACCGGGCCGTGAGCCCCGTCATCGGGGTCATCCTCATGGTCGCCATCACAGTCATCCTGGCGGCCGTCATCGGCGCGTTCGTCCTCAACCTCGGCCAAGACATCCAGAATACGGCCCCCACAGCCAGCATCGGCGCCACCGACGCCGGTCAACAACTGAATGACACAGACACTCAGACAGTGTTGTACATTAACCACCAGCAGGGTGATTCAATCAAGCAGTCCAACCTCCGAATCACCGTCAGCAACCAAAGCGGCGCCCAAATCGCCGACATCACCTGGAACACCTCCAGCGAAAGATGGGACCCCGGTAGCGGTGACCTGAATATCTCCAGCGGCGCGCTAAGTGATAGTTCATTCGATGCAGGCGACCAACTCACGCTCAAAGAAGTGACAGGCGCTAATGTGACCGCAGGACAGACACTCACCGTACAAATCATCGACAAAGACTCCGGATCGACCGTCTCGACGCCGACCGTCCGCGTCGAATAGCGAACCGAACAACCGTTCTTTTTTGACGAGCGCAGATCCGAAGAGCCCTCAGCGCGGCGTTACGTCGTACTATAGTTCATCAACAAAACTGACTGCGGACTCGCTGGGATCCCCGCGAGCGAACAGGCGGCCTTCGGCCGCCAAACGCACGAACGGCGAAGCCGTGAGTGCAAGTGAGCGAGTGGGGGTGAAGCGAGTCCACTGAACGACTGAAGCGAAGCGAAAGGAAGTGAAGTGGACTCGCTGGGATTTGAACCCAGGGCCTCTTCCTTGCGAAGGAAGCGATCTACCACTGATCTACGAGCCCGCGTGTTTGTTTCGAGTGGCGGCGCAAATTAGTACCTTGCGTTTTCTGGTGGCCTCGCGGGGACGAGCGCTGTCGCTTTCGGGTGTGAAAAACGGGAGAGAGTAGAGTCGCGTGAGAGCCGCTCAGTGAGAAGCGCGAGGCGCTTCTCGGCTCGCGGGCGATGCCCGCTCGCCAGGTCAGTCAGCAGAAACGGCTGACTTAGTCTTCCAGAACGATTTCGATGCTGACGTCGTTCGGGACCTGGATGCGCATGAGCTGTCGGAGCGCGCGTTCGTCCGCGTCGATGTCGATGAGACGCTTGTGGACGCGCATCTCCCAGTGTTCCCACGTCGCCGTCCCTTCACCGTCGGGGGACTTTCGCGAGGGGACTTCGAGAGTTTTCGTGGGGAGCGGAACCGGCCCGCTGAGGTTAACGCCGGTTTTCTCCGCGATCTCGCTGACATCCGCGCAGATGTCGTCGAGGTCGTCGGGGCTGACACCGGCGAGGCGAACGCGTGCCTGTTGCATCTGTTAGTTAGGCCTCGTTGACGTCGAGGACCTTTCCGGCCGCGATGGTCTGACCCATGTCGCGGACGGCGAAGGAGCCGAGTTCCGGAATCTCGGAGGACGGCTCGATGCTGAGGGGCTTCTGCGGGCGGACGGTGACGACCGCGGCGTCGCCGGACTGGATGAAGTCCGGGTTCTCCTCGGCGACCTCGCCGCTCGCGGGGTCCATCTTCTTGTCGATGGATTCGATGGTACACGCGACCTGCGCCGTGTGGGCGTGGAAGACGGGCGTGTAGCCGGCCGTGATGACGGACGGGTGCTGCATCACGACGACCTGCGCCGTGAACGTCTCCGCGACGGACGGCGGTTCGTCGGCGGGACCACAGACGTCTCCGCGACGGATGTCGTCCTTGCCGATGCCGCGAACGTTGAATCCGACGTTGTCACCGGGCTCGGCGCTCGGGACTTCCTCGTGGTGCATCTCGATGGTCTTGACCTCGCCACCGACGTCCGAGGGCTGGAAGCTGACGTTGTCGCCCGTGTTCATCGTCCCGGTCTCGATACGTCCGACGGGGACGGTACCGATACCGGAGATGGTGTAGACGTCCTGAATCGGGAGGCGCAGCGGCGCGTCCGTCGGCGGCTGCGGTTCCGGAAGGTTGTTGAGTGCCTCGAGAAGGGTCTCGCCGTCGTACCACGGCGTGTTCTCGGAGTCTTCCGAGACGTTGTCGCCCTCGAAGGCGGACGTCGGGATGAACGAGGCGTCATCGGTGTTGAACTGGACCTGCTTGAAGAGGTCCTTCACGTCCGAGACGACCTGGTCGTACGTGGATTCCTCGTAGTCCACGACGTCCATCTTGTTGACGGCGACGATGAGTTCGTCGATACCAAGGGTGCGCGCGAGGAAGACGTGCTCGCGGGTCTGGGGCGCGACACCGTCGTCGGCGGCGACGACGAGAACGGCGTTGTCGGCCTGGGATGCGCCCGTAATCATGTTCTTGACGAAGTCGCGGTGGCCCGGACAGTCGACGATGGTGAAGTAGTAATCGTCGGTGTCGAACTCCTGGTGGGCGATGTCGATGGTGACACCGCGCTCACGCTCTTCCGCGAGGTTGTCCATGACGTAGGCGAACTCGAATCCGCCCTTGCCTTTCTCCTCGGCTTCTTCCTTGTGCTGTTCGATGACGTGCTCGGGCACACTCCCCGTCTCGTAGAGGAGGCGGCCGACCATCGTACTCTTTCCGTGGTCAACGTGGCCAATGACGGCCAGGTTCTGGTGCGGTTTGTCGCTCATGGTCAGGATTCGCGCGTAAGTGCGCTCTGTGCGTTTTATTCGCCTGATTCGGTTAAAACCATTTCGGAATCCCCTTAGCCGTATCCCAGCGCCGTCCAGCGATTAGTGGGAAAGAGTACCGTGCCAGACCCACTCATTCAGTTGAGGCGGGTGATGTCCGCGAGCACCGCTGTCGCGGTCTCCGGTCCGCCCGCGCCCGCGCCGCTGAGGTTCAGGCGGCCCGCGTGTTCCGTGTCCAGTTGGACGATGTTCTCGGTACCGGTGACGGCGAGCGGGTCGTTCTCCGGGACGAGCCGTGGGCCAACGCGGATATTCCCGGCGTTCGTGACCTCGCCGACGAGGCGAACCGTCCGGCCGTCCTCCGCGGCGACCTCCAACGCGCTCCCCGGGAAGTCCTCGATTCCCTCCACGTCCACGTCGTCGAGCGAGTACCCGCCGCCGTGGATGACGTTCGCGAGAATCGCGCCCTTGAGCGCGGCGTCCGTCCCGTCCACGTCGAAGGTGGGGTCGGCCTCAGCGACGCCGAGGTCCTGGGCTTCCGCGAGCACGTGCTCGTACCCCAGTCCGTCGGCGCTCATCCGGGAGAGCACGAAGTTCGCGGTGCCGTTGAGCACGCCGCGAACGGCGTTCACGCGCTCCGCACCGACGCCCTCGATAGTGGAGAGCACGGGAATCGTCCCGGCGACGGTCGCCTCGAACCGCAACTCGCCCGCGCTCGACTCGGCGAGCGCGATCACGTCGTCGTAGCGCTCCGCGACCGGGCCCTTGTTCGCGAGCACGACGTGCTTGTCCCGCTCGAACGCCACCTCCAGGTGCTCGAAGCCGGGGTGTGCGTCACCGAGCGTTGTCGGCGTCGCCTCCACGAGCACGTCGTACTCGGCGGCGAGCGCGTCCGCGGGGTCGGACTCACCGACCGACCCGACGCGTTCCTTGTGCGCGAGCGCGCCCTGCACGCCGATTCCTTCGGGGTCGACAGCTGCGCCCGTCGAGTCCGCGAACGCCGTCACCGTGTGGCCGTACTCGGACGCGAGGCGGGCTGTCGACGCCCCGACCGCCCCCGCGCCGAGGATGCAGAGCCGCATTCAGGCCACCCCCGCGAACGGCGCGACCACGCGCAGTCCCTTCTCCTCGGCGATGGCCCGCACGGCACCGAGCGTCCGCTCCACGGACCCCGATTCGACCGCGAGACGGACGCGCGCGCTGGAGCGCTCGCTCGTTCCCTCCTCCGAGGTCAGCGAGAAGTCCGTCACGCTCGCCTTCGCCTCCTCTTCGAGCCGAGAGAGCGTATCCGAGAGGTCGGTGTCGACGAGGTGGCCGGCGATGATGACCGTCACCTCCTCACCGTACTCCTCCGCGCCAGCCTGCGTGACGTTCACGCCGTTCTCCCGGAGCGCGGAGACGATGGTATCGAACTGGCCCGCCGTGCACTCCAGGTCGACCTCGACGGGAATGTGGCCGCGCGGCGTGACGTGCCCGCGCTCGTGGAACACGCTCAGGAGGTTCCCGCCGTTCTCCGCGATAGGTTCGAGCGCCGCCAGGAGTTCCCCGGGTTCGTCCACGAGTTCGAGCCGGACGGTGTGCGCCTGCCGCGCCGCGTCCTCACTCACGCCCACCACCCCGTGCAGTCAGGATGCCCCCAATTGTCGACACGAAGCCCGATACCGGTGGCTCCGCGTCGATACGGCTCGCAGCAACCCTGCCTGCGTGCATACCCACTCATCACAGCCCTGTCCGGTATAAGCCTTCGGCAGGGGTCGAAATTGCCGGCCGTCACGGCGTTGTCGCAACGATATAACGTCTCGGCGTCACGCGGAGCCGAGGGCGACGCCGAACTGCGCGCGGGCTGTGGTCGCGGTAGTTGTGCGTCCGCGGTGGCTGAGCGGCCGCGGTAGCGGTGCGGCCGCAGCGGTGGGAACTCCGAGTCCGCTCTACCGAGCGCGCTCCGCGCGCTCGGCTTTCTTGGTGCAGATTTTTGCTCCGAGTGGTTCGCCGAAGGCGAACCCGAGGAGGAAAAAGGTGCGTTTAGAAGTAGTCGATGCTCTCGGGGAGCTCGGTCTTCATGCCCTTGCGCTCTCGGATCTCCGTGATCTTCTCGGGCTGGAGGTTGTCGGAGAGCACGCGGAAGCCGGCGTTCTCGGTGTTCCAGGACGCGCGGCCCTCGGTCGCGCTGCGGATGTCGCTGGAGAACCCAATCATCTCCTCGACGGGCGCGATGCCTTCGACGACCATCAGATCGCCTTCCTGGTACATGTCGTCGACGCGGCCGCGGCGGCCCTGAATCTCGCCGGACGCGGCACCCATGTGTTCGCTGGGAACGTCGATGCGGACATCCTGAATAGGTTCGAGGAGGCGGACCTCCGCGTCGATGAGGGCGCGGTGGACCGCGTCACGCACTGCGGGGATGACCTGTGCGGGACCGCGGTGAATAGCGTCCTCGTGGAGACGGGCGTCGTGCAGGCGGAACAGCGCGCCCTGCACGGGCTCGTTCGCGAGCGGGCCGTTGTCGAGGGCGTCCTGCAGGCCTTCGAGAACGAGTTCCATCGTCTCGTTCAGGTGCTGGATACCCTTCGTGTCGTCGATGAAGATGTTCGTCTTGTGGATCTCCTCGACTTCCTGCGAGGTGTCCTTGTCCATACCGGCCTCCTGGAGCGCCTCGCGGCGTTCCTGCTCGGGCATATCCATGGAGACCTCGCCGAGCTGGATGGCGTCGACGATGTCCTGCCCGAGCGGTTCGACGGTGATGTAGAACCGGTTGTGGTTGTTCGGGGAGCGCCCCTCGACCTCGCGGGACTCCTGGGTCGGCGCCTCGCGGTAGACGACAATCGGCTCACCGGTGATGACCGGGATGCCCTGGTTGCGCTCGATGCGCTGCGTGATGACTTCGAGGTGGAGTTCACCCTGCCCGCTGACGAGGTGTTCGCCGGTGTCCTCGTTAATCTCGATCTGGATGGTGGGGTCCTCCTTCGCGACCTGCTGGAGCGTCTGGATGAGCTTCGGCAGGTCGTCCATGTTCTTCGCCTCGATGGACTTCGTGATGACGGGCTCGCTGATGTGTTCGATGGACTCGAACGGCGTCATCTCCACGGAGGAGACAGTGGACCCGGCGATAGCGTCCTTGAGACCGGTGACGGCGGCGATGTTTCCGGCGGGAACGCGGTCGACTTCCTCGCGTTCACCACCCATGTAGATACCGACGGACTGAACGCGGTTCGTGCTCGCGGTCCCGGACACGTGGAGGTCTTGGCCCTTCTCCAGCGTCCCGGAGAAGACGCGGCCGGCGGCGATTTCGCCGGCGTGCGGGTCGACACCGATGTCCGTCACCATCAGGACGACCTCGCCGTCCGGGTTCACGTCACGCATGTCGTGCGCGAGGTCGGAGTCCGCGTCGCCACGCCAGACAGTGGGGATACGGCGGGGCTGAGCGTCGACGGGGTTCGGGAAGTGCTCCGCGACCATGTCCAGAACGACGTCCGCGAGCGGCGTGCGCTCGTGGAGTTCCTGGCGCTTGTCGTTTCGTTCGAGGTCGATGATGTCGCCGAAGTCGATTCCGGTCGCCTGCATCGACGGCATCGAGACGCCCCACTTGTAGAGCGCGGAACCGAACGCGACCGTGCCGTCCTCGACGCTGACCGTCCAGTCGTCGATGTCGTCGCGGTCCTCGGTCATCCCGCGGATGAGCTCGTTCACGTCGTTGATAACGTCGAGGAGGCGCTGCTGCATCTCCTCGGGGCCCTCCTGGAGCTCGCTGATGAGGCGGTCGACCTTGTTGATGAACAGCGTCGGCTTCACGCCCTCGCGGAGCGCCTGCCGGACGACCGTCTCCGTCTGCGGCATCGCGCCCTCGACGGCGTCCACGACGACGAGCGCGCCGTCGACCGCACGCATCGCACGCGTCACGTCGCCACCGAAGTCGACGTGGCCGGGCGTGTCGATGAGGTTCACGAGGTGGTTCGTACCCTCGTACTCGTGCGTCATGGAGACGTTCGCGGCGTCGATGGTGATACCGCGCTCCTGTTCGTCCTCCTCCGTGTCCATCGCGAGCTGCTGGCCCGCGGTCTCGTCGGAGATCATTCCGGCGCCGGCGAGGAGGTTGTCGGTGAGGGTGGTCTTCCCGTGGTCGACGTGGGCGGCGATGGCGATGTTCCGGATGTTCTCCGGTTCGTCCATCAGCCGCTCACACTGTTCGACGATCTTCTTGCGTCGGCCCATTATGGAGGATTATACCGGTAGCGGGTTCAAAAGGGTAGTGTTTCTCCGCGAGAAAGCCGCGTCCGTGCGGTATCGGCTATCACGGCAGGGGGCGCAAGAGCCTTATTCGAGCACGGCGTGCTAACGACTTACATGGATGTTCTGGTGCAGGGTGCGGGTCCGACCGCACCGTTTCTCGGCGCGCGAGACGTGTTCGAGATAGATCACGACCTGACGAAGCCCGTGCACGTTCACGTCCGCGAGAACCCGGACGAGCGCACGTGGGCGGGCCACCACGACGACCACCACGTCCTCAACATCTCCCGGAAAGCCGCCACGTCCGCGATGGCGCGCGAACTCGCACTCCACGAGTACGCCCACATGCGCCGCCACGAGGAAGGCCACCCCTCGCACACGCTCTCGATGGACGAAGTGCTCTTCCTCGCGCTCCCGGGCAGGGAGGTCGAGCGTCGCGTACTCACGCAGTGCTACCAGCTCGCGAACCACGCGAAGGACATCTACGCCGACGACATCACGCTCACTGTCGGCCCAACGGACAAGCTCGCGGCGTTCCTCGAATCCGAACTCGCCACCGCCGTCTCGGACCGCCCGACCCCGACCCGGGACGGCCGCCGCATCACCGCCGGCGCCGACCCCGAAATGACCGCCGTGAACGCCGCGTTCGCGCTCGCCCTCCTCGAACGCCACGACGCCATCAGCCCGACCAGCCGGCTCTACGACCTCGCGCACGCCGCCGACGAGGACACCCCCCACGTGACCGTCGACGAGTTCCGCGACCGCTTCGCGTCCTTCGCGGACGACCCCGACCAGTCCACGTACCGCCGCGAACTCGTCGACCTCGTCCGCGCGTACGTCGACAGCCAGCCCAGTACGAACGGCCCCGCGGCCGACTGAGCCATCGCTACTCGACGAGAAAACTGAAGAAAACCCGGTGTTAGCGTGCCGCCGCGGCGACGCGTTCCTTCTCCTCCTTCTGACTGACGGCGTACGTCTGCACGTCGTAGTCAGCCGCACCGAGGAGCTGCTCGGCGAGCGCGTCCGCCGCGCTCGTCGAGGTCTTGAAGGACGCGGAGTGCATGCCGTCCGCGAGGAACTTCAATGCCTGGTCGACGCGGCGCTGGGGCGCGACGTCGACCGCTTTCGGCACCGAAATCCCACCGTACTTCAGGCGAACGGTCTCCTCGCGGGGCGCAGCGTTCTCGACCGCGCGCACGAGCACCTGCACGGGGTTCTCCTCCGTGCGCTCGTGAATCGTGTCGAACGCCTCGCGCACGATCTGGAGCGCCTTCTGCTTCTTCCCCGTGTTGTCCTCGGTCTGCATCAGGCGATTCGTGAGACGCTCCACGATGGAGAGCTCGCTCTTCTTGAACTGCTTGTTCGCGTGTCGCCCCATCGTGTGCGCGATAGGCGTGACCGTGATGTAGCGGCGCGTGCTCGGGTCGCGGTACTGGATGTCCGTGACCGTCCACTTACCGAAGAGCTCCGCGTTCGCCTCGGCTTCCTCGCTGCCCGCGGGCGTCTCGGGCTCAGGTGCGTCGCTGCTCATCGTACCGGCTTCTCCGCGTTCCCACGCACGAGCTCGATCATCGAGACACCGTTCACCTTCTCGACCTTGTAGTTCACGCCGGAGAGGTCGCCCATCGCACGACCCTTCGCACCGCCGATACCGGCGATGGTGACCTCGTCGTGCTCGTCGATGAACGAGATTGCGCCGTCACCGGGACAGAACGCGGTGACCTGCTTCCCGTTCTTGATGAGCTGCACCCGAACACACTTCCGAATCGCGGAGTTCGGCTGCTTCGCTTCGATACCAACCTTCTCCAGGACGATGCCGCGACCCTGCGGCGCGCCCTCGAGCGGGTCGGACTTGGACTTGAGTCCGCGCTCTCGCCGCGCGTAATCCGAATCGGACCACCGCTGACTCTGGCGGTCCTTCTTCAGCTTACGGGCGGCATACTTGCCGTTAGCCATACGGATTGATTACGGAGGCAAATACTTAAATTCGGCCTTTCGTCCTCGACACGCGTGTCACCCATGAGCACGGGCGTTAGGCGTGCCCGCTACGTCAGCTGGATGTCGTCGATGTCGAAGTGCCGTTTCGAGAGCGTCTTCGCGAGTTCGATGTTGTGGCCGGCTTCCCCGATGGCGACGCCGCGGTCCTCGTGCGCGACTTCGGCGTACGCGACGGTATCCCGGTTCTCACTGATAGTGACGTTGTAGACGGCGGCGGGACTGAGGGCGTTCGCGACGAACCCCTCGGGGGTCGGCGCGTCCTCCACGAGTTTCACGTCCCGGCCGAGTTCCTCCTCGACGCGTTCGACGTTCCGACCGCCGGGACCGATCGCGCTCCCGATTTCGCCCGCTTTAACGACGAAGACCACGCGGTCGTTCTCGTCGTCGACGAGGCAGTCGACAGCGGTCGTGTCCGTGACCTCCTCGAACGCGACGATGCACTGGCGGGCCTCGTCGGAGAGCGTGACAGTCATCTAATCCGACTTGGAGCCCATCCGGAGGTCGACGTCGCCGGTGCCGAGCTTGACAGGCTTCCCGACGATGACGTTCTCGATGACGCCGTCGAGGTCGTCCGCTTCGCCGTAGATGGCAGCGTCGAGGAGGTGGTTGACCGTGACCTCGAACGCCGCGCGGGCGAGCACGGAGTCCTTGTTCCCGCTGATGCCGTGGCGGCCGATGGACTGGATAGTACCGTCGTTCGTCATGATGTCCGCGACGAGCATCAGATGGCGGATGTTCACGTCACCCAATCCCTGTTCTTCGAGCGTGTCCATCGTCTCGTTGATGATGGCTTCGCGCGCGGCCTCGATACCGAGGGTCTTGTGGATCTCGTGGATGTTGTTACACGACGTCCGAGTGTCGTCGACGCCGTCGATGCGCAGCACCTTCTTCAGCGCGCTGCCCTCCGTGTACAGCACGAACTCCTCGCCCTCCTCGGTGTCCTCTTTTCGAACGACGACGCGCGTGACGTCCTCAAGTCCCTTGAACACCACGTCGCGGAGCTGTTCGACGAGCTGGAGGAGGTCGCGATAACTCGGCTCCTCGGGGCCGAATTCGAGAACGGTTCCCTGCTGGGTGACGTTCACGCCGAGGGAGTCCTCGATGATGTCCGCGATGTCGCCCGCAATCTCGTTCGTCGAGTCCATGGTCGGCCAGCGTTCCTGGAGGGTGTCCTCGTTCAGGTTGATGCTGACGATCATGTCCGCGACGTTCGTCGAGATGTCGCCGAGCGAGAGGATGCGCGTGGACTCGATGTTCCACACGACCTCGTGCGCCTTCTCGCGGTCGCTCCGGTGTTCCTCGTCCAGATGAACGGTCATCACGGGCGTGTCCGGGTTCTTCCGGGCGTCCACGAGCTCGATAAGCCGCGGGAGACCCTGCGTCACGTCCATCTCCGCGACGCCCGCGTAGTGGAACGTGTTCATCGTCATCTGAGTTCCCGGCTCCCCGATGGACTGCGCGCTCACCGTCCCGACGGGGTCGAGGGGGTCGACGCGCGTGTCGAGGTACTGGGATTCGACGGCTTTCCCGATCTGTTCTGCCTGCTTGGTCGTGACGCCGTCACGGGATTCGATGGCGTCGTAGACCTCTTCTTTG
Source organism: Salarchaeum sp. III (assembly GCF_036418315.1). NCBI lineage: Archaea > Methanobacteriati > Methanobacteriota > Halobacteria > Halobacteriales > Halobacteriaceae > Salarchaeum > Salarchaeum sp. III. Next base: position 397,519 of record NZ_JAZHPG010000027.1, on the reverse strand, counting down.
AGCCGTCGCGGGAGGTCGCGGTCCTCCACGGCGGCCTCGATGTCGTCAGTGATTTCAGTCATTAGTCGTCACCCTCCGCGAGCCAGGACTCGCCGTGTTCGGAGAGGTTCGTCGGCGGTTCCTTCTCGCCGAGGAACTCCTCTAAGTCCTCGTCGGTCTCGAATTCGGTCTCGATGATGCGGTCCGCGACGTTCTCCACGTCGATGTCGGTGTCCTCGCTGGAGGACACGCGGACGGGACTGGTGCCGTCCTCGCCGAACTCGAACTGGACGATGGTGTCCGAGGTGTCCCGGACCGTGCCGTCGTACTGGGTTTCGAGTTCCGAGAGTGCGTTGATGAGGCGGCGCTGGAGGTAGCCGGACTTGGAGGTCCGGACTGCCGTGTCGACCAGGCCCTCGCGTCCGCCCATCGCGTGGAAGAAGAACTCGGTCGGCGTCAGGCCGTCGGCGTAGGAGTTCTCCACGAACCCGTGGGATTCCGCGGAGAGTTCGTTCTCCGGGAAGTGGCTGAGCGTGCGGTTCTCGTACCCGCGGTTGATGCGTTCGCCGCGGACTGCCTGCTGACCGACCATGCCGGCCATCTGCGTGAGGTTCAGCATCCCACCACGCGCACCGGACTCCGCCATGACGACGGCGGGGTTGTCGTCGTCGAAGTCGTCCTCCGCGATGTCACCGGCGGAGTCACGGGCCTTCGAGAGCGTCTGCATGATCTTCATCTCCAGCGTCTCGTCCACAGTCCGGCCGGGCAGGCTTTCGAGGTCGCCGTTCTCGTACGTCTCGATGAGTTCCTGTACGCGGCCGTACGCGTTATCGACGGACTCGTCGATACGGTCGCGGGCCTCCGAGCTAATCGTCTCGTCGTCGATGCCGATGCTGAACCCGAAGTGCATGATGGCGCGCATCGCGAGCGCCGCGACCTCGTTGATGAAGATTCGCGAGCGCGTGTTCCCGTACACTTTGGTGATGGTGTCGACGATCTCGCTCCCGTACTCGCCGACCTCGTCCTCGGCGATAGTGCCCTCGACGAGCTGGCCGTCCTCGATAACGACCTGGTCGCCCGTCGTTCCCGTGAATTCGAGGTTGAGGTCGTCGGGAAGGAGTTCGCTGAACAGCTGGCGGCCCGTCCAGTAGGGCGTGCCGTCCTCCTCCTCGCCCGCGGGGTCGGGGAGTTCGTTGATACGGGTCTCGCGCAGGAGGTCGAGCGCCTGCGTCTCGTTGAACGACGGATTGTCGTCCGTCAACAGATACATCCCGCTGATGTGGTCCTGAATCGCGCCGATGATGTTCTCGCCGAACCGCGGGCTGAGAATCTGCTCCTGCACGCGCATGAGAACGCGGGCTTCCGCGCGCGCCTCCTCGTTCTGGAGCGCGTGCATGTTCATCTCGTCGCCGTCGAAGTCAGCGTTGTACGGCGGACATACCACCGTGTTGAGGCGGAACGTCTTGTACGGCATCACGACGACTTCGTGCGCCATGATGCTCATCCGGTGGAGGCTGGGCTGGCGGTTGAAGATGATGATGTCGCCGTCGATGAGGTGGCGCTGGACCTCCCAGCCCTGCTCGACGCGTTCCGCGAGTTCCTCACACACCTTCTCGGTGACGCGGACGCGGCGGCCGTCCGGCCGCTTCACGTAGTTCGCGCCCGGATGCGTTTCGGGGCCGTTCCGGACGTACCGGCGGGCGCGTTCGATGTTCTGGTCGTTCACGACCATCGTCTGCGTCATCTCCGTCGCCACGCGGTTCGGAACCCCAACCTCGTTCAGGCTGAGGGTCGGGTCGGGGCTGATGACGGTACGCGCGCTGAAGTTCACGCGCTTCCCCGAGAGCGACCCGCGGAACCGTCCCTCCTTGCCCTTGAGACGCTGGCTGAGCGTCTTGAGCGGGCGTCCGGAGCGGTGGCGGGCGGGCGGCGTCCCCGAGATTTCGTTGTCCATGAACGTCGTGACGTGGTACTGCAGCAGCTCCCAGAGGTCCTCGATGATGAGCTGGGGCGCACCCGCTTCGCGGTTCTCCATGAACCGCTGATTGATGCGGATGATGTCCACGAGCTTGTGCGTGAGGTCGTCCTCGCTTCGCTGGCCGTTGTCCAGCGTAATCGACGGTCGCGCGGTGACCGGCGGGACGGGGAGGACGGTGAGAATCATCCACTCGGGGCGGCTGTGCTCGGCGTCCACACCCAGGACTTCGAGGTCCTCGTTCGGGATGTCCTCGAACCAGTCCCGGATGTCGGACGGCATGAGCTTGTTCATGTCCTCCGTCGTGAGGTCAGTGCCGAGCGCCTTCTCGAGGGCTTCGCGGTCCTCGCGGCGCGGCCGGAACTCCCCGCTCAGAATGTCGTTGATGCGGGAGAGGTCGACGCCGGACTCGTCCGCGAGTTCCTGCGGACTGACGGCGTCCGCGTCTTCTTCCTCGTCGGGCTGCATCGCGGACGCGATGCGCTCGGGATAGTCGCTGGCGAGGACCTGCTGGACCTCGTAGTACGTCGTGGGTTTCTCGTGCTTGACGTCGTACTGGACTTCCCCGCAGTGCGGGCAGTGCGACTTCTTCCGGGCCTCCCGGATGGCGTTCTTCGTCACGTCAGAGACGTCCTCGCGGAGGCTGCGGGTGCGCTCCACGTCGTCGAGGAACTGCTCCTGTTCGTCCTCGGTGAGCAGGAGGTGGCTGCACTCGCGACAGGTACCGCGGAGGAGGCGGCGGATGAGCTTCGAGAACCCGACGTGAATGACGGGCGCGGCGAGTTCGATGTGGCCGAAGTGGCCGTTACACGAACCCGAGCGGCCGCCGCAGGTCTTGCACTCCAAGCCGGGGTCGATGACGCCGAGACGCGGGTCCATCAAGCCCATGTCGATGGGGAAGCCGTCGTCGTCGTACGTGTCGGCTGTGATGACCTTCGTCGCACTCATGTCCCGGTACTCCTCGGGGTCCATCAGCCCGAAGCTGATTTCGCCTATCTCCTTGGGTGATTGTCCTGCACTCATGTTAGACTGCGTCCTCCAGTTCGAGTCGCGGCGCGATGCCGAGCGCCTTCATCTCGTCGAGGAGGAGTTTGAACGCGTAACTCATCTCGATGCTGTGCACGTCCGTCTCCTCGCCGCAGTTCGGACAGTAGACGCGGCGCTGTTCTCTGTTCTCCACCGCGGTCATCCCGCAGTTCCCACAGATGTCGACGTACTCCTGGTCGGAGGACTCGAGGAGGCGTTCCTTGAGCACCATCGCCGCGCCGTGCGCGATGACGGTGTCGCGCTCCATCTCCCCGAGCCGCAGACCGCCCTCGCGGGCGCGTCCCTCCGTCGGCTGCCGGGTGAGCACCTGCACCGGCCCCTTCGACCGGGCGTGCATCTTGTTCGACACCATGTGGTAGAGCTTGTGGTAGAAGATGTTCCCGACGAAGATCTCGGCCTCGATCTTCTCGCCGGAAACGCCCGAGTAGAGGACTTCCTTCCCGCTCGACTTGAAGCCGCGTTCCTGGAGCGAGGACCGGAGTTCCTCCTCGTCCTCGCCCGTGAACGCGGTCCCGTCGACCGTCCGGCCTTCGAGCGCGCCGGACTTCCCGCCAAGCATCTCCAGCACGTGACCGACCGTCATCCGTGACGGGAGCGCGTGCGGGTTCAGCACGAGGTCGGGCACGACGCCCCCCTGCGTGAACGGCATGTCCTCCTGGGGCGCGAGGTGGCCGACGACGCCCTTCTGGCCGTGTCGGCTCGCGAACTTGTCCCCGAGTTCGGGGATGCGTTCGTCGCGAACGCTCACCTTCGCGAGCTTACTGCCGTCCTCGCCCTCCATCAGCGTCACCGTGTCCACGACGCCGTCCTCACCGGAGCGCATCGTCACCGAGGTCTCGCGGCGCTTCTGCGGGCTCAGGCCGCCCATCTCGTCGGGTTCTTCGAGGAACCGGGGCGGACTGGTCTTCCCGAGCAGCACACTATTCTCGTCGACGCGCGTCTCGGGGTTGACGAGACCGTCCTCGTCGAGGTGCTTGTACGCGTCCTCGCCGCGAGCGCCCCGAACGTCGTCCTCCGGAATCTCGAAGCGGTCCTCCTGGCCGCCGGGGTAGCGGCGCTCCTCGCCCTCGTAGGTGCGGAAGAAGTGCGAGCGGGCGAGCGCGCGCTCCACCGACCCCTTGTTCATGACGAGCGCGTCCTCGATGTTGAACCCCTCGTAACTCATGACGGCGACCGTGAAGTTCTGCCCCGCGGGCCGGTCGTCGTACCCGATCTGCTTCGTCGTCTGGGTGTTCACCATCGCCTTCTGCGGGTAATGCATCAGGTGCTGGCGGGTGTCCGGGCGAATCCGGTAGTTCGCCGCCGGCAGTCCGAGGGACTGCTTCATCATCCCCGCACCCATCGTAATCCGCGGGCTGGCGTTGTGCTCGGGGTACGGAATCATCCCCGCGCCGATACCGAAGATGAGCTGCGGGTCGATTTCGAGATGCGTGTGGTCCTCGGTGAGGTCGTCCTCCTCGACGGCGACGAGGATGTCCTCTTCCTCCTCGGCGTCGATGAACTCGACCTTCCCCTCTTCGACGAGCGTCTCGAACTCGACCTCGTCGTTCTCGAGGGCGTCGAGGTCGGACTCGGTAATGAGTGGTTCGCCGTCCTCGACGACGAGGAGCGGGCGGCGCGCGCGACCCGCGTCCGCGTTCACGATGACTTCGCCCGTGCGTTCTTTCACCGAGACGTTCACCATGTCGCTGATGTCGCCGCGGCGTCGCGCTTCTCGGATGCTCTCGGCGAGCTCGTGCGGGTCGTCGTGCGTCCCGACGAGGCTGCCGTTCACGTAGACTTTGGCTTCCTGTGACTGACTCATATTAGTCGTCTGCGGAGGTGGGTTCGGTGGTGAGACCGGGCACGCCCTCGACCCCCATCGAGGAGAGTTCCCGTTTCAAGCCCTGTTCGTCGTCGACGTTCTGTGAGAGCTCCATCGCCTGCGCGAAGTTCTTCACCAACCCACAGTTCGGGCCCTCCGGCGTCTCGGAGGGACAGATGCGGCCCCACTGGGTCGCGTGCAGGTCGCGCGCCTCGAAGTGCGGCTGCGAGCGAGAGAGCGGACTGCGGAGGCGCCGCAGGTGACTGAGGACGCCCATGTGGTCCGTTCGGTCCACGAGCTGGCTCACACCGGAGCGGCCGCCAACCCAGTTCCCCGTCGCGATGGGGTGTTCGAGGCGTTCCGTCAGCACGTCGGACCGAACGACCGTGTTCACGGTGAGCTGGCGGTTCCGCATGTTCGCGCGTTCGAGCTGGTACTTCACGTCCCGCGACAGCTTGTTCAGCGCGGTGCGGAACAGGTCGCGCATCAGGTCGCCGCTGACCTTCAGCCGCTTGTTCGCGTAGTGGTCCTTGTCGTCGGACTCGCGGCGGTCGAGCGCGAGTTCGAAGCACGCCTCCGCCATCCGGCAGAGGTAGAACGCCTTGCTCATCCGCGTTTCCTCCTCCTCGACGCCCTCCTCGTGGAGGTGCGGGAGCAGGTAGCGGTCGATGACGTAGTTCGCGCGCTTCAACTGGTAGTTCTTCCCCTGGCCGGACGCGACGCGCTTCCCGAGCGTCTCGATGGCTTCCTCCTGGGTCTGAACGTCCGCTTCCTCCAGGTTTTCGAGCATGAACTTCACGATTTCGGGGTCGTCGCTGACCCGGTGAACAATCTCCTCGTCGGATTCGAGGCCGAGCGCGCGAACGAGCGTGACGAAATCGATAGAACCGGAGACGGAGGGGAAGGAGACTTCGAGCAGACCGGAGCGGTTGCGTTCGCACAGCACGAGCGCTCGATACCCGCGTCGCTGACTGAACGTCTTCGCGACCTGAATCTCGTCGCCGTACTTCGAATCGTACTCCGCGAGAATCTTGTTCGGCGCGAGGTCCTCCGACGTCATCAGCACGCGCTCCGACCCGTTCACGATGAAGTATCCACCGGGGTCGGCGGGGTCCTCACCGATATCGATGAGTTCCTCCTCACTGAAATCGGCGATATTACACTTATCGGAACCGACCATGATGGGCATCCGCCCCACCTTCGTCTCCGTCGTGTCCAGGAGCTCCTCCGGCTCCTCCTCACCACCGCGCTTGATGGACATCTCCATGAAGACCGGCGCCGAGTACGTGATGTTCCGCAACCGCGCCTCCTGCGGATACAGGAGCTCCTCGGACCCGTCCGCCTCACGCACACGCGGCGTCAGAATCCGAACGTCGCCGAGTTCCACCCACACCGGCTCCTCCTCTTCCTTATCGCCGATGTCCGTGTCGATGGTCTCCTTCTCGTCGACGACCTCCTGCATCCCGCGCTTCAGGAAGGCGTTGAACGAGCGATAATGATGTTCTGCGAGTCGTTCCTTCGAAAAATACGCCTTCGAGAGTGTGCGTTTGTTGTCGAGTTCCATCAATCGATCACCAGTCGGTACACAATCGCTGTGTCGGTCGTTCGCGAATCCCGCGTGATCTTCACGACATCACCCACGCCCGCGTCATCCGGGAGCGCCGGGTCCTTTCGCTTGATCTTCGGGAGGTCAGTACGTTCGATACCGTACTCCTCGAGGATGGACTCCACCGCGTCCTCCTCGAGAAGCTCGTGCTCGGGTACGAGTTCGTGGTTAGTTACGTCATCTACCATGGGAACACCTGCCTGGGGGGAGAAGTGGCTCTCACGAGATACTACAGGCACGTACACGCGAATCATACTTAACCCTTGCCAAAACAACACGCTATGATCCCGAATACCGGACGAGACGCCCTCACACCCCGCTTCCGATTGAAAACCCTTATCAGTACCACCCGGCTACGAAAGAGTGCAGGGAGCCCGGGTGGTGTAGTGGCCCATCATACGACCCTGTCACGGTCGTGACGCGGGTTCAAATCCCGCCTCGGGCGCTTCTCTCTGACGCAAACCTCGTAGCAATAGTTTTCTCGAAAAGTAGCTTTCAGAGGGCGAGGAATTCTGAACTCAGCGAGTCGAGCAGAGCGAGTCTCGCACTAGTTCAAATCCCGCCTCGGGCGCTTCTCTCTGACGCAAACCTCGTAGCGATGGTCGTGTTCTGAAAACGTTCCTCGTAGGTGGTAGTGAGGCGTGTTCGGTGGTCGTTTGTACGAAACGCTATGTGGACACCGCGCTTGCTCGGAGTATGGCGAACACGAAGGCGACGGGCGACGTGACGGAGACGCGTCTCCTACACGAATTGGTAGCGGCCGGGTACAGTGTCTCAGTTCCGTTCGGCGACAACGACCCGTACGACCTCGTCGTGGACACGGGTGGAGAGTTCGTTCGCGTCCAGTGCAAGACGGGCTGGTTGGAGGACGGACGAATCCGGTTCAAGACGGCGAGCAAGACGACGAAGAACGGAGAAGTGACGACGACGGATTACGACGGAGAGATAGACGCGTTCATGGTTCGGTGTCGGGACACTGACGCGGTGTACTGGGTACCGGTGGAGGACGCCGGACGGAAAAACACATACCTGCGCATCGATGACGCCGAGATCGACCATCCGTCGATTAATTGGGCGTCGGCGTTCGAGTTTTCGGGGGTTATCGTGTGAGGCGGTTTTCGAGGTCGTAGTCGGTTTTGGTGGCGACGTAGAGGGCGTCGTCGAGGAGGGCGGCGAGTTCGGGGATGACGCGGAGGAGGCCGAGGGTGATGAGGACGAGGGCGACGACGGAGAGGCTCTGGGCGAGGATTTTGTCGGCGAAGAGGTAGGAGATGCGGGGTTCGCTGCGGAGGGGGGCGTAGAGGAGGGTGACGAGGGGGCGAGTCCACTGGAACCATTGGTTGCCGAAGGCGATGGCGATGAAGCTGACGCGAGCGACGTTCAGGAGGTAGATGAGGGGGACGACGAGGGCGATGCCGGTGAGGCGGCGGCGGATGGGGGCGGTGGTGGCGGCGATGAGGCCGCTGACGATGGCGATGCTGCCGATGCCGCTGCAGGCGAGGAGGATGTTGGTGGTGATGGTGTGGCCCTCGTGGGTGAAGACGACGGCGCTGGGGTAGGGGTCGGTGACGAATTCGGGAGTGTACCCGAGGAGGGTGATGAGGAAGTACGTGCTCTCGGCGGTGATGGTGATTGCGGCCTGAGTGAGTGCGGGAATTGTCTGGAAGGGGAGGTAGATGAGTCCCATGACGGCGATGGCGCGGGAGAGGCGGACGAGGGTGGGGCGGTCGGTGAGGACGAGGTAGGCGGCGTAGAGGCTGAGGGGGACGGCGAGGGCGGCGAGGATGCCTTCGATGAAGCTGTTCTGGACGAAGAGGAAGTGGTCGATGAGGAGCGCCCAGAAGACGGCGAACACGCTCCACGCGGCGGCTGCGGCGACGCGGGCGGGGTGTTCGTCGTCGCGGGTGGCGAGGAGGGCGCTGAGGGCGAAGGCGGCGACGACGACCCACGCGAGGGTGTCCGTGAGCGCGAGCGACATTGACGGTGCGTTCGCGGTTCTCGGGGATAGGCGTGACGGTCAGACCACGGTGCGGCTACGGCCGCCGTGGATGGCGTCGCGTTCGCGGACGGTGAGGTCGTGGGCGGTTTCGCTGGTGTCGTCGACGACGAGGGCGTCGCCGGGCGCGCGTGGGAGCGAGTCGGCGAGCGCGCCGGTGAGGTAGGTGGGGCTGGCGGTTTCGAGCGCGTCGAGGTCGTCGCGGGCGGTGAGGCGGTGGGCGACGAGGAGGTCGGCCTGGGAGACGGCCGATGGTGGGAGTGCACCGGGGCGCTGGGTGGCGAGAACGGTGCTGATACCGGGTTTGCGGCCGCGAGTGAGGAGGCGGCGGAGACCTGGCCAGGCGGCGGTGCCTGTGACGGCGTGCGCTTCGTCGAGGAGGACCCAGGGGAGCGCGTCGACACCGCCGGCTATCGCGGTCTCGTAGACGGTGTCGGTGACGGCGCGAGTGACGGCTGCGAGGGCGGGCCGGGGGAGGGCGGCGCAGTCGAGAACGGTAACGTGGTCGGAGTCGAGAAACCGGGTTTCGTCGGTCGACGTGAAAACGTCCCAGGAGTCGGCGAGCGCGAGCGCGTTCCGCGCGGCGCGACCGGCGGGCGTCTCGTGCTCGCCGAGCCGGTCGGCCATCGCGTCGAGGGTGTCGGTTTCGGCGGCGGCCTGCCAGAGGAGCGCGCCGGCTGGCGTGTGCGGCGGGAGGTTGAGTACGTCGCACCACGCTTGGGGCGGGAGGGCGGCCGCGGGAATCCGGGGGCGGGTGACGGTGGCGGGAACGGCGTCTGGGAGCGTGGCGAACGCGCGCATCGGGTCGATGACCACGGCGGTCACGCCGTCGGTGCGCGCGAGCGCTTCCGCGAGCACGCCGAGCGTGTACGTCTTCCCGCTGCCCCGTTTTCCGACGACGAGCGCGGCGTGCGGGCCGTTCGCGTCGACGGCGACTCGGGCGCCGTGGCTGCCGTCGGGAGCGCGGAACTGTCCGAGCGGGAGAACGGGGGCGGCGGTGTCGTCGGGGCGACCGAGGACGTGCATCACGCCCCGCTGGCCCCGTCATTCGATTTGAACGCTTGGACGAACGTTCAAGTAGGAGGCCGCGGCCACGCCGGGGTATGTTCCACGAACTGCGGCGGGACGAACGAGCGATAGAAGGGCTGCCGGTGCGACTCCTCATCGCGTTCGTCGTCGGTGTGGCGACGCTCGGCGTGCTCCTCCAGACGGTGTCCGGAGTGGGGACGCTCGCGACGAGCGAGGTGGACGTGAAACCGACGCCGGACGTGGTCGGGCCGAGCGAGCAATCGCTCTCGCTGACAGTGGTAGACGCGTCGGGGAACGGCGTGGCGGGCGCGACCGTGCTCGTGAAGGCGGGGACCGCGCGGCTGGACGGGACGGTGGTCGCGCGCACGAACGAGTCGGGTGTGGCGACAGTCCGGGTGGCGCCCCGACTCGGCGCGAATCAGGCGGACGGCACGCTCACAGTGTCGGTGAAACCGCCCGCTGGCAGCGAGTACGTGGACCGCCGCGGGAACACGCGAATCCTCGTCGTCCGTGGGTACGAGAGCTAGCGGGCGTCCCAGTCGATCCAGTCCTGCTCCCAGCCGTGGCGGCGCTCGTTCACCTTCGCGGCGCGCTCGCGGTCCTCGCGGACGGTGCGGTTGCGGACGGGCGCGCTCGCCTGCTCGCCCTCCACGAGCAGGGGTGCGAACTCGACTTCGCCGTAGTCCCGGGTCTCCCCGTCTTCGATGGCGACGAGACGCTGGCGCTGGGGTCCCTCGGGATAGACGAGGCGTCCTCCCTCGGCGAGCTGCGTGCGGAGCGCCCGGGGCGGACGGACAGCGGCTGCTTCGACGAGAATGCGGTCGTAGGGCGCGTACGCGGGCAGCCCGTCCGCGCCGTTCGCGCAGTCCACGAGCACGTCGCCGTAGCCGGCGTTCGCGAGCGTTCGGCGGGCGTCGTAGACGAGGCGGCGGTCGATGTCGACGGCGTGGACGTGCTGGGCGCCCGCTACCTCCGCGAGCAACGCGACCGTGTACCCGACGCCCGCGCCGACGACGAGCGTGTCGCTCCCGGGTTCGGGACGGAGCGCTTCGACGAGACGGGCGGCGGTCGACGGCGCGAGCACGCGCGTTCCGCGGTGTTCGAACTCGCGGTCCGCGTACGCCCGGTGTCCGGCGTCCTCGTCGACGAACTCGTGCCGGGGAACCGTCCGCATCGCGTCCGCCACTGCGGAGTCGTGGACGACGTCCTTCGTGTCGTGTTCGAGGCTCGTCACCATGTCGTCCCGGACCGCCGCGTACTCCATACGAGAGGGTTGGTGCGAGCGACCTTCAATCGTTCGCGGGGCGGTCGGCGGCGACGGCCTGCGAGCGCGTGCCGGGTACGTCGGAGACGCGGGGGCGTTCGAAGCCGGCGGCGGCGAACCACTCGCCGAAGTCGGCCTCGGCGTAGGCGTCGCCGCCGTCAGTGCGTGCGAGCATCTCCGCGGCGAGCAGCCCAGGGTTCTCGGCGTGGTCGCGGAGTCGGTCGACGTGCACGACGGTTCCGCCGGGCGCGACGGCGTCGTAGAGCGCGGAGAGAAGGTGTTCGTTGTCCGCGGGAGAGAGCGTGCGGGCGGTGTTCGCGCAGAACACGAGGTCGTACGTGCCCTCGACGCCGTCGAGGGGGTCGGTCGCCTGAAGCGTGACGGGTTCGTGTTCGAGGAGGGGTTCGTCCACTTCGACCACTTCCGGGGTGTCGGCGAGCGTCACGTCGTAGCCGCGGCGCGCGAACTCCCGGGAGAACGTGCCGGCCCCGCCGTACGCGTCGAGCACGCTGTCGGCGTCCGGGTGTTCGTGGACGGCGGCGGTGACGGCGGCGCGCACGTCGCCGTCGTCGAGCGCGGCCATCGCGCCGAGACGGTTCCGGGTGGCGTCCGGACTCGGGACGGGGCGCTCGCCGGTCCGCATCGTCTCGGGGAGTTCTATCCAGTCGTCGAGCGTGTCGAGTTCGTGGGGGACGGTTCCGATGGACCGGAGGTCGGTCTTCGAGAGGAAGCCGAGCATGCGGTTCGTGGGCTCGAACCCCTCGTCGGTGCGGTGGAGGAAGTCGAGGTCGCAGAGCGTCTCGACGCCGATGCGGGCGGCGCGCTCGGTGACACCGGTCTCGTCGGCGACGGCGGCGACGGTGTCAGCGTCGGTGACGACGGCGTCGAGGACGCCCGTTTCGCGGACGGCGCGGAGGAACAGGAGTTCCCTGTAATCCATACCGGAGCGTCGTCGCGGGAGGGGATAAAATCACTCGCCGCCCTGCATTCGAACGAACCGGACGCCCGAGAGGAACTCGCGGTCGAGCGTCCCGTCGTGTTTTTCGCCGTGGACGAGCGTCTGATTCACGTCGCCGACGGGCGCGAGCACGCGCCCGCCGTCGCGGAGTTGGTCGACTATCGCGATCGGGATGGACTGCGTCGCACAGGTGAGGTAGGCGGCGTCGTAGGGCGCGTGTTCGCTCCAGCCGTCGTGGCCGTCACCCTGACGCACGGAGACGGCGCCGTAGCCCGCGCGGTCGAGGTTCTCGCGCGCGGTTTCGGCGAGCGATTCGAGGTACTCGACGCTGTAGACGTTCCCGGCGCCGACGAGTTCGGCGGTGACGGCGGCGTGGTAGCCGCAGCCGGTGCCGATTTCCAGGGTCTCCTCGCCCTCCTGGAGGTCGAGGCGGTCACACATCGCGGCGACCATATGGGGCGCGCTGACAGTCTGGCCGTCGCCGATGGGGAGTGGCCGGTCCGCGTACGCGTCCTCGCGCTGCGCGTCAGGCACGAACTCGTGGCGCGGCACCGCGCGGATGGCGTCGAGGACGCGCTCCGAAAAGTCGTGTCTGCGGGCGAGACGGTCCGCGAGGCTGTCGCGGGCGGCCGCGAAGTCCATCTACCAGGCGGACCAGGCGGTGGAGGTCTCGTCGTAGCCGTACACGCGCTTGATGTCCTTCGCCATCGCCACGTCCCCGTCGTGGCCGATTTTCTGGAAGTCGTAGCGGTCGAGCGCGTCCTCGCGGACGTGGATACCCGTGATGGAGAAGGCCTCGTCGCCGAACTCGTGGGTCTCGCCGACGGTGAACTCGTAGTCGCCGGGAACGTGGAGCGTGATGCTCCGCGTCTGGTCGTGCGCGCCGTCCTGCGGGTGGAGGGTCACGTCGACCTCGACGTTGTCCACGGCGCGCGTCCAGAACGTCTCCACGTCCTCCGCGTCCGCGCGAACCTCACGGGTCTCGTCGTCCGTCTGGAGGTCGGTGATGCGAACCTGCATGATGGCTTCCTCGGTCTCGACGATGAACTCCTCGCCCGCAGTCACGGTCTCGTCCGCCGGGACATCCACAGTGGCCGTGAAGGATTCGCCGCCCTGAGAGACGACGACGTCCCGCTCGACCGTCCGCTCGGACTCCAGGGGTTCCTTGTGGACGTGTCCGCAGTCCGTGCACTTCACCGTCGCCGTCCCGCCGCCCGTCGTGAGGACCTCGTGTTCCGTTTCGAGGTCCGGCGAGCACGACGGACACGCCAGGCCGACGCGTTGCTGTTGGCTCATACCGGGTACGAGGGCGTGGAGGCGTAAAAATCCGCGGAGTCAGTCGTCCGCGCTCGGAAGCGCGACCTCGTCCCCGTCAGCGTAGACGGTGGGGTTCTGGATGATGCCGTCGAGGTGGAGGGGGGCGTCGGTATCCCCGCCGATGCCCGCGTCGTCGCCGATGGCGATGTGGACCGTGCCCGCGGCCTTCTCGTCGAGCAGCACGGAGCCGACGAGGTCGGTGACGGCGACGTTCGTTCCGATGCCGAGTTCCGCGAGGTTGCGCGCGGCCCGTCCGACCTCGTCCTCGCCGTCCTCGACCTGCGCGCGCACGTCGTCGTCCGAGATGTACGTCACGTAGCCGTCCTCGACCTCGAACGTCAGTTCCGTGTCGAGGCGGCCGTGCGGCATCATCGTGCCGTCCACGACGTACGTGCCGTTCGCGGTTTCGGGGCTGACGAACACCTCGCCCGCGGGGAGGTTCGAGAACCCGCCGGACTCGTGGACGATACCCGTGTCCTGCAGCCACTCCCGATCGCCCGGTTCGAACGTGATGTCCGTCCCGGCGGGCGTGGTGACGCGGACCTCGTCGGCGTCCCCGACCTGACTGAGTACGTCCGCGCAGTGACGGCGAATCAGGGTGTAGTCCGCGTCCAGGCCCGTGGTGAACACGTCCTCCGTGATGCCGGGGAGGGTCGCGCCGCGAGCGCCCGCCTCGTTCGCCCGGGAGCGCGCTCGGGTGTGCGAGAGCGACTTCGTCGTCGGCGCGAGGAACACGTCGCTGTCGCGCATCGCGGCCGCGACGGGCGCGGGTGGTTCCGCGCCGTGCTGGTCGCCCGGCGGGTAGCGGAGAATCGTCGCGTCATCCGTGACTCCTCGGGCAGCGGCGTACAGCGCCTCGCCGATACGTTCGCGCTTGTCGTCGGTGACGACGACGCACGTCTCCCCAGGTTCGACGCCGAGGCACTGGACGACCGCGGTCTCCGCGGCTTCTTCGAGCGTGCTCATGCCGGGTATTTCCGCGAGGAGGGGGTTAGGCGTTGTCTTCTCTCGAAACGGTTATCCGGCGTCCGCGGGGAGTGAGCAGTATGATTCGCGTCGGTATCAACGGCTACGGAACCATCGGAAAGCGCGTGGCGGACGCGGTCCGCGACCAGCCGGACATGGAAGTCGTCGGCGTCGCGAAGACGCGGCCGAACTTCGAGGCCGAGCGCGCGGTGGCGCGCGGCTACGACCTGTACGCGGCCATCGAGGACCGCGCGAGCCGGTTCGCGGACGCCGGCATCGAAACCGCGGGATTGGTGGACGAGCTCGTCGCGGCGAGCGACGTGATGGTGGACGCGACGCCGTCGGGCATCGGCGCGGAGAACAGGGAACTGTACGAGGAGTACGACACGCCCGCGCTCTACCAGGGCGGCGAGGACGCCGACGTGGCGGACGTGAGCTTCAACGCCCGCGGGAACTTCGACGACGCGACGGGCGCCGACCACGTCCGCGTCGTCTCGTGTAACACCACCGGCCTCAGCCGACTCCTCGCGCCGCTCCGCGAGGAGTACGGCGTCGAGAAGGCGCGCGTCACGCTCGTCCGGCGCGGCGGCGACCCCGGCCAGACGAGCCGCGGCCCCATCGACGACATCCTCCCGAACCCCATCACGCTCCCCTCCCACCACGGCCCGGACGTGCAGACCATCTTCTCCGACCTCGACATCGACACGCTCGGCCTGAAGGTGCCGGCGACCCTGATGCACATGCACTCCGTGAACGTCACGCTCGACGCCGAACCGAGCGCGGACGAAGTGCGGGACCTCCTCGAAGGCGAGTCCCGGATCTTCTGCATCCCGCCCGAGTTCGGCATCGACGGCACGGGCAAGCTCAAGGAGTACGCGAAGGACCTCGGTCGGCCGCGCGGCGACGTCTGGGAGAACGGTCTCTGGAGCGAGTCAATCACGATGGAGGGCGACGACCTCTACCTGTTCCAGGCCATCCACCAGGAGTCCGACGTGGTGCCGGAGAACGTCGACGCCATCCGCGCGGTCACTGAATCCGCGGACGCCGCGGAGAGCATCGAGACGACGAACGACGCGCTCGGCATCTAGACCCCCGAAACCTTATCCCCGGGCCGGCGCTTAGGCATCAGTATGCGCCGCGACGACCGCGACGACCCGTTCGACGATTTCTTCGACGAGATAGAGCGGATGATGAACGATATGCGCAGCGGTGTCGACGAGTCCGGCTTCGGGACGGACACGCACGTCACCGTCTACGAAGAGGACGACGAGGTGCGCGTGGTCGCCGACCTGCCGGGCGTCGAGAAAGAGGACATCGACCTGAAGTGCGACGGGGATGTGCTCACCATCAGCGCGGCGACGGACGCCCGCGAGTACGACGAACGCATCGAACTCCCCGCGCGCGTGGACGAGCACTCCGCGAGTGCGACCTACAACAACGGCGTGCTCGAAGTCTCGTTCGACCGCCTCGAGGACTCCGCGGACATCAGCGTCGAGTAGCCCGCACGAGTTCCGCGAACCGGTCGTAGAACCCGTCTTCGTACTTCGTCTCCGAATCTACCGTCGGCCGCGCGTTCGTCTCGTTCACGACCGTCCGGCTACCGGTGTCCAGCACGTCCACGCCGAGGAGAGCGATATCGAGGGCGACCGCGGTGTTCTCAGCAACTGTTTTGACGCGTTCGGGCGGGTCGACGGCGGTCGCGTCCGCACCGCGGTGGACGTTGTGCTTCCAGCCGGTGCCGCGGCGTTCGACCGCGCCCGCGTACTCGCCGTCGAGCACCATCACGCGGTAGTCGGTCGCGTCCGGGACGTACTCCTGAACGAGGTAGGACTTGTCGTCGGTCGCGGGGAACTCGTGAATCAGATCGAGGTAGTCAGTCACGCCCAGCGCGGAGTCCGCGTCGCCGACCTTCGTGACGGCGACGCCCCGGGTCGCCGAGTTCGGTTTCACGACGACGGGATAGTCGAAGCCGGCGAGCGCGTCCAGCACGTCGTCGGCATCCGTGGGGTTCGAGACGAACACCGTCTCCGGCACCGGGACGCCCGCGCGTTCGAGGCGCGCGAGCACGCCGGCCTTGTTCCGCGAGCGCAGGACGGCGTCGCGGTCGTTCACCCACGGGATATCCAGGAACGCGTCGAGCACGCCGCCCTCCATCAGGCGACCCGGATAGACGAGACCGACGTCGAACTCGTCCAGCGAAAAGGGTGGGTCGGAGAGGGAGAGCGTTCGCTTCCGGTAGGGAACGTACGAGGCTGAGATACCGCGGTCGGCGAGCGGGCCTCGAATCCGGTCGAGGGTCTCCGCGTCGGTCGCGACCGCGAGGGAGAGCACTAGTCGAGCTGCGTGATGAGTTCCTCGCCGCGCTCCACCGAAATCTTGCACGGCGGCGTGATTTTGTTGTACGCGCGGCGGAAGGCTTCCTTGACGACAGCGGCTTCCTCGGGCTGACACCACGCCGTGAAGATGCGGTCGCCGGGGTAGATGCGGGCGGCCGTGCCGACCGGCACGCCGAACGCCTGCCGCATCCCGTCGGAGACACGGTCCGCGCCCGCGCCCGTCGCCTGCTTGTTCTCCCGGAGGATCTGGTGCGGGAACTTCCGGAGAATCATCTTGTAGTTCCCCTCGCCGAGTTCCTTGATGAGGTGGCGGTTCGCGGAGAGGCGCGCGGCCTCCATCGAACCGTGCCGAATCTGGCACTCCTCCTCGGTTTCGAGGGTAATCTGAATGGGGTAGTCCTCCGGCTCCGACTGGAGGTCTCCCATCTTGAACTGTGCGATCTTCGAACCCGGAATGCCCGTGACGTAGTCGCGACGCGTGTACGAGGGCTTATCGATGGTCCGGTACATGGAAGCCGGATTGTCAGCCATGGTTACTACAGACGGTTTCGGTCAGCGCGCCCATAAACCCATCCTTTTGCGGCGGCCGAAGTACCGGCCAGGATTCCCCGTATCGGTTCGTTTTACCCCGCGGCGCGGGAGACTGAGGTATGGCCGACTTCCGCACGCACGACGAACTCGTGGACGCGGTGGCGGACGCCGACTTCGACCGGCCGCCCGCCATCGTCGCGAACGCACACATCACCGGGCTCGGCGTGTCTCGCGCGCTCGCCGCCAACGGCGTGCCCGTCATCGCCGTCGACCGCGTCGGGGACGGCGCCGCGCCCACGTCGGACGCCGTGGATTTCGCGGGCCGCGTCACCTATCCACTGGACGACCTCGACGGGTTCCGCGAGGACGTGGAAGCCATCGCCGACGCCGCGGGCACCGAGCTCGTGGCGTTCGGCTGCATGGACGAATGGGTGCACGCGTTCGCGGACGCGGACCCCGACGGCGTCCGCCTGCCGTTCGCGGCGGAGCGGGTGGACGCCGTGCTCGATAAGAGTTCGCTCTACCGCATCGCGGACGACCTCGGTGTCCCCTACCCGGAAACCCGGTGGTTGGACGAGACGAGCGTCGAGAACGCCATCGACGACCTCGGCCTCCCGCTCGTGGTGAAGCCCGCGCTCAAGCGGGAGTTCGAGGAGGTCGTCGGGACGAACGTCGTGGAGGTCGCGACGGAGGAGGAGTTCCGGGACGTGGTCGACCTCGCTGCCGAGGAAGGAATCGAGGTGCTCGCGCAGGAGAAGGTCGAGAAGGCGACGGGCGAGGACGCGAGCCTCGCGTCCTACGTTCCCCCGTCCGGAACGGATGACGCGCTCGGTATCGTCGGGAACGCCCAGGTGAGAAAACCGCTCGGGTACGGTACCTCGTGCGTCGTTCAGCGCACGGAAAACGACGCGCTCCGCGAGCGCGCGCTCGGCGTGCTCGACGAAACCGACTACTACGGCATCAGCGAGAGCGAGTTCGTCTACGACGAGAACAGAGAGGAGTACGTCCTGCTCGACATCAACACCCGACCGTGGAAGTGGATCGGCCTCCCCGTGCAGGCCGGCGCGAACCTCCCGATGGCAGCGTACGCGGACGCCACCGACACCGAGTACACGCCCGACGACATCCACGACGCCACCTGGGTGTTCCTCCCGGACTATCTCGAACTCCTCGCCACCGACCAGTCCTTCGTGGACGTCCTTCAGCCGAGCGACTGGACGAGTTTCCTCTCCGGTGACTTCACCGACCGAGACGACCTCACCGCGGGCGTCTACCGCCCGAACGACCCCGACCCAGCCTACCAGATACTCCGCAACACCCTCGGTATGCAGGACTACTACTGCGCCTGCTAACGCACTTTTTCCTCCTCGGGTTCGCGCTCTGCGCGAACCGCTCGGAGCAAAACCCTGTTCTGCGAAGCGAAGCTTCGCGGAAGTCGCAATACGCGAAGCGTCTTGCTCACCACGAAAAACGCCGGTCGCCACCGGCGACCGGAGGTCACGCGACGGACTGTGCGGCCTGAGCGTGACTTAGTCAGACGGGTCGTCTGACGCGACATCGCGCCGCGCGCGGCGCGAATGCGTCTCCATTGCCACAACCGTGCCGCCACAGCGACCGCTCCACCGGCTCGCGCAAACGTTCAAATACGATGGCGCGGCCAGCGGCGGGTATGTCCTGACGAGTCGCCGCGCGGGGTCTGGTTCGGAGGCGGTGACGAGCCTCGTGCGTCCGCGAAGTCATCCGAAAGCCATTCTTGCCGGTGTTGGTGACGGCCGCGGGGAGACACCACGTAAACTCGCCGGTGTCCGTCGCTATTAGGCGGTCGCGGCCGTTGCGATACCTAATGAGCGACGACCACCTGCATCTGAACCTCTTCACGATGAACTCCGTGGAGCACGTGACGGTCGGGTCCTGGCGGTACCCCGGCGACCAGTCACATCGCTACACGGACCGCGAGTACTGGACGGAAGTCGCGCGAACGGCCGAACGCGGCGGGTTCGACGCCGTGTTCTTCGCGGACGTGCGCGGCGTCTACGACGTGTACGACGACAGCCAGACACCCGCCATCGAGAAGGCGGTGCAGACGCCCTCGAACGACCCCGCGTACGTCGTGCCCGCGATGGCCGAGGTAACCGACGACCTCGGGTTTGCGGTGACGAAGTCCACGTCGTACAACCACCCGTACCAGCTCGCCCGCGAGCTATCGACGCTGGACCACGTGACGGACGGCCGCATCGCGTTCAACATCGTCACCTCCTACCTGGAGAGCGCCGCGGCGAACCTCGGACTCGAGGAGCGTATCGAGCACGACGAGCGCTACGACCGCGCAGACGAGTTCATGGAGGTCTGCTATCGGCTCTGGGAGGACTCCTGGGAGGACGACGCAGTCGTGCGGGACCGCGACTCCGGGACGTTCACCGACCCGGGGAAGGTGCACGACATCGACTTCGACGGCGAGTACTTCCAGATTCCGGGTCCGCACGGCTGCGAGCCGAGCCCGCAGCGCACGCCCGTCCTCTATCAGGCCGGGTCGTCCGATAGGGGCCGGGAGTTCGCGGCGCAGAACGCCGAGGCCGTGTTCGTCAGTCAGCCGAACGAGCAGGCGGTCACGGACTACATGGAGGACGTGCGCGAGCGCGCGGCGTCGTACGGCCGCGACCCCGATACGCTGGAGTTCTTCACGGGAATCGTCCCCATCGTCGGCGAGACGGAGGAACTCGCGAAAGCGAAGCACGAGAGTTACGTCGACGCGATCGACGTTGAGGGCGTGCTCACGCTACTCTCCGGGTTCGTGGACATGGACCTCTCCGAACTCGACCCCGACCAGAAGCTCGAACACATCGAAACCGAGGCCATTCAGGGTGTCGTGAACGCGTTCACGACGAACGACGACCGCGAGTGGACGGTGCGGGAGGTCGCGGAGTTCGCGGGCCTCGGCACCACGTCGCCAACCGTGGTCGGGACGCCCGAGCAGGTCGCGGACGAGTTCGAGCGCTGGCACGACGAGGTCGGCGTGAACGGCTTCAACGTGAAGGAGGTCGTGCGTCCGGACACCCTCCAGGCCTTCGTTGACCTCGTCGTTCCCGAGCTCCGCGAGCGCGACCTGCTGCCGGAGGACTCGTCGTCGGGGACGCTGCGCGAGCGGACGTTCGGTCGGCGGCGCCTCCCGGAGAGCCATCCGGCGCGACAGGAGTAACGTTCATTCCGTCGGGCGCTCATTCTCCGACAACTGATGGAGCCAGCGAGCACCGACGAGGAGCACATTCACGTCGGGGAGACGGCGGACGGCGCTGCCGTGGAACTGCCGACCGTCGACATCCTCACGGGACGCGCGTTCCTCACGGGGAAGTCCGGGAGCGGGAAGTCGAACACGGCGAGCGTCGTCATCGAGGAACTCCTCGACGCGGGCTTCCCCGTCCTCATCGTGGACTGTGAGGGCGAGTACTACGGGTTGAAGGAGGAGTTCGAGTTGCTTCACGCGGGCGCTGACGAGGAGTGCGACATCCAGGTCGGCCCGGAGCACGCGGAGAAGCTCGCGAGCCTCGCGCTCGAACAAAACGTTCCCGTCATCCTCGACGTGTCGGGGTTCCTGGACGAGGACGCGTCGGACGAACTGGTGCGGGAGACGGCGCGGCAGTTGTTCGTGAAGGAGAAGAAGCTGAAGAAGCCGTTTTTGCTCGTCGTGGAGGAAGTCCACGAGTACATCCCGGAGGGCGCGGGGATGGGCGAAACGGGCCGGATGCTCATCAAGGTCGGGAAGCGCGGGCGCAAGCACGGCCTGGGCGTGATGGGTATCAGTCAGCGGCCGGCGGACGTGAAGAAGGACTTCATCACGCAGGCGAACTGGTTGGTCTGGCACCGGCTCACGTGGGAGAACGACACGAAGGTCGTGGGGCGAATCGTCGGTTCGGAGTACGGCGAACAGGTGTCGGAGTTGGACGCGGGAGAGGCGTTCGTGCAGGCGGACTGGACGGACGACGCGGTTTCGCGCATCCAGTTCAAGCGCAAGCGGACGTTCGACGCGGGCGCGACCCCGGGCCTCGACGACTTCGAGCGCCCCGAACTGAAGTCGGTGAGCGAGGGGTTGATGGACGACCTCGCGTCGATTTCGGAGCGCGAGGAGCGCGAGGCGGACCGCATCGCGGAGCTGGAGGAGGAACTCGCGGCGAAGCGCGAGCGCATTAACGAACTGGAGGAGGAACTCCGGTCGGCGCGGAACGTCTCGATGGCGGCGCGCCAGATGGCGAACGTATTGACGGCGGAGGGCGTGCAGACGACGCTCCCCACGGACGCGGACGAGGACGTGGAGGCCTTGCGCGCGAAGGTCGAGCGGTTGGAGGACGCGCTGAACGAGGAGGAACCCGAGTCCTACGACATCGAGGAGATTCAGGAGAAGTTCAAGGAACGCGGCGAGGAACTCGCCGACGAGAAAGCGGTCGAGACGCCATCCGGGGACGGCGAGGCGGACGACGGCGGGCGCTCTGAGCGCGTGGACGCGCTGTTGGAGTCGCCGTCGGTTCGGGTGCGCGTGGAGGCGGCGATTCGGGAGTCACAGTGCAACGAGGAGCGCGCGCGACGACTGCTGGACGAACTCGACGGCGAGCGGACCGCGCACGACCTCTGTGAGGCGGCATCCCTGCCCATTGGGGACGCCCAAAGCCTGCTGGACGCGCTGCGGAGTCGGCGGCTGGTGACGCGGAACGCGGACCGCGAGTACGCGTTCGACGGTGAAGAGCTCCGGCGGCTGGCGCGCGGCGACGACCCGCGCGGCGCCGTCTCGGAGTTGAGCGACCAGTGGCGCTTCGAGTAATGGAGTGGAGCGAGTACGTCGAGCGCATCGAGAGCGCGGAGTACCGGTACAACGTCCCCGGCCTGTTCGCGGACCCGGAGGCGTTCTCGGCGTTCGTGGACGACCTGCTCGAACCGTACGACGCCACGGAGGTGGACCGCGTGGCGGCTATCGACGCGCTCGGGTTCGTGCCGGGCGCGGCGCTCGCGCGTGAGCTCGACACGGGTCTCGTTACGGTGCGGAAGACGGGAAAACTCCCCATCGCGGACGAGCACCGGCGTTCGGAGTCGCTCGTGGACTACACTGGCGTGGAGAAGACGCTCGAGCTCGACACGCGGATGGTGCCCGACGGCTGCCGCGTCCTGCTCGTGGACGACTGGATGGAGACGGCGTCCCAGATGACGGCGGCGCTCGACCTGCTCGAAGCCGCGGGCGCGGACGTGACGGGAATCGCCGTCCTGGGTGCAGAAGAGAACGAAACGCCGCTCGCGCTGGAGGAGGAGTACGGCGTGCACTCGGTGCGGCCGTGGCACTCGCTCGGCGAACCGAAGCGAGAGCAGTAGCTACGCGGCGTGAATACGTGGAAAATCTGTTTTGCTACCGTTACCGGGTTACGCGTTATTCGAGGCGCGTGAGGTTCTTCGCGCGGGGACCCTTGGGGGCGTCCTCGATCTCGAATTCAACCTCAGTGCCTTCCTCGAGGTCCGGGCCGCCAACGTCCTCCATGTGGAAGAAAACGTCCTCGTCCGCATCCTCAGTCTCGATGAAACCGTAACCGCCAGTGTCGTTGAAGAAATCAACCGTACCAGTTGCCATTACAGATATACAGAGTACCTCCCCACTGATAACCCTTACGCGATATATGCTGTCATAGAAGTTAGTCGTTGGCGGGGGTGCCGGGGCGGAACTCGCGGCTGCGTTCCTTCCAGACGCCGGTGGAGAACCACCAGTAGTTGATTGCGGCGGGGACGAACGTCTCGGCGACAAGAGAGAGGTAGAGGCCGATGAGGCCGAGGTCGGTGTACGCGCCGAGCGCAGCGAGCGGGAGCGCGAACCCGAACATCCCGACGAGCTGGCTGTAGAAGGGGACGCGGGTGTCGCCGGCGGCGTCGAGCGGGCCGGCGGCCGCGCCCTTCACGGCCTGCGCGAGCACCGCGATACAGCAGACGTAGACGAACGCGGTGGTTGTGGGGACGGTGCCGGGCGTGGCGTCGGGGCCGATGAACAGGTCGGCGATGGGCTGAGCGAAGGCGGCGACGATGGCGGATGCGACGAGGTACGTGCCGATGGAGAACAGGACGACGTCCTTCGCGACGGCTTCCGCGCCGGCCTCGTCACCCCGCCCCAGGTTCTGGCCGACGAGGCTGCTGGACGCGAGGCCGAACCCCCAGCCGGGCGTGTTCATGAGGGCGTAGATGCGGCGGGCGACGGTGTAGGCGGCGAGGACGGTGGTGCCGAAGCTGGCGACGACGGCGAGCATCGGGATGCGGGCGACGGTCCAGACGCCGTTCCGACCGACGACAGGGGTGCCGATGCGGACGATGTCGGTGACGGTCTCGCGGTCGACGTAGCGGCCGCGGAGCGACACGGGGACGGGGAGCGGGTCGCAGAACGGGAGGCGGCCGCGGATGAGGCCGACGGCGAACGCGGTGGTGCCGATGACGTTCGCGAGCACGGTGCCGAGCGCGGCGCCGGTGACGCCCATGCCGAGGCCGAAGATGAAGAGGGCGTTCAGGCCGATGTTGGACGCGGCGCCGCCGCCGCGCACTATCATCGGCGTGTAGGCGTCGTCGGCGCCGATGTAGATGCGGCTGCCGACGAGGTTCAGGCCGGCGAACGGCACGCCGAACGCGAGGATGCGGAGGTAGTCCGCGCCGTACTGGACGGTCGCGGGGTCGCCCGCGAGGAGGCCGATGAGCTGGGTCGGGAAGAAGAACAGGACGGCGGCGAGCGGGAGCGTGAGCGCGAGGACGACGAGCACGCTGGAGCGGATGGCCTGCCCGAACTGGTCGTAGTCCTCGGCGCCGTGGCCCTGGGAGACGAGCGCGATGGTGCCGGCGGCCATCCCGCCGCCGATGGAGAAGGCGAGCCCCCAGAACGGGGAGGCGAGGCCGACTCCGCCGATGGCGGCTTCCCCGAGGACGACGCCGACCATCGCCACGTCGGCGGCGTTCTTCGACATCCGCGCGAGCCCCGTGACAATGCGGGGCCACGAGAGGTCGGTTGTCGAGCGGACGTGCTGGCGGTCGACGAGGCCGATCCGCGAGAGGAGGAGGCCGACGCCGAGGATGACCAGCCGGACGGGGTTCGGAAAACGCACTACACCCAACTATTTCGGTTCGAAACAATAGGGGTTTCCATCCCGACTCGGGTCAACGCCCGGAGAACTCGGGGTCGCGGCCCTCCAACTGCGCCGCGAAGCCCTCGCGGCGGTCCTCCGTCCCGTACACGTCCATCGCGAGCGCGTGCTCGTAGTCCAGTCCCTCCTCGAGCGGCACGTCGAACGTGTGGGAGAACGCCCGGAGCGCGTTCTCGACGCCGCGCGGGGCTTTCTCCGTGAGCGAGTCCGCGAGTTCGCGCGCCCGGTCGTCCACCTCGTCCGTCGGCGCGACCTCGGTGACGAGGTTGATGCGGTCGGCCTCCGCGGGGTCGACGAACTCGCCCGTCAACACCAGTTCCTTCGCCTTCGCGAGCCCGACGAGGCGCGGGAGGCGCTGCGTCGACCCCTGATGCGGGAAGATACCGAGGTCGACCTCGATAACGCCGTACTTCGCGTCCTCCCCGAGCACGCGGAAGTCGCAGGGGAGCGTGAGTTCGAACCCGCCCGCGATACCAGCGCGCTTCACCGCGGCGACCGTCGGCGTCGTCATCGCGTCGATGGTGTCGAGGAGTTCCCGGAAGTCCCGGTGGAGCGCGTCGTGCTCGCGCACGTCGTTCTCCGACATCATCTCCAGGTCGAACCCCGCGCAGAACACGCTTCCCTCCCCGCGGAGCGTCGCCGCGCGCACCCCCTCGGCGTTCTCGACCGCCCGAACCGCCTCCGTGAGGTCTCGGACCGCCGCTCCGGTGAGCGCGTTTCGTTTCTCCGGACGCGTGATGACGACGTCCGCGCGACTGTCCTCGACATCGATTCGCACGTGCTCGCTCTCGACAGACGGCATACCGTGGCGTGCACGACAGCCCGTGATAAAGGTACGCACGGCAAACGCTTTGGGCGCGCATAACGGAGTCACGGTATGCGACGCGTCGACTACGGCGACGGCGACGATCGCCTCGTCTTCGTCCTCGGCTGGGGAAACCGCCCTGAGCACGACGGCGTCCAGTGGCTCGTTGACCGCCTCACTGACGCCGGCTATCGCGTGAGCGCGTTCGAACTCCCGCGCACCATCACGGACTTCGACCGCGAGTACCTCGCGCCCGTCCAGTCGTTCGTCGACGACCTCGACGACTACCGCCTCCTCAGCCACAGCACGGGCGGCCTCGTCGCCCGGCACCTCGACACCGACAACTCTCTCCAGACCCGCACCTACCTCAGTCCCTGGTGGGGATTCCACGACGACCTCCGGAACCCGCTCGTCTCCCTGGCCACCCGCCTCCCCGTCTCGACGCCCATTCTGCCCGCCGAGGCGACCCGCGAAGAACTCGGAACCCTCGCGAGCGACGCCTGGGTCGCCGACGCCCCCGACTACGCCGCACCCACCTTCCTCCGCGAAGCCAAACGCGCCCAAAACAGCCTCCCGCCATTCGACACCCGGGACGCCGTCTTCTACAACCCCGACGACCCCATCGTCAGCGGCCCCACAATCGAAGACCACGCCCCCGAATCGAACCGCATCGCCTTCACCGACGGCCACGAACTCTTCAACTCCAGCACGCGAGACGACCACATCGACGCCGTGCTCGCCGCCGTCGAGGACGGCGCAAACGCCCTCCCACGAAGCGCCTGATAACGTCGGGGCGCGAGTGAAACCATAGTCAAATCCACTCGGACACTACGCCGAGAAACCGCCGGAACGCGCCGCTGTCCGGTGAATGCGTTTCGAGTAGAACTGGAATGCCGCCTCCCCGATTTGAACGGGGGACAGCTCGATCTTCAGTCGAGTGCTCTCCCAGTCTGAGCTAAGGCGGCGTGCATTCGTGTGGATGGGGAGTGCGTGAAAAAGGGTTTCGGATTGCCACGGGACGGCGACCTCTCACAAGAGTGTGTCGCAGAATGGGTCCGGGCGGATTCGAACCGCGAGGACTTCGTTTCGCTCGTCCTCTGGGCCGCGAATCCACTGCCCCATCCGCGCCTCCACGTTGTTCGTCGCAGAATGGGTCCGGGCGGATTCGAACCACCGACCTCTTCCTTGTAAGGGAAGCGTCATAACCACTAGACCACGGACCCGCAGCGAAAATTGGCCGGTGCGCGGGGAAAACGTTTGCCTTTCGCCGTACTACGCGTGGTATGGTGCGTCGCTCAACCGTCGTCGCGGTGGTTCTCGTGGCGGCGCTCGCGGGGGTCGGCGCGTGGTGGGTCGCGGACGACGGGGTGTCGCGTGCGAGCGTGACGGTGGAGACGGCGAACGGCACCGCGGTGCTGGAGATGGTGGTGGCGGACACGGCGCGGGAGCGCTCCGATGGACTGAGCGGCACCACAGAACTGCCCGCGGACGGGATGGTCTTTCGATACTCGTCGGTGGGTGAGCGGGCGTACGTGATGCGGGGGATGAACTACCCCATCGACATCGTGTTCGTCGCGAACGGCGAGGTGACGGCAATCCACCACGCGGTCGTGGAGGACCCGCCGCTCACCCGGTATCGCGGGCGCGCGGACTGCGTGCTGGAACTCCCCTACAACTGGACCGTCGAACGTAGCGTCACCGCCGGGAGCGCCGTGGCATGTTTCGGTTCGTAGGAAACTCTTTTGTCAGGGTGTCACTTTCTACCAGTAATGAGTGCCTTCGACGGCGACGACGACGACCCGTTCGAGGACGTCCGCGCGGACTCCTCGAACGCGATGCGTCGCCTCTTCGATACGTACGGCAGGGAGAACCGATTCGCGTTCCTCGTGGGGGTGGTGGCGAGCATCTTCGCCCGCGTGCTCGACTTGGTGCCCGCGCTGATGCTCGGGTACGCTATCGACTCCATCCTCTACAACTCCTACCCGTTCCTCGGATTCCTCCCCACCGGACTGCAGCCGACAACCCAAGTGAACCAGCTCATCGTGGCGTCCGCCATCATCGCGTTCGCGTTCTTCGGCGGCGCGGGCTTCCACTGGTTCCGGAACTGGGGATTCAACTCGTTCAGTCAGAACATCCAGCACGCGGTCCGAACCGACACGTACGACAAGATGCAGCGGCTGAACATGGACTTCTTCGCCACGAAGCAGACGGGCGAAATGATGTCCATCCTCTCGAACGACGTGAACCGACTGGAGCGGTTCCTGAACGACGGAATGAACTCGGCGTTCCGGCTCTCAGTGATGGTTGTCGCGGTGGGTTTCGTTCTCGTCTACCTGAACTGGAAGCTCGCCATCATCACGATGCTGCCGGTTCCCATCATCGCGTGGTTCACGTACCGGTTCGTGAAGAAGATTCAGCCGGAGTACGCCGACGTGCGGTCCTCGGTCGGCCAGATGAACTCCCGGCTGGAGAACAACCTCGGCGGCATCCAGGTCATCAAAACCAGTAATACCGAAGACTACGAGGGTGAGCGTGTTGAGGACGTTTCGGAGGGCTACTTCGACGCGAACTGGGGGGCTATCACCATCCGTATCAAGTTCTTCCCGGCGCTCCGCGTCATCGCGGGTATCGGGTTCGTCCTCACCTTCCTCGTCGGCGGGTACTGGGCGGCGGTCGGCGCGCCGTTCGGACTCGCGGGCACGCTCACCATCGGGCAGTTCGTCGTGTTCATTCAGCTCAGCCAGCAGTTCATCTGGCCGATGGCGCAGTTCGGACAGATTATCAATATGTACCAGCGGGCGCGGGCGTCCAGCGAGCGTATCTTCGGCCTGATGGACGAACCGTCGCGCATCGAGGAAGACCCGAACGCGGACGAACTCGACGTGACCGATGGCGAAGTCGTCTACGAGGACGTGACGTTCGGCTACGACGACGAACCCATCATCGAGGACGTCTCCTTCGACGTGGACGGCGGCGACACGCTCGCGCTCGTCGGACCGACGGGCGCCGGGAAGTCCACCGTGCTCAAACTCCTGCTGCGGATGTACGACCCCGACGACGGCCGCATCGAAATCGACGGCCAGAACATCCGGAACGTCACCCTCCCCTCGATTCGACAATCCATCGGGTACGTCAGTCAGGACACCTTCCTGTTCTACGGGACGGTGGAGGAGAACATCCGGTACGGGTCGTTCGACGCGAGCCAGGAGGCGGTCGTGGAGGCGGCGAAGGCCGCGGAAGCCCACGAGTTCATCACGAACCTCCCGGACGGCTACGAGACGAAGGTCGGGGAGCGCGGCGTGAAACTGTCGGGCGGCCAGCGCCAGCGCATCGACATCGCGCGCGCCATCCTCAAGGACCCCGACATCATGATTCTGGACGAGGCGACGAGCGACGTGGACACGGAGACGGAGATGCTCATCCAGCGCAGCCTGGACGAGCTTACGGAGAACCGCACGACGTTCAGCATCGCGCACCGCCTCTCCACCATCAAGGACGCAGACCAGATCGTCGTGCTCGAGGACGGGAAAATCGTGGAGCGCGGCACGCACGAGGACCTCCTGGCGGAGGACGGCCTGTACGCGAACCTCTGGGGCGTGCAGGCGGGCGAAATCGACGAACTCCCGGACGAGTTCATCGAGCGCGCCGCCGAACGCACCAGCCAGGTGGACGTAGAAGAGGACGACTAGACGGCCACTAACTGTTTTCCGTCGGCGTCTCTGGAACCAGTATGGACATCGGTTTGTTCGCCGCGCACGAGCAGTACGCGCCGAGCAGACTCCTCGACCACGCTGAACTCGCGGACGACGCGGGGTTCGACTCGGTGTGGACGAGCGACCACTTCCATCCCTGGTGGCATACGGACGCGCACTGCGGGGCGGCGTGGCCGTGGCTCGGGTCGGCGCTCGAACGCACCGACAGCGTGCGGATGGGGACGGGCGTCACGCCGCCGGTCGGCCGCTACCACCCGGGGTTGCTCACGCAGTTCGCAGCGACGCTCGGGTCGATGTATCCGGGACGCGTCCACCTGACGCTCGCAACCGGGGAGGCGATGAACGAGCGCCCGCTCGACTACGAGTGGCCGGATTACCCGGAGCGCCGCGCGCGCCTCGTGGACGCCTGCCGCATCTACCGGAAGCTGATGACCGGCGAGTTCGTGGACTACGACGGCCACTACTGGAATCTGGACGGCGCGAAACTCTACACGCGGCCCGCAGAAGACGTGCCGCTGTACGTCGCGGGAAACGGCGTGCACTCCGCGGAGGTCGCGGGCCGGTACGCGGACGGATTCCTCACGCTCGCGCCCGTCGAGACGTACGAGAACGAACTCGTGCCGGCGCTCGAAGCCGGCGCCGAGGAGGCGGACCGCAACCCCGACGAGATACGGCGAATTCGACAGGCCAGCGTCTCCTACGCCGAGGAGTACGCGGACGCGCTGGACGCCGTGGAGTTCTGGACGGGGTCGATGGCGGTCGGGTTCGACGAGGACGTGTACGACCCCCGCGAGGTAGAAGCACGCGGCCGCGACATCCCGCGCGAGGACTGGGACGGCTGGGGGCTCGTCACCGACAGCGTCGCCGATGTCGGTGAGCTACTTGACCGCCACGCGGACGCGGGGTTCGACGAAGTGGAACTCCTGTCGACCAGCCCGAGGCAGGAGGCGTTCGTCGCGGCGATGGCGGACGAGGTGCTCTAGGGCGCCCAGCCGCAGACCGCGCAGGTGGTGGCGTCGTCGTCGTGGAGTCCGCCGCAGTCGGGACACTGCTTCTTGTTATAGCTTCGGTCCCACGTCGCGGGCGACGTGTCGTGACCGCGTGCTTCGAGGAACTCGTCGAGGACGCCGTCGGTGGACTCCTGTGCGCTCGACATTACATGCCATGGTATGACACACCATGACTTAAGCGTGTCGGGCGGACAGACGGCGAACGCCGAACCGAGAAATGAGCCGGTGCGGGCTAGATGCTGTCGAGGACGCCGCCGATAGCCCCGAAGACGAGCGGGTAGACGAGGCCGGCGAGCAGGACGGCGGAGGAGAGTTTCGGCGCGAGGGACGCGGTCGTGCCGAACGCGGAGACGCTGTACTCGAAGACGAACACGCCGACGACGGCGAGCACGAGGTAGCCGCCGGCGACGCCCGCGCCGACGCCCGCGGCTTCCACGCCGCTGAGGGTCGCGCGAACGCGGCGCGCGGCGAGCACGCCCGCGAGCACGAGGACGAGCGCGGGCACGACGTAGTAGACGAGTTTCGGGACCGTGCTGGTGAGCGCGGAGATAGCGTCGGTGAGACCGCCGGCCGACGCGCTCTCCAGGTAGCTCCCGGACGCGCTCTCACCGCCGACGCTGACGGCAACGTCCACGTTGTGGGCGTTGTAGAACACCCAGCCGGCGACCTTCCAGCCGGGAATGTCGCCGCTGGACTCGACGCCGTCTACGAGCATGAACACGTAGACGAGGACGTAGTTCAGGACGTACGCGGCCGCGCCGATAGCGGCGCTGACGGGGAGGGCTGACGGAACCGGGCTACCGGAACCGGACTGGCGTTTGGTTGCCATATGTGAATGCGGGACGCCCGCCCACATAAAATCTCGCACCCGGCCGGCCGTGAAAAAGGTGGTTCGCGAGGGTTAGAGGTCGTAGAGGTCGCGGAACTTGGACTCGGCGTAGTCGAGGAAGTAGTCGGCCGTGTAGGGTTCGCCGGTCGCTTCCTCGACGAGGTCGGGCGTCGTGTAGCGCTTCCCGTGCCGGTGGACGTTCTCGCCGAGCCAGTCGTGGAGGTCGTCGAAGTCGCCGGCGGCTACCTTCGCGTCGAGGTCGTCGATGTCCTCGTCGGCGCTCGCGTAGAGCTGGGCGGCGAGCACGCTGCCGAGCGAGTACGTGGGGAAGTACCCGAAGTTGCCGTGACTCCAGTGGATGTCCTGCAGGCAGCCTTCGGCGTCCGTGTCGGGCGTGACGCCGAGGTACTCCTCCATCTTCTCGTTCCAGACGTCGGGAACGTCTTCGACGTCGAGGTCGCCGCTGATGAGGTCGCGTTCGATTTCGAACCGGAGGATGATGTGCATGTGGTAGGTGAGTTCGTCCGCCTCCACGCGAATCAGGTTCTCCGGATAAATCTGGTTCGCGGCCTCGTACACGTCCTCGACGCTCGCGTCGTCGATACCGTCGAAGTGCTCTTTGAGGTCGTCGAGGACGAGGTCGTAGAACGCGCGACTGCGGCCGATGTGGTTCTCCCAGAGCCGGCTCTGGGACTCGTGGACGGTGAGGTCGCGGGACTCGCCGAGCGGCGTACCATAGGCCTCCTGGGGGACGCCGAGGTTGTACTGGGCGTGCCCGTACTCGTGGACGGTGCTCATCAGCGCGCCGAGCGGGTCGGACTCGTCGAAACGCGTCGTAATGCGGGTGTCGAACTGATTGCCCGATGTAAATGGGTGACTGGAGGTGTCGAGGCGGCCGCGCTCGAAGTCGTAGTCCACTTTCTCCAGTACGTCCCGGCTGAGCGCCTCCTGGGCGTCCTCGGGATACGTGCCGTCGAACGGCTGGGCGAGGTCGGCGTCCGCGTCGTTCAGTTCGTCGATGAGCGGGACGAGTTCGTCGCGCAGCCGCGTGAGCACGCGCTCGGCCGTGTCGAGGTCGAGGTAGGGTTCGTAGTCCGCGAACAGGACCTCGTACGGGTCCGCGTCGGGGTCGATGTGTTCGGCGTACTCCCGTTTGAGTTCCACGAGGTCTTCGAGGTAGGGCGCGAACGCAGAGAAGTCGTCCTCCGCCTTCGCGTCCTCCCACACCTGCAGCGCCTCGCTCGACGTCTCCGAGATCTCCTCGACGAGTTCGACCGGCACGGCGTTCGCGCGCTCGTACTGGCGTCGAATCTCGCGCACGACCGCGTCCTGTTCGCCGGTGAGGTCGGCGTCGTCGAGTTCGTCCAGCCACTCACCCACGTCGTCGTCCGTCAGGAGTTCGTGGTGGATGGCCGACAGCGCCGAGAGCTGCTTCGAGCGCGCGGGCGCGCCGCCCTCCGGCATCATCACCTGCTGGTCCCAGGAGAGCACGCCGGACGCGCCCCCGACGTACGTGAGTCGTTCGTACTGGTCGAGCAGTTCCTCGTACGCCGCAGGCGCATCGGTCTCCTCTGCAGTTGCCATGGGAAGCAATCACTCGCGCGGACGTATCAATCCTCCCGAACCGGCCAGGCGTTCGCCAGCCCGAGGTAGGTCTCGTAACAGACATCGAGAGTGCCGAGGGAGACGCTCTCCGTTTTCGTGTGGGCTTCGCCGGGTTCGCTCGCGCCGCAGACGACGCACGCGGTTCCTTCGTCGGCGAGCCAGCCGGCGTCGGTCGCGTGGGGTTTCGAGACGTGCGCGGGAGTGCCGGATTGGGCGGCGTCGGCAGCGTCGAGAACGGCGTCCGCGAACGCTTCGCTCGTGCACTTCATCGGCGGAAGGTCCTGGTCGACGCTCCAGGAGACGCCGGGGATGCTGGTGACGCGGTCGAGGTCGGCGCGCTCACCGGGGACCGTGCGCTCGTCCACCGTCACCTCGCAGGAGTCCGGGATGACGTTCCACGCACTCCCGCCGTCGATTCCGGTGACGGCGACGCTCCCCTGGACGCGTTCGCCGAGCACGTCGACCGCGGGGAAGTCGAGTTCGCGGACCACGTCGACGGCGTCGCTCGCGCGGTAGATGGCGTTCGACCCCGAGTCGGGTTCGCTCGCGTGCGCGGCGACGCCCTGCGCGTAGATGGTGCTGCCGCGGCGGCCCTTGTGCGCGACGACCACGTCGGTGACGCCGTCGGTGGTGTAGCTCGTGGAGCCCTCGGCGACGACGGCGTAGTCGGGGGCGTCGCGGCGTTCGAGGTAGTGCCGGACGCCGATGCCGCCCTGTTCCTCGCCGACGAACGAGCAGAACAAGAGCTCGCAGTCCGGGTCGGCGTCGCGGAAGGCGACCATCGCCGCGGCGACCGCGCCCTTCATGTCCGCCGCGCCCCGGCCGTACAGCCGGCCGTCCTCCTCGTACACGACGTACTCGCCGTCCTCGACCTGAGAGTCCGCCGGCGGCACCACGTCGTGATGGCCAACGAGCGCCACCGACTCACCGGAGCCTTTTCTCGCGATAACATTTCCGCCGCTGGGCGCGTCGTCGCGAGTGATGTCGGCGTCGGTGTGCTCGCGGAGCCAGTCCTCGATTTCGTCGCCCGCGGCGGCCTCGTCCTCGTGGCTCGGCACCTCAACGAGCCGTCGCGCGAGCGCGTGAACCTCGTTCATATCGCGGGACACGGGCCGCGTTCGGAAAAAGGGAGGCGGCGGGGGCGACGGAGCGCTACACCGGGTCGAGCGATTCCACGACCGAGAACACGTCGCCGCCGCGGTCCGGCGAGAGGCTGAAACAGACGCCGTACTCGTCGCTGAGGACGACGCGGGCGACGAGGGCGTCCTCGAACGTGAGGACCGAACCGTGGAGAACGCCGAGCCGGCGGATGTCCTCGTGCCAGTCCTGAATGAGCGCCTCGAACACGAAGTCGTCCGTCACGGCCTCCAGGACGGTTTCGAGGCTGTCGTC
Organism: Salarchaeum sp. III; assembly: GCF_036418315.1. Classification (NCBI taxonomy): domain Archaea; kingdom Methanobacteriati; phylum Methanobacteriota; class Halobacteria; order Halobacteriales; family Halobacteriaceae; genus Salarchaeum; species Salarchaeum sp. III. The sequence goes on along the minus strand of NZ_JAZHPG010000027.1, from coordinate 364,209 downwards.
GTCGTAGCCGGCTTCCACGTCGTCGCGGACGTACCGGACTCCCAGTCCTCGGCGGGGAAGTGGTGGACGACGACCGCGCGGAGGTCGTCGTCGAACGCCTCGCGGACGCGGTCGACGGCTCGCTCGCACTCCGCCGGCACGTTCATGATGTGTGATGACACACCGCTGAGCGCGAAAAAGCTGTTGCCCGCTCGGGCGGCGACGAACACCCTTATCAGCGGGCCGCAGGTATGTGGGGGTATGAAATTAGTGCCGGACACGAGCGTCGTCATCGACGGCCGCGTGAGCGCGGGCGTCGCGTCCGGCGAGTACGCTGACGCGACGGTTATCGTCCCCGAAGCGGTCGTGGGCGAAATCGAGGCGCAGGCCAACAGCGGCCGGAGCACCGGCTGGGACGGCCTTTCGGAGCTTCAGCGGCTCGCGGACCTCGCGGACGACGGCGACATCGACCTGCAGTACGTGGGCGACCGGGCGACGGAGGAGGACATCAAGCGCGCCGCCGCGGGCGCTATCGACGCCATCATCCGCGACGTGGCGGTGGAGTACGACGCGACGTTCGTCACGAGCGACATCGTGCAGTCGGAGGTCGCGAAGGCGAAGGGCCTCGACGTGCAGTACCTCGAACCGCTCGACGAGGAAGCGGGCGCGCTCGAAATCGAGCAGTACTTCGACGAGACGACAATGAGCGTCCACCTGAAGGAGGGCGTGGTGCCGATGGCGAAACGCGGCGACGTGGGCGACATCACGTACCAGGAGATCGGCTCCACGAAGCTGGACGTTGACACCCTGAAGGAGTACGCGAACGAAATCGTGGACACCGCGAAGCGCACCGACGAGGGGTTCGTGGAGCTCTCCGAGGAGGGGATGACCATCGCTCAGATTCGGGATATGCGTATCGCGATGGCGCGCCCACCGTTCAGCGACGGGTTCGAAATCACGGCAGTGCGTCCCATCGTGAAGACGACGATGGAGGAGTACGAGTTCGCGGACGAACTCAAGGACCGGATGCTGGAGCGCGACCGCGGCATCCTCATCGCCGGGTCACCGGGCGCGGGGAAGTCGACGTTCGGGCAGGCGGTCGCCGAGTTCCTGGACGACAACGGCTACGTCGTGAAGACGATGGAGAAGCCGCGCGACCTCCAGGTCGGCGACGAAATCACGCAGTACACGGAGCTCGGCGGGTCGATGGAGACCACCGCGGACTCGCTGCTGATGGTGCGGCCGGACTACACCATCTACGACGAGGTCCGGAAGACGGATGACTTCGAGGTGTTCGCGGATATGCGGCTCGCGGGCGTCGGGATGGTCGGCGTCGTGCACGCGACGCGCCCCATCGACGCGCTCCAGCGGCTCGTCGGCCGCGTGGAGCTCGGGATGATTCCGCAGATTGTCGACACGGTCGTGTTCATCGAGGCGGGCGACGTGGACACCGTCTACGACGTGAGTACGGAAGTGAAGGTGCCGGAGGGGCTGATGGAAGAAGACCTCGCGCGGCCCGTGATTCAGGTGTCGGACTTCGAGACCGGGCGGCCGGCGTACGAGATTTACACGTTCAACCGCCAGGTCGTCACGGTTCCGCTCGACGAAACCGGCGGTAGTTCGGAGTCCGGCGTCGGGAACCTCGCGAAGCAGGAGATAAAGCGCGAGATTCAGTCCGCGACCCGCGGGCCGGTGGAGGTCGAACTCCGCGGGCAGAACACCGCGGTCGTGTACGTTTCGGACGACGAAATCAGTCACGTCATCGGGAAGGGCGGCGGCCGCATCAGCGACATCGAGGAGCGCCTCGGTATCAGCATCGACGTGCGGACGCTGGACGAACTCCCGGAGACCCCGACGGCGTCCGGTGCTGGCAGCGCGGACGGGTCGGGCGCCGCGGAGCCGGAGGGCGAGGTCGTGACGCCGGACATCACGTCGCGCCACATCAACATTCCCGTGGAGAGCGCGTCTCCGGGCGATACGGTGGAGGTGCAGGCGGACGGCGACTACCTGTTCACTGCGACGGTCGGTCGCGGCGGCGACATTCAGGTGTCGCGCGGGAGCGCTATCGCGGAGGAACTCGAGCGCGCTATCGACCGGCAGGAGCGCATCACGGTCGTCGCAAACGAATAGATTCGACGGTGATAACACCCGGTGGTCCGAAGGATGTCGTATGACCATCGGTCGCGGCGGAACGGGGGTGACGGGTCGTGGTTGATGTGAGCCTGGACAGCGTGACGAAGGAGTTCGGCGCGACGACGGCGCTGGACGGCGTGTCCATCGATATCCGCGACGGCGAGTTCTTCACGCTCGTCGGCCCGTCCGGCTGCGGGAAAACCACGACCCTCCGCGCAGTCGCGGGGTTCGATGACCCCACGGCGGGCGCCGTGCGGTTCGACGGCGAGGACATTACTGGGGTTCCCGTGGACGAGCGCGACGTGGGTATCGTCTTCCAGAACTACGCGCTCTTCCCCCACATGACGGTCGGGGAGAACATCGCGTACGGCCTGCGGTTCCGGGACGCCCCCGGCGGCGCGAGCAGGGACGAGCGCGTCGAGGAACTGCTCGACCTCGTGGACCTCACGGGGTTCGAGGACCGCGACCCGAGCGAGCTATCGGGCGGCCAGCAACAGCGGGTCGCGCTCGCACGCGCGCTCGCCCCGGGTCCGAGCCTCCTCCTGCTGGACGAGCCGATGAGCGCGCTCGACGCCCGATTGCGGGAGACGCTGCGCCGGCACGTCAAGCGCATCCAGCGCGACCTCGACATTACTACCATCTACGTCACCCACGACCAGGAGGAGGCGTTGAGCATCTCCGACCGCCTCGCGGTGATGAACGACGGCCGGGTCGAGCAGGCCGGCACGCCCCAGGAGGTGTACCGGACGCCGGCAACCAGGTTCGTCGCGGAGTTCGTCGGGGACAACAACGTGTTCGACGGCACCGTCACCGGCCGCGAGGACGGCGTCGCGACGGTCGACGTAGACGGCGAGACGCTCCGCCTGGCGGACGCCGGGGGTGTGTCGGTCGGCGACCGCGTGACGTTCTGCGTGCGGCCCGAGCGCCTCACCCGGAACGCAAACGAGAACCGCCTCGACATCGCCGTCGACACCGCGGAGTTCCTCGGCGAGACGACCCGAGTGTACGGAACCTGGAACGACCGACAGATTGTCGTGCGCCTCGACGACGTGCCCGAGACGGAGACGCTCCCCCTCGGGTTCGCGCCCGGGGACGCCACACAACTATGATAACGCTCACCTCCGACTTCGGCAGTCCGTATCCGGCAGCGATGAAGGGCGTCGCCCTCCAGCGCACCGACGCCCGGTTGGTCGATATCGCGCACGACCTTCCGCGGCAGGACGTTCGCGCGGCCGCGTTCTGGCTGCGCGAGGTCGTTCCGTACTACCCGCCCGCGGTCCACCTCGTCGTCGTGGACCCCGGCGTCGGCACCGAGCGCGCCGCCATCGTCGTGCGCGTCGGCGACCACGCGTTCGTCGCGCCGGACAACGGCGTCGTCCGCCCCGCCGCCCGCGCGCTCGACGGCGACATCGAGGCGTTCGAAATCGACGATAGCGATGCGGCGAGTTCGACGTTCCACGGCCGCGACGTGTTCGCGCCCGCGGCGGGCGACGTACACGAAGCGGGCGTCGAGAACATCGAGGACATCGACGGTGTCACGCCCGTCGACGACTGCGTCGACCTCGCGCTGCCCGACGCCACCATCGAGGACGACACCGCACACGGCGAGGTGCTGGTCGTGGACGACTTCGGGAACGCCATCACGAACATCCCGGGCGAGTTCGTCGCGGACGCGGCGACCGTGCTCGTGAACGGCGAGCGCGCGCCCGTGGAACCGTCGTACGCGCACGTCGCTGTCAGGGAGCGACTAGTGACGGTGGCGAGCCACGAAAACGTCGAACTCGCCGTGAATCAGGGCCGGGGCGTGGACGCGTTCGGCGTGCGGCCCGGCGACAGCGTCGACGTGGAGCGCTAAGTCGCAGTCTCCGCGCCCGTCTCCGCCTCCTCGTCCGTCGTGGTGGTGAGGGAGTAGAGACTCTGGCGGGCGTCGGCGAAGTAGATGTCCTCGTCGACGACCTCGCGGTTCTCGAGGCGTTCGAGCGCGTACCGGACGGTACGCGCGGACAGCATCGACTCCTCGACGATTCCCTTCTGCGTTTTCGGACCGTCGTACTCGAGGACCTTGTAGACGAGTTTCGCGCTCGGCGGGAGGTCTTCGAGGACGTCCTCTGCTGCATCCATCGTTACGAATCGAAACATCCGAATAACCATAAATCTGCGGGAACTCCTCTCGTGGGGTGGTGTGGCAGGGCGCGCGGAGCGGTCGTACGACAAGCGAACTGCTTTTGAGCGTCCCCCGCCCAACTCCGGGTATGTCGACCGAGACAGCGCCCCGAATGGACCCCCACCGCCGCGGCGTGGCCGTGACCACGGTCGCCTGCCTCACCGGCGTGGCGGCGGGCGTCCTGTCGAGCGCGCTCGCGACCGGTGCGACGGACACCACCGGCCTCGGGCTCGCCATCGTCGCGATGCTCATCAACGTCGGGGTGCTCCGCGTGCTCGGCGTGAACGTCAGCGAGTTCGGCGCGAAAGACCACCTCTACACCGCCTTCATGACGTTCGCGCTCTGGTTCATCACGTGGGGCATCCTCCTCACTGAATCGGTGAGCCTGTAGGATGGCCCAGGACAGCATCGCGGTCGTGGACCTCGACAGGTGCTCCCCCGACCGCTGTAACTACGAGTGCTCGAACTACTGTCCGCCGAACCGGACGGGCAAGGAGTGCATCACGCTCCGCGGCGAGGACACCGAAACCGGAACGCCCGACCAGGTCCAGATTTCAGAGGAGATCTGTCTCGGCGAAACCTGTGGTATCTGCGTCGAGAAGTGTCCGTTCGACGCCATCGAAATCATCAACCTTCCCCAGGAGCTGGAGGACCGCGCGACCCACCGGTACGGCGACAACGCGTTCGCGCTCTACGGCCTCCCCATCCCCGAGAAAGGGAAGGTGACGGGGCTGCTCGGCCCGAACGGCATCGGTAAATCGACGGCCGTGAAGGCGCTCGCTGGCGAAATCACGCCGAACCTCGGACGCGTGGAGGACGAGCCCGGCTGGGACGAAGTCATCGAACACTACCGCGGCACCGAACTCCAGGACTACCTGAAGGGCGTGCGCGACGGCGACATCAACGTCGCGCGCAAACCCCAGTACGTCGACCAGATTCCGGAGACGTTCGACGGGAACACGCGCGAACTCCTCGAACGCGCGGACGAACGCGGCGTGCTCGACGAGCTCGCGGACCGCCTCTCCATCACGCCCGTGCTCGACCAGGAAATCGACTCGCTCTCCGGCGGCGAACTCCAACGGGTCGCGCTCGCCGCGACGCTCGCGCGGGACGCGGACTTCTACTTCGTCGACGAACTCACGCCCTACCTCGACATCGGCCAGCGCGTCACCGCCGCACGCCTCGTCCGTGAACTCGCGGAGGAGGAGGACAAGGCCGTGCTCGTCGTCGAACACGACCTCGCCGTCCTCGACCTGCTCGCGGACAGCCTCCACGTCGCGTACGGTGAACCCTCGGTGTACGGCGTCGTCACCGACCCGAAGTCCGTGCGGAACGGCATCAACGAGTACCTCCGCGGGTACCTCGACAACGAGAACATGCGGATTCGCCCGGAAGCCATCGAGTTCGAGGAACACGCCCCGCGGCCGGTGACGGAAGCCGAGACGCTTGTCGACTACCCGTCGATGACGAAGTCCTACGGCGAGGGCGAGTTCAGCCTCGACGTGGAGGGCGGGGAGATTCGGAAGAACGAGGTGCTCGGCGTGGTCGGCCCGAACGGCATCGGGAAGTCCACGTTCGCGAAACTGCTCGCGGGTCGCACCGAACCCACGACCGTGAAGGGCGAGGACACCGACCTCGATTTGGACCTCGATATCGCGTACAAACCCCAGTACGTCGAGGTCGACCAGCACATGCGGGTGGACGCCTTCCTCTCCTCGATTACGGACGAGTTCGGGACGAGCTACTGGAACACCGAAATCGCACAGCCGCTCCAGCTCGACCGAATCATGGAGCAGAACCTCGCCGACCTCTCCGGCGGCGAACGCCAGCGCGTCGCCATCGCCGCGACCCTCAGTCGGGACGCCGACCTCTACCTGCTCGACGAGCCGAGCGCACATCTCGACGTCGAACAGCGCGTGCTCGCGACGCGCGCCATCCGCCGATACGCGGAGAACCACGAGTCCACGGTCATGGTCATCGACCACGACATCTACATGATCGACCTCGTCTCCGACCGCCTGATGGTGTTCGACGGCGAACCCGCGCACCACGGCCGCGCCAGCCCCGCACAGGAGATGCGCGCCGGCATGAACGAGTTCCTCGCGAACCTCGACATCACGTTCCGTCGCGACGAGAACCTGGGGCGACCGCGCATCAACAAGCCCGGGAGCCAGCTCGACAAGCAGCAGAAGCGCGACGGCGAGTACTACTACACGCAGTAGCGGCCCCGCTCCTTTTCCGGAGTCCGCCGATACCCGACGTATGGAGCAGCGGCTGGACCGCGGGGAGCGAATCGCGGCCGTGCGGGACGCGAGCGCGGACGGCGACCGACTGGTGTCGGTGGCGGTGCCGCCCGGGGAGCGCGGCGCGTACCTCGAACGCGTGGAGGAAGCGCGCGCGGCGGCCGAGTACCTCGACGGCGCGGCGAGCGAACCGCTCCGGGAGGCGCTCGACCGCGCGGTTCACGTCCTGCACGAGTCCGAGGGCGGCGACAGCGGCCTGCTCGTCTACACGGGCGTGCTCGACGGCGACCTCCGCGAGTTCGTGTTCACGGAGCCGCCCGGACGCGTCGCTGAGGGCGTGTTCGAGCACGGGAACGCGTTCGTCACGGACCCACTCGACTCCCGGACAGCGGAGACGCCGACCGTCGGGCTGGTCGTGGTGGAGCGCGGCGGCGCGGCCATCGGCCGGATGGACGACGGCGTCGACGTACTGGAGACCCTCGACAGCGAGGTGCCGGGGAAGACGCGGGCGGGCGGACAGTCCGCGGACCGGTTCCGGCGGCGGCGCGAAGAGCGCAAGCGCGAGTTCTTCGAGAGCATCGCGGACGCCACCGAACGGGCGTTCGACGACCCGGACGCCGTCGTGCTCGGCGGAACGCACGTCACGGTGGAGGCGTTCCGGGACGGCGACTACCTTCCGACCCGACTCGAAGACCGGGTCGCGGGAACGTACGCGGTGGAGCACGCCGGGAAGCGCGGTCTCGAACAGCTCGCGTCGAAGGCCCGAGGCGACGTGACGGACGCGCACGCGGACGCCCGAAACGCCATCAGCGCGTTCTTCGACCGACTGCCGGACGGCGAAGTCGTATACGGCGCCGAGTCGGTGGACGACGCGCTCACGTACGGCGCGGTCGCCCGCCTGCTCGTCTCGGAGACCGTCGACGCCGAAGAGCGCGAGGAGTACGCGGAGCGCGCCGACGACGAGGGCGGCGAGTGCATCGTCGTCCCCACCGACATCGAGGGCGGCCAGCGGTTCGCGGACGCGTTCGGCGGGCTGGCCGCGCTCCTCCGCTTCCCCGTCGAGTAGGCCCAAGATTCTTGTATCCCGCCCGAATCCGTCAAATCGACATGGAGACCCTTTCTCAGTAGCCGGGGCCGCCGCCCGGTAGCGACTGGGTCGGCCGGCTCACGACGCGTTCGTTCGTCGAGCAACCGACACCCAGAATACAATGTCACGAGAAGACACAGCGATAGTAGCGAAACGCGTAGACGACTCTCCGGCGGACACCGGAGAAATCAGGGCGCTCGCCCGGTCGGCGGGCTACACCGTCGCTGGCGAGGTCGTCCAGCGACGCGACCCGCATCCCGGCCACGAGTTCGGCGCGGGCGCAATTGCGGAGATGCGACGCGAAGTCCGGGCGGCCGACGCGGACGCCGTCGTGGTGGACAACGACCTCGACGCGAACCGGGCGTTCGCGCTCGCCGACCGCCTCCCCGGCGATACCGGCGTCCGCGACCGGAAGCGCCTCGTCATCGACATCTTCGGCGAGCGCGCGGAAACCCGGCGCGCCCAGCTGGAGGTGCGGCTGGCCGAGTTGGAGTACGAACTCCCGCGGGCGGAGGAGCGCGCGAAGCGCGGCGAGGACGTGGGCCGCCAGGGCTTCAAGAGCGCCGGCGAGTCTCCGGCCTCCCAGGTTCGCGCGGCGTACAAGCGCGAAATCAAGCAAGTCGAGGACGCGCTCGCGGAGGTCGAGACCGCGGACGCGACCCGGCGTGCAGACCGGCACGCGGCGGGGTTCGACCTCGTCGCGCTCGCCGGGTACACGAACGCGGGGAAGTCCACGCTCCTCCGGCGGCTCGCGGACGACCACGCGGTCGGGGAGAACGACCGCCGGCATGCCGACCTCGCGGGCGTCGCGGAGTCCCACGACGGCTTGTTCACGACGCTGAACACGACGACACGGCGGGCGACCGTCGGCGACCATCGGTTGCTGGTGACGGACACCGTCGGGTTCGTCTCCGGGCTACCGCACTGGCTCGTGGACTCCTTCGAGTCGACGCTCGCGTCCGCATACCGGGCGGACGCGGTGCTGTTGGTCGCGGACGCTACCGACCCCGCGGAGCGCCTCCGGGAGAAGGTGGCGACGAGCCGGGACGTGCTCGCCGACAACCGGGACGCGGACGACGGCGTCGTCCCAGTCCTGAACAAGGTCGACGCGGCGGATCGGCTCGACGAGAAGCGGCGGGTCGTCCGAGAGATTGTCGGCGACCCCGTGTGCGTGAGCGCGCTCGACGGCGACGGACTGGAGCGGCTCGGAGACCGTTTGGCCGCGGTGCTTCCGGAGCGCGAGACGGCGCGGTTCTCGCTCCCGCAGTCGGACGACGCGATGTCGTTCGTCTCCTGGCTCTACGACCACGCGAACGCGGTCGAGGTCGCGCACGGCGAGACGGTGGAAGTCGAGGTTTCGGGACGACCCGAGGTCGTGGCGCTCGCTCGCGGCCGCGCGAGCGACGTAGGGGCTGACACGGCGGCGCGTCGGGATTCGTAGCGGGCGCGCCGCCGGGTTTCGCGCTCCACGCCACGGCTCGTCTCAGAGCACACCACCCGCTGGCCGCTCATTCGTATTTGAAGGTTCGTGCGGTCGCGAGAAGGGGTCGAGCATTCGCGCCGCGGAGCGGCGCGATTCACCGGTCGCCTCTGGCGATCGGGAGTTTTTCCCTCCAGGTTTTTACTGTGGGGAGTCGCCGCAGGCGACCCTCGCAGTAAAAAGGTGGGTTAGAAGACCGAGCGCTGGCAGCTTCCGCAGAGGGTCTGTTCTTTGCGGTCGACTTCTTGGACGGTGGGGGAGACGCTCATGGCGCAGCGGTTGTTGTCGCAGTGTTCGAGGCCGAGGGTGTGGCCGAGTTCGTGCACGACTTCTTTGCGGACGCGGTCGGAGAACACTTGCGTGGAGGAGCGTTCGGAGAAACCGCCGTCGCTTGAGGTTTGGAGGCGATAGGTGGAGACGACGCAGCCGCGGCCGTCGAGGTAGGCGAGGCCGAAGACGTAGTTGCGGCGGCGGTAGTAGAGGTCGTTCGGGGTGAGGGCGATTGCTTTCTCGCCGGTTCCGGCGCGGGTGGCGATGTCGATGAAGTCGCTGGCGCGGTACTGGCCGCGAGAGCTGTCGTAGGCGCCGTCGGGGAGGGGTTGTTCCGTGGCGAGGGTGACATCGCAGTCGTAGATGGAGCGGAGTCCCGTCGAGGCCTCGCGCTTGACGCTCGCGGAGACGTCCCCGATGGGGACGATGTCGACACGCATGGGAACGCCTATGCCGTGCTCTGGCATAAATATCTCGACGTGAGCGATTTCGCGGGTGAACTGGCGGATGAAATCGCGGGCGCGGAGCGGGTGGTGGAGGTCGGCGTGGGGCGGCGGCCGGATGTGGCGGAACGGCTCGCGGCGCGCGGGGTGTCGGTAGTGGCGACGGACATCGTGACCCGGGAGACGCCGCCGGGGGTCGAGTTCGTGGTGGACGACGTGACGACTCCCGACCGGTCGGTGTACGAGGGCGCAGATGTCGTGTTCGCGCGAAATCTACCGCCGGAACTCCAGCGGCCCGTCGCGGACGTGGCAGTGGCCGTGGGGGCGGCGTGCTATTTCACGACGCTCGGCGGCGACCCGGCGGTGGTGCCGGTGGAGCGCCGGACGCTCGGGCGGGAGACGCTGTTCGTCGTCTCCCGGAACTGATTTTTCGCGTGCGGGGCGAGTTGGTGGTATGAACGTGGATACGGTCGTCCTGGACGTGGACGGCGTGCTGGTGGACGTGGCGGACTCCTATCGGCGAGCCATCGTGGAGTCCATCGAGGCGGTGTACGGGGAGACGATTCCGAAGGCGGGGGTTCAGTCCTTCAAGAACGCGGGCGGGTTCAACAACGACTGGACGCTGACGGACGCGGCGGCGCTGTTCGTGCTCGCGACGCGCGAGGGGCTCTCGATGGACCTCGAGGGGTTCACGGCCGAAGTCGGGAAGCGCGGCGGCGGGCTGTCGGCGGCGGAGGCGGTCGTGTCGGCGGCCCTCCCCGCTGAGGCGGAAGCGCGCGTGCGCGAGGACTGGGCGCCGGAACGCCTGCGTGAGACGTTCCAGGCGCTCTATCTGGGAAGCGAATTGTATCGGGAAATCGAGGACGGGGAGCCCGAGCGGGAGACGCGCGGGTTCATCAACGACGAACCGGTCATCGTCGAGTCGGAGACGATAGCGCGGCTGACGGACGCGTACGACGTGTGCGTGCTGACGGGGCGACCGGAGGCGGAGGCCGAAATCGCGCTGGAACGCGTGGGGCTGGACGTACCCGCGGAGCGCCGGTTCACGATGGACGACTGGGAGGAGGGAAAACCGCACCCGCGCGCCCTGGTGGCGCTCGCGGAGCGCTGCGATAGTTCGGGCGTCGTGTTCGTCGGTGACACGCTGGACGACATCGAGACGGCGGTGAACGCCGCGGAGGCGGACCCCGAGCGCGACTACCACGGCGTCGGCGTGCTCACTGGCGGCCTGACGGGCGAGGAGGGACGGCGGAAGTACGAGGATGCGGGCGCGACGGCCGTGCTGGATTCCGTGAACGACCTCCCGGGCTTCCTCGAGTAGGGGTCGGGGACGACCGGTCGTCGCGAAACTCGCCACCACCTCGTTTCGCCGGTAATTCCGGACGGTGGCGGCGTTTCTTTGCCGTTTGCGGGCGTGGTGTGTAGTGATGAGTTCGGAAACCCAGCTGGCGGAGTTCTCGGTGAGCGCGGAGTCGAACGACGCGGCGCAGACGACCGTCTCGACCCGCGGACACGAGTTCGTCGTGGACGAACCGACCGCGAACGGCGGACAGGACGAGGGGCCGACGCCCGTCGAGTACCTGCTCGGGGCGTGGGCGGGCTGCCTGAACGTCACGGGACACGCGGTCGCCGACGACCACGACATCACCCTCGAGTCGCTCGAAATCGACCTCGCGGGCGGCCTCGACCCGCGGAAGCTCCAGGGTCGCGCGGACGACGTGCGCGCCGGCTTCCAGCACATCGAGGTCGAACTCGACGTGGAGGCCGACGCGACCGAGGAGGAACTGGACGCGTGGCTCGCCGCCGTGGAGGAGCGCTGTCCCGTCGCCGACAACCTCACGAGCGAGACGCCGACGACGCTCGGGTTCGCCTGAACGGCCGTCGTTTATTTTTGGGCGGCGTCACACCCGCCGAGTATGGAGTACATCGCGACGGTACTGGCGAAGCAAGGTGCGGGTCCGGTGACGGTCGAGGTGGACGACGAGTGGACTCACGAGATACAACTGGAGTACGCGGACGTGGAGGAAGACGGGTTCTTCGCGGAAGGCCGGGACCGCGAAGGAGACGACGTGGCGTTCGAGTTCCGGACGCCGAAGACGGAGAACGAACCGATCACACTCTACCGGAAGCACGCCCGCGACGACGAGTGGGAGGAAGTCGGTCGCGTGACGGACGTGGCGGAAGACTAGATACTTATTCGCGGCCCCGGTGACGTACCCGTATGCGAATCGCGTTACTCGGCGGCACGGGCGACATCGGCGAGGGACTCGCGCTCCGATGGGGGTACGACACCGACCACGACATCGTCATCGGGTCGCGGGACCCGGCGCGCGCCCGTGAGAAAGCCAAGGAGTACGAGACCGAGCTCGACAGCCGGGGTATCGACCGGAAGGTGACCGGGTTCGAGAACGGGATGGCCGCCGACCGCGCGGACGTGGTGGTCGCCGCAGTGCCCGCCTACCACCTCAGCGATACCGTCGAGGCTGTCCGCGACCGCCTCGACGAGGACACGGTTCTGGTGTCGCCGGCCGTGGGGATGCAGCGCGACGAGGACGGCTTCCACTACAATCGTCCGGGCGCGGGGAGCGTCACGGCGCTCGCGGCGGAGGCCGCGCCGGACGACGTGCCCGTTGTCGGGGCGTTCCACAACCTCGCGGCGGACCGCCTCGCGAACCTCGACGTGGAACTCGACCTCGACACGCTCGTCGTGGGCGACGACGATGACGCGAAGGGACTCGTCGCCGAACTCGGCCAGGACATCGACGGGCTGCGCGTACTGGATGCCGGTCCGCTCGGCGTCGCGGCGGAAGTCGAGACGGTGACGCCGCTCGTCATCAACATCGCGATGAACAACAAGGGAATGCACGACGTCGGCGTGACGTTCGACTAGCGCGGTCGCTCGCCGGCGTCGGCCGTGAGCGCGAGGAGGTTGTTTTCGAGGGCGTCTATCGAGTCCGCGAGGAGGCGAATCATCGGTTCTTTGCCGTGCGCGCCGTCGTCTGCGATAGCCGTCGGTGCGCGCTCACGAGTCCGCATCGCGCGGTCGGCGGTCCAGTCCATCGTGCCGGCCGCGTCCGCGGGTTCGTTCGTTCGGTCGACGAACACGACGTCGTCGAGGGCGTCGAGCGCGGCGTCGGTGCGGCGGACGTTCGCGGCCGCGGAGACGGTCGGGTCGTGCTGGCGGACGCCGCAGAGGAGGCGGGCGACGTGGCTGGACGCGCCGCGGCGGACGCCAGCGGGCGCGCGAACGCCGCCGACGGTTCGTGTGAGTCGGCCGTCGGTCGCGACGACTTCGGTGGGTCTCGTCGCGCCGTGGGGCGCGGCGGCGAGCGTCGTTCCGACCTCGGGAATCAGGTCAGCGGGGGCGGCGCGTTCGACGGCGCGGACGGCGTCGGTCAGGGCGTCCGCGGTTCGCGCGGTGTCGGCGTCGGTGTGGAGGGGGGCGAGGTGGTTCACCGGGCCGGCGCCCGCGCCCAGGTCGAGGCCGCGTTCGATGGTGCGCACGACGTAGTCGGTCGCGGCTTCGACGGCGTCCGGGAGCGGGGTGCCGGTGGCGAGTTCGGCGGCGAGCGCCGCCGAGAGCGTACAGCCGCTCCCGTGGGTGGCGGCGGTGTCGATTCGGTCGTGTTCGAACGTCGTCGCGTCGTCCGCGACGAGGACGTCCACGGGGTCGGCGTCGAGGTGGCCGCCCGTGACCAGTACGGCGTCCGCGCCGAGGTCGCGGAGGCGGTCGCCCGCGCGCCGCATATCGTCGGCGTCCTCGACGGTCGTGTCCGCGAGGAGTTCCGCCTCGGGGACGTTCGGCGTGAGGAGCGTTGCGCGCGGGAGGAGGGCGTCGCGGACGGCGCGGACGCCGGCGTCGTCGAGGAGGCGGTCGCCGGACTGCGCGACGACAACGGGGTCCACGACGAGCGGAATCGTCGGCAGGGCGTCGGCGACGGTTCGAACGGTGTCGGCAGAGGCGAGCATTCCGGTCTTCGCCGCGGCGACCGGGAGGTCGTCGCAGACGGCGGAAATCTGGGCCTCGACGGTCTCCGGCGGGACGTGGTGAATGTCGCTGACGCCCGTGGTGTTCTGTGCGGTGAGCGCCGTGACGGCGGACGCGCCGAACGCGCCGCGGGCCTCGATGGCTTTGAGGTCGGCCTGCACGCCGGCACCGCCGCCGCTGTCCGACCCCGCGACGGTGAGCGCGACGGGACGCATCTCAGTCGTCCGCGACGGCGGTTGGTTCGACGCCGAGTTCGACGGGTGGCGCGTCGCGGTCGAGTTCGTCGAGCGCGACCTCCGCGGCGCGCTTCCCGGAGAGGAGCATCGCGCCGAACGTCGGCCCCATCCGCGTGAGCCCGTGGTACGTCGCGGTCGAGAGCCCCGCGGTCAGGAGGCCGTCGTGCACGAGTCCGGTCTTCTCGACGACTTTGTCCTCGGAGTCGGAGACCCACATCGAGTCGTGGCCGGGGGAGTCGTGGCCGGGCGCGCCGTACTCGCCGTCGCCGCTCGTGTCCATCCCGGTCGTCTGCGTGGTGTCGATGCCGGGCGCGTCGAGCACGCCGCGTTCGTGGAGTTTGGAGACGACGACCGCCTCGTGGCCGGTCGCGTCGACGACGAGGTCGGACTCGATGGCGACGGGGTCGACGCACGTCAGCTCGCGGGGGAGCGAGTGGACGGGCGTCCAGTTGAGAACCGCGCCCGCGACCCGGTGGTCGTCGCGGACGACGATGTCCGTGAACTCGGTCATGTTCTGGATGCGTGCGCCGGCGTCGCAGGCGGCTTCGATGAGCGCGCTGCTGCAGTGGGGGGCGGACGCGACGTAGAGCCCTTCGGACTCCTCGGACTCCTGGTAGGGGACGCCGAGTTCGTCGAGGACGGCCTGCGCGGGGTCGCGGACGGTGAGTTTGTTCATGAGGAAGCCGCCGAGCCAGAACCCCCCGCCGAGGTAGTTGTTCTTCTCGACGACGGTGACGTCGACGTCTCGCTCCGCGAGTTCTTTCGCCGCGGTGAGGCCGGCGGGGCCGCCGCCGACGATGATGACGTCGCTCTCCGTGCCGTCCATGAATTCACCGTGCCACGACTGCGCGATGGCGCGGGTGACCTGTGCTTCGCCGGTGTCCGCGAATCCGTCGAACTGCATACAACCTAGTTATACCATGGGGTAATTAAACGTTGTGCGGCCGAGATCGTGTCGAAACGCTTAATCCTGACTGACTGGTTAGTTAGTATCGTGTCTCAGGAACTATCACGGAGGTGGCGGGCGTGAGCGGCGCCACCGGAAGCGGCCTCGGCCGCGAGCGGCTCGTCATCCTCGGCGGCCTCATGCTCGGCATGCTCCTCGGCAGTATCGATCAGTCCATCGTTTCCACCGCGCTCCCGACCATCGTCGGCGAACTCGGCGGCACGGGAAGCCTCTCCTGGATCGTCACCGCGTACATGATCACCGTCGCCGTCACCACCCCGCTGTACGGGAAGCTCTCTGACATTTATGGGCGGTCCGTCATCTACGAGTTCTCGATCGCCGTTTTCCTCGTCGGCAGCGCGCTCAGCGGTCTCTCCGGCGACATCCCCGTCCTGAACGAGTACCTCAACGGGATGACGCAGATCACCATCTTCCGCGCGCTCCAGGGCATCGGCGCCGGCGGCCTCATCGCCATGGCCACCACCATCCTCGGCGACATCTTCAGCCCGCGCGAACGCGGCAAATACATGAGTTACATGATGCTGATTTTCGGCGCGTCCACCGTCGGCGGCCCGGTTCTCGGCGGCTGGCTCACCGACCAGTTCACGTGGCGGTACATCTTCTACATCAACATCCCCATCGGTCTCGCCGCCATCGCGGTCATCCACCGGTACCTCGACCTCCCCGTCCCGAACGAAACACACACCATCGACTATCTCGGAGCGGCCCTCCTCACGGTCGCCGTCGGCGCCCTCATGCTCGTCACGTCGTGGGGCGGCACGCGATACGCCTGGGAGTCCACGCAAATCCTCGGTCTCGCCGCGGTCACGATCATCGGGACCGCGCTCTTCGTCTATCAGGAGCTCCGGGTCGACGAACCGATATTCCCCATCCGACTCCTTCGGAAGCGGACCATCGCGGGCGTCGACCTCCTGAGCTTCTGCGTCGGCATCGGCATGCTCGGCGGAACCACCTACCTCCCCGTCTTCCTCCAGACCGTCCTGGGGCAGTCCGCCACCAACTCCGGTCTCCTCCTCCTCCCGCTCGTCGGCGGCCTGATGATCACGAACTTCGTCACCGGCCAGCTCATGACCCGGCTCGGGCGGTACAAGATGTTCACGGTGCTCGGAGCCGCAATCACGACCGTCGGCTACTACCTTCTCAGCACGATGGGAGTGACCACGACCCAGACCGAGTCCAGCGTCTTCATGTTCATCGCGGGACTCGGCCTCGGGTTCGTCATGCCCACGCTCACGGTCGCCGTGCAGAACGTCGTCGAGCGCAGGAACCTCGGCGTCGCGACCACGTCCGTCACGTTCAGCCGGAGCCTCGGAAGCGGAATCGGCGTCGCCGTCTTCGGTGCAATCCTCTCAAATCAGCTCACGGACCGTATCGCGAGCTCGTACGCCGCGGGCGAACTCCATCAGTCCACGGTTCAGATCCTCTCAAGCGCTGGATCGAACCTCAGCCCGAAAGTCCTCGAGAAGATAGCGGAAGCGGCGGGAGGCGACATCCCGATCGTGAAGGGCGTGCTCGCGAGCAGCCTCGACGTCCTGTTCCTCTCCGGTGCGGCCATCGTCGGATTCGGGTTCCTCGTCGCGCTCGTCCTCCCGAACATCGACCTCGGCGAGGAAGCCCACGTCGACGTGGAAAGCGAGGCGATGACGGACGGCGGCCGTCCGCTCGACGACTGAACCGGCGGCTACGAACCCACGTATCGAATCAGGAAAAGAACCGCCGTGCTACGCGCCCGCTTCCTCGAAGGCGGCTTCGAGCTTCTCCGCCTGCGTCACGCCGACGAACCGCTCGACGATTCCGTCGTCGTTCTCCACGACGATGGTCGGGATGGAGCGGACCTGGTACTCGTTCGCCACGTCCTGGGCGTCGTCCACGTCGATTTTCTCGAACTGCACGCGCTCGCCCCACTCCTCTTCGAGTTCTTCGAGGATCGGGTCCTGCGTCTTGCACGGGCCACACCAGTCGGCGTAGAAGTCCTTGAGGGTGACAGTCATCGGTCTACCTGAACTTGCCGTTCCGCTCGCATAAGGGTTACTCAGAACACGTCGCTTGCCGCCACCCATGGAAAGGTTTACGCGGTCCGAGCGACGAACGTGGGGTATGAGCAGTGGTCAGAACTCGGGCGGTCTGATGTCGAGCGCGGGACTCGTCCGGTACTTCGACTCCGAGAGTTCGAATGCCGTCCGCGTCGGCCCGAAGTCGGTCGTCGCGTCCGGCGTCGTGTTCGGCATCGCCGTCCTCATTCTCAGCATGATGGTCTGAGTTCCGAGGCGCATAAACCACTTCCCCGCGAACCCCCGGTATGACGCTGAAAGCCGGTGTCGTCGCCGTCCAGGGCGACGTCAGCGAACACGGCGACGCGATTCGGCGAGCGGCCGCGAACCACGGCCGGGACGCCGAGGTCGTCGAAATCAGGAAGTCCGGAATCGTCCCGGAGTGCGACGTGCTCTTGCTTCCCGGCGGGGAGTCCACCGCCATCTCGCGACTCCTCTCCCGGCAGGGTATCGACGACGAAATCAAGCGCCACGTCGAGGCCGGGAAGCCCGTTCTCGCGACGTGCGCCGGTCTCATCGTGGCGTCCCGTGACGCGCGCGACGACCGCGTGGAGACGCTCGACCTCGTGGACGCGACCGTGGACCGGAACGCGTTCGGCCGCCAGAAGGACAGTTTCGAGGCGCCGCTCGACGTGGAGGGCCTCGACGAGCCGTTCCCGGCGGTGTTCATTCGCGCACCCCTCATCGCGGAGGTCGGGCCTGACGTGGAGGTGCTCGCGTCCTGGGACGAGACGCCCGTGGCGATTCGGGCCGGTCCGGTCGTCGGCACGTCCTTCCACCCCGAGTTGACGAGCGACAGCCGAATCCACGACCTCGCGTTCTTCGCGGAGGCGGAAGCGTGAGCGACCTGTTGGACGGGTCGGTGGAGGCGGTGAAGGTCGCGGGAAGCCCGGACGGCCCCGTGCCCGTGCTCGTCCTCGGTGTCGAGGGACGGGAGGACGTGCTCCCGGTGTTCATCGCGTTCGAGGAAGCGGAGTCCATCGCGCGCGGCCTGGACGCGGAGGACTTCGGCCGTCCGCTCACCCACGATTTGACGCTCGACCTCGTGGAGGAGCTCGGCGGGCGCGTCACGAAGGCCGTCATTCGCGGCGTCGAACAGGGGACGTTCGTCGCTGACCTCCACGTGGACACGCCGCGCGCGAATACGGTCGTGGACTGCCGGCCGAGCGACGCCGTCGCGCTCGTCGCCCGCACGGACGCGCCCATCAAGGTGGCGCGCGAGGTGTTCGAGGACGCTCGCGAACCGCTCGCGAACTACGCGGACTTCGAGGACATCCGGGAGGTGGCGCGATGAGGTCCGACGACCTCCTCCGCGACCTCTACGCCGTCATCGAGGACCGCAAGGAGACGCTGCCCGAGGACTCCTACACCGCCAGCCTGTTCACGCACGAGAAGGGCGAGAACGCCGCGCTCGAAAAGCTCGGCGAGGAAGCCACGGAGTTCGTGCTCGCCGCGAAGGACGGCGACGAGGACGAACTCGCGCACGAGGGCGCGGACATCGTCTACCACATGCTCGTCGTCCTCGCGCAGAACGACGTAGACGTGGAAGAGTTGTTGGACGAGCTTCGCGAGCGGCGCGGATAATGTGCATCGCCGAACGACGTGAGGCGTTCCCGCGCACGGAGTGCGCGCTTTTTTGGTCCAGATTTTTGCCGTGAGTGGTGTGCGAGCGTAGCGAGCGCACCCGAGCGGTAAAAAGGTGGGAGTGACGAACTCCGAGAGCGGCGCGGGTAACATCGGCGCGCGGAGCGCGGCGTTCACGCGCCGAAAAAGACTTTCTTTTAAGTGTCGAGTGAGTAGGTGAGGGTATGATTTTCGAGGATCTTCCGACGACCCCGAAGTCGGAGGAACTCATCGACAAGGCGTTCTCGCGCGCGGCGCGGTCGGGGCGAGCGAAGCACGGTCGGGAGGCCCAGGAGTCGATGCTGCAGACGGCGTCGAACATCCTCTCGGACAACCTGGAGAACGTGGTGACGGCGTGGCCGGACTTCGACGAGGTCGACCCGTTCTATCGCGAGCTCGCGGACGCGGTGGCTGACGTGGACGAGATTCGGTCGAGTCTCTCCGAGGTCGGGTGGGCGTCCCGGAAGACGAAGGAGCTCGGCCGCGAGTACCAGGGGAAACTCCCGGGTGATGTGGAGGGCGCGCGGAAACTCCGGAAGCAAGGGTTCGCGCGGATGGGGTCGGTGATGCGCGAAATCGAGGACGACCTCCAGTACCTCAACGACGTGCGCAACGACCTCGCGAAGCTCCCGGACATCCGGCCGGACGAGCCGACCATCGTGGTCGCGGGCTACCCGAACGTGGGGAAGTCGTCGTTCGTGAACACGGTGACGAACGCGCGCAACGAGACCGCCGAATACCCGTTCACGACGACGGGCATCCGCGTGGGACACGTGGAGCGCGACCACATCCGCTATCAGCTCGTTGACACTCCCGGGCTGCTCGACCGGCCGCGAGAGGAGCGCAACGACATCGAGAACCAGGCGGTGTCGGCGGTCGCGCACGCGGCGGACGCCGTGCTGTTCTTCCTGGACGCGAGCGAGACGTGCGGCTACGAACTCGACGACCAGTACGCGCTCCTCGCGGGCTTGCGTGAGGAGTTCACGGACGCGCCGTTCGTGGTGGCGTGCAACAAGAGCGACCTGTCGACGGACGCCGAGGCGGACCACTATCTGAGCGTCGAGACGGGCGAGAACGTCGGCGCGGTGCTCGACGCGGCGGTCGAGGCGGTGGACTACGACGCGGACCTGCCGTTCGAGAAGTAGGCCGCTCTCGCTGGACTGTTTCTGTTAGCCGCTCGCGCTGTCGATTTCGATGAACCGAACCTGCACCGCCACGTCGGTGCCGAGCGCGGCGTCGATTCTGTCGTCGAGCACGTCCGCGAGTCCCGGGTAGGTGCCGCCGGGCGGCGCGCCGACGGTGATGATAACGCGCGTCGGGGACTGCGTGAACACGACGCCCTCGCTGAACTCCACGTCGGCGTCGAGGAAGGTGAGGTCGGCGTACTCGGGCGCGGTGAGCGCGGTCTCGGCCTCCGCGGAGACGGTCTGTTCGGTGTTCGCGTGCTGGTAGGACGCGAGGGTGACGCCGCCGAGGAAGACGGAGAGCACGGCGATTGCGGCGACGAGCGCGCCGACGCGTTTGAACGTCGCGGCGCGAGCGTCCGACTGGCGGAACCAGTCCTCGGGTCGGTATCCCGAGAGCCAGAGCACGCCGAGCGCGGCGAGGTTGATGGAGAGCACGTTCACGAGCACGAGCACGCCCGACCCGAGCGCCATCGACGGGAGGCCGTACGCGATGCCGACGCCGACGGTGGCCGCGGGCGGGATGAGCGCGACGGCGATCATGACGCCGACGAGCGCGGACGAGACGCCGGTGGTGAGACTGATGGCGCCCGCGACGCCGGCGCCGAGCGCGACGGCGAGCGAGAGGAAGTCGGGCGCGAGGCGCTCGCGGACCTGGCCGATGGTGGAGGGGTCGAGGCCGGGCGGGATGAGGTTGAGGGTGCGGACGCCGAGCGCGAACACGGCGGCGGCGGCGACGGCGAGGCCGAGGCCGAGCGCCTGCATACGGACGCCGCGTCGGAAGAGGTCGGCGTCGTCCACGACGGTGCCGACGCTCGCGGCCATCGCGGGCCCGATGAGCGGCGCGATGACCATCGACCCGACGACGGTCGCCGGAGAGTCGAGGAGGAGACCTGCGGTGGCGATGACGGCGCTCACGACGGTCATGATGGCGTACGTCGGGACCGCGGACGCGAGGTCGCTCGCCTTCGCCTTCAGTTCCTCGCGCGCGATGCGGTCCTCGCTCCCCTCCTCCTCGTACTCGGCTTCGAGTTGGTCGAAGTGCCGGGAGATGACGGTTTCGGCGCTCAAAACGACCGTGTAGGCGTCATCGCCGAGACCGACCTCGCGGAGGGTGGCGAGCACGGGTTCGACGGCGTTCGTCGGGAGAGGGAAGTAGACGACGGCGGTGTACTCGCGGCCGCTCACTTCCTCCGTGACGACGTAGTCGACGCCCTCTTCGTCGAGCGCGCCGAGCACCGCGTCCCGCTTTCCGGCGGGAATCGTCACCTGAATGAGTCGCACGACGCCACCGAGGGCGCGCGGGGAGAAATGGTTTCGGGGTTACGCGGCGGTGAAGGACACGGACACCGAGGCCGTGACGGCGACCGAGTCCTCGCGGATTTCGGTGCTCGCGGTCGAGACACCGCCACTGTAGACGTAGCCCACGTCGGACGTGGAGACGGTCTGGACGCCGGTGACGCTGAGGTTCGCGGCGGCGGCGAGCGCGTCCGCGTCACCGCGCGCGTCCGCGACGGCCGCTGCGAGCGCCTGCCGGTGGAGGTCCTCGCGGGTGTCCTCGCTGAGCGTGAACTGGACGCCGTCCACGCGGTTCGCGCCGTTCGACAGCGCCACGTCCACGAGGAATCCGGCGTTCTCCACGTCACCCGAGGTCACGCGGAACGCGTGGACGCCGCGGTAGGTCTCGCCCGTCTCGCGGTCGCGGACGGAGAGGTCGTAGCGCGACGTGACGATGTCCTCGCTCGCGACGCCCTGCGCTTTAAGCGAACTCGTCAGGTCCGCGGCCGCGGCGTCGAGCTGGTCGCGCACGTCGCTCGCGGAATCACCGGACGCTTCCACGGCGACGTGGAGGACGACCTGGTCGGGCGTCGCGTAGATGGTGTCGGACCCGGAGACATCGATGGTCTTCGCGGACTCGTCGTCGCCGGTCGCGGCCTGCGCGCCGCCGAGGCAGCCGGCGGTCGCGACGAGCACCACAAGTCCGAGTACGGAGAGCAGTTTCTTCGTCATGCAGCCATCGAGAGGACGGCGCGCGGTATCAACCTCGCTATGACTCAAATCGGCGCTTGTGTCACGACGGCAGGCTTACCCGCCGGGACGAACTACGACCCCCATGTTCGAAACGCGGCCCGACCGCGCGGACGAGGTCGCCCTCATCGGGCGGTCGAACGTCGGGAAGTCGACCATCATGCGCGAACTCACGGGCCACACGTTCACCACGGGCGGGAAACCGGGCGTGACCCGGGAACCGAACCACTACGATTGGGCGAGCGACGACTTCGTCATCACCGACCTCCCCGGGTTCGGGTACATGCAGGGCGTCCCCGAGGAGCGCCAGGAGTCCATCAAGACCGACATCGTCCACTACCTCGAGGAGTACGCCGACAACATCCTCGTCGGCGTCATCGTGCTCGACGGGAAGAGCGCCGTCGACATCATCGACCGCCACACCACCGACGAAACCATCCCGCACACAGTCGAAATGTACCACCTCCTCCGCGAACTCGGCGTCGACACCGTCATCGCCGTGAACAAGATGGACAAAGTCGACGACCGCGACCAGCGCCTCGACGACATCGCCGACCGCTTCGGCCTCCTCCCGCCCTGGAAACAATGGAAAGACACCATCGCCCCCATCACCGCCAAGAAGGGCAACATCGGCGCGCTGGAGGACGCAATCAACAGCCACCTCGAAGACCACAAACGCCACGACCTCAAGAAGTTCTTCTAGCCCACCGTTTTCTTCGCCGGGTTCGCCTTCGGCGAACCACTCCTCGAAAAACCTGGACCAAAAACTCTCGCTCGCTCCGCGAGCGAGTGGATTAGCGCGAGCGAGCGGTCTGGAAGACCCGGGAGTGAGCACGAATACGGTACCGCACCGCTCCCGTGCCGTAATCGCACTGCTCTCGTACCGCGACCAGGTGAACGTTCAAGTATGAGAGCGCGGCCAGCAGTCGGTATGTTCTGAGAGCTGGCGCACGGGAGCGGATTCGGTGAGCGGCGGCGAGTCCCGTGCGTGTCGTGTGTCGCCCGAACGCCCTAGACGACGCGATTGACGAACTCCTCGTCCGCGTTCGCGTGGAGGACGTTCTGTCGGACGAGGTCGGCGATGTGCTCGTAGTAGTCGCGCTCGGCGGCGGCGACGTGCGGCGTGACGAGCACGTCCTCGTAGTCCCAGAGCGGCGATTCGGAGTCGAGTGGTTCGTCCTCGAACACGTCGAGCGCCGCGCCCGCGAGTTCCCCGGCGTCGAGCGCGTCCACGAGCGCGCCCTCCTGAACGACTTCGCCGCGCGCGACGTTCACGAGGTAGGCGTCGTCGCGCATCGCGGCGAACTCGTCGGGGCCGAACAGGCCCTCGGTTTCGTCGGTGAGCGGACACGCGAGCGCGACGAACCGCGCGTCCGCAATGGCGTCGTGAAGGTCCTGCGGACCGTACACTTCGCGGGTGTGCGGCGTCTTCACCGGCGTTCGCCGCACGCCAGTGACGCGCATCCCGACGCCGTCCGCGCGCCGCGCGATACCCTGGCCGAGCGCGCCCAGTCCGACGACGGTGAGGCGTTCGTCGAACAGCGTGAACGGCTCATCCCACGCGGGGCGATCCCACTCTTTCTCGTGCTGGGCGTCCCGGAACGTGTGAAGACGGCGCGCGAGCGCGAGCATCTGGCCGACCGCGTACTCGCCGACGGACGCGCCGTGAATACCCGAGCTGTTCGTGAAAACGACGCCCGCGTCCGCGAACGCGTCGAGCGGAAACCGGTCGTAGCCGGCCTGAATCGAGTGCACCCACTCGACGCTCTCGAGGAACGCGTCGCGGTGGAGGAACGTCACGGCCGCGTCCACGCTGTCGAGGCCGTCGTCGTCAACGATGGACACGTCGGGGTCGACGGATTCGAGCGCGTCCCGGAGACGCTCCGGCGGGAAGACGATGGAGACGGACTCGTGGATGCCGAGATGGTCGACGGTCATGCCTGCGGCTTCTTCGTGAACGCGATTGAACGTTGTGGAACGGGCGACTCGGGAAGAAGGCCTCGTCACAAGGGGCTCGGTGGGGGTAACACCTCGTCACTGTCGCCCACTCGTGGTTCGTCGTCCCCGAGTATAGGCGTTTCACTCCCGGTCCGCGAGCCGTCGGTGGCGCTCGGCGACGCGCTCGATGTCGTCTCCGTCGAGCACGCCGTCCTCTGTGACGACGGCGTCGACGAGGTCGCTCGGCACGGTCTCGAACAGCGGCGCGGCCACGTCGAGGTCGGCGTCGCCGTCGTAGACGAGCGCGTGGTCGCTCTCCTCCGTGGGCTCGACCCGCTCGGGGGCTACCTTGTCGCGGGCGCAGACGGCATCGAGGGGCACGTCGGCGCGGTCGGCGGCGAGCGCGAGCGGGTACGTGCCGGTCTTGTTCACGAGGCCGCCATCGGGCTGGATTGCGTCGGCGCCGACGAGTACGCGGTCGGCGTCCGCGAGGAGGGCGGGCGCGGCGGCGTCGGTAGTGAGCGTCACGTCGCAGTCGTCGGCGAGTGATTCGGCGACCGGGACGCCGTCGCGTTCGGGCCGGGACTCGGCGACGAGGACGCGCTCTGGGTCGCCGGATTCGAGCGCGCGCTGAACGGTTCCGGAGCGCGAGAGCGTGACAACAGTTTCGTCCGTGATGCGGTCCGCGGCGCGGGCGGCCGCGTCCTCGTCCGCCACGGCCGCGTCGTCGAGGACTTCCTGCACGGTGTCGGCGAAATCGGCGGAGTCGTCAGCGGCGGCCATCGCGCGGTTCACGCGGTTCGCGACGACGACCATGTCCCTGGCGTCCCGGAAGTCGCGGGCGAGCGTAACGAGGTCGTCGCGGCTGTCGGCGTCGATGGCGGCGTCGCGGAGGACTTCGAGCGCGCGGAGCGAGAGCCACGCGGAGCCGTGTTCGCGGTCTTCGCGGACTGTTTCGGCGGTCGGGGCGACGCGCCGGTAGGACGTCCAGAGGTCCGGCACGGTCTCGCGGCGGCGTATCTCGACGGGGTTCACCCACTCCCAGTCGGTCGTCTCCTCGTTCGGCGTCACGTCGCGGCGCTCGCAGTCGAAGAGCGAGGGGTGGACCGTCCAGCGGGTGCCGCGATCGGCGTCGTCGACGGTGAAGGGGTCGCCGCGGCGGACGAGCGTGCAGGCGTCGCGGAGGCCGGTCTCCTCCTCGATTTCGACCCAGGCCTGCTCGTCGGGGTCGCCCTCGGCGTGCCCGGCGGCCATCCCCCACCGGCCGGTGTAGGAGCCGACGGCGTCGCTGCGCTTGAGCAAGAGGACGCGGCCGCGGTGGCGGAGGACGCACGTGAC
Organism: Salarchaeum sp. III; assembly: GCF_036418315.1. Lineage (NCBI taxonomy): Archaea > Methanobacteriati > Methanobacteriota > Halobacteria > Halobacteriales > Halobacteriaceae > Salarchaeum > Salarchaeum sp. III. Next base: position 339,057 of record NZ_JAZHPG010000027.1, on the reverse strand, counting down.
GACGTGCACTTCGTCCATATCGATGCCTGGGGGCGCGGGACACATAGTCGGTGAGGCCGAGATGTCCGGTACCGCCGTCTCTTTCACGCGACGGCGAGCACTGGGGGTATGGAAGCGTTCGCAGTGCCCGGCCTCCCCGAAATCGAGGCGGGCGACGACCTCGCGGCGCTCGTCGCGGACCGCGTGAGTCTCCGCGAGGACGACGTGGTGTGCGTGGCGAGCACGGTGGTGTCGAAGGCGGAGGGGCGGACGGCGTCCCTCTCGGACTATCCGGCGGGGCCGCGGGCGCGCGAAATCGCGTCCCGGCTGGCGTCGGTGACGGGCGAGGAGAAGGACCCCCGGTTCGCGCAGGCGGTGCTGGAGGAGTCGACGGACCTCCTGATGGAGGCGCCGTTCCTCCTCACCGAGACGGGGTTCGGGCACGTCGGCGTGAACGCGGGTATCGACCGGTCGAACACGGGCGGCGACGACCTCCTCTTGCTGCCGAAACGACCCACCGAGAGCGCGGAGCGCATCCGCGATGGATTGCCCGTCGACTGCCCGGTGTTGGTGACGGACACGTCGGGGCGGCCGTTCCGGCACGGCCAGCGCGGCGTCACCCTCAGCTGGGCGGGGATGCCGGCGTCCCGGGACTGGCGGGGCGAGGAGGACCGAGACGGTCACGAACTCGAGGTGACGGTGGAGAGCGTGGTGGACGAACTCGCGGCGACGGCGAACCTCGTTTCCGGCGAGGGCGACGGTGGGACGCCCGTGGTGGTGGTGCGGGGGTTCGAGTTCGGCGACCACGACGGCTCGCAGGAGCTCTATCGGGAGGTATCGGGGGATTTCGTGCGGCAGGCGCTCCGGGGGTGGTCGTATGAAGGGCGTTGAGCTCACACCAGAGACTCCCGTGCGTGAGGTCGCGGAGTTGGCGTCGCTGGCGGAGGACGAGGGGTTCGACACGGTGTTCGCGTCCTCGCACTACAACAACCGCGACCCGTTCCAGGCGCTCGCGCTCGCGGCGAAGGCGACGGACTCCGTTCGGCTGGGGCCGGGCGTGGCGAACCCGTACGAGACGCATCCGGTGACGCTAGCGTCGAAGGCGGCGACGCTGGACGAACTAAGCGATGGCCGCGCGGTGTTCGGCGTCGGCGCGGGCGACGCGTCGACCCTGCGGAACCTCGGCGTGGAGCGCGACCGACCCTTGCGCCGCGTGCTGGAGTCATTCAAGGTTGCCCAGCAGTTGTGGCGGGGCGAGCGCGTCGACCACGACGGGACGTTCGTCGCGCGGGACGCGGGCCTGAACTACGAGGCGGGCCGGATTCCGGTGTACGTGGGCGCGCAGGGCCCGCACATGCTGCGGATGGCGGCGAAGCACGCGGACGGCGCGCTCGTGAACGCGAGCCATCCGGACGACTTCGCGTGGGCGCGCGACCGACTCGACGAGGGCCTCAACGAGCGGCCGGCCGAGCGCGGGGCGTTCGAGGCGGTGGCGTTCGCGTCGGTGAGCGTCGCGGCGGACGGCGAGGCGGCACGGGCGGCGGCGCGGCCGCCGGTCGCGTTCATCGCCGCGGGGGCCGCGCCGCCCGTCCTCGACCGGCACGGCGTGGACCGCGAGCGCGCGCAGCGGGTGGGCGAGCACATCGAGGCCGGCGAGTTCGACGAAGCGTTCGACACGGTATCGGAGACGATGCTGGACGCGTTCTGCGTCGCGGGTGCGCCCGACGAGGTCGGCGCGCGGCTGGACGAAATCCGGGAATACGTTGACGGCGTGGTCGCGGGGTCGCCGCTCGGACCGGACAGGACGGCGGCCATCGAACTGCTCGCAAACGCGTAGCGGCGGGCATCGGCGTGACCAACAGACATAGGTTCCGCGCGCCCCTCCGTGGGGACAATAGGCACGCTCCTTGCTCACATGACTGACTCCCTCGAACCCCCGTACGCGACGACGGACGCAGCAGCGCTGTCAGCCGCGGACGCGAGCGATCTCGCGCGTTCGCTGGTCGAGAACGTCGAGACCGTCATCGTCGGCAATCGGAGCGCCATCGAGCACATCGTCACCGCCGTGCTCGCCGGCGGTCATCTCCTGTTGGAGGACGTGCCGGGCGTCGGGAAGACGATGCTCGCGCGCGCCGTCGCGCGGTCCGTGGACGGCGAGTTCTCCCGCGTCCAGTTCACGCCCGACCTCCTCCCCGCGGACGTGACCGGGTCGCACGTGTTCAACGAGAAGACCCGCGAGTTCGAGTTCCAGCCCGGCCCCATCTTCGGGAACGTCGTGCTCGGCGACGAAATCAATCGCGCGCCCCCGAAGACACAGGCCGCCCTCCTGGAGGCGATGGAGGAGGCCCAGGTGACGGTCGACGGGACGACACACCCGCTCCCGGACCCGTTCACGGTCATCGCGACGCAGAACGCGGTCGAGCGAGACCGAACGTACGAACTCCCGGTGGCGGAGGTGGACCGGTTCACGAAGAAACTCCACCTCGGCTACCCGAACCCCGAGGAGGAGGTGGCGGTCATCGAGCGCGCGGTCGGCGACCACCCCATCGACACCGTGGAGGCGGTGGCGTCCGTCGACGACCTGCGGCGGGCGCGCGCGACGGCGGCGGCCGTGACGGTGGCGGAGCCGGTGCGACAGTACGTGACGCGGCTCTCGGGGTACACGCGCGAGCACGCGAGCCTCGGCGTCAGCCCCCGCGGGTCCATCGCGCTCGTGCGGGCGGCGCAGGGTCGCGCGACGCTCGACGGCCGGGAGTACGTGACGCCGGACGACGTGAAGGCGGAGGCGCCGTCGGTGCTCGCGCACCGCATCCGGGCGGACCCGGGCGGCGCGGTCGGCGGCGAGGCGGGGGAGCGAATCGTCGAACAGGCGCTGTCGCGCGTGGACCCGGAGGCATGAGCACGCGTCCGACTCGCCGGGGGTGGGCCGTGCTCGCGGTCGCGCTCGCGGGGTTCGCGCTCGGCTGGCTGTTCGGCGGGCGGAGCCTGAACGTCGTCGTGATGCCCGCCGCGGTAGCGTTCGTGTTGACGGGACTGTACGTCGCGCGCTACGACCGGCCGACGGTCACGCGCACCGCGCCCGAGCACGGCCATCAGGGCGAGACGCGGACGGTCGACATCGCGGTCGACGCCCGCCACGAGTACCCCGTGACGGTTCAGGAGTCGCTCGCCGCGGGCCTCGCGGGCGATGGACTGCTAGAGGCGGTCGCGGACGGCCGCGAGCTATCGTTTGAGGTCGAACTGGCGTCGCGCGGCGAGCACGGCGTCGGCCCGACCGAACTGGTGGCGACCGACCCGTTCGGCCTCTGGACGCGGACCTTCCGGTACGCGCAGGTCGACCGCGTGACGGTGTTCCCGCGCGTCCACGACCTCACGGACACCGCGGGCCTCCTCACGGGCTACATCGGCGTGACGGACGAGCGCGGACAGTTCGAGGGGCTCAGGGAGTACCAGCGCGGCGACCCGCTGCGGGACGTGAACTGGCGGGCGAGCGCGAAACGGCCGGGCGACCTCGTGGTGACGACGTTCGCGGGCGAGGGCGCGATGAACCGCGTCGTCGTCGCGGCGGACGCGGGCGGCGGGCGCGCGGACGCGGTCGCGGAGGCGGCGGCGAGCGTCGTCGCACACCTCCTCGACGCCGGTATCTCCGTCGGCGTCGTGACGCCCACGGGGTCGGTGTCGCCCGCGACCGGGGACGCCCACCGGCGCGTCGCCTTCGCGCACCTCGCGCGCTTGGACGACGGCCGGCTCCCCGGCGGTGCCGGAGACGACGCCGACATCCTGATTCGGTCGACCGCACAGCGCGTGGAAATCAGCGCCGGTGACCGTGCGCGTCGGTACCGGGACGTGGTTGGCGCGCGGAGGGCGGACGCGTGACCGACCGGTTCCCGGTGCGGCCGTGGCGGCTCGCCGCGCTCGCGTCCGTCGCGATGGTGACGGCGTCGTTCCTCTCGGTCCTCTACCACATTGTCGACGTGGTGGGCGGCGTCTCCGTGTTCGGACCGCTCGTCGTCGCGTCCGTCGCGCTCGCGGTGTTCTTCCGCGCACTCCCGGAGCGACTCGCGGGCGCGCTCGCCGCCGTGCTGCTCGCAGGCGGGCTCTCGGTGTACGTCGTCGTGATGCCCGATGTGTACGCGGCCGCGCTCTCCGTCGACCGCGTGCTCTCGGACACGGTCGCGCTCCTCACCGGCTTCTCGGTGCTGCGGATGGCGGAGGCGGGCGCGTGGGCGCTCGCCGTCACGCCCGGCCCGGTGTTCCTGACGTGGTACTTCGCGCTCCGCGAGAAGTACGCCGCGAGCGCGGCCGTCGGCGGGCTGACGCTCGGATTCTTCGTGCTCACGGGCGACAGCGGCACCGTCGGCACGATGGTCGGCGTGCTCGGCGCGTTTGGCGCGCTGGGGTTCGGGACGCTCGACGTGCACCACGCCCGCCGCCGGCAGGTTGAGGTCGTCGGCGCGGTGCTCGCGATCGCGGTGCTCGCGTCCGCAACGGTGAGCGCCGTTCCGAGCACGGGCAGTCCGCTCGTCCCGCAGTCGGCGACCGCGCCCGAGGGCTCGCTCGCCGTCGCCGGCGACCGCGTCGGCGTCGGCGGAAGCATCACGCTCTCGCCGAAGGTCCAGTTCGTCGTCGAGTCGGCGCAGGCGGACTACTGGCGGGCGGGCGTGTACGACCGATTCACCGGCCAGGGATGGGTGCGCGCGACCGGCCCGGACGAGGGCGGGGCGCTCGACGCGCCACCCGGTCGGACGGAACGCGTCACCCAGGAGGTGACGGCGCGCCAGCCGCTCGGCGTGATGCCCGCCGCCGCCACGCCCGTTCGTGTGTCGGGCGCTGACCACACCGTGAGCGCGTTCGGGAACCCGCGGCCGGACGGCGCGCTCGACAACGGCGACTCCTACACGGTCGAGAGCGCGGTTCTCGCGCCGACGACGGCCGAACTCCGGCAGGCCGGGACGGACTATCCGACGGACGTACGCGACCGCTACCTCCAGGTGCCGGAGAGCACGAGCGACGCGGTGCGGTCGTTGACCGCGAACGTCACCGCGGGCGCGGGGACGCCGTACGCGACGGCGCGCGCGGTCGAGTCGTGGCTGGAGGCGAACAAGGAGTACTCTCTCTCCGTCCCCGCGCCGGACGGCAACCTCGTGAACCAGTTCATCCTCGAACAGAACGCGGGCTACTGCGTGTACTACGCGTCCGCGATGACCGTGATGCTGCGCACGCAGGGTATCCCGGCGCGGTACGCCGTCGGGTACACGTCCGGGCAGCGCGTCAGCGAGGACACCTGGGTCGTTCGCGGCGTCGACTCGCACGCGTGGGTCGAGGCCTACTTCCCCGACGTGGGTTGGGTGCGCTTCGACCCGACGCCCGGGAATCCGCGCGAGACGCAGGAGACCGAGACCGTCGCCGACGCCCGCGAGGAGGGCGTTGACGGCGTCGACACCGCGGGCAGTGAGGACGGAACGTACACCACGACTACCACGACGACGAGTCCGAGCGAGAACACCACGTCCGCGAACACGTCGACGCAGGTTCCCGGAATCGACCCTGATCGCGGCATCCGCACAGTATCGGACCCCGGCGGCGGGAACGTCACCGACCCCGCGGCCGGCGGCGGCGGTGGTGACGGCAGCGGCGGCGTGATTCCGGATATCCCGCCCGGGACCGCGGCCGTCTGGACGGTGCTCGTCGGTGGACTGCTCGCCGCCGCCCACCGCTCCGGCGTCACCGGGCGCGCGTACCGGTTCGTCTGGCTGCGAACCACGCCCTCCGGCACTCCCGAAGAGCGCGTAATCGGGGCGTTCGACCGCGCGCTCTACGTCGTCGAGCGAACCAACCGCCCGCGGAAACGCGGCGAGACTGTAGAGGAGTACCTCGACGCCGTGCGCGCCGACCGCCGCGCCCGCGAGCTCGCCACGCTCCGCGAACGCGCGACCTACGGCGGCGAGGTCACGGCGGACGACGCGGACCGCGCGACGACGCTCGCCGCCGCCATCGTCGCCGAAACCAACTACCAGCCCCGACCGTCGACACTGTTTAATAGGACCATTTCCTATTTCAAATCGTAATGTCGGAAGTCTGCTCGACGTGTGGATTGCCCCAGGAACTATGCGTCTGTGAGGACGTCGCTAAAGAGTCCCAACAGGTGTCAATCCGCATCGACGAGCGCCGCTACGGAAAAGAAGTCACCGTCATCGAAGGACTCGACCCGAAAGACGTCGACCTCGATAGCCTCTCATCGGACCTCAAATCCAAATTCGCGTGCGGGGGCACGGTCGAGGACGGTGAAATCGAACTTCAGGGCAATCACTCCGGTCGCGTCGAGGACTTCCTCCGCGATAAGGGCTTCAACGTCGCCTAACACCCCCACTTTTTGCTATGCGCGGCCTTCGGCCGCGCTTGCAAAACCTGAACTAAAAGCACGCCTCCCTCCAGCCGCGGCGTCGCCGCGTTAGTCGGTCGTCGGCCTCGCACTTCGTGCGAGTGAACCGTTTCGCTCACGACAAGCACGCGGTAGAGACAACTCACGTCGAGCGACCAATACTTATTCCGGCGGTGCGTGTTCGTCCGTATGGGCTCGCTCTGGCGACTGCTCTCCGCGTGGTTCGCGTTCTCGCTCTCCGTTGGCGCTGGCACACAGGCGGTTGTGAGGGCGGCGCTCGGACGTGGCTCAGTGAGCAATCCCGTACTCGCAGGGTCTGTCGTCACGCTGGCTACGGCCGTCGTGTTCTGTCGCCGATATCCGGTGGTGGACGTGAACGCCGTCTGGTGGTTCAGTGGGCTAACGTTCGTGTTGTTCGTCGCAGGAAACGCCGTCGCACCGAACGGGTTCTACGCCGATAGCGGCGAGCAATCGCTCGCGGTCATCGTCGTTCTGTGGTGCGCGGCCGCCGCTCTCGCGTACGGGCTGACAAAGCGGCGTCGACAGGAGGACTAGAACGGGCTTTGCGGGCCTTCGTCGGCGTCGGGTTCGTCGGTGTTGGAGTCGAGGGGGCCGTTCCAGGCGTCGAGGCCGCCGGCGAGGCTCTCGACGGGCGTGTCCTCGCCGATTCCTTCGTAGGACTTGATGAGGTTCGCGGCCTGCACGCTGGATTTGCCGTGCGGGCAGACGGTGACGACGTGTTCCGCGTCGCCGAGCGCCTCGACGCGCTGGGGGAGTTGGTTGAAGGGAATGTTCTCGCTACCGGGGATGTGGCCGTGGTCGAACGCGAGGCTGTTCCGGATGTCCACGACCCGTACGTCGTCGAGCCGAGACTGGAGTTCGTCGGGCTCGATTTCGCCGTCCATACTCGCTGAGTGGGTCGTGGGTCGGTTAAGCATCGCGGTCAGGGAAGATAGTCGTCGGCGCTCGCGAGGAGGAGGCCTTCGAGGGTCGCGTCGTTCGCGGGCTGTTCGGTGCGAGCGCGGGCGAGCGCGTCCTCGCGGGGGACGCGTTCGACTTCGATGAACTCGTTGCTGTCGAGTTCGCGGCCCTCCGCGGACTCGCTGAGTCCCTCGGCGACGACGATGCCGCGGTTGTGCCGGAGAACGCCGGTGGCGACCGCGAACTCCTGGAGCAGCGTGACCGAGTCGGCGTCGTAGCCGGTTTCCTCGCGGAGTTCGCGGCGCGCGGCGGCCTCGTAGGACTCGTCTTCGACGATGCCGGCGACGAGTTCGAGGCAGTGCGCGTCGATGACGGGCCGGTACTGCGACACCATCACCACGTCGTCGCCGTCCAGCGCGACCACGACGACGGCGTCGGGGAGCGACGCCCAGTAGTAGTTCTTCTCGCTGCCGTCGGGCTGTTCGTAGCGGTCGTAGCCGCCCGTGTACCACGGCGTCTCGTACTCCGTCGCCGACGTGCGGAGCGTCCAGTCGTCCATACCGGGTGTTCGTGTCGCGGACCATGAACACACTTATTCGGGCAGCGCCGCGACCGTCCTGTATGAGCACACCCGCGGTGTCCGAGAGCGAGGGCCGGTACGTGAGCGCCATCCTCCTCGCGAGCGAGACCGCGGGCCGTCCCGCGAAAACGGGGGAGCTCGCGGACGAGCTCGGCGTGAGTCCCGCGAGTGTCACCGAACGCGTCAACACGCTCGCGGACCGCGGGCTCGTCTCCTACGAGCGCTACGAGGGCGCGACCCTCACGGAGGAGGGCGAAGCGGTGGCGCGCGAACTCCTCTGGAAGCGCTGTCTCGCGGAGAACCTCGTCAACGAGGACGCGGACGTGGAGGCGTTCGGGCACGCGCTCTCCGGGGAGGTGGCGGCGGCGCTCAAGTCGTTCATCGACCATCCGTGTTCGGGCGAGTGTGACGCGCCCGACGCGGAGTACAGCGAGTGTCAGTCCGCGGTCCGCGAGAGCGCGTCCCGGTAGAACCGGCCGTGGACGATGCGGCGGAGGGTGCCGCGGGCGGCCGCGGGTTCGTTCTGGTAGGACGCCGTCACGACCGTGTCCGCGAACGGGACGACGTGCCACGCGACCATCTCGACCTCCTCGCTCCCGTTCTCGACGACCTCGTACGCCGCGTCCTCGTTTTCGAGCCAGTCCTCGAACTCCTCGCAGCTCCCGGAGAAGACTTGGAGGAGGTTCGCGAACAACGCGTCCCGCGCGGTCTCCACGACCTCGCCGGTGACGCGTTCGCCGTACTCCTCCTTGCTGAACTCCATCGCCTTCGCCACCTCGCGGGTGACGTTCTGCGCGGCCGGACCCACGTCCTCGTACGCCGCCCGGACCGCCGCCTCGGTCTCGGGCGCGAGGAAGCCGTGCGTCTCCATCACTCGTCCTCCCCGTCCTGCATCTCGCGCGTGAGCTCCATCGCCTCCTCCACGATTGCCTGCTCGTCGCCGCCCAGGTCGTCGCGGCCGTACCCGCCCTCCTGCGCGAAGTGCTGTTCGGCGTGCGCGTGGTCGCCCTCCTCGAACTCCACGTCGGATTCGGGCGCGTACTCGACGACGACCGCGCCGAGTTCCTGTTGACTCATCTCGTTCCAGTCCGGCGCGTATTCGTTCAGCCAGTCCTCGTGGTCGGATTCGTCCAGCATCGCGGCGAACGCGACGTGGTTCGCGAGGTGGTCGGCCTCTGCCTGCGGCACGCCACAGACGGGACACTCGTAGCCACTCATGTGCGGAGAGAAGAGCGCGAGACACTAACTACTCGTGGTTCGCGAGCCGCGCGACCATCACGAACGCGTCCTCGCCGTCCGCGTAGTACCTGTCGAGCGTGCGGTAGTACTCGAAGCCGGTCTCGCGGTAGAGACCGATCGCGGGGTCGTTCGACCGGCGGACTTCGAGTTTCGCGGAGCGCACGCCCTGCGCGCGGAGGACGGCGAGCCCGCGGTCGACGAGTGCGCGCCCGAGTCCCTGGCCGCGGTCGTCGGGGTGGACGGCGAGGTCTTTAATGTGGCCGAGCGGCCGGCCGTGGTTCGGAATCGTATCGGCGACCACGAATCCCGCGAGCGACGGGTCGTCGGGGCGTTCCGCCACCAGAAACCCGGGTTCGCCGAGGTAGCGTTCGAACGCGGAGAACGGCCACGGCTGCTCGAACGCCTGCTTCTCGATGCGGAACACGTCCAGCAGGTCGCCCTGACTCGCCTGCCGGACACCCGCGTGCTGGAACGGTTCACCCGACGCCATACACGAAGAGATTGACGTGGCGCGGGTAAATGGCCTGCGGCCCTAGTCGCGGGCGACGTACGCGTAGAGCGCGGCGACGAACACGCCGCCGACCACGGTCGCGAGCGTCCACTTGGTTCCGGACTCGGGCGCGTGCTCGTCCGAATCGACGTTCACCCAGACCACGGACAGCAGCCAGACGGCGAACACGACGTAGACGACGCGCGCGTGCGGAACCAGCGACGCCGCGGGCAGAACCTCCATACGGAGAGGAGGGGCGACGCGCACGTATAGGTGGCGCTGTCGCTACGCGACGCGAAAAAGATAGAGAGAATACGTGGGTTAGTCGTCCGCGGGCGAGGCCGCGCCGCTGTCGTCGCCGTACTGCTGCTTCGTGAGGGAGAGCTTCCCACCGGCGGCGAGGATGCGGCGTTCGCGCTCGGACGCGTCGAGGTGGCCGGTCGCTTCCCAGGTGTCGTTCACGCGGACCGTGAACTCCTCCTGGCCGGACCGAACGGCTTCCTCGACGTCGTCGACGATTTCGATGTTGTCGCCCTGTTCGATCTTCGCGTAGGCGTCCTCGTCGATGGTGAGCGGGAGGAGGCCGAAGTTGAACAGGTTCGCCTTGTGGATGCGGGCGAAGGACTGCGCGAGCACGCCCTCGATACCGAGGTACATCGGGCAGAGTGCCGCGTGTTCGCGCGAGCTCCCCTGGCCGTAGTTCTCGCCGGCGACGAGGAAGCCGCCGTCGGACTGCTTTGCGCGCTCGGCGAACGTGTCGTCGACGCGCGAGAGCGTGAACTCGGAGAGTTTCGGGACGTTCGAGCGGAACTTCAGGATGTCGGACGTCGCCGGGATGATGTGGTCGGTGGTGATGTTGTCCTCCATCTTGAGGAGGGCTTCACCTTCGAGGTGGGCGTCGAGCGGGTCCTTCAGGGGGACGTCGCCGATGTTCGGGCCCTTGATGAGGTCGTCGTCGACGGCCTCGTCGGGCGCGATGATGTCGGGGTCGTCCTGGCCCATGCCGGGGCTGTACGTCGAACCCATCTCCATGCCGGGGGCTTCGAGGTCGCCGAGTTCGTCGGCGAGGTCGCGCGGGTCGACGATTTCGCCCTTGATGGCCGCGGCCGCGGCGACCTCGGGACTGCAGAGGTAGACGGAGTCGTCCTCGATGCCGGAGCGACCCTCGAAGTTCCGGTTGAACGTCCGGAGGCTCACGGAGTCGCTCGCGGGCACGTGACCGATGCCGATACAGGCACCGCACGTCGCCTCGCTGAAGTTAACGCCGGCCGCCATCATCTCGGCGGTCCAGCCTTCGCGGGCGAGCATCTCGCTGGCCTGCTTCGAACCGGGTGCGACGATCATCTCGGTCCGCTTCGCGACCTCGCGGCCCTCCACCATCTTCGCGGACGGGAGGATGTCCTCGTACGCGCCGTTGGTGCAGGAGCCGACCATGACCTGTTCGACGTCCTCGCCCGCGACCTCGCGGACGGGCACGACGTTGTCGGGCATGGAGGGTTTCGCGATGAGGGGTTCGAGGTCGGAGAGGTCGATGGTGACCGTGTCGGCGTACTCCGCGTCCTCGTCCGGGGAGAGTTCGACGAACTCGTCCTCCCGACCGATGCGGGAGAGCCAGTCCTTCGTCTTCTCGTCCGTGCCGAAGATGCTGGAGGTCGCGCCGAGCTCCGTCCCGAGGTTCGTGATGGTGGTGCGCTCGGGGATGGTGAGGGATTCCGCGCCCTCGCCCGTGTACTCGAAGATCTTGCCGACGCCGCCCTTGACGGAGAGGCGGCGCAGCATTTCGAGCGCGATGTCCTTCGCGGTCGCCCACTCGGGGAGCTCGCCCTCGAGCTGGACGTTCACGACTTCCGGGACCTCGACGTAGTACGGGCCGCCACCCATGGCGACGGCGATGTCGAGGCCACCCGCGCCGATGGCGAGTTCGCCGAGTCCGCCGGGGGTCGGCGTGTGGCTGTCGGACCCGAGGAGGGTCTTGCCGGGTGCGGCGAAGTTCTCCTTGTGGACCTGGTGGCAGATGCCGTTCCCGGGCCGGGAGAAGTACGCGCCGTACGTGCCGGCGGCGCTGCGGAGGAAGCGGTGGTCGTCCGTGTTCTTGAAGTCGAACTGGTACGTTTGGTGGTCACAGTACTGCGCGGCGAGTTCCGTCTGGACTTCGTCGAGTTCGAGCGCTTCGAACTGGAGCCAGACCATCGTCCCCGTCGTGTCCTGCGTGAGGACCTGGTCGATCTCGAGGCCGACTTCTTCGCCGGTCTCGAGTTCCCCCTCGACGAGGTGGTCGTCGAGGATTTTTTCGGTAATCGTCTGTCCCATAGCGTCCGAAAGTCAACCGTCTACGATTATAAATCCCGCGTGTTTCAGGACGGCCGTATGTCCCTTATACACACGGTTAGAGTGCGTGTGAGGGCGGATACCACCCGTTTAGAGCAGTGTGGTGACGGCGAGAAGGGAGAGCGACCCGACGACGAGGAGCGTCGCGGCGACGACCACAATGGGACGCAGGCCGGCGTCGCGGAGCGCGGCGAGGCGGAGGTCGAACCCGAGACCGGCGAACGCGAGGAGGAAACAGCCCCCCGAAACTGCGTCGAGACCGGAGACGACGGGCGCAGGGAGGACACCGGTCGCGGCGAGCGCGGCGACAGCGAGGAACCCGAGGAGGAAGCCGGGAACGCCGCTTGCGAGCGCGCGGACCGGGCGGTCGGCGTCCGAGTGGACGACCGCGTACGCGACGGCGAGGACGCCGATGGCGGTGTTCCGGACGAGTTTCGTGACGGTCGCCCACTGGCCGGCGACAGAACCATAGGTAAACCCGGCGGCGGTGACGGGGCCGGTGGAGAACATCGCGAGGCCCGCCCAGACGCCGAACTCGCGGGGCGTGAGCGCGAGCAGGTGGCCGAGCGCGGGGAAGACGGCGAGCGTGACGGCGTCGAAGACGAGGACGGTTCCGGCGGCGTACGCGACGCGCTCCTCGGCGGCGTCGATGCTACCGGCGACCGCGGCGACGGCGGAGACGCCGCAGACGCTCGCGCCCGCGGCGAGCAGCGACCCGGACTCCGCGGAGAGCCCGGCGAGTCGCGCGCCGAGTTCGGTGACGAGAACGGAGAGCACGACGGCGGCGGCGACGAGCAGGAGGACGAGCGGGCCGACCGCCGCGAGCGCGCCGAGGCCGAGGGTCGCGCCGAGCGCGACGATACCGGCTTCGAGGAATCTGGCGTGGAGCGCGAGACCGGGCGCGAGGCGGTCGGGCGTGGGGAAGGCGTTCGCGGCGAGCGCGCCGAACGCCACCGCGAGGAGGAGCGGGCTGGCGACGCCGACCGCTCGCGACGCGGCGACGGCGAGCGCGGCGACGAACACGAGGACGAGGAGGCCGGGCGCGCGCCGGCGGACGCGTTCGCGCATCTACCGGGTCGACGGCGGGGTGACGTGAGTGCGTATCGATTCGACACGCCTAACCCACTCGTGGGGGAGTGAGAGGTATGTTCGAGAGTGGCGCGTACGTCGCGGCGGCGCTGGGCGAAGTGAGCGACGAGCAGGTGCAGCCGAACGGCGTCGACCTGACGCTCGCGGGCGTCTACGAGCAGACGACGCCCGGCCGAATCACGACGGACGGGAAGACCGTGGGCGAGCGCCGCGAACGCGACCCGGACGGCGACACCTACCGCCTCGGCCCGGGCGGGTACGTCGTGGAGTACGCGGAGACCGTCCGCATTCCCGAGGAGCACGTCGGGTTCGTCTACCCGCGGTCGAGCCTCCTCCGGAACTCCTGTATGCTCAACACTGCGGTCTGGGACGCCGGCTACGAGGGGAAGGGCGAGGGACTGCTGCAGGTCCACCACGAGGTCGAACTCGACGCGGGGGCGCGAATCGCCCAGCTCGTGCTCGCGGACGCGGAGCACGAGGAAACGTACGACGGGAGTTATCAGGGCGAGCGACTATGAGGCTTCATCCGGCACGGTGATGTCGGTGTCCGTGCCGTACTCGCTGAACGTGATGGTGAGCGTCTGTTCGAGCGTCTGCCCGTCGAGCGTGAGCGTCATGTCGAGCGTTGCCTTCTGGATGCGGTGGGTGTCCACGGCGACGTACTGGGTGACGGAGACGGATTCGACGGACACGTCGCCGCTGACCGAACTCTGGTTCTCCGCGTAGGAGGTGACGCTCTCGGGGTCGGGCTGAACCGAGAGCGCGTACGTCTCCACGCCGTCCACCGTGGACTTGTTCAGCACGGTGATGTCGGCGTCAGTGAGGAACTGGACTTGCCGGTCAGTCGGCGTGCTGGTCCACGTGCCTTCGGGGGCGGGCCGGGTCTGCCAGACGCCCTGCGAGTGGATGTGCGCGGTGTTGTTGACGATGTACGTCTCGGTGGTGGCGGAGTTCGACTGGTCGCCGCGGGTAGCGGTGGCGTCGGTCCGCTGGTACATCCGCTCCGCGGTCTTGTTGACGACGCCGGTGAGGGCGATGTCGGTCTGGATGCTTCCGAGGTCCTGGGTGAGGTCGGCGTCGAACTCGTAGCTCGTGACGGACGCCATCGCGTCGAGCGTGTCGGCCTGAACGGCGTCGGCGGACGCGTTCACGTCGGCGGTGGTGGTGGTCGGCGACGAGTCGGTGATACCGGCGCAGCCGCTGAGCGCGACCAGGCCGGCGAGGAGGACGAGGGCGACAGTGCGGCGGTGCATACACGTAGACGAGAAACGGTCAGCCGCTTGTAGCTTACGCTGGAGTTACTCCGAAACGGGGAGGCGGACGCGGAACACGGCGCCGCCGAGGTCGTCGGCGTCCTCATTGTGCTCGACGGCGTTCGCGAGGAGGTCCTAGAACACGTCCGGGAGGTGGGCGACGCCGAGCGCGCTGATGAGGGCGGCGGACGTGACTCGGCGGAACGGGACGGCCGTTGCGGGAAACAGGGGTATTTCTGTCAACGGGCTGTGGGCCGAACCCGCCTCGGCCCGACGACCTAATTGGCTCGGGGACGAACTCGTACGTGATGCCCGCTGACACCCCCGGAATTCATCACGTCACGTCGCTCGTCGCGGACGCCCAGGAGAGCGTCGACTTCTACACGGACGTGCTGGGGTTGCGCCTCGTGAAGCACACGGTGAACCAGAAGGACATGCTCACCCGGCACCTCTTCTACGGGAACGGAACGGGGGAGCCGGGCACCGTCTACACGTGCTTTCCCTACCCGAACGAGGTGCCCGCGCGTCCCGGGAAGCCGAGCGTTCCGGCGGCGACGTTCACCGTTCCCGCGGAGAGTCTCGACTTCTGGCGCGACCGCCTCGACGACCGCGACATCGAGCACGAAACCCGGGAGCGACTGGACGAGACGGCGCTCCGGTTCGCGGACCCGGCGGGGACGACGCTCGAACTGGTCGAAGCCGAGGCGCCGGTGGAGCCGTGGACCGCGAGCGTTCCCGACGAGCACGCGATTCGCGGATTCCACGGGGTGACCGTGCTTCCCGCGGACCCGTACGCGACCGCGAGCACGCTCGAAACGTTCGGCTTCTCGCTCGACGCCGAGGACGGGGAGCGCGTGCGGTATCGCGCGCCCGGCGACCGCGCGACCGTCGTGGACGTTCTGAACCGGGGCGCCGAGTACGGCCGTGAGGGCGTCGGGTCAATCCAGCACGTCGCGCTCCGCGTCCCCAGCCGGGACGACCTCATGGAGTACCACGACCTCCTGCGCGAGCGCGACCTCCGCGTCTCCCGGGTTCGGGACCGCCGGTACTTCGAGTCGCTGTACGTCCGCGACCCCGGCGGAATCCTCTGGGAGCTCGCGACCGAAACCCCGGGGTTCACGCGCGACGAACCCACGGAGGAACTCGGTGAGTCGTTCGTGCTCCCGGAGTTCTTCGCGGACGACCGCGACCTCATCGAATCCCAGCTCCCCGAGTTGGAGACGTGACCGAACCCCACGCGGACCAGCCGATAGTCGTGTCGGGCGCGCCCCGGGGCGCCGCGGACGCGGGCGTCGTGCTCCTGCACGGCCGCGGCGCCACTGCGCAGGGCGTAACGAACCTCGCGGACCCGCTCTACCGGCACGGCGTGACGTTTTTCGCGCCCGAGGCGGAGCGGAGCCGCTGGTATCCGTACGCGTTCGACCAGCCGCGAGAGCGGAACGAACCGCACGTCTCGGGCGCGCTCGACCGCGTGGACGCCACGCTGGACCGGGCGCGCGAGTCGGGGGTGTCGCCGGAGCGCGTACTGCTGTTCGGGTTCAGTCAGGGCGCCTGTCTCGCCTGCGAGTACGCGGTTCGAAACCCCCGACGGTTCGGCGGCGTCGTCGCGCTCGCCGGCGGCCTGCTCGGCCCACGCGTCAACCCCGACGACTATTCGGGCAGTCTGGACGACACCCCAGTTTTTCTCGGCGTCGGCGCGGACGACGACCGCGTCCCCGTTTCGCGCGTCCGCGACACCGCCGAGGTCTTCGAATCGCTCGACGCGGACGTGACGACGCGGGTCTACGACGGCGTCGGCCACGAGGTGACGGACGACGAGTTCGAGCGCGCGAACGCGCTGCTGGACGGGATTCTCGCCGAATAGAAACGAAGCGGGGTTCGTGTCACCTGACCCCCGGCTTCGACTGAAACCCACACCACGAGAAACCTTAATTGTACTTGTTACAGTGGAGTTTATTCCTCGGTGCGGTCGACAACCATCCGCTGTAACGCGATACGAACCCAATACCCCGCTTCCTCGTTCTCCACGTGGTCGAGCGCGTTCTCCAAACACTCCTCGACACTCTCACCCCCCGAACTAGCCATACGCCCAGTCCCCACGGACGAACGGAAAACAGTACTGGACACACCACACCAAAAAGCCACCCTGATACGCCCCGTATCCCTGAAAAGACGGACACGGCCAACCCTACCGAACAAACGAGTACGACGGGAGTCTCGTGAACGCCAGTGAACGAGACGTAGCAGGACGCGGAGCGTCCTGCAGGACTCCCGGGAGTGAGCGGAGCGAACGAGTGGGAGCCAGCGAGACGCCAGCGCCGTCTCGCGGAGTCGCCCTCGTTTTCGGACGAGCGAAGCGAGTCGTGAAAACGGGCTCAACGGGAACACATAATATCACGTGACAGAACCGGGAAAGGGACGCTTTTCTCTCGGAATTAGCAGTGCGTACGACCCCTCACTCCGGCCCATCGCCGTCGGCGAGCGAGGTGTAGTCGTGGAGGGCATCAAGCGCGTCGGCGACCAGCGACTGGTCGAGCTCCCCCTGCTGATTGTCCAGGTCGCTGTGTTTGATCGTCGCCACGTACCACGGCGAGACGTACGCGTCCTTCCGCGAACCGCCACGTATCCACGCGGCGTCCGGGACGCCGATGCCTTCGGGGTGGTCCTGGGTCGTCATCCCCACGACGATGCACTCGACATCCGCGAACGGACGGGACGCGTCACTGACCACGAGCCACGGCCGATACGCCGGACTGGACTTGTGCGGAGCTGGCCCCCACCAGACCTCGCCCTGACTCACCTCCATCTATGCGTCCTCACTGTCTTCGTCCACGCCGGGCCCCCACTCCTCCGGGTCTTCGGGCCCAAGGCGGTCGGTCACCGCCGTCGCCGTCGTCAGCGCACTGAGCGTTTTCTCGACGTCCGCTCCCTCGGCAATCGCCCAGTAGTCGCCGCGGTGCCGGACCAATCCGCGGTCTTCGAGCCGAGAGAGCACGACGCCGACGCTCCCCCGGGCGACATCGGTCGCCTCGTGGATCTCCTTCGGCGTGTACGCTCGGTCGGGCGACGACCCGAGGAACCCGAGGATCGTCTCGGCGTTCGTCCGGCCGCCCGCCCGGAGGTCCGCGGTCGAACCCTCCTCGAAGAGCTCAATGTCGATTGGCACACCCACCCCTATGTAATCGAATGTAATAGGAGTAACGGGAAGGTCGAATGCATGAGCGACTCCACGGATTCCCCGACTGGACCCCCTCCCGGAACTCTGCGGAGAGAACTATCGGCCATGGATCACCGTGAACCGCCGCATCCCCCCACAGTACCCGTAGCTCGTAGGCCGGTCCGGTGCTGGGGCTGCTTGCGGGAGTGCAAAAGCGGTGGTCGTCGATGCAGCGACAGCACTCGCGGAAGTCGTTCGCCCCGCACTGCTCCGCGATACCCCGGAGGGGGCGGGTGCGAACGCGGTCGTGGAACGAAACAGTGACCGTGCGTTTCCCACCCGTCTCCGGATGCGTGTACTTCAGAACCCCCGCTCGCTACGCTATTCGTTCTCGCGTCGCTCGAACAGAATAGCGGGCTCGACGGGAGTCTCGTGAACGCCAGCGAACGAGACGTAGCAGGACGCGGAGCGTTCTGCAAGTCGCTCCCATCTTGCGTTGAAGTCGTGAGAACGGGCTCGACGGGACTCCCGCGAGTGAGCGGAGCGAACGAGCGGGAGCCAGCGAGACGCCGGCGGCGTCTCGCGGAGTCGCCCCGTTTTTCGGCGAACTTCGTTCGCCGTAAAAACGGGCTCGACGGGCCTTCGGTTCTGACGTTGCTGCTGCCGTGGGGATTATCGTTCTCAGTCATGGAGAGGGAAACCGCGCATCGTCGGGACGTTCTTCTTCTCACTCCAGCAGTCGAAGCACAGCTCGAGGCGTTCGTACTCCAACTCCGCGCCGCACTCATCGCAGTCAGTCATCGAGCAATGCCTCCGTCATCGCGTCCCGGATGTGTTCGCCGTTCAGCTGCCAGACCAACGCGCCGGCCTCCGTGTCGGCCCACGACGGCGCGGGCGCGAGGTCGTACGCAGTGTCCTGTACAGCAGGCCAGTCGATAGCGTCAGCCGCAGCCATTAGGCACCGCCTCCAAGGAACTTCCAGCGACGATCTGCCTTCTCCCGCTTGGACGCGCGGTCGTAGTGCTTATCCAGCACGTCCTCGCTCGCGTCGAGGCGGTCGGAAACGACGCCGCGCGGCACGCCGTCGTTCCGATAGCGAGTAACGCGCGCCTTCCGCACGTCGTGCGGGGACCGCGCGCTCGGGCAGCTACTCGCGCCGTCCGCCGTCGCCCACTCACACGTGTCGGGTTCCTCGCCGTGCGGGCAGACGATGCCGACCTGACACGGCCGGGTCCAGCGATAGAACGTCTGCCGAATCGACGACGACGACACCCGCCCGTACCTGGTAGTCACGAGCGGCCGCCGGCCGTGATCGTCCTCGACGTCTTCCCGCGGACCGTCGATGTAGTCCTGGAGCGTCTTCGCCACCGACCGACTGATCCGATTGTTCCGCTCGCCGTCCTCGTCGTTCTTCAGCGGCGTATCAGTACCCGGGCGATGCACGTAGTCGAGACGGGGCGTCTCTCCGTCGAGTTCCACGTCACGGAGATCGAGCGCGCGCACGCCGCCGCTCCGCGCACCGGTATGCCAAATCAGCGTCCAAATCACGTGCTCCCTCGAGGCGTATTCGTACTGCCCGAGGTAGTCCAGAATCGGCGGCACGCGCTCGGGTTCTATCGTCGAATCACTCACCTCCTCGTGGTTCGACAACGACGGGAGCGCCACCCGTTCGAACAGGTCCTCCTCGACCGCCTCGATCTGTCCACAGAATCGGAGGAACGAGCGCAGCGTCGCGAGCGCGCCGTGAATCGTCTTCGGCGCAAGCTCCTCATCCTGCCCGCGACTGTAGCCGCCGTTTCGCCGCCAGATTCTGAACTGGTAGAGGTCACGACCATCGAGTTCGTTCATACTGTCGATGCCGCCGTGCTCCCGCGCCCACTCGACGAACGCACGCAGATGACTCTCGTGAGACACCTGCGTCCAGTCCGCCGAATCGAACTCCATCGACTCCAGATGAAGTTCAACAGCCTCCGACGGCGAAATCGGGTTCAGATCATCGCTCATACCCAGGCCAAACAGAGCCGTGTAGATAAATCTACGGTACGTAGCTTAGGCTACACGGTGGTTATTTTGCACCTGTTCGAGTATTCCTTGTGAAGGAGGTATGAAAGTAGGGATGATGCGGAAATCTGGGAGTTGGCAGAGTGTTTGGGATGACAGAATCCTAGAATACCTCCGAGAGAAGGGGCCAGCAGGAGCGACGACGATGAAGAAAAGTGACTACTTCGACATCTCCCGAGGGCAAATATCTGACCGATTGGGAAAACTCAGAGACCACCACTTGGTTCAGGAGATCGAGAACGGCGTATATCGGATTACTGACCGTGGAGAAGCATATCTTGACGAAGAATACGACGCAGCCAGCGGCGCATACATAGCTGAGTCTTCGGAAAACAGCGATGTCCGTGCCAGCGAGAAGGATTCGATATAGATGATACGAAGAACTGGACGATGGCAACGAGTCTGGGACGACCGAATTCTCGAATACCTCGACGAGCACGACATCGGGGCGGCATCAAGTATAGCAAAATCGCTACCGGAGGAGACTCCGAGGCACCTACTGGGAGAACGTCTAAGAACGCTGGCGCAGGCAGGATACGTAGAGCCAGGACCGGCACGGCACACCTACGAACTGACGACGTGGGGGAAACAATACCTGGAAGGCCGCGCCCGCGCAGACTGCATAGTTCCTGAACCGAACCCAGCCCGACCGGGCTATCTACTTCAATAACTTGTATCGATTCGAACCTGACGAAATCGACAGCGAACGAGCAGACCACCAAGCACTCCTTCAGGGGACGAAAGGCGACGACCGAGACGCGAAGCGAGTCGGGAACCTCGGAGAAATCGCGTTCGAGCGATTCTGTCGCGAGTATCTACCGGCGGAGATGTGGACGTGGATGAACGAGGAAGCGATTCGGCGGTGTAACCCGGAAAGCTTCTCGAAGTACGACTTCGAGGTGTTCGGCTTCGAGGTGGACGTGAAGACCTCCCGCGACATCTCCGCGTTCACACCCGAAGCACTCGCGGAGAACGACGACGAGGACGACATTATCGTGATGGTGTGGCATCGCGACAACGAGGACGCGCTAATCCTGCTCGGCTGGGAGTGGGTGGACACCATCACGACGAAGATCGAGATGGAGGAGAAGTACACGGGCGAGACGCCCGCGAAGCTCGAACCCATCGCCGCGAGTCCGATGAACGAACTCATCGACCTCGGCCCGAACACCGCGCACCTGAACCAGATGCCGGAAAATCCGTTCTCACCGGGCGACCGCGTGAAGAAGAAGGAGGGGCATCGAGGAGATCCCGCTGTGGTCATCGAGGTACTGCCACCGGAGACGGAGGCGAGCATCTACGGGAACACGATGGAGGAGGAAGCGGTGAACGTCGCGTTCCCCGACCACCTCGACGGCGGGCCGGGCGACTGGGAGACGATTCACGCGGCGAAACTGGCGTCGTACTGCGACGACCAAGACATCAAGCTGTACACGTACAAGCACTCGAATTTGAGATTCGCCGAGGAGTAGAGGAGCAGAGGCGGCCGTCACCCCCCATTGAGGGGGGATTCGGCCGCCCGTCCGACCGCCCGGAACGACGCCGGGACGGGACAGCATCAGTCACGAGACGGCCTAACGAACCTAATGTACTACATAGAGTTTAGCCGCCAAACAACTGGTGAGCGACAGCATCGGGTTCGTACTCCGTATCGGCTTCGGGGAGGTTCCCAAGGTCGCGAACCGTCTCCGCATCCTCACCGACACCAGACCGGAGTTCAGCAGCGTACTCCTCGACGTGCCCGTCCTCGTCCAACACGCGCTTACAGTGCAGTTGCACCGAGTCCGGCATCTCGCGGAGGTGTTTCGCGACACCCATGCCATCCTCGCGATGCGCGAGGAACAGCATCACCGCGTGGCGCTTCGCAGCAAGCCGGGTGATTTCTCCCATCCGCTCGCGTACCTGATGGGACTGCGACGTACCTTCCGCGTGGTCGAGCGACGCGTCGTCGACGAGCACGAGCTTCCGCCGCTCCGGCTGCTCCTCGAGGACGTCTTCGAGGTCGTCGATAGACTCGACTTCCCGGTAGTCGTCGAGCCACCGCGCCGAAATCTTCTCAGCAGGGACGTTCCCGACGACGAGGAGATCATCGACGAATCGCTCAGTCAGGTCAACACCGAGGAACCCGACGTTCGTCTTGCCGTTGTTCGTCCCGCCGGTCAGCACGATGATGCGACCGACGTACCGCAGCACCTTCCAGAACTCCGCGAGGCTCTTCACGTATCCCGTGTCGAGGTCGTTGTCCGTAATGCCCGTCTCGAACGCGACTTGCGACGCATTCCCGGCGGCAATCGCCTTCGTCGCACGTTTCGAGCCGGTAATCGCAATCGCGTCACGGGCGCGCGCCGTCGACGCGAACGCACCGTCTTTCCCGGACTTCTCCCACGCACGGGCACGCCACGAGAGGTTTCGAGCGAGTTCAGACGGGACACGACCCGTCCACTCAGGCAACTCTACTTCGTCCTCTGTACGCAGCGCCTCTCTCAGTTTGGCAGGGTCGAGGTCACTCATCAGTATCACCGTCGTCGTCGCGAGCGAGGTCGCTCGCGTTCTCGATTACGTCATCCTCGAGGGACTCACCGTCCCCGTCGTCGACGCCATCCTCTTCCTGGAAGGCATCAGCTTCGTCGGGGCGTTCAGCACCGAGCGAGTCGAGCATCTGACTGATACCCTGTCCGTTCGGCAGGGTCAGCTCGTCGTACGTCGCGTCCGACTCCGCGACCAGCGACTCCGCCATCCGGCGGACCTGCGCGCGGAACGTGCGCTCGAGTTCCCCGAGCTTCACGAGTTCCTCTTCCTGCTCCTCCCATATCTGGGAGACGTAGAACAGCATGTTATCCATCTCATGCGGACTCATCACCGAGCGCGTCGTCCCGATCGCCTCGAGGGCCTCACGGTCGAACATCAACACGAGGTGCAGCGGCGGGGACGTACCGAGACTCACAGAATCGCCCCACAACATTTCCAGTTCCTCGAACTCACCAGGGTCGAGCCACTTCAGCCCGAACTTCGGCGGGTGATGCCGCGGATCGAAGTACACGATACCGTGCTGCTCCGGGGCACGAGACCGCCAAATAGCGACGGGAACCGCGATAAGCGTCGCGACGCCCTGCGAGACGAAGAACGACAGCAGCATCACGGGCAACCACGCCGGAATCGACGGCAGGCCGACCGTCGCAGCGACGACTATCAGACCGCCGAGCGCGAGCACGCCGAGCATCGCGACGGCGAGCAGCCACCAGCGCCAGCGGTACAAGACACCGCCCTCAGAGTCGTGCACCGCAGGCAGGTTCTCTGGGTTCTCGTTGCTCATACGATATCCTCCCGCTGTTTCAAGCGACTACTGATGAAGCTGAACAGGAAGGTCGTTGAGGCGACACCACCCGTCGAACCGGCAAGCGCGACGAACCACATCGCACCCGAAGGGACGAGTCCGGGGCCGACACCGCCAGCACCGGGTTCAACCGCGTTCGACCACGCGAACTGATGTTCCACATCGAGCGAGATCGTAATCGTCTGGTCGCCATCACGCACCGACGCCGGCACCTTCACAAGCACCGCCTGCTGCGGTGGCACCGTCCAGGAGACACCAGACACACGACCGTGCCCGGACGTGACGATATCGTTCGAGTCCGTCGCACCGAGCGTCATCGGCACCTGCTTCGCGTTCTGCACCGTCACGAGCGCGTAGCCCTCGCTCTGCCACTCCACATTGTGCACGGTCACGCCCTCGATAATCGTCTCGTCAACGCTCCCGAGCGCGCTCCCGTCCTCGAGCGCAACGATGCCGTAGCCCGTGCTCCGGTAATCGTTCGCGCCCGACGCCGGCCCGCTCGTCGTCGTGTTCGTGTCGACGGGCAGCTCCTGTGCAGCCGCAGGCGCACCAAACGCGGGGAGCGCGACAGCAACAACTGCGAGTACGAGTATGAATTGACGCATAAAAAAGGGGTTTAGAGTCGACTCCAGAGCGCGATTATGATGGGCAGCAGGATCGGCCCGACAAGCAGGACAAGTCCGAATCCTGCGATGCCGATACCGATCAGACCGTACGGGAGATCGGGGACTACCGCCCCGAGGTCGGGCGTGAACGCGTTCGTCACGTCGTTCACGAACTGCTGGAACCACGACGCCGGATCAGGGCCGCCGCCACCGCCGCCGTTGGCGTCTTCTTCATTCCCGTCGTTGTCCTTGTCCATCTGCTCCATCAACTCCTTATACAACTCGTTATTCTTCTGCACCTGCTCGAGAATCGCCGAGACGTTCGTCTCACTCGGATCATTCTCATGCTGGTCGGCTTCCTCGACTTCCTCGCCGTCAGCGTTCGTGATGGACGTTATCGTAATGTCGCCAGACGACACGACGGCGCGCTTCGCGACCGTCGTCGACTGATACGTCCCGTTCACCCAGCTCCCAGAGGAGTCCTGGTACAGGATGTGGACCGGGTACTGCAGATCACTACTGCTCGACCCGACCGAGTACGTCTTACTGTTCTGCCAGGTGCCGTTCGGCGGCTGGCTCTCCGTGGAGATCCAGCCCGAGTATGTCGTCGTGCTGTTGAGCGTCTGCCCGTCAACGGTCGACCCGGCGAGCACATCAACCTGCACGGTCGACGACACGTTACTGAGACTGTACCCAAGCTGCTGCATGATCGCCGCCAACCACGCCTGACTCCCACGGTCAGAGGTCTCCATCGTGTGTTGGAGATACCACTGCGACGTGCGATACGTCGCCGCCGACTGATTCCCAGACTCCATCTGCGCGAACATCTTCGACAGCAATCCGCTCGAGGAGTCACCGAGCACATCCATCACCGAGTTATCAACCGCCTCAAGCTCCTGATGTCGGCTCGCGAACTCGTTGGTGTACTCGCCCATCACCTGCACTCTCTCCTCGAGTGTTGCTAACTGCGTGTTACCCGAGTTGATGGCGCTGGACGACTCGCTCCACGTGTCGATCTCGGTTTGCGAGGAGAGCGTGGTGAGGAGTTGCCCACCGCCGCGGATTTCGAGGCCGCCGTCGGTCTCGGTGACGCTGACGGAGTAGACGCTGCCACCACCCACGTCCTGCCCGTCAACCGTCACGTAGCCGTCACGGGTGTAGATTTCCACACCGTTCACGGTGATACCAACTCCGGTCGCACTCCCGAGGCCCCACGAGATGCGACCAACCGACTGGTTCACATCGTAGACGGTGCCCGCCGTGATGCTGGTACGGGTGGATACGGTGTTCCACTCGGTTTTCATTTCGGCGATGTTGATGACAGTGCTCCACCCACCGCTCTCCGGGTCGAACACCTGCACGAGCACGTCATCCTGCCGGGGGTCGAGGGTGTGGAAGGTGGTATTGTTCTCAAGCGCACCCGACACCTTGAACGGGGCCGGCACGGCAATCTTCTCGCCAGACGCGAGCGTGATGTTCGACGAGCCACCAGCACCAACCTGCGTGCGAGGCGACGTAATCGGCATCACGTTGTATCCCCACTCCGGCTGCCCACTCTCGTTGATGTGGCCAACGCGGATATTGTCACCAACACCGCCGTCAACGGCCTGCGTTTTGAGGTTCGCGAGCGCGTTCATCTGACTGGTGTAATACTGCCAGAGCGCGTACTGCTGGTCCGCAACACGGTCATGCGCGACCGCTTTCGCGTCGAAGATCGCAGCGATCTCATCGCTCCCGTTGTACACAGCATTCGTGAACTCCGTCCGCGCGTCACCGATCGCGGGATTCTGCAACCGCTGCGCGTAGTTATCCCACTGCCCGAAGTACTGCTGGGTGTACGCCTTGTCCTCGAGCGCGAGCGCCGCAATCCGGCGCGCCGTCTCAGATTCGGTATCACCGTCAACCGTATTGCCGTCCATATAGCACGGATTCACGCCAGGCTGAGTGACGCCATCACTGTACGCGGACGTGCCGCCATAGTTCGAGAACAGGCCGGCAATCGCACCAAACACGTTCTCCGAACTCCCGCACGTCGTCACCTCGTTACTCGACGCCGCAGCCGGTGCCGACGCGAAGCCGACACCGCCGAGCACGGTCGAGACGACGACGAGCGCAGCCAACAGCGATGCAAAACGTTTCTCCAACGTGATCACCGTGCGAGAATCGCACCAACGACCATCATCAGTCCAAAGAACGTGATGCGGCCGTAGATGCCGAACGCGTGAACAATCTCCTGCACAGGCGACAGGGCACTATACGCGACCATCGCAGCCGTGACGACCGCCACGTACCCCTTCTCGGCGTCGTGGTAGTAGCGGAAGTCACGCGTGTTGCTCGAGGCGAACGCAACCGCGAAGAACGCGAGCGTCGCACCGAGCGGATAGTACCGATGCTGCGTCAGGAACGACACCACCGGGTCCAGCAGACCCGCCATGATGAGCGACGACAGCCCGAACGCCAGCATCAGCGCCGCACTCCCGATGTTCACCACCGAGAACGACTTTTGCAACGACGAGAAATTATTTCGTGCCATTGGTCTACTCCGTGCGGACCTCGTAGCGGATGCCTTCGCCACGCTCAGTTTCGTACGTTTCTCCAGTGTTCTTGATGCCAACCACGTCGCCGCGGCCGACGTTCGCCTGGTCGATCTGGCGGTCGACCGAGGCGTTACCCCACATCAGCTTCTCCTCGCCGGGGCCGAGACTAAGCCGGTAGACGCGACTGTTGTACTCCCCGCAATCCTCCCGGATTTTGCGGAGTTCACCGACGACGGACTCGCCGTCTTCGAGGTCGAGCCAGTCGTCCGAGTCGTCGCCGAGATCGTCTTCATCGTAGTCTCCCTCCACGGGACTCAATGCAGCGAAACCGCCCGAATCGTCTTGGTCAGATGCCATGACATTCCACTATACTAGACCAATAGACTAGGTGGTTGAGATGGTTCGGTGAAAGTGAAACCGAGCACACTACGCACGGGCGTCCTCGATGAGTTCGAGGCCGGCCTCGAAGTGTTCGGGCGCAAGCCCAGCTTGTGCCAGCACACCAAGCGGGTCGAGCGTCGTGTTCACCGCGAGGGTTCGCACGCGCTCGAGCGCTTCATCGAGTTCCTTCTGCTCGGCAAACGACCGCTCCCGGACAACCGGGTCCGGGTGCAACAGCGCGACCCACTGCTCCACGGGCAGCGTCCCGAGCGTCCAGTCGTCAACAACGTTCGCGAGCCGCAACTCGCAGCCGCAACTGCACTCGTCCGGCGTCCCGTCACGCCACGGGTCGAGACCACGCGCGAGCACGTCACACTCACACAGCACGTATGTCGCCGGGTCGTTCAAGAACTGCGCGACCTCACCGCGTGTTTTCGGGAGGGTCGGAAGCATCAACGGGCGCATATCGACACCACCGCCGCTAGCGGGGCGTTCCTCACCGTCAGATTCGATAATCGCGTCCATCCGCCAAGACGGCGGCCGCTCTACCGATTCCATGACCGTTCGGACGCCCAAATGTGGGTCGACAGCCGTTTTCCGTTCCGCTGCTTCCGTCGCGGACGGCCACCGGTCACCGACCGACTTGTCGAGCCAGTCCTCGTCGTCCTCCTCGAGGCCGTCCACGTCCCCGGCTCCATCAGCAACGGGCACTTGCGTATCGTGGTCGCGGCGTGCAGCGGTCAGCGTCTCATAGTGTTGCGGTATCTGCCAGGGGCTTCCGCAGCAGCCACACTCGTAGTCGACGCCACGACGGGACGAGCGCACGATGCGCTCGCCATGGCCGAGCGCCTGCGTAGCGCGGTCGGACTCAGCGCGTTGCTTACACGCGTCCGCGGCAATCGCGCTGTTCGCGGTCATCGACCGGGTCGCCTTCTGACTCATCGTGCTCCATTGCGTCGCCGCCCACGCGATGTACGCGGGAGGCCGTTCGAGAAAGTCCTCCTCAGCGCTGCTGATGTACTCTGCCGCATAGGCACTCCACGACTGCACGTCGTCCTCACCGTCCCACTGGTCGTCACCGGCAACACGCCGTACAGAGATCGAATCGTCGCCGTGTCCGCCCTCGCCTGCGAGGTCGCAAACGTCGACGTGCTTCTCGACGACCGACCGGAGCTTGTCCTCGAGGACGGTCGTGCAGTCTCCAGCCCCGATCGGGGCAGCGTCGAGCAGCACCATCACGTGATGGTGACCGTATCCGTGGTTCAGACCACCGCCGGGGTGTGGTTCACCCTGCTTGTGGTACACCCAGTCCTCAACACCAAGCGCATCCAGCTTATCGTAGAGCCGTTGGTAAACGCCGGTACTCCACGAGTCAGCTATAGCACGGTCGTGGTCGGCAGGGCCGACGCGTTCATCATCGGGTTTCGACGAGGCGGAGAGTGTGAGAATCACGCTGTGCGGGTTCTCGTACTCACCGCTCGCCTCCACCCCAGTCGGACGTTCACCGCCGACAGTTTCGCGTTCGATGGCCTTGAGGCGAGCAATTTCGCGGGCGCAGTAACTCGGTTGCCACGAGTTTTCGAGTTCGATCTCGAACTCGGCATACTCAGCGTCGCCTTCGTAGCCGCGTGCGAGTCGCCCTCGACGTCCGCGAGCGCGTTCGTACCACGCGAGCATCGACGCAATACCATCGAGCCACGTCGCAGCGTACCGTTCTGATACCTCCGTCACAGTTACCGAGTTCTCCATCGGACGCAGGGGTTCCGTTTGGGACTCCGTAATAACCTCTTCCGTGACTTCTCCGCGGAGAGCCATCTCGTTCGACTCAGATAGCGGCACGAGAAGGCGCGAACCGAACTCGTCCCAGACCTCTGCGAGGCGGTGTGCCGGGTGCGGTAGCTCCCGGTCCGGGTCGATCTCGATATCATCGAGACTCGCATTCTTAATCGCGCGTTTCAGCGCCCGAGACGCATTTCTTGAGTTAGTCTGGTTGGCGGGCCGAGACCGCACCGCAGGGGGTTCGGACGTACTCACAGCACCACCTCAGCAACAGCTACACGCACAGCCGCTCCGTTCCGGAACGAGGACGGTCGCCTTCGGCTCCCTGTGTTCCGGGCGCGTCGGCGCCGGTCGCTACGCTCCCGGCGTCGCCGTGCCGGGCTTTCACCCATCCTCCACTCCGCTACCGAGCACTCAGACGGGAACCCGCATCCCCGCCGTTGGCGGTGGGCAGGTCCGGTCACGCTTCGACGAGAGCAACGCGCGTCGCCCAGCGGAGATCGGGCTCGATCTGGTCAACCGGCTCACCGCGCTCGAGCACGGGAACCGAGTGACAGCCACGGCACTCGCGGTACCGAGTGCAGCTGGCAGTGACCGGATTGAAACAGACCTCCTGACAGGAGTGGCAATGATACAGCAGCCACGAAGCAAAATCCGCCACTACGAACCACCCCGGTTTGCGAACGTCAGGGCACGACAGCGCGGGGGCGCGTTCCGTAGCCTGTTTGTGTCGTTATTTGACGGTAGATAGAGACCGCGGACGCGGCCGTTCTGGCCCGCTACGCTACGCTGAGGGGCGTTTTGGGTTTGTATCCAGACCGGGCCGCTCTCGTACGGGCTCGACGGGATTTGAACCCGCGGCATCTTGGTCCGGAACCAAGTGCTCTGTCCACTGAGCTACGAGCCCTCGTGTTCGCTAGCGGTGTTGCGGCTTTAACGCTTCTGGAATGGGTAGGTCGAAGGGGACGCGGGGAGGAAGGGAGATATGGAGGTCGTTCACGGCCGGGAGGTGTACGGGGTCGCGGTTGGGCCGGAGACGCGGTGTGTGCACTACGAGTCCGACGTGGACGTCATCGCGATCCGGTTCGCGTGCTGCGGGGAGTACTATCCGTGCTATGAGTGTCACGAGGCGGTGGCGGACCACGAGGCCGCGGTGTGGGAGGACGCGTCGGCGCGCGCGGTGCTCTGCGGCGTGTGTGGAGCGGAGTTGACGGTGGGGGAGTACCTCGAGTGCGAGAACACGTGTCCCGACTGTGGGGCGTCGTTCAATCCCGGGTGTCACCGGCACTACGACCGTTATTTTTCGCCGAGCGTGCGCTAGGCGTCGGAGGCGGAGTCGGGGCTGGGGCCGGACCCGGGACCGGACCCCGGACCGTCGTCGATGACGGTTTTCTTCCAGGTGCCGCGGAGGAACCACGCGACGCCGACGATTGCGCCGAGGACGTTCCCGCACATCATCCCGAGCCAGATACCGGTCGCGCCCATGTCGAGGACGAACACGAGGAGGTAGACGGTGACGACGCGGCCGAGCCAGAGCGTCACCATCGAGATGACCATCGCGGTCTTGGTGCTGCCGGCGCCGCGGAACGCGCCGAGGACGACCTGGAGCACGCCGATGAACACGAACTCGATTGCGCGGATGCGGACGTACTCGCTCCCGAACGCGATGGTGGCGGCGGCGTTCTCGACGCCGGGTTCGATGAAGACGGCGACGATGGGGCGAGGGAAGAGCGCGGCGACGACCGCGATGCAGAACAGGACGGCTGCAGCGACTTTCGCGGCGAGCCAGACGGCGCGTTCGGCGCGTTCGACCTGGTTCGCGCCGAGGTTCTGGCCGACCATCGTGTTCGTCGCGCGACCGAGCCCCATCGCGGGGAGGAAGACGAGGCTGACGAGGCGGTTCCCGAGGCCGAACGCGGCGACGACGGCGGGGCCGAAGGACGCGACCATCGCGGTCAGCGAAATCATCGCGAGCGCGCTCGTGGACTGCTCGGCCGCGCTCGGCGTGCCGACGCGCACGATTTTCGACACGAACCCAAGGTCGGGGTAGAAGTCAGCGAGTGCGACGTTCGGCCCGGCATCCGTGAAGAAGAGGACGTACGCGCCCATGATAGCGGCGACGAACCGCGCGAAAATCGTGGCGACGGCCGCGCCGACGATACCCATCTCGGGGAACACCCACCAGCCGAAGATGAGGAAGGGGTCGAGGACGACGTTGATGGCGACGCTGACGAACATCACGCGCATCGGCGTGCGAGTGTTCCCATAGCCCCGCATCAGGCTCGAGAACACGAAGAACCCGAAGAGCGCGGGCATCCCGAGGAAGAACACCTCCATGTAGTCCGCGGCGAGCGGGATGACGACCGCGGCGGTCTCGGCGTCCGCGGGAAGCAGGGAGAGCATGTCCCGCGTGATGAAGTGGCCGATAACGCCGAAGACGGCGGCGAGCGAGCAGACGAATCCCATCGTCTGCGCGGCGACCTTCCCCGCGGACCCCTCGCTCTTCGCGCCCGTGTACTGCGCGACGAGAATCGAGCCGGCGGTGGTGAACCCGCCGCCCACCGAGATGAGGAAGAAGATGAGGGGGAAGGCGAGGCTGAGGGCGGCGACGGCGTTCGACGACAACCGACCGAGCCAGAAGGTGTCGGCGAGGTTGTACGCCACCTGGAGGAGTTGAATGACGACCATCGGCCAGGCGAGCGCCAGCATCGGCCGAATCAGGTCGCCTTCCGTGATACTACTCTCAACGCGGGGCTCTGACACTACCCGAGACTAGCTACGAATCGAAATGAGCGCTTCGACTTCAGCGCCGCGACGTCATGTCCAGCCGAACCGCGTACACGAACAGCGCCGCGCCGAGAACGCCGAGCGAGAGCGACAGCAGGCCGAGTGGAGCGGTCGCGTCGAAGAACAGCTGGCGCGCGAACACGTACGTCGTGCCGTCCCGCACGACACCGATCTGTTCGCCGAGACCGACCGCGCCGTACCCCGGAACCGGTTCGACGCTCGCGTACACGAACCGCTCGCCCGCGATGGCGGCGTCCACGGCCGCGCGGTCGGCCGCGGGAAGCGCGCCGTAGTCGTACACCTCGACGACGCTCCGCATCGCGTCCACGCCCGTCCCCGCGAGGAAGAACTCGTAATGGAGCGCGCCGATACCCGCGACGAACGCCGCCAACAGCACGAACACGGAGACGAAGAAGACCGCGACCGGACGGCGCACGCGCGGGAGGAACCGAGCCATACCTCGCGAAGACCCAGCGGGACGATAAGCGTGCGGGTCGGCGAACGTTTTGGTGGCGGCGAACGAACCCAGGGTATGGACCGAGAACGCATCCAGACCGTGTCCGTCCTCGTCTACGACGGCTTCGACGAACTGGACGCCATCGCGCCCTACGAGGTGTTCGCGAACGCCGGCCTCGACGCCCGCGTCGTCAGCCCGCACGGTGAGCCGGTCGTGGAAGCCAGCCACGGCCTCCGCGTCGAAACCAACCCCGACCACGCCGACCCCGACCTCGTGCTCGCGCCCGGCGGCGGCTGGAACGACCGCGACAGCCCTGGCGCGTGGACCGAATACGAGGACGGCACCATCCCCCGGTACCTCGCCGACGCCCACGAGAACGACGCGACCGTCGCCGGCGTCTGCACCGGCGGCATGCTCCTCGCCAAAGCCGGCCTCCTCCACGACCGCCCCGCGACCACCCACCACACCGCCACCACTGACCTCGAAGACGCCGGCGCCCGCCTCGCCGACGCCCGCGTCGTCGACTGCGGCGACGTCCTCACCGCCGCCGGCGTCACCTCCGGCCTCGACCTCGCCTTCCAACTCATCGAAACCATCCGCGGCCAAGACGTCGCCGACGACGTGAAATCCGAGATGGAGTACGAACCCCGCGGGAAAACCCTCGTCGCACGCTAACACTCGCTCGCTAAGCCCGTGGCGCTCACTCCGTTCGCGCCACGACGGCTCGCGCCTCACTACCGTTCAGCGCTCGCTAGTCCGTCGCCCTCACTCGCTTCGCTCGTTGCGGGCGACTTCGTGCCGCCCGAACCCGTACCGCAACCGATTCGCGAGGCGTCGGGAGAACCGGCCGTCGCTCCGGGAGTCGAAGCGCTCGGCGAGCGCCTGATAAATGAGCGGAACGGGGACTTCCTGCTGGAGGGCTTCCTGCACCGTCCACGTGCCCGTACTTCCGCCCTCGACGCGGTCCGCCACGTCCCCGAGGTCGTTGCCTTCCTCGCGGAAGGCCTCCTCGCAGAGTTCGAGGAGCCAGCTTCGGATGAC
Organism: Salarchaeum sp. III; assembly: GCF_036418315.1. Lineage (NCBI taxonomy): Archaea > Methanobacteriati > Methanobacteriota > Halobacteria > Halobacteriales > Halobacteriaceae > Salarchaeum > Salarchaeum sp. III. The sequence goes on along the minus strand of NZ_JAZHPG010000027.1, from coordinate 306,657 downwards.
CGCGCCGTTGTTCCACGTTCGAGAGACCGTTTCGAGGTCGAGATCGTACCGGCCGTTCGCGAGGAGTTCGAAGCCCTCGCCGTAGGCCTGCATGAGCGCGTACTCGACGCCGTTGTGCACCATCTTCACGTAGTGGCCGCTGCCGGTTTCGCCCATGCGGTCGTGGCCGTCAGGGCCGGTGGCGACGGCGTCGAAGACGGGCGCGAGTTCGTCGTACGCCCACTCCGGGCCGCCGACCATCAGGCTGAACCCGAGTTCCGCGCCCGCGGGGCCGCCCGAGGTGCCGCAGTCGAGGTAGGCGGCGGGACAGAACTCCGCGCGCCGAATCGAGTCCTGGAAGTAGGAGTTCCCGCCGTCCACCACGATGTCCGCCGAGTCGAGGTGGGGTTCGAGGTCGTCGAGCGCGGCGTCCACGGGGTCGCCCGCGGGCACCATCAGCCAGATTCGTTTCTCCTCGCCGAGGGTTTCCGCGAGTTCGTCGATGGAGTGCGCGGGCGTCGCACCGGCGTCCGCCGCCGAGTCGACCGCGTCCTCGTCGATGTCGAACGCGACCACGTCGATGCCCGCGTCGAGACACCGGTCCACCACAATTCGTCCCATCCGTCCGAGACCGAGCACGCCGAGTTCCATACCGGATACCGGGCCTCCGCCCTCTTAGCGGTGGGTGATTAGGTCTCGATGTCGAGTTCCTGCTTCAGGCGGTCGCGGTCGCCCGTCTGCGCGTTCCAGAGCGCCGCGTACACGCCCTCGGCGTCGAGGAGGTCGTCGTGTGTCCCGCGCTCCGCGATTTCGCCGGCCTCCACGACGAGAATCTGGTCGGCGTTCTTCACGGTGGAGAGACGGTGCGCGATGCTGAACGTCGTGCGGTCCTCGCTGAGTTTGTCGAGGCTGCGCTGGATGAGGAACTCCGTCTCCGTGTCCACCGCGGACGTGGCTTCGTCCAGAATCAGTATCTGGGGGTCCTGGAGGACGGTGCGGGCGATGCTGACGCGCTGGCGCTGGCCGCCCGACAGTTTCACGCCGCGTTCCCCGACTCGGGTGTCGTAGCCGTCCGGCATCTCCGTGATGAACTGGTGGGCTTCCGCGGCCTTCGCCGCCTCCACCACGTCCTCGCGGTCGGCGTCGAACTCGCCGTACTTGATGTTCTCCGCGATGGTGCCGTCGAAGAGGAAGGTGTCCTGGCCGACGTAGCCGATGGCGCCCCGTAGGCTTTCGAGCGTCACGTCCCGGATGTCGTGGCCGTCGACGCGAATTTCGCCGTCGTCAACGTCGTACAGCCGCATCAGGAGTTTCAGAATCGTGGACTTCCCCGCGCCCGTCGGCCCGACCAGTGCGGTGGTCTCGCCGGGGTCCGCTTCGAAGCTCACGCCGTCGAGAATCACGTCCTCGTCGGCGAGCGTCTCCGACTCGTCGTCGGGCGCGCCGTACGGGTCGCCCTCGTACCCGAAGGACACGTCGTCGTACTCGACGCGGCCCTCGACGGGCGAAATGTCGACCGCGTCCTCGTCGTCCTGAATGCGGACGGGGATGTCGCGCAGGCCGAACACGCGCTCCGAGGACGCCTTCGCGTTCTCGTACTGGTCGACGATGTTCGAGACTTCGGCGAGCGGCGTGACGAACCGCTGCGTGAGCAGGATGAACGTCACGAACTCGCCCGTGGAGAGCGTGCCGGAGAAGAACAGCGGGGGCCCCTGGAACAGCCAGATGCCGCCGACGACGAACGTCACCGCGAAGGAGAGGCCGGCGAGCAGTTCCATGCCCGGCCGGTAGAGGTAGTTGAGTTTCAGGACGCTCATCGTGTCCTGGAAGAAGCTGTAGGAGGCGTCGCGGACGCGCCCGGTCTCGTAGGATTCGGTGTTCGAGGTCTTCACGAGTTCGACGCCGGAGAGCGCGTTCTCCAGACGAGTGTTGAGGTCGCCGATGCTCTTTCGCTGTGCGACGTACCGCGGTTCGACCTTCCGCATGAACCAGAGCGTGAGAACGACGATGAGCGGAATCGCGGCGAGCGTCACGGTTGCGAGCTGCCAGTTCATCCAGAACATGATGCCGGCGATACCGACGACCATCACCGCGAGCCGCGCGGTGTTCTGGAGGGCGTTGTCGAGGAAGACTTCGAGGTTGCTCGCGTCGTTGTTCAGCACGGACATGACTTCGCCCGTCTGCTTGTCGTCGAAGAACGTCATGTCGAGGCGCTGCATCTTCTCGAAGGAATCGGTGCGGACGGCGTGCATCACGCGGTGCGCGAACAGGTTCGCCGCCACGCCGTACAGCCACGTGAACACCGCCGTCACGAAGAACGCGACGACGATGGCTATCACGGCGAACTGGAACTGTTCGCTGTCTGAGGCGGTCGCGGGCAGCCACGACGTGGGGACGATGGGGAGCGAGAACGCGGAATCGCCCGTGAACACGCTGTCGATAGCCGCACCCAGTAGAAGCGGCGGGAGCAGGCTCGCGGCGCGCGCGACGACGTTCGCCGCCATCCCGCTCGCGAAATACTTCCACTCCGGCACACCGTACTCCGAGAACAACCGATAGAGCGGTCGTTCGACGCGGTCGCGGTACGTGTCGAACACGCTCTCCTCCTCCGGCGTAGACATCTATCCGAACGTCGAGAACCAGGGGGATGAGAGCTGTGGTTGCGGCCAGCCTATCGGTCGAGCGCCCGCCGCGGGAGGATGCGGGGGTCGCCGCCGTCGAAGTCCACCGCGGCGTCCACGCCGAACACGTCCGCGAGCAGTTCCTCCGTCACCACGTCCTCGGGCGGCCCCCAGTCGTACACCTGGCCGTCCCGCAAGGCGACGAGGTAGTCCGCGAACCGCGCGGCCTGCTGGAGGTCGTGCAGGACGACGCAGACGGTCGCGCCGCGCTCCTCGTTGAGTTCGTGAATGACGTCCATCACGCGCAGCTGGTGGTGGAGGTCGAGGTACGTCGTCGGTTCGTCCAGCAGGATGGTGTCGGTCTGCTGGGCGAGCGTCATCGCGATCCACACGAGCTGCTTCTGGCCGCCGCTGAGGTTTCCGAGGTCCTCGTCGCGGAGGTGCGTGATGCCCGTGAGTTCGATGGCGCGCTCGACGGCGTCCTCGTCCTCGCCCGTGCGGCCGTCGAAGAACCCCTTGTGGGGGTAGCGGCCGTGGTGAACAAGGTCCTCGACGGTGATGCCGCCGGGCGCGTTGTTCTCCTGGGAGAGCAGGCCGAGTTCGCGCGCGAACTCCTTGTCGCCGAGTTCCGCGATGTCCTGGCCGTCGAGCGCGATGTCGCCGTCCGCGGGCGCGAGGTGGCGGGCGAGTCCGCGGAGGAGCGTGCTCTTCCCGCTGCCGTTCGGCCCGACGAGAGCAGTTATCTCGCCCTCGGGGACGACGAGCGTGTCGCAGTCGACGACGGGTTCGCCGACGTTCGCGTACCGGAGTTCCAGGTCGCTCGCGCGGAGCTTCGCGTCCGGTGTTTCGCTCGCGGTGCCGTCGGTGGATTCAGTGGATTGGGTGCGTGACATGGTTAGAACTCGCTGACGTTGCCGTTCCGGCGCATCAGGTAGAGGAAGTACGGGCCGCCGATGAGGCCGGTGACGATACCGACCGGGACCTGCACGGGCATCAGCGCGAGGCGCGCGACCACGTCCGCGACGACGACCAGGGCTGGCCCGAGGAATATCGACCCGAGGACGAGCCGTCGGTAGTCGCTGCCGACGACGGTGCGGACGGCGTGCGGGACGACGAGCCCGACGAACCCGACGAGGCCCGCGACGGAGACAGCGGTCGCGGCGGCGAGGATGGCGAGCGTGGACACGCCGAACCGGACGCGTTCGACCGACATCCCGAGCGAGCGCGCGGTGTCCTCGCCCAGGAGGAGGACGTTCAGGTGGCGGGACGCGAGGAAGATAGCGGGAACGACGAACAGCGTGGGGAGCCCGGCGAGCCGGAACTGCTCCCAGTCCACGCCGGTGAGGGAGCCGGTCGTCCACGCGATCGCGGTCTTCACGGCCGCCGTGCTGTCGAGGAAGTAGAACAGGCCGGTCTGGAGGGACTGGAAGATTGTAGCGACGATGACGCCCGCGAGAACGAGGCGGACGGGACTCGTTCCGCCCTGCCAGGCGATGGCGTACACGAGGAAGAACGCGAGAGAGCCGCCGACCGCCGCGGCGAACGGGAGCGCGGAGAACTGAATTCCGACGATGGGGAGGACGACGTACGCGCTGGAGAAGAACACGAGCGTGAGGAGGACGGCGAGTCCCGCGCCACCGCTCACGCCGAGGATGTACGGGCTCGCGAGTTCGTTCCGCGTGACGGCCTGAAACACCGCGCCGGAGACCGCGAGGTTCATGCCGACGAGGATGCCGATGAACACGCGCGGCATCCGGATGTTCCAGACGATTATCTGGGGCGTCGTCATCCACTCGGGGAACTCGTTCCCGAGCAGGGCGGCCGCCCACACGTCGGGATTGAACACGATGCGCGGGTTCGTGACGACCGAGAACGTCTTCGCGACGGTCATGTCGTACGACCCGAACCAGACCTGGACGAAGCCAGCGGCGAGCACGGCGAGGACGCTGCCGGCGACGAGCGTCAGGAGGCGTTTATCGCGCGGCGCGACCAGCGAGTGGTCGGCGGACCCGCGCGTGTTCGTCTCGTTACTCATCGAGCGACCCCCGTCGGTGGGATATCACTCGTCGCCTGGTTCGCGTCATCTACCACAGAAAAGCTTAGGGACGCCTAAATCCGTTGCGGTTAGGCGTTCCCGTTCACGATGTCGGAGACGCGCTGTGGGTCGTAGAGCTGTTCTTCGACATCGTAGAGCTGTTCCGCGGCGCGCTGCGTCACGACGAGGTTCGAAATCGGACCCTGGTAGAGCGGGCCGCCCCGGTACACGTCGCCGTTCTGGACGGCCGTGAGCTGGCTCGCCGTGTTGTCGGACTCCATCGGCGCGACGACGGAGTCCTGGAACTCCGAGGCGGTCATGCTCTCGCGGCCGCGAATCATGAGCGCGTCCGGGTCGACTTCGAGCAGGGTCTCGTAGTCGATGGTGCCGCGACTGGAGAGGAAGTCCTGGACGTTCGCCTCCGCGAGCGCGTCCCGGACGTTCAGGTCGCGCCACTGCTTGTGGCTCGTGCCGCCGCCGACGAGGTACGGGTAGAACGAGGACTCGGAGGCGGGCCAGAGGATAGCGATGCGAGGGCGCTCGGAGTCCGCCGTGGGGACGAAGTCGAGGTTCGACTGGAAGTCGTCGTGCAGGCTCGCGAAGTCCTCGTAACGCTTCTGCTCCTGGAATATCTCCGCGACCTTCTCGAACGCCTCGTACAGCGTGTAGTACCGGTAGTCCTCGTGCCAGGGGTAGGTCTGAGAGAAGATGGAGTTCCCGATGATGGGCGCGACGGCGTTCCGGACCTCGTCGATGTCGGCCTGCTCCCAGCCCTTGTACCGGTTCAGGAGGAAGTGCGGGTCGAACACCTGCACGTCGATGCCGTGTTCCTGTTCGAGCGAGTAGAACAGTTCCTTCGACACGCCGTCCTGGTAGAGCGACGTGGTGTCGCTCTTGTCCGCGGACACGCCGGGAATCTCGTCGTAGTAGTTCGTGTGCCAGCGGTTCTTGAGCCAGAGCGCCTTCGGCTCCTCGACGCCGAGCGCGAGCCCCATGTCGGCGTAACTGCCGTTGTTCGCTATCCACGTTTCGGGGACCTCCTCGAACGTCACGTCCCCCGTGGGCACCATCGACACCGAGTACGGCGTGTCGGACGCGGTCGTCGTCTCCGTCGTGCCTTGCGTCGTCGATTCCGTGGTCGTGGCGTCGGTGGTCGTGGCGGTAGTCGAATCACCACTGCTCTGACAGCCGGCGAGGGCGGCGCCGAGCGCAGCACCGGTCGTGCCGAGGAACTTTCGTCGGTCCATATCCGTTTAGGCCAGCCTAAATGATAAGAAACCACCGGTTTTTCGGCGCCCCTAAACGGCGGGGACGGGAACTTTTAAGCACGCACGACCGCACGATTCGGGTATGCGCGTCGCTCTCTCGGTAGTACGTGGATAACCGCATCGCCGTTTCTGACGCGCGGACCGCCCACGACCGACCAGCGACGACTCTCCAGTCATGACAGACGTTCCAGCGGACTACGACCCCGACGAACTCGAACCGCGCCTCCAAGAGCGATGGCTCGACGAGGAAACCTACGCGTACGACGGCGACGCCGACACCGCGTACGTCATCGACACGCCGCCGCCGTACCCCACGGGCAACCTCCACATCGGCCACGCGCTCGGCTGGAGTTACATGGACTTCGCCGCGCGCTACCACCGCCTCCAGGGCCGCGACGTGCTGTTCCCGCAGGGCTGGGACTGCCACGGCCTCCCGACCGAAGTGAAGGTCGAGGAGAACGAGGACATCCACCGCACGGACGTGTCCCGCCAGGAGTTCCGCGACCTCTGCATCGAGCACACGAACGCGCAAATCGCGTCGATGAAGTCGACGATGCAAGAACTCGGGTTCAGTCAGGACTGGACCCACGAGTTCCGGACGATGGACCCCGAGTACTGGGGGAAGACCCAGCACTCCTTCAGCGAGATGGCGGACCAGGGACTGGTGTACCGGGACGAACACCCCGTGAACTGGTGTCCGCGCTGCGAGACCGCCATCGCCGACGCGGAAGTCGAACCAATCGAACGCGACGGCACCCTCCACTACGTCACCTTCCCCGGGACCGGGAACGACGACGTGGAAATCGCGACCACCCGCCCCGAACTGATGGCGGCGTGCGTCGCGATAGCCGTCCACCCCGACGACGACCGATACGACGGCCGCGAGGACGACACGTTCGAAGTCCCCCTCTTCGGCCACGAGGTCGGACTCATCGAGGACGACGAGGTCGACCCCGACTTCGGGTCCGGCGCCGTCATGATCTGTACGTTCGGGGACAAACAGGACGTGGACTGGTGGGCCGAGTACGACCTCGACCTCCGCGCCGTCTTCACCGAGGACGGCCACCTGAACGAGGACGCCGGGGACTACGCCGGCCTCAGCATCGACGAGGCGAAAGAAGCCATCGCCGACGACCTCGACGCCGAGGGCTACCTGAACGACACCGAACCCACCGAGCAGTCGGTGGGCGCGTGCTGGCGGTGCGACACGCCCATCGAGATTCTCTCGAAGGAACAGTGGTTCGTCGAGGTGGACGAGGACCTCGTGCTCGAGCTCGCGGAGGATGTCGAGTGGATTCCCGAGCACATGCACGACCGCCTCGTGGACTGGGCGGAAGGCATGGAGTGGGACTGGGTCATCAGCCGCCAGCGCGTGTTCGCGACACCGATTCCCGCCTGGGAGTGCGAGGACTGCGGACACTGGCACATCGCGGACGCCGCCGAAACCCCCGTCGACCCCACCGAGGAAGACCCCGCCGTCGGGAGCTGCCCCGAGTGCGGCGCGACGGAGTGGACGGGCGAGACCGACGTGATGGACACGTGGATGGACTCCTCCATCACTCCCCTCCACATCTCGGGGTGGCCCGAGGACATCGACCTCGACGAGTTCGACCCCGTGAGCCTGCGGCCGCAGGGCCACGACATCATCCGGACGTGGGCGTTCTACACGCTCCTCCGAACGGGCGCGCTCACCGACCAGAAGCCGTGGGACGACATCCTCGTGAACGGCATGGTGTTCGGGCCGGACGGGAACAAGATGAGCAAGAGCCGCGGGAACGTCGTCGCGCCCGACGACGCCGTCGACGAGTACTCCGCGGACGCGCTCCGGCAGGCGCTCGCGCTCGGCGGCCAACCCGGGAGCGACGTGCAGTTCCAGTGGAAGGAAGCGAAGTCCGCGAGCCGCTTCCTCACGAAACTCTGGAACATCTTCCAGTTCGCGAGCGGTCACTTCGACGAGGACACGCCGGAGGTCGACGCGCCCGCGTACCGGGACGCCGACGACTGGATACTCTCCAAACTCACCCGGGTCGCGGACGACGTGGAGGCCGAGATGGAGGCGTACCGGTTCGACGCCGCGCTCCGCGAACTCCGCGAGTTCGCGTGGAACGACCTCGCCGACGACTACGTCGAACTCGCGAAGGGCCGCCTCTACAACGGCCGGCCCGGCGAACGCGACGCCGCCCGTCACGCGCTCTACACCACAGTCTCCGCCGTCACGCGGATGCTCGCGCCGTTCAGCCCGCACCTCGCGGAAGAAATCTGGACGTACCTCCCCGGCACCGAGGGCAGCGTCCACAACGCCGAGTGGCCCGACCTCGACCACTACGACGAGAACGCGGAAGCGAAAGGCAACGTCATCGCCGAAACCGCGAGCGACGTGCGCGCGTGGAAGTCCGAGACCGGCCGCCCGCTGAACGCCGAACTCGACCGCATCGACATCTACCTCGAAACCGACGTCGAGGGAGCCATCGACACCTACGACCTCTCCGAAACCGTCAACGCGCCCGTGAAAATCGAGACCGGGCGTCCGAACGTCGAACTCGTCCCCGTCGACGTCGACCCGGACGACTCCCTCATCGGTCCCGAATTCCGAAGCCAGGCCGGCGCCGTCATCCAGGCGCTCCAGGAGGCCGACCCCGCCGTCATCAAAGCCCGGAAGACCGAGGGCGCGATACCGCTCGAACTCGACGACGAAACCGTCGAACTCGACCCCGAGATGGTCGACATCCAGGAGGACTACCGCGCCGAATCCGGCGAAGAAGTCGCCGTCCTCGAAACCGAGTTCGGAACGGTGCTCGTCTACCCCTGAACCTTTTTCCGGGTCGGGGTCGCTGACGCGACCCACTCCCCGCAAAAATCTTCACCAAAAAGGCGGCGCGGCTTCGCCGCGCCGTGCGGAAGCGGAGACGCATCCCGCACCGCATCCGCACCCGTTCCGCGCCACGGTCTCCCGCGCCGCGACCGCCAGGCAGCCGCACTCAACAGCGTACTGTATCGCAATCCACCCCGCATCGACGCCGGCCCGCTGCGCCGCATCGGCGAAAGGTTGGAGGAACTGGACGGTGACGCGATGGACGTGACGCTCGTCGGGTGGCTGATTGCCGTGGGCCTCGTCGCGCTCCCCGTTCTGTTCGGGTACGCGTACTGGCGGTACCGGCGGGGCGACCGGAACCGTAAGGCCCTGCTCGTCGGGGTCGCTGCCGGCGGTGTTGGCTGGGCTGGCCTGCTCCTGCGGGCCGAGGAGCGGTGGCTCGTGACCCCATGGGACGACGTGGTCGCCGTTCTCGCCATCGCCTCGGTCACTATCGGGTTCTACGCGCTCTACCTCGCCTACTGGCGGGGGCTTGGCGCGGACGGATCTGGATAGCCCTCGTCGAACCCGACTGTTTTTCGTGGGACGGTCTCGAGGTGGACGTATGGACGACCGAGTGCGGGAGCACGCGGAGACGCTGGTGGACTGGAGCGCGCGAATCAGCGAGAGTGACGACGTAGTCCTCTCGGTGTCGGAGGACGCGCACGAACTGGGCGTGGCGGTCGCGGAAGCGCTCGGGGAACGTGGTGCGAACGTGCACACGACGTACGGGTCGGCGGAGGTATCGCGGGCGTACTTGCGCGCGCACGACGGCGACTTCGACGAGAACCCGGAGTTCGAGCGCGCGCTCTACGCGCACGCGGACGCCGTGCTCCGACTCGGCGGCGGGCGAAACACCGCGGCGAACGCTGACGTGGACAGCGACACCCGGCAGGCGTACAGCAAGGCCCGCGACGGGATTCGGGAGGCCCGCATGGACACCGACTGGGTGAGCACGGTGCACCCGACGCGGTCGCTCGCCCAGCAGGCGGGGATGAGCTACGAGGCATACCAGGACTTCGTCTACGCCGCGGTGAACCGAGACTGGCAGGAACTCGCGGACGAACAGGCGAAGCTGAAAGACCTGCTCGACGCCGGCGAGGAGGTTCGCATCGTCTCCGAGGAGACGGATTTGACGATGCGGATCGACGACCGGGTGGCGGTGAACTCCTGTGCGAGCGTGGCCTACGATTCGCACAACCTCCCGTCGGGAGAAGTGTTCACGGCGCCGTACGCGACCGAGGGCGAGGTCCTGTTCGACGTGCCGATGACCATCAACGGCAAGCGCGTGCGCGACGTGCACCTCTCGTTCGAGGACGGCGACGTCGTCGAGTATTCGGCGGCGCAGAACGAGGACGTCATTCGGGAGGTCGTGGAGACGGACGAGGGCGCGCGGCGGCTCGGCGAGCTCGGCATCGGGATGAACCGCGGCATCGACCGCGTGACTGATAGCATCCTGTTCGACGAGAAGATGGGGGGAACGGTCCACCTCGCGCTCGGCCGCGCGTACACGTCGAACTTCCCGGAGGACCGGGAGGACGACGCGAACGACTCCGCGGTGCACGTCGACCTCATCACGGACCTCCGAACGGGCGGCCGGCTCGACATCGACGGGGAGACCGTGCAGAAGGACGGCGTGTTCCGCTGGGAGGACGGCTTCGGCGGCTGAGGAGTTGGAACGCCGTGCGGTCCGGTTTTTGGTCCAGATTTTTCTGCCGAGCGGGTCGTGAGCGCAGCGAGCGACCCGAGTCAGAAAAAGGTGGGACGTCGCGTGTTCCGCTGGGAGGACGGCTTCGACGGATAGCGCGTGCTGGTCGGGGCTGGCAGGCGGCGCTACGGTTTCGGGCGCGGCGCGCCGCGCAACCGCAGAGCGCGCCCGGACGACGGTTACGTCACGCCCGGTCTGGCCGCGGCTTCGTATTTGAAGGTTCGGCGAGTGTGGCAGAACCGAGAGACTCGGCATCCAACCGACGCCGACCGCGAACGAAGGGAGCGGGCCGAGCACCGACTAACGCGGCTCGGAGAGCCGCGGCTGGAGGTGTGAGGCTTTTGCCTGCAAGACGCTTCGCGTCTCGCGACTGGTGCAGATTTTCCCAGCGCGAGCCCGCGGCTCGCGCGCAGGAAAAGGTGCGTGAGCTGCGGGGAGTAAGCCCCCTTCTGTTCTTCTCCGGCATTCGGCTGAGCGTCCGCGCGGGTGCCCGAGCTACCGTCGTCGCGCGGACTTGCACCGGCGGGGGTGGCCGTTCCATCGGTCCTCCCGGGTCTGCCCTCTGTGGGTTCACTTCCCCTTCTCGCGTCGGGGGTCGCGCACGTCCTCGGTCGCCGGGAGACGTGTCGTGTCTGTTCCAGTGCCAGCGGTCTCCCGCTCCGGACGTGTGTCCGGCCGCCTGCTCGGGCGGTGGGGGGACTTTCCTCATGCGTGTGCACGGGAGCCGGACTCCCGCTGCCCGTTCGTGTGTGTGGGCGAGCGAGAGTTAAGGCGTTCGGTGCCCGCGCCGGTTTTTTGTGACTGAACACCCCTCACCCCACTTCCCTGACATCGCTAGAAGACGGGTTTTCGTGGGGGACGAGGGGCGAGCGGGGTCTATCACGATTGTGAAGGTGAAGGGAAGGGTTGAAGTTAGAATCACACATATATGTGTTCGTAATGTCCGAGGCCCAGTCAGTCCACCTCTCCTTCGAAGACGGCGCTCGGGCGGTCGAACTCGCACGAGATTCCGTCGAGGCGTTCGTCCGCAACGGGCAGCGAGAGCAGCCGGGCAGTATGCGGGACGCGTTCTACAACCGTACGGGCGCGTTCGTCCGGCTCGAATCGACACGCGGCCGCGGCCGACTCCGGGGGTGTGCGGGGGCACACGATACGGCCCGGGAGCTCGGGAACGGCACGAAGCAGCTCGGTCACGCCATCGTCGACGCCGCCATCAAGGCCGCGAGCGACGACTCCTGTGGGTCCGAGGTCGAGCCCGCGGAGCTCGGAACGACCCGGGTGTCGGTCTGCACAGTCTCCAACCTCCTCCTCACGGACAATCCGGACGAGGACCTCGAACTCGGCACGCACGGCGTCGCCGTGGACGGGGACGGCCAGCACGGCTGGATGTATCCGACGGTGCCCGTGGAGAACAACTGGAGCGTCTACGAATATCTCGACCGCACGTGCCGGAAGGCTGGTCTCGCGCCGGGGGCGTGGGAGGACGACGACGTGATGGTGACGCTGTTCGAGGGGCAGGTGTTCCAGGAGCGCGAACCCGAGGGAAGCGTCGAGCAGTTAACCGACTAGAAGACTCGTTCTACGTCCTCGCGGACGTGTTCTCGTGACTCGTCGAGGTCGAACTGGCGGACGAGGTCGCCGTCCCGAACCAGCGGCTGGAGGAGTGACTGCGCGTCGTCGGGGCCGCGGCCGGCGAGCGCGACCTCGTGCCCGCCGTCGCCGGTTCGGTAGACGTCCTTCTTCCCGGAGAGTTTCCCGCGTTTCGCGCAGGGGTCGCCGTCGCGTTCGACGATGTCGAGCGCGAAGTCGACGGGGTCTGCGTTCGAGACGTAGCCGCCGACGCCAAACCCCTGCACGTGTTCGCGGAGTTCTTCGAGGTCGCTGGGGCCGAGGCCGCCGCTGACGAAGATTCCCACGTCGTCGTGTCCGCGGGCGTCGAGTTCCCAGCGGACTTCTCGAATGATGTGTTCGAAGTTCCCGCGCCGGCTGCCGGTGGTGTCGAGGCGGATGCTGTCGAGGGCGTCCCCGAGCGTGTCGGCGGCGCGGAGGGCTTCGTCCTTCTCGTCGGAGTACGTGTCGACGAGCGCGACCCGCGGCACCTCGGGCGGGACGGCGTCGTCGAACGCCCGCCACGCGTCTTCCTGATGACCTGCGCCGAACGCGATGAGGAGCGCGTGCGGCATCGTTCCGGATGCCTCCCGGCCCAGCACGTCGCCCGCGGCGACGTGACTGAAGCCGTCGAGGCCCGCGAGGAGGGCGGAGCGTTCGACCATCGCGGCGATGCTCGGGTGGACGTGGCGCGCGCCGAAGCTCAGCACCTGAGAGTCCGGAGCGGCACGGCGGACGTCGAGCGCGGCGGTCGCGCAGCCGGAGGCGTGCGAGAGGAAGCCGAGGAGGCTGGTTTCGTATCGCGCGAACTCCCGGTATCGTCCCTCGATGCGCATGACGGGACCGCCGTCGAACAGCGTTCCCTCGGGGAGCGCGTCGACATCGACGGGGAGGCCGGCGAGGAGGTGGGCGGCGTCCTTCACGCCCGCGAGGAGTTCGAACTCGCCGGTGGGGAACTGGTCCGCGGTGACCTCGGCGACGACGGTCGGGTTCTTTCCCGCGTGGTCGAGGGTTTCGAGCGTTCGGTCGAAGTACGCGTCGGTCGCACGGCCGTCGGCGATGGCGTCCGTGGGCACGATGTCGAAGCCGTGGGACTCACTCATACGCGGTTCTCTCGCGCCGCGTCGAAAAAGACTACGACGTGGGGGTGCCGGCGTGCACGTCGTCCAGTTCGCTCGGGCGCGGCGCGTTCACGATGGTGACCGTGTCGCCGGAGACGGAGAGGTGGAAGGCGTCCGCGAACTCGCTCGCGCCGTCCGAGATGGTGTAGACGCCGTTCCCCTGGGATTGTGCGCCCCAGTACGCGAGGAGGTCGCGGTACGTCGCGGCGAACTCGCGAGCGTCCGCGTTCGAGTCCCAGACGGACTTCCAGACGTAGGCGGCTTCGCCGCTATTTTTGTACGCGTAGAGTTTGTCGCCGTCCCAGCCGTCGACGGGCGTCGTCGTGTAGTTGATGGGGTCGGACGAATCGACGTTCCCGGCGTCGTTCCGGTTCAGGAACTCGTTCGGGCTGAGGACGTACGGCCGGGCGGCGGTGTCGTCCATCGAGGACTCGTAGGCGGGGTAGGCGAACATCCCGGTGAGGCCGGCGACGCCGAACTCGGCGTACGGCGCGCCGCTCGGCGGCGTGAGCCGCGTCCAGTCGCCGTCGGAGCGGTCTTCGAGGCTGACCGCGGTGGGTTCGTCCACGCCGTACGTCGCGGGCTGGGCGACCTGCTCCGAGCTCGCGGGCGGGTCGGCGTAGAGGTCGCTCACGGCGTCCCAGCCGCCGGATTCCTCGACGGACGCGACGAACGCGGGGCCGTCGCTGTACGGGAAGTACTGCGTGAAGTAGATGCCGTAGTGCAGGCCGCTCCCGCTCGACCCGTCGTCGCTCCCGCCGCTGTCGCCGGTGGATGCGGGCTGGCTGACGCACTCCCAGTCGTCGCCGCAGTGCCGTTCGTAGCGCTGTGCGACGAGTTCGGCGTCACCCTCGATGAGGCCGAGCGCGGCGCTCCGGGCTTCCAGAGTGGACCCGGAGAAGCCGAGGTCGAAGTTCCGGTACTGGAGCGCGTGCACGAGTTCGTGGCCGAGCGTCGTCTCGGAGAGCACGGGCCTGTCGGTGTCGCTGATGATGACGATGCGGTCCGCGCTCGGACTGTAGTAGCCGGCGACGCTCGACGACGTGGTCTCCGAGGACTGCTCGCTCCCGCTCTGCGTCTCGCCGACGAGGAACAGCGCCTCGTAGCGCACGTCGTCGAACGTCACGCCACTGTTCGACCCGGACCCGCCGCTCCCGCCGCCGGTCTGCTCGCGGTACGTCTCCCGACTGATGACGGAGACGGGCACGTCCTCGTCGAACTCGATACCCCGGATGTGTTCGACGCGCGCCATCGCGCGGTGGACGACCGCGTCCTGCTCGGTCTCGTTCAGGCCGTCGGACGTGGTGACGGGGAGCGATTCGTTGTACCAGTAGCCCTGTTCCCAGCCCAGTCGGTCGGACGCGGGGTCGGCGGGCGCGTCCGCCGACCCGGCGAGCGTCGGGTTGTCGGTCGGCGCGTTCGCACAGCCCGCGAGCGCGAGCAGGCACGCGAGTCCGAGGACGACGGCGAGCCGAGTGTTCACACGACTACTGCGGTCACGAGAAAGAAAAGACTACCGTCGGCGGCGAGTCAGGCGGTCGCGTGCACGTCGTCGAGTTCGTCGACGGTCGGCGCGTTCACGATGGTCACCGTGTTTCCGGACACCTCGATGGAGAACGCGTCCGCGTACTTCCCGTCCGGAATCCGATAGGTGTTCGCGGAGACTTCGGTGGCGCCGAGGTGGTCGAGGACGGCGCGGTACCCCTCGACGAACTCCTGGGCGTCCGCGTTCGAGTCCCAAGCGGACTTCCAGACGTACCCGGTCTCGTTCGTCGTCGCGGAGTCGTCGCGGACGTACGGCACGAGTTTGTCGCCGTCCCAGCCCGCCGTTATCTCGTGGTCGTAGTTGTACGCGTCGAGTTCACCCGAGGCGGAGAAGAAGTCCTGGTAGGGGATGGCGACGTTCCGCACGGCGCCGGCCTCGTTGGACGCGACGTAGCTCTGGTACCAGAGCGCGACGTACATCCCGCCCTCACCAAACTCGGCGTAGTCGACGCTGTTCGGGCCGAGGTCGGGCACGGACCACTCCGCGGTGCTCGTGTCCTCGACCGACACCTCGGTCGGCGCGTCCTCGCCGTACTTCGCGGGATGGATGGTCTGTTCCGTGCTCGCCGGCGGGTTCTCGTACACGGCGTTCACGGCCTCCCAGCCGCCGTCCTCCCGAATCTGCTGGACGAACGGCGGGCCGTCGCTGTACGGCTGGTACGTGACGGCGTACATGCCGACGTGGAGGTCGGACGCGGACCCACCGCCGCCCGAGGACTGCGGCATCAGGCAGTCCCAGTCGTCCTCACAGCGCTGCTCGTAGAGGTAGTCGACGTAGTTCCCGTCGCCCTCGATGATGCCGTCGATGGCGTTGTGGGACTCGGTCGTGGACTGGTCGTAGCGCGTGATGTTGAACCGCTGGTCCTGGAGCGCGTGGAAGAGCTCCTGGGAGAGCGTTACCTCGTTCATCTCGGGGTTCTCGCTGTCCGAGACGATGACGATGCGGTCCTCGCTCGGGCTGTAGTAGCCGCCGACGCTCCCGGCGGTGTTCGAGCGCTGTGCGGCGATGGCGCTCTCGTTCTCGCCCGTCATGAACGCGGCCTCCCACTTCACGTTCTGGTGGAGGCTCGCGTTCCGCGACGGTTCGCCGCCCGACTGCGTCTGGTTCCGGAACTCGGCGCGCGTGATGATGGAGACCGGAACCGTGCTCTCGAACTCCAGCTGACGGACCTGTTCGACGCGCGCCATCGACCGGTTCACGACCGCGTCGAGTTCGCTGTCGTTCAGGCCGTCCGAGCGGTCGACCTGAATCGGTTCGTCGTACCAGAGGCCGCCCTCCCAGCCGAGGCGGTCGGTCTCGGGGTCGGCGTAGTCGTCGTGTCCGCTCGTCGTGTCCGTGCTCGTCGGTGTGGGGGTGGCCGTCCCGGAGGAGAAGGGGCTCTGACAGCCCGCGAGGGCGACCATCGCGACCAGGGCGACGGCGAGTATTCGACGGTCCATACCGACGGAGGGCGCTCGAACAACTAAAACCCCATACACGTCCGGCGCGTAACCGTTTTGTCGGCCGCGGGAGACGCCTCCCGCATGGAGTTCGACCCCGACCGAACCGCGCTGGTCGTCGTGGACATGCAGAACGGGTTCTGCCACCCCGAGGGAAGTCTGTACGCGCCGCCGAGCGGCGACGCCGTCGACCCCGTCGCGAGTCTCGTGGACCGCGCGCACGACGCCGGTGTGCAGGTCGTGTACACGCGGGACGTGCATCCGCCCGGCCAGTTCGACGACACCCACTACTACGACGAGTTCGAGCGCTGGGGCGAACACGTCGTCGAGGACTCCTGGGACGCCGAACTCGTCGCCGAACTCGACGTTCGCCGAGACGACCACGTCGTCGAGAAACACACCTACGATGCCTTCCACGAGACCGAACTCGACGGCTGGCTGAGCGCCCGCGGCGTCGACGACCTCCTCGTCTGCGGCACGCTCGCGAACGTCTGCGTCCTCCACACCGCGTCCTCGGCCGGTCTCCGCGACTACCGGCCCGTCGTCGTCACCGACGCCCTCGGCTACATCGAGGACGACCACAGGGAGTACGCGGTCGAACACGCCGACTGGCTGTTCGGCGAACTCGCGGAGCGCGACGACATCGCGTTTGCGTAACGGAGTTGTTCGCCGATCGCACGCCTAGTCGAGGCGGACTGGGTCGTCGGTCGCGCGGAGCGTCACGGTCACGGTGTCGCCGACCGCGAAGCCGTGGCCGTCGGCGAAAACGAGCTTCGCCCGGAGGCTGTCGCGGCCGCAGAAGAGCGAGAGTCCTGTCGCGGGCCGGTCGTTCGCGCGGACATCGACGCCCGCCCACGTCACGTCACGGCCGTCCGGCGTTCCAAGCGAGGTGTCGAAAAGCGTGAGTGGGGCGGTCCCGGGGGCGAGCGTGCCGCCGTGGCGGTAGTGAGGGATACCGCCGTCGAGCGGTCGGCCGTCGTCGCTCGCGACGGCGGCGAACGCGCCCGGCGATGGGTGAGACGGACTGTCGACCGTGGCGTACGTTCCGCCGGTCTCGACGATTCGGCCGGTGCCGTCCCACGGGACGCCGCGCACGTCGAGGTCGAGTTCGAGTGGGAGGCTGCCGGACGCGCGCACGGGGTCGGCGTCTCGCTCGCGGAACCCGAGGTGGAGGTGGTTGTCGACCCACGGCGCGAAGAAGCCCGAGCGCACCATCTCCCCGAGGGAGTCCCCGACGGCGACTTCGTCGCCGACCGTGACGGCGGGTTCGACGTGGAGGACGCGCGCGAGGAAGTCGCCGGTGTCGAGGACGACGAGGTGGTCGCGGTCGCTCGCGTACGGTTTCGAGGGACAGCGGACGGTGCGGACGTGCGTGACGGTGCCGGCGACGGGGCTCGGGGCGTCGTTCGAGTCGGGGTAGAGGTCGATTGCGCGGCCGGCGTCGTGGGCGGGATAGGGCGAGTTGTAGAGGGAGAATCGGGGGTAGCGTTCGAGGACGGCGGCCGGCAGGCGAACCATACGGGTGAGTTACACCGAGCGCATTTACCCGTGTCGCGCGAAGGACGGGGTATGCGCGTGGTTCGTGGCGCGGCGGACACTCGGGCGGGGGACGGCGAGGTGACGCGGCGGCTCGTGGAACAGGTGGGCGAATCCGGGGAGCCTGCGGTGCGCGTGTGGCGGCCGGACCGGCAGGTGGCGTTCGGGCGGCGGGACGCCCGCACCGACGGCTACGAGGCGGCGCGGGAGGCGGCGCGCGAGCACGGGTTCGCGTCCGTGGAGCGGAGCGTCGGCGGGCGCGCGGTGGCGTACACCGGAACCACCGTCGCGTTCGCGCGCATCGAACCCATCGAGGACATCCGAACCGGTCTCGAAGCGCGCTACGAGTCGATGGTGTCGGACGTGCAGCGGGCGTGCTGGCGGCTCGGCGCGCCCGCGCAGCGCGGCGAACCCCCGGAGTCGTTCTGTCCGGGCGCGTACAGCCTCCAGTACCGGGGGAAACTGGCGGGAGTCGCGCAGCGCGTCACGTTGAACGCCGCGCTCGTCTCGGGCGTGCTGGTGGTCGAGGACCACCGCGAAATCGGGCGCGTACTGGGCGACGTGTACGGCGCGCTCGGCCTGCCGCTCGACCCGCGGTCCGTCGGGAGTCTGGAGC
Source organism: Salarchaeum sp. III (assembly GCF_036418315.1). NCBI lineage: Archaea > Methanobacteriati > Methanobacteriota > Halobacteria > Halobacteriales > Halobacteriaceae > Salarchaeum > Salarchaeum sp. III. The sequence continues at coordinate 288,329 of NZ_JAZHPG010000027.1, read as the reverse complement.
GCGCGGGCGCGACGACCGACCCCGTCGAGGTGCTCTCGGAGCTCGAAACTGCGCTCGCGGGCGAGAACCCTCGAGTGGAGAGCGTCCGTCAGACTTAGGCCGGTACTCGGCGCAGTCGGGGTATGCGCGTGATTCGGGACGCGGCGCTCGCGGACGGCCGCCGGGTGGACGTTCGGCTCGACGGCGGCCGCATCGACGCCGTGGGCGACGACCTGGACGGCGAACTGCTCGCGGACGCGGACGGACGCCTTCTCCTGCCGGGGATGATAGACGTGCACGTTCACTTCCGCCAGCCGGGCGCGAGCCACAAGGAGACGTGGAGTACGGGGAGTCGCTCGGCGGCCGCGGGCGGCGTCACCACCGTGGTGGACCAGCCGAACACGAACCCGCCGACGGTGACGGGCGCGGCGTTCGACGAGAAGGACGAACTCGCGAGCGCGTCCCTCGTGGACTACGGCGTCAACGGCGGCGTCACCGAGAGCTGGGACCCGGACTCGCTGTTCGAGAGGCCGTTGTTCGCGCTGGGCGAGGTGTTCCTCGCGGACTCCACCGGAAACATGGGTATCGACGCGGCGTTGTTCGCGGCGGCGGTGGAGCGCGCGGCCGACGAGGACGTGCCCGTCACCGTGCACGCGGAGGACGCCGACCTATTCTCCGGGGCCGCCCGGGAGCGCTCGGACGCGGACGCGTGGAGCGCGTACCGCACACCGGAGGCGGAGGAAGCGGCGGTGGAGCGCGCGGTCGCGGTCGCGGAGGGGTCGGGCGCGCAGGTGCACATCGCGCACACGAGCACGCCGGAGGGCGTGGACGCGGCGCGCGCGGGCGGCGCGACCTGCGAGGTGACGCCCCACCACCTCTTCCTCTCCCGCGAGGACTTGGACGACCTCGGGACGTTCGGGCGGATGAACCCCCCGCTTCGCTCCGAAGAACGACGAGGAGCGGTGTTCGAGCGGCTCCAGTCGGGTGCGGTGGACGTGGTGGCGACCGACCACGCGCCGCACACCCGCGAGGAGAAGGACGCGGGCATCTGGGACGCGCCCTCGGGCGTTCCGGGCGTCGAGACGGCACTCCCGCTTCTCCTGAACGCCGCGCGGGAGGGCGAGCTGTCCTACGAGCGCGTGCGGGACGTGACGGCCGCGAATCCAGCGAAAATCTTCGACCTCCCCCGGAAGGGACGAATCGAGGCGGGCCGGGACGCGGATCTGGTGCTCGTCGACCCCGCGAACGTGCGGGAGATTCGGGGAGACGACCTGCACTCGAAGTGCGGGTGGACGCCGTTCGAAGGCTTCGCGGGCGTGTTCCCCGAGTGGACGATGGTTCGCGGCGAGTTCGCCTACCGGGATGGGGAGTTCGGGAGCGCGCGCGGCGAGAACGTGCGGCGTCAGACCTCGTAGCCGCCGTCCGAGCGCGTCGACACGTCGTACCACGAGAACGCGCCCGTGTCCTCGACGACCAGCGACACCCAGGAGTCGTCCTTGCCGTAGGGTTCGAACTCCATCGTCCGCGCGTCCTCGCGTTCCGGCGGGTCGCCGTCGACGGTGAAGGAGAGCGTGTACGTCGTCTCCTCGGAGAAGACGCTCGGAACGAACATCTCTTCGCCGGGCCGGAGGGACACCGTCGACTCGACGGTCTGCCGTCCTTGGTCGGAGCCTGCGGTGTCCGTGAGTTCGACGCCGAGCGTGTGCGGGAGCCGGTGGCGGTTCTCGAATCCGAGACTACCAGCCGGAACCGACTCATCTCTCTCCGGGGTTGCGCATCCAGTGAGTAACGCGGTCGCTGTCGCACCGAGTCCGAACAACACGGTCCGACGGTAATGGGAACTCATCGGCGAGAGCGTACGACCACACACCGACCGTACTGTAATAAATTTTCAGTCTATTCGTGAGTGGTACGAGTGGGGTTCGTTTCGTTCCACCGATAGTCGGAACAGCGCGCGACGGAGCGCCCTAGCATGATGTGACGGTAACGCTTTTCGGCGCGGCACGCGCCCGTTCTAGCATGAGCGAGGACGTGACGGACCCGCGGGCGGGTGCGTGGGCGGCGACGGTCGAGGACATGGCGGCGACCGCTGACGCCTACGACGACGCCGGCTGGGACACGTACGAGGTAGAGCCGGGCGACACGACCCTGCTGGCGACCGAGGACGCGGAGCGCGCGGACCTCGACGTGGTCGTCACCGGGTCGGACTACGAGACGATTACGGACCTCATCGAGGACGGCGTCTCCTTCACGGAGTACGAGGTGCTCACCGCGACCGAAGCGGGGACGGTGTACGTCGTGGTCGTGATGGAGGACCCCGACCGCGAGGTCGCGCTGCTGTTCGCGGGGATGTACGGCGAGGACGACGCCGCAGAGGCCGCGGACGCGGCCGCGGAGCGCGGCGAGTTCGTCGTCCACCTCCGCGGACTGGAGGAGGAGCCAGTGGAGTTCGTGTACGAGGACCCCGGATTGTTCGCGGGCGAGGACTAGTACGGACTCCGTTTCGCGTCCCGGTAGTAGTGGATGTACACGACGTGCATGAACGCGGACGCGAGCACCGTGAGCGCGGCGGCGACGAGCGCGCCCGGCGTCAGGGTGAGGGCGGCGTCCCGCGGGTACGCGTCGGCGAGGAAGAGAAAGGCGAGCGCGGGCGGAAGCGTGACGGCGAGGCGGGCGACCGCGAACGCGACCGCGCCGTCGGTGTTCTCGGAGACGAACTCCTTGCTCTCCCGGAGCGCGTTCGCGCCACCCACGTTGTCGACGACGACCGCGGCGGAGACGAACTGCAGGACGAACAGGGCGACCAACACGCCGAAGACGAACGTGATGAGCGCCACCACGTTGAGCACGGGGATGAACGCGAGCACGACGAGCGCGAACGTGGCGGCGACGACGAGCCCGAGGATGGCGAGGTTCGCGCCGAGGAGGTGGAGGACGCGCTCGCCGTACGTCTCGAACGCGGCGGAGAGCGGGACGCGGTCGTCGCGCTCGGCGTCCGCGTACACCAGCGACAGCACGGGTATCGTAAGGAAGGGCGCGACGAACATCGAGAGCAGGGACCCGACGAGGTTCGCGGCCTGCCCGCGAAGGACGAACCGCGGGGCGTTGAGCGCCTGTACGGCGGCGAGGAGGGCGACAACGAGCGCGAACGCGTCGGGGCGGCGCTTCACGAACGATGCGGCGCGACCGAACGCCGTTCCGAGCGACATACAGGCCTGATTTCCGCGAACCCGAAAAAACGGTTGTGGGAGATTAGTCTGCGGTGGTGAGGTCGCCGCCGCAGTGCGGGCACTCCTCGCCGTGGCGGAGTTCGTCGCTCGCCTCCCGGACCTCCCGCATGACGCTGGAGATGCGTTCCTCGGCGTCGAGTTCGTCCTCGACGGAGAGGTCGACACCCTCGACTTCCAGCAGGAAGGTCGCGCCCGCGGTCCGAACCTTGTCCTCGAACGCCGCACGCGCCTGATTCACCGCCTGCGGCGTGTACGTGTCCGTCATGAACGGCACGAGCTCCGGGAGGTTCTCTCCGATCTTCGTCATCTCCACCCCCGTCTCCGTCCGGAAGTCCGCGCAGAGCCGCGCAATGGCTACCATAGAGACCAAATGATAATGTGAAAATACTCCAACTTGTGAAAAATATTTAATGGGGTGGTGCTCTGAGTATAACCTATGGAGTCGAAAATCGAGTTCATACTCGTGACGTTCCTTGGCTTAGTGTTGATAAACTTCGTCGTGTTTGAACACTTCGTCCCGCAGTTCTATGGACTATTTGTTGAGACCCTCGCATCGCTCGTTATCGCAGTTCTTCTTGCTTCTGTTGTTGTCGGATACCGGAGAAACCGAGAACCCAACTCGCAGTAAGGTCGGTTACTGCGGTTGAGTATAGACAGCTCTTACTGCCATTCGAGGTCAATATACGAAAAGTCGAAGAAACCGGGGAATTGGAACCGAGCGTTTTCATTCGTGTGAAGGTCAACGACTGCCGCTGCCGTCGTCGCTGCTGCTGCATTAATCGCAAGCCGAATACCAATCTCGTACGTACCTGAACTCACATCCTTGTACACTGATTCTTCGTAGTTCGCGTGGTCACCCCATCCGTCGACTATACCAAGTCCGACGTGTAGCGCGTGCTCACTCTCCTCACTACCGTTTTTCTCCCTAATGAACACATCTCCATTAATCGACCCACCTCCTAGCGCTGAGGATGCGCTTCCGCGATAGGTTCCGAAACCGGTCGTTTTGAGTAGCCCCGAACCCCCACTGAATTCAACATCACGCCAGATTTCGGCATGAATGTAGGAATCAGCAAGGTACGCAACTTGTAGTGCTGCGTTCGTCTCTTTGTAATCGCAACGGATTGCTGACTTTGCAGCACCTTCCCAAATGGAGGTTCCGTTCTTGTCGGAACCGTCAGTTCCGCCTATCGTGACGTCTTCTCCGATGTCGACGTACTTTTTCCCAGTACCCCCAATCTGGCGCTGGCTAGTGGTATACGTCGAAGGTGCATGTTCGCTGCTTATTAGTCGACGCTGCAGTCGCTGCTCAATCTTGTCCAACTGCCGAATCGTGTATTGATTACCATCGAACCGCGCAAAGAGCATGTCGTGATCGTCGGTGTAGTAGACTAACGGCTTTGTTGTCCCGTCAGCGAATTCGACATCGTCGTAGAAGACCGTCTTATAATCGTCCGCAAATGTTATAGCTTCTGTAGTAACACCGTCTGTCGATTTTTGAACCTCCTCGTTCTCGACCTGTGCATAACGGGCCCCGAGTTCAGGTTGTGCGTGTCGTCCAATAGCACGCTCGAAATCTTGAACCAAGTCTTGGTACGTACCACCGGACCTAGTAGAGTGTTTTGCTGAAGCCACATTAGCTACCGTACCAAACGTAGTCAGTCCTGCTGCCCTCTTGAGTAGGCTACGTCTTTTCATTCCTAAGACACCTCAATCAAGCAACTATACCAGAGCATTATAAAAATTTTTGTTATAGAAGCATTGGACAATAGGCTAAACCATCCAATATCCGAGTGCACTCGCAAGAGTTTTTCCTTATATATGGTATATCTTAAAAATATATTAATATTTTTCGTTTCGCCATAGGTATTAGATGGCGCTCATAACAGGATAGACACAAACAGGATTAATTCAGTATCTCATTCTTCCTCGCGCAGTTCCGAACTCGCCTCCCGGACCTCCCGCATGACGCTGGAGATGCGTTCCTCGGCGTCGAGTTCGTCCTCGACGGAGAGGTCGACACCCTCGACTTCGAGGAGGAATTTGGCGACCTCCGTCGCCTCGTACATCACGTCGTCCAGTTCGTCCGCGGTGAAGAAGTCGCTCATCGCGCCGTAGAGGAACGTCGCGCCCGCGGTCCGAACCTTGTCCTCGAACGCCGCACGCGCCTGGTTCACCGCCTGCGGCGTGTACGTGTCCGTCATGAACGGCACGAGCTCCGGGAGGTTCTCCCCGATCTTCGTCATCTCCACCCCCGTCTCCGTCCGGAAGTCCGCGCAGAGCCGCGCGATCGCCCACTCGCGGGCCGTGATGTACGTTCGGTCGCGGAGGAACTCGTTCACGCGCTCGTACTGCGCGCCGTCCATCTTCGTGAAGCGGTCGTACGTGACCACGTCCTCGGGAACGTCGTCCGCGTCCTCGCCTCCCGTGTCCTCGGGAACGCCGGGCGTGGCGTCCGACTCCGGTTCGTCGTCTCGCGCGTCCCCCCGAGCGGCGCGCTCCCCGGCGGGTTCGGCGTCCTCAGTCATACTCCCGGATAGCGAGTACGGCCGCAAAAGGGTGTCGGGGAGGACGCAACGCTTTACTCCCGAGAGGGAGACGACTCGGACATGAAAGTCCTGCTCGGAATCGGCGGCAGCGAGGACTCCCTGGACGCGCTCTCCAAGACGGCTGAGCGCGCGCGGGAGGCCGGTGACGACCTCACGGTCGCCATCGTGGAGAACCCGGAGAGCGACCGCACGCCGGACGAAATCGAGGACGCGGTCGAACTCGTGCTCGACGAGTACGACATCGACGCGACCGTCCGCCACGTCTCCGGCGACCCCGGGAGTCAGCTCGGGACGATGGCGGAGGCCGAGGACTTCGACCAGCTAGCGCTCGGCGGCGGCGAGCGCAGCCCGATGGGGAAGCTCCGACTCGGCCACATCGCCGAGTTCGTACTCCTGAACGCGCACGTCTCCGTCACCCTCGTCCGATGACCGTCGACAAGTACCCCGACACGGCGTCCGGGCCGTTCCCGTCCCCGCCGTCGTCGTTCGTGGACGGCGACGACCGCGACATCGAGGTGCGGGCGTTCGACGAGGACACGGACTCGCTCACCGAGATGTACGTGGACTTCTCGCAGGAGGACCGCGCGCAGGGCGTGCCACCCGTCGGCGAGGACCGCGTCCGGGACTGGCTGGACACGCTCACCGGGGACGGCCACAACGTCGTCGCGTGGCACGACGACCGCGCGGTCGGGCACGCCACGCTCGTCCCGGACGGTACCGGCGGGTACGAGCTCGCCATCTTCGTCCACCAGGACTACCAGGGCGCGGGCATCGGCACTCGCCTCCTCCGGAACCTCCTCGGGCACGGCGCGGACCAGGGCGTCGAGCGCGTGTGGCTCACCGTCGAACGGTGGAACCGCGCGGCGGTCGCGCTCTACGAGAAGGTCGGGTTCGAGACCGTGGACACGGAGAGCTTCGAGCTCGAAATGGCGATTCGCATCTAGACGGAGAGGACGGGCTGGCTCGCGTACAACAGGACGTACTCGGCCGCTTTTTCGAGGACTGCACCGCCGTTCTCGCCGGTCTCGCGGGGGACGACGAGGAAGTCCGCGTCGAGGTCGTCCGCGGCGTCGAGGATGACGCTCCCCGGGTGCGTCATCTTCCGCGTGGTCGAGAACCCGAGGGCGACGGAGACGTCGAGGGGGACGCGGTCGTCGGCGACCGCGCGGAGGTCCTCGGCGAACGCCTCCGAGTGGTCGGCGACCGCGTCCTCCGACACCTCGCCGGATTCCACGCGGCGCGACACCTGTTCGCCGGCGACGAAGAGCGCGTGGAGCGCGGCGTCGTACTTCTCGGCGACGGCGACCGCGTACTCGGCGGCGTTGACGGACTCCGTCCCGCCGTCCACGGGAACGAGCACGGTGTCCACGTCGAGGGGCATACGCGGACGTGTGTCCCGGGACGGTAAAAAGACTCCGCGCGGGAGCGCGACGCCGACCGCGTGAGGTGGACGCGCCATCATTTATGTCCCGGGGTGCAGAAGACGAGGTATGATAGGGACGGTGGTCATCGCGACGGACGGCTCGGAGAGCGTGGAGCGCGCCGTCGCGGTCGCCTTGGACCTCGCGGAGCGCTTCGACGCGGACGTGCACGCGCTCTACGTCGTGGACGCGGGCGAGGTGGAGAACGCGCCCGTGGACCTCCGGGCGGAACTCCGCGCGGCCCTGACCGAGCGCGGGGAGACGGCGACCGGGCACGTGGTCGAGCGCGCGAACACCGGGGTGACCACGGCGGTCCGGGAGGGCCGGCCGGCGAACGAGATTCGGGCGTACGCCCGCGAGGTGGACGCGGACGTGGTGGCGACCGGGACGCGCGGACGACACGGAGAGAACCGCTTCCTCGTCGGGTCGGTCGCCGAACGCGTCGTTCGGACGTGTCCCGTGCCCGTGCTGACGGTGCGGCAGATGGCGAGCGACGAGTCAGCATAGCGGCGTCCTTTTCACCCGAGGCGTTCTGTCCCGTGTATGAACGACTGGATCATCGACGACGACAACCTCTCCCTGGAGCGGAAATCCCTCCTCCCGGGAACGGGGTTCTTCGTCCCGGACAGCATCGAGGACGAACGCGAGGACCGAGAGATCGAGGCGCGCGCGGAGGACGCGAACGTCATCGTGGTCACCGACCCGGACGCGGACGGGCTCGCGTGCGCCGCCATCATCCGTGAGGTGTACGGCGAGGGCGCGCTCATCCCGACCGGGCCGCACGAGCTCGCGGACGGCATTCGGCGCGCCGCCGAGTACGGCGAAGCGGGCGCGAAGGTCTTCATCTGCGACCTCTGCCCGGACGACTACGCGGACGTGGAGGTCGAACTCGGCCTCCTCACGGAGCACGCGGCGTCCGTGCGGTGGTTCGACCACCACCAGTGGACGGACAGCGCGAAGCAGGGCGTCCGCGACGCCGGTGTCGACCTCGTCGTCGGCGAGTCCGACGAGGAGTGCACGGCGGACGTGGCCGTCCGCAGCATCGAGGAGGACGTGCCGCGCCACCTCATCGAGCTCGCGGCGGTGACGCGAGACCACGACCTCTGGCTGAAAGAAGACCCGCGGAGCGACGACCTCGCGGACTACTCGCACTGGGTGGACAACGAGGAGTACGCGGACACCGTGCAGGAACACGGCCCCGACCTCCCCGAGTCGGCGCAGGAGTACCTTGCGGAGCGCCGCGTCGAGAAGGACGACCTCATCGAACGCGCGGTCAACCGCGCCGAAATGCAGACCGTCAACGGCGTGCAGGTCGGCGTGACGTACGGCCGGTGTTCGCAGAACGAGGTCGCGGACGAACTCCGTGAACAGGGCGCGGACGCCGCCGTCGTCGTGAAGCCGTCGGGGAGTGCGAGCATCCGCGGGAGCGAGGACTTCGAGCGGTGCCACGAGGTCGCGCGCCAGGTGCAGGGCGGCGGTCATCCCCGCGCTGCGGGCTGTAAACCCCACATCTACGACGACATGATGGACTACGCCCACCACTGGACGACGCGGGGCGCGGTCGCGAAACAGAAAATCCTCGACGCGTTCGCCAGCCTCCCCGACGACGAGGAAGGCGTGGACACAGAGCGCTAGACGACCCAGCGGTCCGAGTACGCGGTGCCGCACTCGCAGTACGCGTACGCGTGCATCACGTCACCCTCCGCGTAGAGACCGCCGACCTCCTCGTTCTGCTCCTCGAAGAACGCGAACACGAACTCCGTCTCGTGGTCGCTCTCGGGTTCGTCGGGGTGTTTCGTCGGGCATTCACCGCCCGCGAGGTCGTCCTCGATGTCGCCGTTCGTCCCCATCGCCTGCTGGCTGAACTGCATCGCCTCCATGCCCGTCACTTGCTTGAACACGCTGCGGCCCTTGTCGCCGGGGACGACGAGAACGAGTCCGTCGTCCCTGCGTTCGCCGTACTGTTCCAGCGGCCCGAGGTCGTCCACCATCCCGTCCGAGAGGTAGACGGCGACGTACTCGGGGTGCTCGCCGTCGAGGAACTCCGCGTAGGTACTCATGACTGCTCGTTCGTGGCGGGCGCGAAAAAGCGCGACGACTCGGGTCTACTCGCTCTCCTCGTCCTCGGCCTCGCCGAGGAGCGAGGCCACGGACTCCTCGCCGTACTCCGTGATTTTGACGTTGAGCTGCGCGGTCTCCTCTGAGACCTCGCGGCCGCGAACGCTCACGCGCTTGCGCTCGCCGTCGCGGCTGGGGTTGAAACCGGGGCCGCCCTTGAGCAGGAGGTCGGCGAGCCCGTTCCCGAGAACGTCGGGGCGCATCGGACGGCCGGCGGCGTCGCTGCCGCCAGTCAGTTCGACCGTGTAGCCGGTCAGTCCCACGGCGTCGCCGTCCACTTCGTCGCCGAGTTCCCGACCGAGGAATCGATTTGCGTCCTGTCCGTCAACTTCGAACTGGTGGCTCTCACCCGCCTCGGGGTCGGCCACCACGACATCGAACGTAGCCATACCCGATAGGAGAGGGAGAGGACCCTAAAACCCGTCGAATACGCGTCCCGAGCGTTGAAGGACGCACGGGACGAATCCTATCATGTGAATCGTGACCGCGTGCGGGGTGCGCTCTCCGAGTTCGGGGGAGGTGACGCCGAACGCCGCGCGGTCGCGCGCGCCGCCGGCGACCTCGCGGACAGCGGTCGGTACGAGGCCGCGACGGGCCGCGAACTCACCGCGGCGGAACTGCTCGAGCACCTCCGGGACGCCCCCGAGGAGTCCGTGGCGAGCCGGTGGAACTGGTGGATGGGCAGCCTCGACCTCGCCTACGGTGGGTTCGGGGAGTTTCAGGTTCGGCGGTGGCGGGCGTAGCGACGAACCCAAACAGTCCCGGACGGTACGCGTACCTAATGGACGTACGGTTCCTCGGGGGTGCACGCGAGGTCGGGCGGAGCGCGATACTCGTCAACGACAGCCTCCTCCTCGACTACGGGATGCTCACCGGGAACCCGCCGCAGTTCCCGCTGGACGCGAGCCCGGACGCCGTCGTCGTCTCGCACGGCCACCTCGACCACGTCGGCGCGCTCCCGAGCCTGCTCTCCGGGGACGACCGCCCGCCGATTCACTGGACGCCGCCGACGCGAGACCTCGCGAATACGCTCGCACGGGACACGCTGAAACTCCACGGCGGGACGCTCGCGTGTCCGTTCACGGAGACGGACGTGCACCGGATGAGCGAGGTGTCGGTGACACACGGCTACAGGGAGCCGTTCGAGGCGGCGGGCCACGAGGTGACGTTCTACAACGCCGGCCACATCCCCGGAAGCGCGCACGTCCTCGTGGACGAAGCGGGACGAAGTCGCGCCGGCAGCCGGACGCAGTCCGGTGACGACGGGGAGACGCGACTGCTCTACACGGGCGACTTCCACACCGACGACACCGACGCGGGCGGCGTGGGCGGACAGCGGCTCGTGGCGGGGTCGACCGCGCGTCCGGACGCGGACGCCGTCATCGTCGAGAGCACGTACAGCGACATCCACCACGACCCGCGCGGCGCGGTCGAAGAGCGGTTCGCGGAGCGCGTCGCGCGCACCGTCTGGGAGGGCGGCACTGTCGTCGTGCCCGCGTTCGCCATCGGCCGCACACAGGAGGTGCTCATGGTGTGCGACGCGTACGACATCGACTGCTACGTCGACGGTATGGGGAAAGACGTGACGCGGAGCGTCCTCCAGTACCCCGAGTTCCTCCGGAACGCGGACGCGCTCCGGCGAGCGAAAGGCCACGCGCGATTCGTCACCGGACGACGGGGCCAGAAGAAACGCATCGCCGAACAGAACACGGTCGTCGTCACCACGTCGGGGATGCTCTCCGGCGGCCCCGCGATGACGTACGTCCCCGAAATCGCCGGTCATCCGCGGAACCTCCTCGCGTTCACCGGCCACCAGGTGGAGGGAACGCCGGGGAGAGAACTGCTCGACACGGGGCAAGCGGAACTCGACGGCCGCCGGATGCGGGTGAGCGCGCGCGTCGAACAGTACGACTTCTCGGCGCACGCCGACCGCGACGGACTGCTTGAGTTCCTCGACGACTACCGGGACGCCGCGGTGCTCGTGAACCACGGCGATAGATGCCGGGCGTTCGCGGACGAACTCCGCGAGGACGGCTGGGACGCCCGGGCGCCCGGGCGCGGCGAGACCGTCAGGGTCTGACGCGACGAACAGACGTTTGTACGGACGACGGCTATACCGGGTATGACCGAGACGCCGGACGACCTCCCGCCGACGGACCGCGAATCACCCGTCGGCGAACCCGTCATCCGGGGGGACGAACGCGTCGTCGGCGACCACGCCGCGAACGCGGTCTCCTTCGACCCAGACGACCCCGAACGCGTCGCCGCCGCCGTCGACGCAGTCCGCGGGTTCGCGAACGGCGACCTGGGCGACGACCACCTCGCGATGCTCCGCGGCGCCGCCGCGTGCGCCGCGCTTGTCCGATCCGAGCAGTCCTACAAGGCCGCCGCCGAACGCGCCGGCGATGACGTGACCGTGCCGTTCGTCCGGAAGTGGGCGCGCGTTCACGACCTCCCGCAGCCCGTGCGCCGGCACGTGGCGCTCGGCCACATCCCGCCAACCGCCGCGAAACACATCGCGCGCGTGGGCGGCGACGCACGCTACCGGCTCGCGTGGGCCGTTCTCGACAACGACCTCACCGTCCGCCAGGTCCGCCAGGTCGCGAGCGACGTGAACGACGGCCGCAGCCTCGACGACGCGCTCCGCGACCACGGCGTCACCCCCGGTGAACTCACCCTCACCCTCCCACCGGACGCCTACCGCGACCTCCGCCGTCGCGCCGCCATGACCGACACCGACACCGGAACTATCGTCGCCAACGCCCTCGACGCATACCTCGACGACTAGCCGGATGGTAAACGTTTAACCACGCCAGCACCCAGATGGGGATGAGGGCCGGTAGCTCAGTTCGGCAGAGCGTCTGGCTTTTAACCAGACGGTCGCGTGTTCAAATCGCGCCCGGCCCGCTTCTGCGACGAACAACGGTGAGGAGTGAAGCGGTCAGCGATTTGGACGCGGCGGGTCGCAGCCGAACGAGTCGAGAGCGAAGCGCTCGCTGACAGCCGAAACGCGCTACGGTTCGGCGACGAAGTGAGGTCGTCTCGCCCAGTTCACATCGCTGGCCGGCCCGCGTCTAGGATAGCCGTTGGTGGGACGGACGTGGTGTCGGTGTTCCGGTAGGGCTTTTGTCGTCGAGTTCGAGGTAGCGGGTATGAACCTCGATATCGGTGTTTTCGAGGACGAGCTCGACGTCCTCGGTGTGGTTGTGGGTGTGCTCGTCGCCTTGATGGGTGTCGGGACGCTCGTCGGGATGCCGTGGCAGTACGCGAACAGCGTGGTCGTTACGGCCGGCCAGATACTCGGTGCGCTATCGGCTATCGTCATCGGGCTGGGGTTGGCGTACTTCGTGCACACGACCGCGTAAGTCTCTGTTTTAGCAAGCGCTAACGGGCGGCGGCGCGTACGCCGGTGTATGTCGGTTCGGGTGACCGTGTACTCGCGGGAGGACTGCCACCTCTGCGAGGACGTCGTCGACACTATCGAGTCGGTTCGTGAACGCGTGCGCGTCGACGTGGATGTGGTGGAGGTGGACGTGGACGATGACCCTGAGCTACGAGAGTCGTACGGCGAGCGCGTTCCGTACGTGTTCGTCGACGGCAAGCCCGCGTTCAAGTACCGCGTGGACGCGGACGAACTCGAATCACGACTCCTCGACGTCGACGAAGACGGTGAGAAGACCGATAACAAGTCCGAGTAGTGCGACGGGAATCGCGTACGCGCCGGCGGCACCGCCAAGTGCGGCGGTGAGGAGGAGGAGTCCGAGAAGTTTTGACCCCGCGTCGAGCGCGCGATACGCCCGAGGGGTCAGCGAGACCATCAGTCGTCCTGGCTCGCCGCGTGTTCGGCAGCCGCCTCGCTCGAGTCCTCGACGCTCTTCCGGCGTTTGCGTCGGGAGAGCAGCACGTACACGATAGCTCCCTCGACGAGCGGCACGCCGATTGTCGCGACCTGGAGCGGGAACGTGATTTCGGCCGTCGTAACCGGTGGCGTCGTGAACACGAACGTGAACAAGCCGCCGAGTACCGGAATCGGAGCCGCCCAGTGGACGAGCCCGTTGACGACCGTCGCGACGGTCGCGTTCATCCCGGCCATCGACAGCATCAGTATGAGCGCGATACTGCCGACGCCGACTGCAGTCGGGAACGGCCGGTCGAGCGGGTCGGCCGTGAAGTGGACCTCGTGCTTCGAGTAGTCGATGAACGGCCAGAGCGCGAGCACGGTCGCGATAACACCGGGAACGATAACGCCCGCGACGAACTCACCGACGGCGATGCCGCCGAGCGCGCTCGAAATCGCGTCGTGGAACGGAATGGCGGGAATGATTTTCAGCACGCCGAACACCCACATGAAGTACCAGTCCGGTCCGACGTTCCCCGGTGTCGTCGTCGGGTCGTTCGGCCCCCAGATTGGGAGGCGCTGAACGGGGAAGAACGCTGCGAGCAGGAACAACACCCCGAACGTCATCAGGAACACCACGATGGTCACCATCGCCTGATTCGGGAACAACGGTGTGCCGACGACGTAACCCTGGTCGTCGTCGTCCGGCCCGCTCGCTGTCTCGTGACGCTCGCCCTTCTGTTCCGTGTGCTTCTGTCGGATCAGCAGGAACATGTGCACGGCGATGAGACCGCCGATGACGAGCGGCACGAGGAAGACGTGCATGAAGAACAATCGCGGGATAACCGTCTCCGCGCCCGCGGGCCACGCACTACCGAACACGAGATACTGGAGTTGCTTGCCGATGAACGGGATCGTTCCAGCGATCTCGTACCCGATACCGGTCGCCGTCGCGCTGTACTCGTCGAACGGCAACGCGTACCCCAGGAATCCCTCGAGGATGCCGAGGAAGATGAGCGCGGTGCCGACGAGCCAGTTCAGCTCGCGGGGATTCCGATAGGAGCCCGCGAAGAACACGCGGAGCATGTGGAGCCCCATCGCGGCGACGAAGAGGAACGCCGCCCAGTGATGAACCATCCGTACCGTCATCCCGAACCGCGTGCCGTACGTTATCTGAAGGACGGACGCGAACGCCGCCGGCACCTCCGTGCCCGCGTACGCCGCGACCCGGCCCGTATACTCGACGGGAACGGTGCTCGGCGTGTAAATCAAGCCGAGGAACGTCCCGGTCAACACGAGAATGACGAACGTGAACAGGCTCACCTCACCGAGGAGGAAGGAACCGTACGCGTCCTCCGGGAACGCCTTCCCGAGGAACGTATCCCCGAGGTCCAGGCGGTCGTCGAGCCAGCGGTAGACGCGGCTCGGGTTCTCGTCCTCCGACGCCGTCCCCTCCGCGGGTTGCTGGTCTGTCTCCGTGCTCATATCACTCTCCGCCTCCCGCCCCAATGGGCGCCTCGAAGTGACCGGTCGCCATCAGGAGGTCTCCTTCCTCCGTCACGCCGATCGGGAGCTGGGGGAGCGGCCGCGGTGCCGGACCACCCACGACCTCACACCCGTTCAGGGGGTCGAACACACTCTGATGGCACGGACAGAGGAACTGCTGCCCGTCACGCTGACTCACCTGGCAGCCCGCATGCGTGCACACCTTCGAGTACGCCGCGTACCCCTCGACCGTCCCGTCGACGTTCGTCGGTTCGCTGTACTGGCCGTCCTCGAACCGAACGAGGAGCGTCGCCGTCTGGCCCGCCCCAGTGAGAGCCCCGCCGCCCTCCGCTTCGGGGAACACAGTCATCGAGTCCCCGCTCCCCGCCTGAATCGCGTCTATACCGAGGGGGTTGCCTTCCTGGTCGACGAGACGCGTTCCACTCACGTACATCGTCTCATACGTGAGCGAAGAACCGGCGTCCGTAACAGCCGCGGAATCGAGACCGGTGAGCGCGTTCACCGTGAACGCCCCGATAGCCGCCGACCCGGCGATACCCGCGAAGAGCTTCGCCGCGTTCCGTCGCGTCTCGACGAGCGCATCGCGTTCGCCGACCTGCTCGGGTTCCGGCTCCGGCTCCGACTCCGGTTCCTGTTCCGCATCCGCCGTCGTGGTGTCGTCGTTGGTGGACATTAGTGGTCGCGTTCCTCCGCAACATCGATGCTTGGGATGAAGTACGTGTAGTAGAGCAACACCGTCTCCGCGAGACACACGCACAACAATGCCCCGTAGAATCCGAGGAACTGGTGGCGGGCCGCGCCGAACACTTCGCTCGCGAACAACGCCGCGAAGATAACGGTCGCGAACGTGAACCCGCCGACGAGCCACACGCCGGTCAAGTTCGCCTTCGCAGGCCAGTACGCGACGACGCTCCGGTACTCGGATTCGAGATACCCGGGGATGTCGAGGTCTGTTCCATCGGTCGGTTCGATTGGCTCACCCGAACGCCCTACGCGGTGCGCGAACCGAATGCTCGCGAAGAGCATCCCGAACAGTCCGAACAGACCCAGCCAGGTCACCACGCCCGCGACGTTGACGTTAATCTCGGTCGGCGCGTCGATGAAGTACCCGGTCGGGTTCAGCGAACTGTTCGGCGCCGGCTGGAGAGCGATCTCCTCGCCCCCCGCGTGGCCGCCGCTCGCCAGAGCGACGAACCACATCGGCACCAGTACGGCGCTGATGAGCAGTACGATGACAGCGGTTTCCCGTCTCATATCAAGCTTCGTGTCCATGACGCCGCCCGGAAACCGGACGACAGTCGATAGTTGGACTTCTAGTGGGGAAATTGGGAGAGACATACATCGTTGTTTCGGTTACGACGAACGTGAGACGGCCGCCCAACCGAAACCACTTCAACACTCCCCGCCCCAAACCCAACTAGAACGGTCCACACGGACACACTAATCATGAACAGGAGGGAATTCCTCGCGGGCACGGCCGGGACGAGCGCACTCGCGCTCACCAGCACCACGGCCACCGCCCAAGAAGACGGCGAAGGCAGCGACCCGCGGCAAGGAAGCGGCACCGAAGACGACCCGTACGTCGTCGAGATGCACACCGAGAGCAGCGAATACTACTTCGACCCCGTCGGCCTCCACATCGAACCCGGCGACACCGTCCAGTGGGTGAACGCGTCCGGCGACCACAGCGCGACCTCCTACACCACGGACAACCCGAGCGCGTCCGTCCGCCGCATCCCCGAAGGCGCCGCAAGCTGGAACAGCGGCACGCTCACCGAGGACGGCGCGACCTTCACACACACCTTCGAAACAGCGGGCACATACGACTACTACTGCGTCCCACACAAAACGCTCGGCATGGTCGCCCGCCTCGTCGTCGGCGAACCCGGCGGACCCGCCACCGAAGGCTCCATCCCGGACAGCGTCGGCTCCGGCGTCGTCCCCGACTCCGAAACCATCGTCGAAGAACAAGCGCTCTCCTACCCCTTCATCCCGAACACCGGCTCCGGCTCCCTCCCCGGACTCGCCATCGGCGCACTCACCCTCTTCGGGCTCGGGAACGCCTACATGCTCAGCGAATACGACATCCTCTCCGGCCGCTACGAGAACTCTGACGACACCCAGACCGGCCTCGAATAACCACTCCGTCTCACGACCCGTCTCCGCACACACTCTCCCCCCGGGTTCACGCTTCGAAAACTACCGCGTAGCGTCGCCACTCAACAGTACGTGCAAACACGACTACAGTGAGTTACCGACTCACGAACTCAGTTAGAAAAGCCAAGGGCCGGAAGCCGAGTGGGTCTTTACAAATCCAGCCCGTTTCGGGGGTGGTATGACGGACGCCGACCCCCGCCACCAGGTCGATGTGCTCCGCCGGAAGCTCGACTCCGGCGAACAGTACGTCCAGTACGAACGAGATCGGGACTTGCTGCTGCGTATGTCTGATCATATCTTTCTCGTGCCGAGCGAAATCGGCGACCATCGTCATCTGAAACTCCTCCGCCACAACGTCCGAATCGCCACGCTCGCCCAACCCCCGAAACCCAGCGACTTCGAGGACGTCCCCGGGGAGACGGTCTACGACGAGGACGAAATCGAAGCCCTCCTGGCGGAAAACGGACTCCTCGGACTCGCCCTCGAGGAGCGTGGGGCAGCCCAGGCGCTCGTCCGCTGGATTCATCAAGAGTACTCGAACGAGCACACGAATCAGGACTACCGGACGGCGCTGCGGTCGTTCGGCCGGTACCTCTTCCAGATGGACGAACCGCCCGAGAGCCTGGAGTGGATTCCGACCGGCACGTCGAACGATTTCGACCCGGTGCCGTCCGAGCGCGACCTCCTGCTCTGGGAGTCCGAGGTCCGCCCCATGATAGAGAGTGTGCAGAACCCGCGGGACGCCGCGCTCATCGCCCTCCAGTTTGAGGGCGGGCTCCGCGGTGGAGAGCTCTACGACCTCCAGGTCCGCGACATCTTCACCGCTGAACACACGACCGGCGTCCAGGTCGACGGGAAACGCGGGGAGCGAACAGTCCACTTGCTCGTCGCTATCCCGTGGGTTCAGCGGTGGCTGACTGCACACCCGGGCGGTCCTGAGGACTATCTCTGGTCGAAACTCTCGACTTCCGAACGGCCGTCCTATTCCGGGTTTCTCGACATCTTCAAGCGCGCTGCCAGCCGTATCGACGTCTCGAAGGACGCGACTCCTACGAACTTCCGGAAGTCGAACACGCGCTGGCTCATCATCCGCGGCATGGATCCCTCGAAGATTGAGGATCGGCAAGGTCGGAAGCGGGGGAGTGAGCATACGGCGCGCTATAACGCGAAGTGGGGTGACGAGTCGCTCGAGAAGAGTTACGCCCAGCTCCACGGGAAGGACGTTGAGGTCGAGGACGACCACGATGAGGCGGCGCCGGTGCCGTGTCCGCGCTGCGGGAAGGACACGCCGGGGGACGGGGACTGGTGCATTCACTGCAATCAGGCGTTGGACATGGACGCTCGCGATCTCGTTGAGCGGGTGACCGAGCTCTTCGACGAGCGCGCCATCGAGGAGGATGACCCCGCTGTTCGCGAGGACTTGGTGACGGCGCGGCGGACGGTCGAGTCCCAGCCGTCGATGATGGAGCGCGACGAGCTTCATGAGTTGGCGGCCTCGCTGGATTCGAGCACCTGAGCGCAGACGTCGCCGAGGATGTCGCCGTCGTAGTGGTCGCGAAGCCGCTCGAAGGCGGCCTGCTGTTCGTCTGAAAGGCCGTTGGTGTCGGTGCTCGTGCTCATGGGTGTCCTCCAGAATTGGTGATGTCGCGAATCTGTCCGTAGCAGTCGGTGTGGACGAGGACGACGCGCGCTCGGCCAGGCGTGAGGTCGAGCTGGGTAGCGACCTCACCGAGCGTTTCGTTCTCCTCGGCGGCAGCCTCGATATCGTCGACTGTGACGCCATCCGGGAGGTCGGTGTCAGGACTGGCGGTGTCTTCGTCGACGGCCGCGGAGACGTCGGTGACCTCGAGGTCGGTCGCGGAGGCGTCCGTGCTGTTACCCCCAGTGGACGCGTCCTCGTCGCCCTCGTCGTCACGGTCGTCGGTGTCGGTGAGGGAGTAGAGTTTCCGGCGGCCGTCCTCGGGATCCTGCCGGGCAGTGATGCGGCCCTCCTGTTTGAGTTCTCGGAGGACGCGGTGAACGGCAGCGGTCGTCACGTCAAGGGGGGACGCAATCTCTTTCGAGGGCAGCTCTCCCTTCTGGTCGAGTGCATCGATGACGTGGTCTGCGGTTGTTTTCCGAGCGGTCTCGTCGGCCGTGTCGGGGGTGGAGTCTGACGCCGTGTCGGTAGCGTCATCGTCAGTCGACGTGGTGGAGGACGTCTCTGCAGGCCGTGCCTCTGAAAGCGCGGGTTCTGTTGCGTCCTCCTGGCCGGTCGACTCCGTGGCCCCGATTTCGCGTGGGTCGGGGAGGTCCATTTCGGCGAGGTCCTCGCACAGCCGCTGGGTTGCCTCGACGAGTCGCTGGAACTTCTCGGGGTCTGGGGCGCCACGACCGCCGGCGGCGACCCACTGCAGTTCGTCGACGAGGTCGTCGAGTTCGAGCGCGTTCTCCCGGACCTGACGGGCGTACTCGCGGGCCTCTCGGTATTCGTTCATCTGCGCGACACGGTCGGGGTTACTCATCGTCATCACCTGTGAGGCCGGGGAAGCAGTGGCGGCATCCCCGGTAGAAGATGGTCGCACGCGGGTGGAGGGCTGTCCAGGTGCGGTCGGTCACGGGCTGGGCGGCGCACGCGGGTTCGGGGTCGTCTTCGGTGGCGTCGGGGTCGAGGCGATGCTTGACCGTCGTGGAGGGGCCGCGGAGGACAACGTGGATGTCGACGTCGTCGGGCGTGGTGCCGCCGAAGACGTTGTGGTGACCGCGGCGCAGACAGTTCAGACAGAACTCCACGTCGTCGAGGTCGCCGACGGTCATCGGGTCGAGGTCGGTGACGGTGTGGACGTTGCACGCGGCCTCGACAGGGTCGGTGGTGGCGAGGAGGTGTGCGCGGGCGTCCTCCAGGTCGGGGAGCACACCGACGGGGGTGTCGTCATCGATGTCGGTGTGCGCGACCGCGTCGTCGACATCGAACGATTTCGCCGCCATCACGCACCACCCTCCGAAGCGTCAGTGGTGGACTTCTCGCAGTCAAGCGCGGTCTCGAACCAGCGGACATCGTCGGCGACGTGCTCGACGTGCGCCTCGAACTCCTCGCGGCACTCTGGCTCGAAGTCGGGTGAGCAACTCGTGTGGTCGATTGTCTCGCCGACCGGACGCGTCGCAACGCCGATCACCGTGCTCGGATAGTGTTGCTTTATCTGGCGTTTCTCGCCGAAGGAGACCGTACTCGCGCTCCGAACGTCGTTGGAGTCGTCCCAGCGGTAGAGGAAGACGGCGAGATAGTCGTTACTCATCGGTATCACCCGAGAGGAAGCATTTCGCGCACGGAAGCCCCGTACTCGAGTTCGGGCCGGGACAGCCCGGCGTGCCGTGCTGGCAGCTGGTCGTCTGGTCGCCGACACCGGCGTTCGTGTGTCCGGCGGACGCGATGCTCGCGTTGTAGAATCGGTCAGTCATCGTCGTCACCTCTGTCGTTGAAAATTTGGACTTCAGTTGCGCCGGCAAGCACGGCTCCGGCCGCGCAGTGGATGGCGTCGTACTCCGCGGTGTCCTCGTTCTCGGGCGTCCACTCGCGCCCGTCTATTCGGACTCGGACGTCAGTCATCGCGACCACCGTCCGTGGGGACGAGGTAGCGCGCGGTGATGACGCCGTGCTCGTCGAGGTCGCCGAACGTCGAAACCGTAACACCGACCGCAGCGTCCGGAATGTCGACGGTCTCGTCCGCGCTGAACGTCGTCGAGGCGAACTCGTACTCAGTCATCGCGGTAGTCACCTCCGGCGCGGAAGATGCCGCCGTCGACGGTCGTCTGCCCGCTCGGTTTACCGCCGTCGAGCGCGGTCTGTTCGACGCCCCACTCGCCGTCCGTGTCGGGCACCTCGTAGTCGTCCTCGAGGCGTGGGTCGTCCTTGGCGGGGACGATGTCGAGGGTGTGGTCGCTGACACGGTAGACACGCACGTCGTCGCCAGGGTTGAGGCCGAGTTCGTGGGTGACGAACTGGCCGATGGCGAGGTCGCCGTTCGCCTGGGCTTCAGGCCGTGTGTCGTAGGCATCAGGGCGGTCGTGGGTGGTGACGCGGAGAGTGCGCTCGTCGGGCTTCATGGCCGCGAACTCGGTGCCGGGGGTGAATCCGAGCGTGCCGACGTTGATACTGCAGCCGCGCGAGCGCACCCGGTACGTGCCCTCGTAGCCGTCGCCCGTCGGGTTCGTGTACTTCGACCCGCTGCCGTCGGTGATAGCGCGCCGGCGCTTGTTCAGCTGGTTCGCGTTCTCGAAGCAGTTCGTGCAGAACCGGAGATCGAAACGGTCTGCGATGTCTTCGGGGCTGTCGGCGTTGACTCGCTGCCAGTTAGACTCGGGCGGAAGGCGCTGTCCGCACTTTGGGTGGTGTTCGTAGTCGTGGGCGTCACCGGCCCACTCATCGCGCTCGTGGACGGTTCCAGACTGAGAGGCGACGAACCGGCAGTCCAAGCTCAACCCGCCGTCAGCGACGAGCTGGCCGTGGCCGCACTCGGAACAGTACACACCAGTCCCTTCGTCGATCTCCTCGGGAAGACTCGCCCCACACTCGCTGCACGTCCCTCCATCAGCGACGGCGAGAGGGACATCCTCGGGGACGAGGTCGGTTCGCACCTTGTGGCCGTCATCGGTCGCGATGACCGGATGGCGAACCTCGTGGTCGCAACCTGAACAGGCCGCAATGTAGACAGCGTTCTCAACGCGTGCCGTGCCGAGCGAGTTCTCGCCACAATTCGGGCAGTCCGCGAGCGCAAGTACCGAGTCGCGGTCGACCTCGCTGGGGTCAGCCCGTTCGAGACCGCCGTCGGCGACGGGTGGCGTTCCGAACTTGACGTCGTGGTGTTCTTTCTGGGCGTGTTCCTCCATTTCGTCGGTGACCTCGATGTGGTCGCCGGAGGTGTCCCAGCTGCAGTCGGTGCAGTACGCTTCGGGCATCATCGACCACCTCCGCGGGTGACCGGTCCCGGGCCGTTGAGCGCGACGTTCCTCGCGCCGGACGGCACTGGCGGACTGGGCGTGCACGGGTGGGTGGCGAGCTCGTCGAGCGAGTCGTGGACGGTCTGACAGAGGTCGCATTTGTGCGGCCCTTCCAGGTCGAGGTACGCGCCGGTGCCGTCGGTGACGAGCGGCGCCGGCCCGCGCTCGTCGTCCTCGTCGTCGACGCCGGCGTCGTCCGCCTCGGGACAGTCGTGGTTTTCGAGCTCGTCGCGGTCGTCGAACTCGGTGTTGCACATCCGGCAGTGGTAGTCGACGCGGGCGAGCGAGCGGTGGATGTCCGCCATCAGGCGTCACCTCGGGAGATGTGGGCGTGGCCGAGTGTCTCGATCTCCGCGATGCCGGCGATGTGCTGGTAGTCGCGGTCGCCGTGGATGGTCGCTGCGCCTTCGAGGACGAGTTCTTCGCTGTCTGGGTCGTCGCCGTTGGTCTTGCGGGTGTATCGGATGCGGGCGTGGTCGTACTCGCGGCCGTTCCGGCACGTCCCGAGGTCGCCACGGGTGGTGGCGACTGTCGCGCGCACTCGGATGTGGCCGGGGTAGTGGAGTTCGTCGCCGTCCGGCGTGAGTTCAGTGCGTTCCGGCTGGGCGTTCGCTTGCACGTCTTCGACGATGACTTCGATGTCGCGGTCGTCGTCGAGGGCGAGCCGGAGCTCCTGGGTGACGGCGATGTCGCGTGGATGCAGGTGGTCGGTGGTCGGGTCGGTGATGGCGCGCGCGGTGCTCTGCGACATTTAGAGACCACCCTGTTTTTGCGCCGGGACGGCGTACTGTCCAACTGGGCGAACCCTCTGGCCTGAACAACCGTTCGTCCCTTTTCCGACAACTGCCGGACGCTGTTTCTCGTGAGAACTATCGCTCCGCAGAGTGCTCACCGGCCGCTCCGTGCGGCCATTCGATTCGACTGGCTCATTGGGCGTATTCTTATTACGCCCGCTGTTTTCGTTCGACATGGCTTCTGAAATCCCAGGGTAGGGAGGTAGGAAGCCGCGTCCGAGGTGTCTCAGCACCTCGGGCATTCCTTATGCCCGCGAGGACCACGGCTTCCACTCTCAACGATGGAGCCCGAGCACTTAATGATACCGCTGGTTAGGTGGCGCGGCTGGGTTGCCGGTGGTTCTTTATCCCATCATACCGTTGGTAACATATATGCCTGCGACGTTGCCCGAACCGATGCGACTGCAGATGCCCACCGACCGCCTCATCCTCGAAACACTCCTCGAGGGGCGGAACCTCGCGGCCAACATCGCCGCCCGAATCGACCGCAGTCGCAACTACATCAACCAGCGCATGGGCCAGCTCACCGACTACGGCCTCGTCGACAAAGTCGGCCCCGTCGAAGGAACCGGCCTCTACGAACTCACCCCGAAGGGCGGCGCCGTCCTCGTCCTCGCCGACCAGTACGACGAGGCCGACGACTTCGATGCGCTCGTCGAGAAACGCACTCCCAACATCGAAATCCGGCCGCCACAGCTGGTCGACCACAGTTCCGAATCGGAGTAGTTGCATCACGGGCATCATCGCGCTCTCTTCTACTGTTCCCCGCTCCATATACAGGGGGTGGATTTCCGACCCTATCCGCGGCGTTGGAGTTGTGCGATGACGTCCCCCATCCAGTCCGGGATGTCGACATCGGCGAGCGTGCCGTGCCGCCAGGTGGTGATCGGGTCGATGCCGCCGTTCCGGTCGACGTCGAGCTTCCAGCGGCGGCCGTCCTCGCTGGTGACATCGATACGCTGACCGCCCCCTGGGAGGGGTTTTACGAGTTCGATTTCCACGTCGGTGCCGTCGAACGTCGACATCTCAAGCGTCTGCGGCATACAAGGGACGGGACGGCAGGAGAGAGTGTAAAGAGGGGGTGTACTTCCGACCCCAAGAGAACCGGGGGCGGTTGGTGATGCTATCGTTGGAGAAGATGTAAGAGTTCGAGAGAGTTGAATTTCCGGAATTGGGTAGACCCGACTGTCGATGAGATTTGGGAGAATTCTCTCTTAATTTCGCTGGTCGTTGGTAGTGGCTGGGATCCATGGAGCTCGCCAAGAATAGCGGTGAGAGCACCGGAAACGATAGCGGCTGAAAAGCTAGTCCCAATATCCATTTTCGGCTCTCTATCCGCAGTCACCTGAACCATGGTTCCTGGTGCGAAAACATCAATATCGCCTTCGTTAGAGGGGTTTCCAGCCCATAGCTGTTCAGTACGGTGGGTTTCGCAGGACTGAGATCCGAAACACTTCGTCCCTCCACAATAGCGCTTTGTCGGAGCCCATTCTTCAGTACCATCACCGGCGTACGGGACTCTGTAACTCCCCGGCGGGTCTGCAGTGTGGACTGGTCGATTCATTCCTCGGCCGCTTAGCTGGACTTCGTTGGTGCAGAGAGCTTCGTAGACACCGACGCTGATAGTTTCGGGAGTGCGCGCCGGACAATAGAGTCCTTCATCGGGATCCATCGTGTTCCCCGCACCAGCTACAATTTGAATCCCATCCGATTCGACATCTCGAACAGCTTCACAGATTCGACAACGCCCCCGGCAGTCATCGTGATGAATTCCCGCCGAAGAATTGATGATGTCCACATGGTTTGAACGCGCTGCGTCAAGCGCCTTTAGATAATTGCTCGGCCGGAAGTTCCGATCTTCGGCAACTACGCGATAGAGATTGAAGACCGCATCTGGTGCGAAGAAGTTGATGCCAGCTGCTACTTGACTACCATGACCGGTCGTATCTGGCGTCGAACTGGCGATAAAGTTCCGCTGCTCATCCGCCGTTATCTCCCAGTCAGACGGGAATTGATAGGCAGAATCAATAATCCCGATCGAGATAAACTCGCCAGATGATTGATCGGGCGGAAGGTGGTTAATTTCGGTCGCGTGTCGGGTAAAGACCCACTTTCGAAAGTGGTCGGGATTTTCTACACCGGCAGGAGGCTTCAGTTTCCCGAGAGAGTCTCCATACCTTCGTCGAGCTCCACGCTCTCAACAGAGGGCGTATTGCAGAGGCTGTCAACTTGGGGCTCCGAAAGAACGACCACGAGACTGTCGAAGGGGAGCTCTTCCACAACCTCCCCGTTAAGTTCTCGAACCCGCTCGACCACATCTTGAGTGGCTCCACGAACCCCTACAAGGAGGCGGATTTCCTCACCTCGCTCAGGGTTTTCGCGGATTTCAGCCACCTTACGATGGACGTAGCGGGGCATCACATCAGGACATACGGCACCAAACAGAATAAGTTTCCGGCTCTGACACCTCCCCCGTCTTCATACCAATTCTCGCTGTCGTCAGTATGCGGTCCGAATCTCAACGCGGGGGCGGACAGATTCATCTAAGACTACGTACGTTCGGTCGTGATCGGGGCCGGTGTGCTCGACCAGGTCGTACTCGCGGAGCTTCGCGAGCTTCGTCCGCCGCGCCCGCCTCGAGACTGGCGTCAACTCTTGGCCTCCGTATAGCGTCTCCGAGAGCGAATCGTAGCGGCGATGCAGCTCGTCCGACCCAATTGGCGCCCCCTCGTGAATAATCGCGTATAGCACCTGGTGGTGGTAGGGGAGGCTGCGGAGGTTCATCCGGCGGATACGCTGACGCGCATGGCTGAAGCAGTCGTCGACGTCCGCATCTCGAATCGCGCCGCCATGTCGATCTTCCGCGAGCAGCGCCGCCGACCGGAGACTCTGAATGCCACGGCGCGCGACACCGGAGACCTCGTCGGCGATCCACCGGAGCTGGTCAAGTGAGACTGCGCCCCGAGTGAGCCCTTCGCGAGCACGGGCATGGAGGATGTCCGCGAGTTCGTCGACGGAGAACCGGTCGACCTCCTGGTGGGCGCCAATCGACTGGCGGAAGCCATCGTCGACGCGGGCGAGCCACTCCTCTGCGTTGTGGCAAATCGCCACCACCGACACGTGCGGGAGACTGGCGACGAGTTCGGGAATCTGTTTCTCGGGGAGGTCATCAGCCTCGTCGAGCACGAGCACGTAGGGCTGGGTGACGACGTCCTGGACGGTCTCGACGAGCTCGTCGAGCGGCGTGCCGCGGTGGACATCCACGGGCTGGGGGTAGGCGTCGAGAGCATCGCGAAGGATGGTAGCCGTCGTCGAACCGAGGCAGTCGATGTGCGCGTAATGGACGTCGGCGTGCGTCTGGAGTTCGGTGAGAGTGTGGCGTGCGAGGACGGTCTTCCCGACGCCGCTGGGGCCGGAGAGAAGGACGTCGTCGGCGCGCTCGCCCTGCCGGGCGGGCTCGAAGGCGTTCGCGAGCACGCGCTTCGCGCCTTCCCGGTGTTTGAGTTCCCGCGGGAGATGTTCGTCCTCGAAGACCCGTGGGTCGGTTATCATATCAGGCGGTGAGGTGGTCTGGTGATAAAAAGGCCCCCTGCAATTCCGGCCCGCCACACCTGTGTTGACAGTCGGAATTATAATTTAAGACAGTTGTTTGCGGCCAATTTCGGTGATTTCGGCACTTCTGTAACCTGCGTCTCCAATTCCCACCTGACTATTCGTCTCTACCCAGCCGGCCGTTTTCAGAATGTATAGATTGAGGTCAATCTTTGTTTCCGAGGCATCAAAGTCGGCAAGGATTTGGTCGCGCTCAACGGCAGGCCGACTTGGGCTTTCGAGATAATAGTCGTGGAGATAGTCTATAAGTTCTTCTTGAAAGTCCTCGTCGACGGGAACGTCGTCGCGTATTTCATCCACTCGCTCAATACCCTCGTGGGAGAGTAGGTCGCTGTTCTTCGTCGGTCGCTCACTTACGTAACGGTCTTTGAATAGTTGCCAGACATCTTGTGCTTCCCGGCTGTCAACGTTCAGGATGTCCTCAATTTGCTGAACCGCGTGTCCAGCGCTAATATAGAATGTGTGGGGTTGTGGGTCGATGAATTCGTCGTAAAGGTGTTCAAGAACTTTATCGAGTTGTTGCTGTCGGTCAGTCGGAGTCATCAGGTGATAGTAATATTTTCTGTGACAAAGTTCTGGCGCAGACTTTGAACAGAAATTGGGATCGGCAAAAAGCCAGTAAGCACACTCACCTAACGGATGTTTCAAGGGAGGGTATTGAACAATAGAACTTCAACTGGAGCTTCCGGTCCTCCAAGAAAACTTGATGATCCGCGGCCCCACTCCCGAAGAGTAGCCTACTCGCTCATCATCGCACCCGCGTACCACCGACTATGCGCGAACCGATTCGGACACTCAGCGTCGTGCGGGATATCGTCGATGTTCACGTGGACGGCGCCACACTCCAGGCACTCGATTTCACCCGTCGGCTCGCCCTTCGCGAAGCCGTCGACGCTGACTGGGGTGTCGCTCTCGACGATTCGAAAATGAGTCTCGGGGTCGGCGAAGGACAACATCAGTCCTGCCCTCCGTGGGTCACCGCGAGGCGGTCCTCGAGCACGGGGTCGATGCGTCCCTGGTAGCCCGCGGGGAGCTGGGCGGCGCCGATGGCGAGCCGCACCCGGCGGAGGTGCTTGCAGCCGTGTTCGGGGTCGCGGTACTGGGCGTCGCCGCACTCGCACGCGCCGAGGTCGGGCTCGACGCGATACCGGCTCCCGTCCTCCGAGTAGACGTCGTAGAGGCCGGGGGCTGGTTCGTGGACGACCATGCACTCGCCGGCGGCGCGGACGGTGCGCTCCGTCCAGGGGAGGCGGTCGACTTCTGCGGACGTAGTGGGGTGGGCGGAGCTCATAGCTGGAGTTCCTCCGGGTTCACGCAGGCAATCCACGCGCCCGATGTCATCGCTTCGGTGCGGGTGTCGGCGTCAGCGATGACGAGCCGGCCGTCGCCGACAAACGTGTTCGGCATTAGGTCTCCCCCCGCTGGCCGACGCTCTCGCCGTCGTGGTCGAGCACCCACTCGCCGACGGCACCATACTCCTCGGGCGGGCCGTTGATGGACGCCGACATGTATGTGGTTCCGGTCCGCGGCTCAAGTCGGAACTCGATGCCGTAGTCCGTGACTGTCGCTCTGTCGAACCGAACGTTCGTCGTGACGCCGTCCGGGCCGTCCAGTACGAGGAGCGGTTCGCCGTGGCGGTTCCGGCCGACGGCGATTCGGGTATCGCCGTCGACCTCGTGTTCGGCGAATGCGTTGAACGTCATCACTTGCCCTCCTGGAGTGGTTCGCCGGCATCATCGGGGAGGTCGTCAAGCCGGAGTCCACCCGGCCCATCGCCCTCGCGCTCGTGAATCGGCTGCACCAACTCCAACCGACTCCGCGGGAACGCATAGCTCTTCGACGGATCCAGCTTCGTCTGTGTCCGGTCGACGTAGCAGACTTCGACGACCGGGTCGTCGCCGGGGTAGTCGGGATTGTAGTCGGCGACGGTCTGGCCGTCTCGGATTGCGTGGTTCGCGGCGGTCTCAGTCGGGAGTTTGGTGACGAGGAGGAGCTGGTTGTCGTCGCTCTCCTGGTCGTGGACGTGGTCGCCGACGTGCAGCTGGGGCTGGTCGTCGGTCATCACACACCACCGTCGTGGAGTTCAGCGAGGAGGCTGTTGCACCAGTCGACAGTTGAGTCGTCACCGCGGTGGAGTGCATCGTCGCGCGTCCGCCGAATCTGTTCGATGTCGAAGTCACTCATGATTACGCGCTCACCTCCAGTTCACTCGAGTCGGTCGTCGTCTCCGTGCTCTTGAGCCGGCAGTCGGCTGCGTGGGTGAGGTTGTGTTCGTGACCGTCGAGGATTTCACGCCCGCAGTCGGGACACCGCCAGTAGAGGGCGCCGCCCTGCTCTGGGGGTTCGACGAACGGGCCTTCGAGCTCTGATTCGATGCTGTGGTCGGTGGCGCTGGTTTCTTGAGCGCCGGATGCGTTGGTCGACATGCTGGTTTGCTCCAGCACGGTCAGGCGCGTTCCAGCGCGCCGGGCCAACTTCTGTGGCCGCGTCCCGTGCTCAGTTACGTCTACAACGCCCGCCCACTTAACACTTACTCTATAGAGTATACACCCTAAGTAGTGTATACTCTGTAGCGTAACTTACTTGGTGGCGTAAGCCGTGCCTGCAACCAGAGGAATATATGTCCACCAGTGGAACACCACCAGTAATGGCAGATGAAGGGCGCGCCCTTCTCACCGACCGCGAACGCGAAATCCTCGCCGGAGACGCCGATGTCTCCGACAACTACCGATACAAGGTAGAATCCACCGTCCGCAACCGCGTTCGCAACCGCTTCGGCGATGACCTCGACTTCCTCCACGAACACTTCCCGGAGGTCTTCGAACTCATCGTCGACGAGGTCGAGGAGGCCACCAATGAGCACGACACCTGAAACCGAAAACCCGTCAAGCACAGTCACCCTCGGCGACGTCCAGTTCGACCCCGTCCAAACCCAAGACTTCAGGCTCAGCGTCGAAGGCACCAGCGGCGTCGGGAAAAGCAACACGCTCGCCGTCATCCTCGAAGACCTCGCCGATGTCTCAATCCCGACGCTGATTATCGAGCGCCTCGGCGCACTCTCCACCGTCCGCCTCGAAGACGAAGACATCGTCGTCGTCGGCGCTCGCGACGAAGAGGGCGTCGACCTCGCGGTCAGCCTCGAAGACCTCGACCAGCTCGGCAACTGGGTTCTCGACCGCGGCATGAAAATCCTCCTCGACGTCTCGACGTACGCCGACTACGAGCAGGACGGCTCCCGCGTCCACGAGGCCGCCGCCCGCGCGGTCCGCAGCCTGAACGACCGCGCCCACGAGAAGTACCGCAGCGGCGACCGGACGAAGAGCCTCCTGGTCGTTGACGAGGTCCACTACCTCGCGCCGAAGAACTCCGCCCCCGAGCCCGAGCTCGACGAACACGTCAAGCGGTGCCGCGGCCAGCTCATCAAGGTCGCGACGGAGGGAGGAAACAAGGGGATCTCCGTCGTGTCCGGCTACCAGCGCCGGGCGTTCCTCCACAACGGCGTGATCCAGCTCTGCGACGACTACATCGCCCACAAGCCGGGCGACGAGGACGTCGACCGGACCGCCGACGCCCTCCGCTGCTCCGAGGACGAGCTCGCGAACCTCGCCACCGGGGAGATCCTCGCGCGCGGCGAGTCCATCACCGACGGCGACCTCGTGGGGCCGACGAAGGTCCGGAAGCGCCGGTCGCCGGACCCTCGCGAGGAGTCCTTCGAGCTCCCCGACACCCCCGACGAACTGAGCAACGTCCTCGAGGACATCCAGGCGGAGGTCGCGGCCGAACGCGAACGCCGGTCGGAGCGCGAAGACGAGCTCGAACGCCTCCGGGAGGAGAACGAGCGGCTCCGCGAGGAGAAGGCCGAACTCGAGGAGGAGCTCGCGAACGTCGACAAGCTCTCGGACGCAATGGAGCGTCTGGTCGGCTCGGGGAACGGCGGCGCCGGCGGCGGTGCTGCGGCGGAGGTCGGCGAGGGCGTTCAAGAACTCCAGACGCGGGTCGACGAGCTGAAGGAGGAGCGCGCTCGCCTCCAGGAGGAACTCGACGATGTCCAGGCCGAGCGCGACGACCTCCTCGATGAGAACGAGGCCCTGCAGGAGCGCGTCGCTGACCTCGAGGCCGATGTGCAGGAACTCCGGTCAGCGTTCGAGGGCGCGCGCGAGGACGTCGCCGCGCTCGTCGAGACGTTCGACGTCGACGTCGACCTGGCTCCGCCGACCGACGCGGGGACCGCGACCGATAACGCCGGCGACGAGCCGCAGACATCGTCGGCGGTCGAGGGCTCGATTATGACGGAGTTCCAGCAGGAGGCCGTCGACCGTCTCCTCAGTCAGGCCGCGAACCTGAACGAGCGCCAGTGCCGTCTCCTGAAGTACATCGAGGCGCACGGCCAGACGGTGAGCAGCCAGAAGGCGTGGGCGCAGCGGACGTTCGGCCTCCAGAGCGACCCGAGCGGCACCCACTACGAGGACATGAGCGAGGTCATCGACCGGGGGTTCGTCCGGAAGAACAACGACGGCTCGATCGCGCCGAACGTCCGCGCCCGGGTTGAGGACGAGCTCGCGAACTACGACGTCGACGACGCGACGGTCGAGGAGACCTACGAACAGGTGCTGGCGGAACTGGCGGCGAACTGACCCTCGTGCTGCGTGATTATACCGTGGTGGTGTCGATATCGTCTACGGAGTGTCCGTCTGCGATTCCGTCGTGACCGTCAGCGCGCTCGGTGACGTTGTCCAAGTAGGGTGATTCGAACGCCCATTTGCAGTCGGTGCATTCTACGCGATACCACTCGTCGAGATCGTCCGTGTCACTGTCGCGGCGCTCAGTGAGCCACCACCAATTGAAGTTCTGGAAGTCATCGTGTTCTTTCTCAAGGACGTACCCTCGGAACGACCGGTGGTCGTTCAGATACTTCCCGATTTGTTCGACCCGCGGTTTTTCTGGAGTACTGGCGTCCGTCTCGATGAGTTGCACCCAGATGAACCGCGAGCGAAACCTCCCGTCCTCGGCCGCGCCTTCGATAGCGAGCCGCTGAATCGCGTCTTCGGTTTCGGAGAGCATACCAACTCGTTGAAGCCAGACGGAATATACGTGCCGCTCCGCTACATTTCTGAGCTTTCAGGGAACAGCGCTCGTAACTCCGTATTCTTCTCGAACGAGACTGAGTTCCAGACTGCTGTGGACTCCTATATTACTCCACGACGTACCAGTCCTTCTCTCGGATAATTGAGTCCTGAATCGAGGGCCGGTCCCCTACTTCAAAAAAATCAGAATCTTCTGTTGAGAATATCTCTATCTTGATAAATACGGACCCGTCGCGATATACTCGATCTACCACTTCCCCTGCATAAGCTGGCTCGTAGCCAATATTGTCGGCAGGGATATCATGGTCGTCAACCTCTTCATCGGGCACATTGGCGATTTCAGCCGTCTTATGCCCTTTGTGACGTACTGTATCCCCAATATCGGCGACCGCTCCGTTTACTGAGACCATACCCGGTTCTGGACTGGTGTCGACTTAGTTGTTTGCGACCGAGAAGGCTTAACCGTCCACACAGCATCTATGTCGGTAACAACCTGAGCCACGAGGAGTGGCTTAATCGCATCTATGGCTGCCTCAACAGACCCCCCTGAACACCTCAACGGGACCGAGCAAAACTTCTACGAGGAGCACAGCGAGCGAATCGAACGGTTCATTCGAAACTACTGTGAGGAGGAGTTCTACGAGCTCGTCCAAAACTATCCGTCGAAGAAATCGCTCTGGATTGACTACAATGATATTGCCGTCTGGGATTTGAGTATAGCCGATGACATCCTCTCTAGTTGGCAATCCGTAAGCAAAGTATTCAACCTCTGCCTCTGGAAAATGTCGAATCCCGCTGCAGTAGATCTATCGGGGGATGAATCGACTGCCTCTGCTGAGATTCGACTCTATGGGTTGCCAGAAGAAGAAATTCACCCGGTTGGTTCGCCTCGTGGTGAAGAAGTTGGTCGATACATCGGGGTAAATGGGCAGATAGCTCGAGTCGGTTCAGCGAAACTAAATCCTGCGACACTTGCCTACGAGTGCCAGCGCTGTGGAGCGATTAACTATGTCCCGCAAACCGGTGGCGATATTCAAGAGCCCTACGAGTGCACCAGCTGCGAACGACAGGGCCCTTACCAGATTCGCGAAGACGAAACGGACTTTCGAGATCAGGTTCTCATCCAACTCCAACAGCCTCCAGAGCAGTCCGTCGACGGCCGGGGAGAAACTCTCACGGCAGTCGTAACTGACGATTTGGAAGAGTGGCTAACCGAGCGCGAATTGGGAGCGGGTGCTCGAGTCACGATTAACGGTATTCTTGAGATCGATAAATCGAACGAGTCGGAAGGGACGTTCGGCTATCGACTCCGCGCCAAATCAATCGAGGTCGAAGAAAATGACTACGAGGAGATTAACGTAAAGGAGTATATTGACGACATTGAGGAGCTAGCTGACGATCCCGAGGTTTACCAGAAGCTAATCAATTCTGTCGCCCCGGACATCAAGGGAGAAGACAAGCTGGACGACATTAAGCTCGGCATCATCTTCCAGATGTTTGGTGGGTACCGCCGCCAGAAGCCAGATGGAACGGCGATTCGTGGAGATCCTCACGTACTCCTAATTGGAGACCCTGGAACAGGAAAGTCGAGCTTGCTCGAAGCAGCTGAAAAAATAAGTCCACGGTCAGTTAAGACTTCAGCGAAGGGGGCGAGCGCAGCAGGAATGACTGCGGCGGTTGTGCAGGATGACTTCGGTGATTCGCCGTATTCGCTCCAAGCTGGTGCGTTGGCTCTGGCGAACAAGGGAATTGCATGCGTTGACGAAATCGACAAGATGCAAGGTGATGCCGTTGAGTCCATGCACTCTGCTCTGGAGGAGCAAACAATCTCCATCAACAAAGCCGGTATCAATGCCACAATTCCGGCGCAAACTGCTCTACTAGCTGCAGGAAACCCGAAGGAAGATCGATTCGATGAACATCTTCACATGGCCGAGCAGATTGACCTTGATGCCGCGCTCGTTTCCCGCTTCGACCTCTGGTTTATGCTGAAGGATCGACCGGATGAGGAGAAGGACCGGATGATTGCGGAGCACAAAACTCGGGTCTGGCAGCAATCCGCGGACCTCGATCAAGACCGACTGGAGGAAGAGTCTGCCGACGCGATTAAGCCAGAGATTCCGCATGATCTCCTTCGAGCATATATTGCCCATGCTCGTCGTGAAATCACTCCCCGTTTTACTGATGAAGCGAGTGAGCGGATTCACCAATTCTACCCAGATATTCGTGGGATGACCGACGGTGAGACTGTCCCGCTCACGCACCGAAAGCTGGAGGCGATTCGGCGGATGGCCGAAGCATCTGCAAAGGTTCGTCTTTCCCATGAGGTAACGCCTGATGACGTTGAGCGGGGAATCAGTCTCATCCGTGCGTCTCTTAACGACGTTGGGATTAACGAGGACGGGGAGTGGGACGCTGATATCATCGAGACGGGTGTTTCCTCCAGTCAACGAACTCGGAATAAGGACCTCATTGGGATTATCAAAGACCTCGAAGATGACTTCGATAATGGAGTTCCCGTCGACGAGGTAGTTGATACGATGGAAGAATTCGGCCATGATCGTTCCAAGATTGAACACGATATTGACAACCTGAAACAGAAAGGTGAGGTCTATCAACCGCAGAACGGTCGTCTCCGAACTTTGTAGACTGGGGCTGTTAGTTTCGCTTTCGGCGCTGACGTGAGGCTTCTGAATAGTGTTATGCGTTTGCGGCCAGAACAAGCGCGCCACCGAGGAGCCCACCAGCGATTGCTCCGCCTCCGCCTGCGACCGCTCCGCCTGCGATAATCCCTCCAGCAAAGAGGGCTGCTGGGCCGGTTATCTTCACTTCAGGACTACCGCGTGGTGGCAGAAGATCGAATTTCACTTTTCCCAAAAGGCCGCTGTCTCGATACTTCCCCGACTTGGTTAATCGTGCCATATTTTAGCATGGTGATGTCATCCTATATACTTGTCGCCGGAGGCGGCCATACTGACTTCGGAAAACTCTCGTGCTCTATATCTCGCTCACAGTGCACGCGCCATGCGTCACCCCCCCCCCCTGACGGCTATCAGCCATAGAAGTGGTTCATGAACTCTTGACGCATCCGGCTGGGGTTAGAGGGTTTCTTTCCGACGCCAACTCACCCACGTGACCAGAACCGCACCCACGAAAGACAGCATCAATCCAGTACCCCGTTCAAGATATCCCGCCCGAATCGTCCCGACACCTAATCCAGGGTCAATAAGATACAGGAGAGGCAGGAGTGCGGCGAGCCCAGCGAGAACAGCTGTCCCCAACGCCGCCCTCTTATCCCAGTCTGTCAGCACTGCGACCCCTCCTGCAATCAGGAGGAGGAGTACAGCATACTTTCCATCTCCACTCATCCCCGTGCGTGTAGCGGTTCCGAACGCGGACGTGAGCTTTATCCAGGGAAGAAATCCCCCGAAGATTCCGATGATGCTCCCCACCGCCACCCACTGTTGTTCGGTGATGGAAACACCGAGAATATCGAGATTTCGATCTTGCGGCGGAGTCTGTGCGTCGGTATGGGAGAGTCCATCGCGGTCCTCCGGGTCGGAATCAGCGTCCATACCGGGGTCGTGGCATACAGTAGCAAAATACTATGGGTGAGCGAAGTCAGATCGGAACTCTGGCTCTGAATCAGTCCTCCACAATATACAGCACTTTATCCCCCAGAATCTCGCCACTAGAGGGAGGATGCGGGGCATACCAGAATCTGTGGAGACTGAATTTCTTGACCTCGATATCGTTCCGGACGGCCCACAGTATGGCCTCGAGCGCGATTCGAGTGAGAACAACCAGCGAATAGACATCCACGGCGACCTCTGCGATTGTCTCAGGAGAGGGAAGTACGTCAAGGAACCCATCAAGGCCGATAGCTGGGATGAGTTCGGCGATGGCTTCAACAGTCTCAGCGCCGTTCTCGACGTGGGTAGCGAGCTTGTACCAGGGATCCTGGAAGAGCAGTTCTATTGGTTCTCCCGGTGGCGTGTCCTCTGTAATGAACGGGAAGTTCGATTCAATCCGAGTGTATGGATCATGAGGTAATTCAGAAGCCTGAGCCATATTCGTGTGTTTCTCTGCATCCAACTTATACGTGAGTGCGCACCCAGACTCAATTGGAGCGGCGACTTCGACACCAGATAGCTTTATTCCAGTATTTTACAGCGTAGAGGGTCTGTAGTACGCACATGACACGAGAATGGAGAGGGGTTCTTGAAGGGGAATATGTGGTTAGTTCGACCGAGAGCGAGCCCTCTTTTACGCAAGTGGGCACTAATCCAGTAGTGTTTGCCACGCGGTTCGCCCCATAGTTACCAGATATCCCAACAAGTCAGGGCATGAACCGCCGCAGCTATCCCCCGATTGCGGCCAGCATTACTGCCGGCGTTGACGGGAGAGCAATACGGAAGCCAGGACAAGCGCGACGAGTGCCATCGGCACTCCGAATCCAGGCGCACCGCCACTTGAGGATCCCGGAGTCGTTCCAGTCGTTCGCGTAGTTGTAGTAGTCTCCGGCGGCGATGTCGATGCTGCAGCTGTCGTTGTAGTCGTTGCGGTCGTAGTCGTCGAGGTCGTGGGTGTGGTGGCTGTCGTGGTCTGTGTCGTCTGTGTTGTTGTCTGTTCAGCCGCGACAGACACGTTCACCGACGTCCTCGCGGAGGAGTTCATCGACGACAAGAATACGGTATACTCACCAGGGGACACCGCGTCCGTCTGTAACTCAAGCTTGGTCGCTGTTCCCGCTGGCCGCTCCAAGACGGGGGCGCTGGCGTTCGGGAACACCTGCTCGGTCACGTTGTGTGAGCCGTTCGAAACTCGGACTTGGAGCTGGTAGGTCTCGTGATTACTCGACACCGTCACTACATCCCCGCTGCTGGTCGCGGATAACGACTGCACCTGGAGCGAGAACCGAGTAACTTCAGACTGATTCGAGAGTACTCGGTAGACGCCGGCATCCCAGTCAGACGTCCCGAGGTAGAGCGTTCCCGCTGTCGTCGACAACTGTCGTTCGACGACTTCTCCATCAAGGGTTTCGACTCGATAGATGGTGTTCGGGGAGGTCTCCGGGATTTTGAGGACAGTTGGCCGCCAATAATCATCGCCTCGGGAGACGGTGGCCACCCCTGGCGCGAGTGACGGTGGTAATACCGTTTCGTTCAGCCGGAAAATATTCACCTCGGTCACGCCGAGTTCGCGGTCTGTAGCCGTGAACGAGTATTTATCCGCGTCTAACCCAGCAAGCGAGGTCGTAAACGAAGCTTCGAATCCAACTCGAATCGTGTCCGCGTCTACTCGCTCCCCAGCACCGGAGACACGGGACGGGAAGTTATCGCCTGGGCCGGTGACGTAGAGAGTGGCGCCGCCACGGTTCGTGTCGATGTTAACTGACGCGATAGGCTGTAGTGGGTCTTCGCTGAGTTGCAGCTCGGTAATTTCGAGGCGGATACTCTCCTTCACGACCTCGAAGCCGATTCGGGTCGCATTCGGCGCCGTAACATAGTACTCTCCGCGCAGACCATCGGTTCTAATCGATAGATCGCCGTCGGAGAGCGCGATATCCCGAATCTTCTCCCCACTGCTGGTGTAGAGTTCTGCCGTGCTGGCGTTCGGTGCGTAGTCTTGCTTTGTGATGATGGTTCCACTCCAGTACGTCTGGCCCTCCTCGAGTTCGTGAGTGAGCCGGTCGTCAGTGTCTGAAGCTGGTGTGGTCGCCCCGCCAACTCCGGTGAAGGCTGCGCTCAACGGGAGTAGGGCGGCGAGGAAGACAACCCCCGTCGTTTTCTGCATACTGTTGTCACTATCTTCGAGTGGGATAATCATACCCCCTTCCCGAACGGATTTAACTCCGGCCGGCGAGCGCCCGCACGCGCTCCTGCAAGTCATCAAGCACGGATCCTGCGCCGCCATCACTCCGCAACTGGATCTGCGCGGAGCCGGGACGCGCGGACACGTCCCGCACCTGCACGTACTCTGTATCGTCGAACGGCAGGGGGTCGAGGCTCAGCGCACTGAGGACGTCCCAGCCGACCTCCGCCGCCGGCACGGTCACCGTCGCCGAGTACCGCGGCCGGCTCAAGACGGTCACGATGCGGCGCGCGGCCTGCCCACACGCCCGGTTCGTCGTCGCACCCACGTCCTGCGCGACGTAGGTCGACGGACTCTCGGGGGCGTCCGGCCGCGTGTACTCGCCGTAGGTCTGCCACTCATACGAGACCGCGTACTCCACGCCGCCCTCGAGGCTACCCGAGGAGAGCGCCGTCAACTCGCCCGCCGAATGGTCGACCTCGAAATCCTCGCCACGCGTGTACTGCGTTCCACTACTCGGGTCGTACACGCTCACGCTGCCTTCGAGAAGCCGGTCGTGCGTCAACGGCACGGGCGTCCCCAGCGAGGTCGTCCATCGTTCGTCAACCACCGACTGATTCGCGCCCTTCACCACCGCGGCATCCCGCTGGTTCCGCGTCGTCTTCGACGCCTCATACGCGGAGACCGCAACCGCCTGGTCGGACGGCCGGCCGCCTGGCGTCGTCCACGCCACCCGATACCCCCCGTCGCCGTCGGGGAGCGCGCCGAACACACCCTCCCCAATCCGACTGAGCTCCTGGAGGACCTCCAAAATGCTGCCGTCGAAACTCCGATTCAACACAAGCGGCGTACTGGATAGATCGGCAGAGAGGTCGTAGGACTCCACCCGCATTCCCTCCACGCCCTGCGACGGCGTCGACGTCGACGAGCCGTGGCCGGAGAGCGTAATCCGAGCGCGGAGGCTGCCACCAGGCTCCGCGAACGAGCCCGACACCGAACTTGCGTTCGCGGCGCTGACGGGATAGGTTTGGCCTTGGTCGTTCGACACCGCGACCGCCTGACTGCCGCCCGTACTCGAGAACACGCCCGTGAACTCGCCGGCGACCACGCTCTGACTCGACACGGCATCGTCGGTGACGACGTCAAGGACGCGATAGTGTTCCGGGCCGGGGAGCGCGCCGTTCTCGTCCCGGGTCGTTGCAAACGTGTATGAGAGGCGGTTATCGAGCACGGGACTCAACGCGTCCACCAGGAACGCGTTCGACGCGGACGTCGTTGCCTCCAACCGGAGCGTGTACGTCCCCGGAGAAAGCGCGCCGCCACTATACGAGCCGCCCGTTCCGTAGGGATTGGGCGCGAAGTCCGCCCAGCCGTCCGTAAGCCCCGCATCGTCGGGGATGACCGTCCACGTACTGCCGTTCAGGCTCGCGGTAATCTCGGGGCCGTTGTCGTACGCGCGCTTAAAAACCTGTACGGCGACCGCGCTCTCCGGGATCGTGTAGTCGACCGACACCGTGTACTCGACGTAGTCGCCTACCTCCTGAAGTTGGATGCCGGTGAACCCCGCACTATAATAGACGTTCCCGGAGGCCGCATCGTAGTCTTCCGCCTCCACCGTGAACGCGGACTGCAAGAGTTCGAGACCGCCATCGACCGCCTGAACGGGCTGCTGGTCGAGCTCGCCCGGCGGAATCGCGTCGACGAACTCTTGGGTGTCGTCCGCGGCCTGCAGGAGGACGTCCTCCGTGACTGTGCCCGTCGTGTCGTCGACATCCGCGGTGTAGTTGGTGTCGGTGGTGATGATGTTCTGGACGAGGTCGGTGACCGTATCCTGGGTGACCTCGCGTTGCACGCGCTCCTGGAGTTCGAGCGCGCCCTGTCCGACGAGCATGGTCTGGGCGCCGGACGGGCCTTGTTCGTCTTCGATGTCGACGAGCTCGTCGATAGGCTGGCGGCGGCCATTATACCAGACGCGTAAGGGTGCGCCCTCGAATCCGGGGTCTTGCCATTTCTCGCTCTGGGGGACGGGAATGCGGATTTCGGGGAGGCTGTTCGCCGAGGGTTGGCGTTCCGGTTCGTTGTCGAGCACCTGGGGCGTGAGGATGGTGCCGTCGGGGCGTTCGACTTCGACGTACCAGCCGTTG
Source organism: Salarchaeum sp. III (assembly GCF_036418315.1). Classification (NCBI taxonomy): domain Archaea; kingdom Methanobacteriati; phylum Methanobacteriota; class Halobacteria; order Halobacteriales; family Halobacteriaceae; genus Salarchaeum; species Salarchaeum sp. III. The sequence goes on along the minus strand of NZ_JAZHPG010000027.1, from coordinate 249,106 downwards.
GAGCGGGCGCGGCGGTCCTGGTCAGTGCTGAGGGCGTCCGTTTCGACCGTATTCGTCCAGGCGGAGAACGCCTCGGTATCCTCGGTGAACGGCCTCGCTCGGTACCGATATGTGCGGTCGGGGTGTGCGGAGTCATCAACGACCTCGAACGACCCCGTTCCGGATTGGGGGCCGAGCTCCGCAACCACGGTCGCGTTCTGCCACTCCCCGCCGATGCGTTCCTCGCGAACGATATCGATGCCGTCCTCGTTGTCCGCGTTATCCTGCCCGGACAGCCCGACCGAGGTCGTGCCGGTGCTCGTAACTTGGAGGTTAGTGACGCCCGGGAACTTCGTGACGATGCTGATCGGACTCGTCCAGTTGCCGGTGACGTGCTCAGTTTCCGACCGCGCCCTGACTTCGTACTCCTCGCCGTCCTCACGACCGACGAAGACTGTGGCCGTTGTGTCATATGCGACGGTCTGTTCGCTAAAGCCGACCGCCGAGGCATCCCACTCACTCTGCCCGGTCTCCCGGATTTGAACGCGCACTTGGCCGTTGTTCGTCGGCGTGGTTTCGCGGTTGACGGCGATTTCGTCTTCAACGCCGTTCCCGAGCGACGGTTGTTGAGCGTCGGGGAGACTAGTAGTGAATGTTGATGGCATGGTTATTGGTCGTAGGTTTCCGTGTCGTCCGTATACACGCTCATCCGCGTGACGTACTGTTCGCCGTTCTTGAGACCGTCAAGGGTATGGCGGACGGGGAGAACTTTCGGCGCGTACTGTGACCCGTTCGATACGTCGAGCGCCTTCCCGCTGTTCTCCGTGTCGGGAACCGAATTGAGAGTATTGTCAGTGAACACCCAGTGGTGTTCGAGGCCGTCAGTAGGCGGATTGCCGTTCATCGTCGCTTGCTGCTCCGACTGAGAGAGAGCGCGTGAGTAAATCCAAATCTCGCCGATGTCACCCTTCCACCATCCCGCGCTCCCACCAGAAGAGAGAGCCATTTCGTTGCTGTCGCTGGCGAGCGTGATTTGCCCAACACTGTTGTTGCTGGTTTTTTCGGTGGCGTTCACCCAGTTCGCCATCCGTCCATTTGGACGGTCATACGTCAGTGCAAACAGCGATGGTTCGTCGTACTGGTAGCTGGCGTTTCCAGCACGGTAGGAGTTGCCTGCGTCGTCGCCGATAGTCGGGTCGAACGCGCCTGCGTCGTCAATTACGCCAAAAGCGTTACCACCGAACAGGCCGCTAGAATGTATCGCGCCAGCCCAGCCATTGAGGTCTTCTTGTCGTCCACGGAACGTGAACATCACCGTCATCGAGGTCGCTTGCCCCTCGATGGCGAGTGAGGACGGTCCTGTGGCGTACTGCCCGTCGGCAGTGAATCGCTGACTGTACTGCGGGGGGAGGTCGCCGTTGTCCTGCACCATACTCCCGCCGCCGTGCCACGTCGGGCTGCCGTAGACCGTCCCGTCCAGTCCGTTCGGCCCGTAATCCACAGCGGTCGAACCCGACCCCTGATTCAGTTCGTGGTAGAGAATCGGGTCGCTGGGGACGCCCCCGTTCTCCCACTCCGACACCTGCGAACTGTCCCAGACGCGGTTATCATAGCAGACGCGGTAGATGTGGCCCGCGTATTCTTGGCTGCTATCGGACGTGGAGAACCGCAGCGGGTACGTGAACGTGTCAAGTGTGCCTGTCGGACCGACGCCCGTGTTGTCCTGCGAGCCGTTAATCCAGTATACCCAGTCGCCACTGCTGGCATCGTAGGTGTACACAACGCTGACGCGCTCCCCGACAGATACGTTGTAATCGCTTCGTCCCGCGACGCGATTCCCACCGATGCTTACCGACCCGTTGAACTGCCCGTTTTGTTCTATCAGGAGACTATTGTTTCGCGTGCCGTTTGCTTGCTGGCAGACCTGCCGATAGTTGTTATTGCTGTCCACGTTCAGCGCGGTCGGTTCCAGTTCAACAGCGATGGTGAGGGCATCAGTCGCCTCCATCGCGGGGTCGTGGGGTATCTCCACGTAGTCGCCCGACCCGAATCCGCCGAACGACAGGTAGCCGTCTGGTCCGACCCAAGCGCGATACCCAGCCTTATTATTCGCGTTATCCCGCGCAGTCACCACCGCACTCGTACTATCCACACCCGACACCGACAACCCAGTCATCGCAGGCAGTATCGTCGTCGCACTCAACGTTCCCGACTCGGCGCTGGCGTGGTCAGTCCGCCGCTGCAGGCGGTAGGTGTAGGAGACGCCATCCAGAAGCCCGGTGTCCGTATAGCTGGTCTTCGAGAGGTCGGTGATGGTCGCCACCGTCGTCCATGTCGCCCCGCCGTCCGTCGACCGTTCGATGACGATATCGCCGTCCGTGGAGTTATCCGGGAGCGTGTACGAGACGGTGATTTCACGGAGCGTTCCTGCGTCCAGTGAGTCGAGCGTCGGCGCGGGGAGTGTGGTGGTGGCTACTTGCTCTTCAGTCAGGTTGCTCGCCGTATTCTCGTATGTCGCTCGTATCCGGTAGTAGTACGACTCGCCGTCCACCAGACTGCTGTCTGTATAGGTTGTTTCGCCGTTCGACAGCGATGCTATACGAGAGTAGTCCCCAGTTGCACTCCCGGAGTCTTCAGCACGGTAGACCTCAGTGGCTTTGACTCCGGGCGGGAGTGCCCACGAGAGGGCTACGTCTTCGCTGGCGTTGAGCGAAACCGTGAAGTCCCGAGGTGGAGCGTTCGCGACGACCTCATAGCGCGCAATCGACGGCGACGAGGTCTCAGTATCGCCGTTCGAGAGGCTACTCGTGAACGTGAATGCCGTAGCCGGGGAGACTGAAACCCCCGTGGTTATCTGGCCGTCCGGGAGAGATACTGTGTCCTCGCCGTTGATGTCGATGCTGGCGGTATCACCCTGGTCAGGGAGGCTGGCGGTGGCGATAAGCCGATTATAGGTTTTCTGTGTGGATTCAGAGAGTGAGTATTCGTGTGTGCCGGAGGAATACATGGGGAGTTCGCTCGGGTAGGACGCTGACCCTGTATCCGACACGGGATAGTTTTCGGTGTAATGCGCGTATGCCCGCTGTATCCCTTGGAAATCGACGAGTTCGATGTCAGCCGTAGATTCTACATAGGCTTCTGAACTCGTAATATCAACATAGACATAGAACGAGAGGCTGTTATGAGCGTGAATGTCGACACTCGGCGTGAACGTTTGTTCATGTCCGTAGCCAGTATCGCTGCTGTTGGAGACGAGAGTCTGGCCGGTGTCAGCATCAGAGATTGAATACTCGAAATTCGCGTCATAGACACTATCATCAGCGCTGAAATTGATAGTGAACGTCTCGTTTTGGCTCGTGCTCGGACTCGTGTTTTTCGCGATGAGCAAGCTGCCGCCGGACTCCACGGTCTGCGAGAACGTCCCGTCGTTCCAGTCCGCAGACGTGTCGACGATGAACCGTTCCGTCGCCATCTACGCCCGCACCTCCCCACGATCCCGAAGTACTTGACTCGGCTGCACGTCAACAATCGACCCCGAGGCGGTCGGACTCAGGAAGTCCTGAAGCCCGCTCGGCATCGCACCCTGCGTGTCCCGCGAGGGGACGTGGTAGAGCATGCGACTTCGGCCGCGGTGCGCCATCGCGTTCACCGCGTACGTCTCGCTCCCGTTCGAGAATTCGAGTTGGGCCTCAACGACGGGCGTCTTGATTTCGATGACGTCCACATCGACAAGACTCCACGAGCTGCTCGGCAGACTCACCGAACTCCACGCGCCCGACCCAGTGTCCCATTCCTCGAACGAAACTGAGCCACTCGTGGGGTTGAGGTGGAGCCGGCAGAGTCGGGTGTCGAGCACGAACGCGCCCTGGAGGTCGTGGGCGGGACTGAAGCAGCGCTGCCAGAGCACGTTCCCCGACGAGTCCGTCTTCGTCTGACTCCGGGTATCCCACAACTGGACGTCCGCCCGCCAGGCCTCGCCATAGTCGAGGTCGTAGACGAGGGTCGGCGTCGTGTAGGACGCGCTCTGCGGGTCGTAGCAGGCCACCGGCCCATGCTCGCCCTCGACTACGTTCGTGGGTGTCGCGGGCTCCGTCCCGCCCGTCGCGGCGTCGTACCAGCGTGTCCGCGATGCCGCATCCGGCACGGCGACGACGACATCGCTCTCGTCGTTTCCGAACGGATGTGTCAGGGTCGACGTGGCGGTCGTGACGCCGCGGAGACTGCTGCCGCGGCTGCCCTTATGCACGAGCCGGGCGTCCCGCACCGACTGCTGGAGGCTCGTTCGGGGGTCGACACGCGACGACTGCAGAGACTCGATACTGTAGTAGCCGTCCGAGGGCGCACCATGGACGCTGTAGAACGGGACGTAGTTGATGTCGGGTGCCTCGAGGAGTTCCGCGGCTTCCGCAGCGAGCTTGTCCGCGAGTTCGCCGCGGAATTCCAAGTCGAGGACGTAGTCGCCGGGTTCGGTGCTGATGTCCTCCACCGAGGCGATTCCTTGCAGCAATGGAGAGGTCGCGAGGTTCGCCTCCTGGCCGGTCTGGGAGCGGAGTTGGCTGTCGCTCGGGACTTCGAGAGGGCCGAGATATCGTCGTGACATTGTAGGAGTTAGCCGCGCTGATTCTGCCCGTCAATCACCTGTTCGAGCGAGAGCGTTTCGATGAACGTGATGGAGCCGTCGAATACTGAACTCTCGTTCTCCCCGTCGAACACCATGTTCGGGCTTTCGGGGACGACATCAAGCGGGCCGTATCGGCCCTCGCTGGAGTACTCGCTGACCGACAGCGTTGCGGGGTTCTGGGAGTCGAGCGTCGCCGTCTGCAGGTACCGGTCGAGCACCGCCATGCGAGCATGAAGGTCTTCTCCGGAGGCGTCGCCGCGCGTTCCGCCTTCTCCACTATCCCCCCAGCGGTCGCCCGCGTCCGACATCGCGCGGTAGTCTAAGGTTATTGCGTGGACTCCAGCGCCGAAATCAAAATTAAGGGACTGGCGGAAGCCCGTTCCAGGAAGGTCGATGCCTGTCTGGCTGGCGAGCCAATCGACGATAACCGCGGTCTCCCCGCCGCTCTCGAAGAACTTCTCAGTGCGCGTCTCGATTTCGACCTGGATGTCTTTCGAGAACTCGAAGACGCCGGTGACGGGGTCGCGATCATCGCCATATGGGTGGGCGTCCGGAATTGTGAGCGTCGGCGTGACCCACATCTATTATCGACCTCCGTTGAGCGACCGTTCGATGCGTTTTATCCGCCGGCGTAGCTCTGCGATGTCACGGTCGACCGCTCGTTCCAACCGCGAGAGGTCCGCGTTGATCGTCGGGCTATAATTGACGGTCGTCGCTCCACGTGAGCGGGATCGTGCTTGGTTCTCCGCCGTCTCTGTCGACGACGAATTGGTAGTTGACGAGTTCGTGGAATCAGATGTTGAGTTGTTCGTCGACGAGTTATTCGACCCAGTCTCACTCGACCCCGAGCTCGTTCCGGAGACCGAGTATCCGCGCTCGCGAAGCCATTGTTTCGCGCCTTTCTCACCGCTTTGCGCCAGCTCCCGGATGTCCTGTATATTCTGTTCCGATTCGGGAATCGTTTCTAGCGATCCGGCTCCGGACGGCGAGGAGCTACTGTTGCCCGGCCCCCCGGAGAGGTCGATGTCCTCCGGGACGTTGGTTTTCCACGTGGCCGTCCCTTGGACGTAGTTGTTCTGGTCAACCGACTTCCCACTGCCGCCAACGCTGATATTCCCTTTTACGTTGAAGATATCGCTCGCGAACACCGTCGCCACACCCGTCACCGCAAGCACCCCCGCTGCAGGCAGAGAAAGCGCTCCCGTGACAGCAAGCACGCCTGCTGCAGTAAGGCCGATGCTTCCCGCGACCCCGATGATGTTGTTGACATCGAGACCGAGGGTTCCCGCGACCGAAAGGACGCTCGCTGCGCCGAGCCCCAGAACGCCCGTGACTGCAAGTACGCTCGTCGCGGAAAGAGCGAGCGAGCCAGAGAAGGCGAGGGCCGCGGTCGCCGTGATCCCGAGCGCGCCAGTGACAGCCAGAACATTCTCAGCGCTCAGTCCAAGATGGCCCGTGACCGCGAGTACGCCGCTTGCAGCGAGCGCGAGCGACCCCGTCACCGAAAGGACGCTCGCTGCAGACAGAGCAAGCGTTCCAGACCCGAGCGAGGACAGGACTCCGAGCGGGAGGAGGGTGCTGGCGAGCCCGCCACCACCGCCGCCGTCGCCCGCGCCAGCAGCGGCGCGTTCAGTGTAGTCTCGAATCTCGGATAGGATGGCGTTTCGCTCGGTAGCGAGCTGCACGCCATCAGCGAGCAAGTCGGTCGTGCCCGCGAGACCGCCGGCAGCCATTCCTGAGGAGAGACTCCCGCCACCGCCAGCGCCGAGGCCGGCGCCGCCGCCAGCCGCGGGTTCAACGTCGACGGTGATACTCCCGAGTTCGTCTTGGATGGTTTGTTTGGTCTGTCGGAGTGACCCAGACGATACGCCGATGTCGAGTGTTGCACTGGTGCTAAAGTCGGACATGTACGGAAAACCGCGGTGCGCTGAGGTGCGCGAAGTTAGTCGGGTATCTGTGCGTCGAGACTCGAGTCGTGCGTGAACGTGACGTCGAACGCCGCCTGTGTGTTGTCGCGAATCGTGAGCACGCCTTCCCGGAGAGAGGTTTCGGGATGGAAGGTCACCCATCCCGTCACCGTCTCGCCGGGCGCTGCGGACTGTTCAGCGACCGCCCACGGTTCGTCCGTCATGATGGGTTCGTGGAGGTCGCCGCCAGCGTAGAGGACGTACTGGAACATCCTGAGGTCGCGAGGGTCCGCGCCACGGTTCGTGATGTCCATTCGGACGAGCAGCCACGTGTGGCCGTCCTCGGCGAGCGTAACTGGCTCCGTCGGGAGACGCTGCTGTGTTCGAGTCGCGTACCGAATATCGAGTTCGACATCCGGCGTGTCCGCCTGCACGTCCTCCGCAGACACCGTCATCGACGACGCTGTCGTCGTTGTCTCCTGCGTTGAGGTCGGCGTGGACGTCGTCTCCGTGGGCGGCCGAGATGTCGGTGTGCTCTCGGTGCTATTACAGCCAGCAGCGCTGGCGGTGAGGGCGGCCGCGAGGGTGGCGAGGTAGGTTCGGCGGTTCATACGCGGGTGTTTTGAACGGTTGGGGATAGACGTTACCCCAACTCATCCGGGACGCGGCCTTTCTCGTCGGCGATAATCGATAAGAGTTCCAGGTCGCGCCGGGCGTACTCCGCGACATCCCGGGGGTCGTGCCCCATCGTCATCGCCAATCCGGTCATGTAGTCCAGCCAGGCGTCGCCCTCTAACTCGCCTCGATCTCCTCTCGCAGCGCCTCGAAGTTCAGTTTCCCGTTTCCCCCTACGGTCGTGAGTTCGTTGATGCGGGCGTGCGCCCACCGGAGGAACGGGTCGGGGAGCCGGGACACCACGGCGACGCGGTCGTCTTCGGTTTGCTCGCTGGGTTTCGCGTCGACGTACGGAGCAGGCGAGTCCACGAGAATCCTGTCGCGGTCGGTGACGTCCTCGTCGCCGGGGTGGGGGCTGCCGGCGGCGACGAAGTTCACGCGGCGCGCACCCTCGCCGGTTCCGTCTGGGAGCGTGTCGTTTGTCTTCGCGACCTCGCCGCCGGTTAGGCCGGCGAGCGTGACCGCGTCCACTGGGTCGTCCCAGGCGGGGCAGTAGTCTGCGTCAGCGGCGTCCTCGGCCGCCCATCGCACGCCGTTGAGTTGCACGGAGAGCCGGTTCTTGATCTCAGCGAGTTCGCCACGAGCGGCGTGGTCTCCGTCCATGTCGCTGAGGAGGGATTCGAGTTCGCTGATGTCGTCTTCGAGCCGCTGCACTTCGTCGTCGAAATTGTAGGTTTCAGTCTGAAGAACCATTTTCACTGAACCTCGATGCCGCCGTTCACGTGTGCCGTGATGGAGTCCGTCGTGTCTTCTTCGCTGATGACGTTCTCCCACGACTGGTCGTTCAGCTTCACGCGAGGGAGCGTGTAGGCTGCGATGCTTCCGCTTGGGCCCTGGGCGTCGATGCTGCCGCTCACGGAGTCCATGCGGTCTTGGATACTGGTCGCGCTCGCGCCGCCATACGTGAGGTCAAGGCGGTCTTTCGAGCCGCTCGTGAAGGTGGCGGTCGCCGAGAGTTCGGCTTCGGGCGCGGCGATGGTCGCGTCGACGGGCTCCGCGCTCGCTCCGTAGTGGTAGCGGGCGATGTTACTAATCGTGAGTTCGCACGTCGACAGCTTCGTGACATCCGCGCCGTCGAGAGTGAGCGTGAACCCGTGGAAGGCGGCCGTAGAGCCGGTCGACGGCGTCGTCACGTCTGCCTGGTCGATGCTCGTCGGGGTGTCGGGTTCCGTTGCGTACCCCAGGATGAGACTGTACGTGACAGTCTCAGTGTCCTCGTCGAACGAGACGGAGTACTCCAGCGGAATGCAGCCGCGAAGCTCCCTGTCCACGCTGCCGTCGAGGTGGTTCACGCCAGTGAAGACGCGAGAGAAGGGCGGGCGTCCCGGGCTAAACCCAGTGCCACCGGGGAAGATGATGTCGTGGACGTGACTGTGCGTTTCCGCTGCGACAGCCGCCTCCACCGCGACACCGCCGTCGATCTTCCCAGCGATGGACTCGACAGCTTCCGCGCTGGTCGCGTCGCGGAGTCGCGCGAGCTGTCGGTCGAGGTCGAGTTCGGTGAGCGTTGCGTTCCGGCCGAACGCCCAGTACCCGGGCGTCCCGTCACTGTCTTCGTCGACGAGACTCCCGAGGAACTCCTGCTCCTTCCCGAACGCGAGTGTCGTCGCGCTTCCCGCACCGGTCATCGGTCGATACCTCCACTACTCGTGGTTCTGATTGCGTAACTCATGAGTCTAATAGGCCGTGGTTGCTACGGGAGTCCCTCGTAAGCGGAGAACCCGAAGTCAACCTCGTACGCGAAATAATTCGACTGCTCATCCGCCGGTGGACGTCCCGGGTTCGAGGGTACAATCGCGTAGTACACCGTCCCCCCAATCGTCGGGTAGGACGTCCGCTCAACGAGGATAGCGCGCCGTACCTCCTCGTAGAGCGACTCGAACTCACTCGGCCCGGACAGCTCACCACCGGCGTCAGCGTGCGCGCCCTCGACGGTGACGTTGACCGCGTCGTCAACCTTCAGGTCGTACTCTGTGCCAATCGGCTCCTCTTGACGATCCGGGCTTGAGTCGACCGTCACCAAGTTCGCCTCCTCGGGGTCGGGCTCGTATCGCCGCCCCAAATCCTCAAGACCACCGGCGTCCGTGATGCGGTAGACGGTGCCGTCTTCGTCGTCGACGAGCACCGGCGTTGCTGCCGGCGTGTTCTCAGGCGTGTAGTTGGCGGCGACTGTATCGAGCGTCCACTCGGCGATGGCGTAACTGGTCACGAGGACATCACCGCCTCGAACTCGCGGAGCGCATCACGGATGGCGCGCGACTCGGGGATACCACCGGTCTCGCTGCCCCAGTTGACCTCGTCGGTCTGAATCCACTGGTCTTTCGCGTCCCAGTAGAAGTGTAGGTCTCCACGAATCTGATGGGGTTCGACGCCGTGCTCGAAGAGCGCGGTCAGCTCCGGCCACTCGATGCGGACCCTTACGCCGTCACCCTCGCGCTCGACGGTAAGCGTGGCGTCCTCCCAGATGTGGTCAATGTCGTAGTCGTTCTCGGCCGCGTACGCCTCCCAGCGCTCTTGCGCGTACTGCTTCAGTTGTGGGCCATATTCCTCGCGGAACCGGGCTTCGACGTCATCGAGGAGCGCTTCCCTGAGGTCGTCCTCGAAGTCGCTATCAAGCTCCACGGTTACATCCTCCGGACGCTCGAGTACTCCGCCAGCTTGTTCTGGTACTCCTCGCTCCAACTATCGACCTTCGACTGCGCGGTGACGCTCGCGTTCTCACCGTCAACCTGTTCGAGGCTGGTGTCGTACTCGACGAGCTGCTCGGCGGTCTTCGCCGCGACCGCGTCACGGACATCCTTCGGACAGTAGTGCACGAACGCACCCTGGTCGTGGCTGGCTGCGTCCGTCCGCTCCTGGCCACGCACGACAGTGAGTTCGTCCGCCTCGACGTCGACGTCGGTCACGCGGACGTACTCGCCAGCGGTCGCGTCAGTCGCCGCAGGATCGACGACGTAGACAACGCCGCCATCCGCGGGCAGCCGCGACGCATCCGTAACGGAGAGCGTCGACGCGTCCGTGGTGGCGTTGCTCGAAAGTGTCGTTTGGCCGCCGCGCTCGCGGTCACCGCCGAGCGCGCCGTACCGGTAGCACGCCCGGAGGTAGCGCTCGTCAGGGGCTTCCCACCAGACGCGATGGACGAGGAGCTGGAAGAGTTTCAGGTCGCCCGACTCGTGGAGTAGCACCCAGTCGTCGCCTTCCTGGTCGGTGATGTTCTCCCAGGTGTCGCGGCCCGTCCGAATCTCGAGGACGTCACCCTCCTCAGGGTCGAGGGGGACGATGTCGTCGCCGTCGAGCTCGACTCGCAGCGGGAAGCCATCAGTTCGGTCGGCGTCGTGGTGTTCGTAGGTCCGGGGGGCGCCAGGGCTCCCCGAACGGACCTCGCGGAGTGGCGTTCCGGTCTTCGAGTCCCAGTCCTGACTGACGGCGCGGATACGCGCCCAGATCGTCTCGACATCGGGAGCGCCGAACGGGTTATCGGACGTGACCTCGTCAAGGGAGAGGTTGCCGTCGAACCGCCGCAGGACGTCCACCGGATGCGCGTAGGGGACAGGCATCGGTTACTGAGTTACCTCCGGGATGCCCGCGAACTGCGCGACGCGGTCGTTCTTCTCGCTGGTTGTGTAGCCGTCGTACTCGGGGTCCCGCTTGGGGAGCCAGTCCGGCACCATCCCCTGGGGGATGTGCCAGCCGACTTGCCCGACGCCGTCGAGGTCGACCCAGACGACCGCCCACTCCTCGCCGTTGACGTCGTCGGTGTCCGGCCACCACCCCACGGCGTCCGCATCGACATCAGTGAGGGCGCGGAGGAACGCGACCGCGAGCAGGTTCCGCTCGTGGTACACGTCGGTATTCGTCTTCGACTCGCTATCCGTGTTCGCCATCGGTTACGCCTCCGTAGTCTCGACGATGGTGAACTCGTCTCCCTCACTGAGCACGACTGGGTCCTCCGCATCCCCGAGCGGTTCTGCCTCACCGGCTTCGCGGATGATGCGGTGAAGTTCATGCCCGGCCTTCAGACCCAGTACCGAGTTGAGTTCACTGACGGTCGTGACGTCCTTCGGGACGCGAACCTCGCGACCGTCACTGGCTACGTCGGGCTTTCCGTAATCCGGGCGGACACGAACTGTGACCGACACCTTCTCGAGGAGCGCGTCGACGTCCTCCCGGATGGACCGGAGATCCCCGAGGGCGTACGCGTAGTTCGGACCGCTTTCGGGGTGGTTGTCGTCGAGGTCCGTCTCAAGGGCCTCGACTTGCATCTTGAGGTCATCGATGTAGTCCTCAACACTCCAGTCCGCGTCAACGTCCTCACTCTCCAGCCACTCCTGGAACTCCTCGAAGTGTTCCTCGCAGGCGTAGTAGATGTCTCCGATGTACGCGGTTGGAGTGTCCCGGCACTGGTCTTTACTTCCCGGTTCTGGCGTCCAGCAACAGGGCTGGTCGTGGACGAACTTAGGCATCTGTTACTCCTCGTCGCTGTCGTCCGTCTCGTACTCGCCAGCGAGTGCGTCGCGGACGTCGCCCGCGGGCTGGGTGGCGAGCCACTCCGCGAACTCCTGCTTCCCGACGTTCAGCGCGATGTCGTCGGTGTCCTCACGGAGGACCTCCGCGGCGTCCTTCAGGGCGGCGCGCGAGTGGTTCTCGATGTACTGCTGCTCGCGCTGCTTGTCCGCCGGCACCTCGTCCGTGGTGGCGTCGACGCCGGCGACCTCTGCGAGCTGGCTGCGGTACTCCTCGTGGCTACCAGGCCCACTGCCGATGTCGTTGAGTCCGAGCTGGTCGAACACCGCCTCCCGGACCTCGTAGACTGGGGTGATGCGTTCGCCGCCGGTCTGGTCGGGTGGACTCCCGAACACGGTGGGCGGAAGGAAGTTCGCCTTGAGCATCGCCTCGGCGAGTAGTTCGTCGTCGTAGATGACCTCGAAGTCCGGGAGCGCCTCAAGGCCGGCGAGCGTGCCGCCCTCGACGGTGTCGCGGTCTATCCAGTCGGGGTTGATGCCGATCTGGATAGGACCGGGCTCCCGCGCGGTGACCTTCCCGTTCTCGTCGGTGTCCGTGGGCTTGCCGCCCTGGAACGTCTGGCGGCCCGGCCAGCCGCCCTCGCGGCGCGGCTGCCGCGGGGCGACACTGGACTTGTTGCCAGTGTACCGGAGTCCGATGATGGCGGTTTCGGCGCGGTCCTCCTGTTCGAGTTCGAGCGTGAAGTCTTCGTGATGGAACATGGTCGTGGTAGTGGTCGTGGTTACTCGCTGGTCGCTGCGCTCTTCTGGAGTTCTCCGAGGAGAGCCTGGATGTCGGCGTCGTCGCCGTCGGTGTCGTAGACGAACTCGCCGGCGTCGCGGTCGAAGATGGTGATGAACTCGTCTGCGTCCACCTCGGCGACAGGGTCCGCAGCGTCGCTATCGGGGTAGACGTAGACGTCCTCGCCATCCACGGACCGCGTCCAGTGGTTGCCCTCAGCGGTGAGGAAGCCGGTGGTGGTGATGATGATGAACGTCGTCATGCAGTCGGGTTACTCCTCGATGTCGCGGAGCTTGCCGGTCGCGGAGAAGTCGCGGCAGACGACTTCGTGGCTCTGGAGGTAGTACGCCGCGTTCTTCTTCTTGCCCTGGCTGAGGTAGGGCGCGTTCTCGGGGTTGTCCCCGGTGAGCTCCTCGTAGTGCGGCGTCGCGACCTCTTCGACGCCGATGCGCGGCACCTCCGCCCCGCCGACGGACGTGGTGTCCGTCGGGATGACGTAGATACGCTCGAGGCCGTCGGCCGGCGCGTGCTGACTGGGGACGATGGGGATGCCCTTGTAGTGTCGGCTGTTCGTCATCGTCGGCACGCCCATGACCGTCTGGGCGTCCTCGATCTGGTCGCGGCCGACATCGTCGGCGTCGTAGTTTACGACGGCCTGCACGCCGTCCGTGGAGTCCGACTGCAGTTCGGAGAGGACGCGCGCGGTGTTGCGGCCGGTGAGGATGACGACGTTCTCGCGGCTGGCGGAGCCGTAGTCGAAGAACGACGCGAGGAACGCGTCCATCAGGCTCTCAGTGAGCTGGCGGACGGAGCCGTCGCTCGTGTAGTCGACGAAGGCGTCCGCCCACGAGGCCGCCGAGCGGTCGATGTCGTAGATGTCGAGGTCGCCGTCCGAGTACGCGGTGTCGGACGTGTCCTGGGCGTTCGTCTCCTCACCGCCGCTCGCGATGATGCGGTCGAGTTCCGTGATCTTCGTCCGGGAGGCGTACCCGGAGTTGTTCGCGGAGACCGCGGCCATGACGCCGTCGCGGTCGATGGCGAGCTCCTGGAAGAGCTCGTCGACGCGGGTGAGTTCGTCCCACGGGACGCCGTCGAGGATGTCGGCCTGGACCTGCTGGAGGTGGGACTGCTCAATCGTCGCTTCGCTGGTCTTGACGTCCGCGGAGACTTCCTCGGTGCTGTACTTCCGGCCGTCCGGCAGCGCCGCGCCCTCGCCAGTGGACTGGAGGGCGGGCGGGCTGTGGGCGGCGCGGAACGTCAGCGGCAGCGGCTGGTTCGCCTCGATGTTCGCGCCGCTGCGGTCGACCTTCGGGAGGACGCCGTAGCCGTTCGCCTCGAGGTTGGACTGGACGTACAGCGCGGCGCCGAAGAGGTCGTTGACGAGCGCGGCGTCGTTCGTGGTGTAGCTGGCCTGCTGTTCGACTGCCGAGAGGGCTTCGATGGCGCGGTCGAGCATCCCCTGCTGTTCAAGGAGCTCCCGCGGACCGAACCCGGAGATGAAGTGCTGACTGTTGGCGCTCATGGTTTACTCGCCCCCGTTGCTGCCGGCGACCGAGCCGAGGATCTCTTCCTTGTCGATGTCCGTGCCGCCGTCGTTGCCCGGCGCGGGGGTGTCGCCAGTCAACGCCTGCTCGACGGTGGAGTTCACTTCCTCGCCGACCGTCTCCGCGAAGGACTCCAGGGAGTCCTGGAGGTCCTCCTCGGTCACGACGCCGTCGAGGCGCTCCTCGAGCTCCTGGTCGACCGCCTCGGTGGCGGCCTCCGCGGCCGCGTCGGCGACATCGGCTTCCGCTTCGGCAGAGAGTTCGCCCTCCGCGTCGGCAGTGTCGCCGCCGTCGTCGTCCTCGTCGTCGCCGGCGCCACCGGTGGCGCCGAGGGCCTCGGCGAACGCCAGGGCCTCCTCCTCGTTCATGTCGGTGTTCGCGACGAGAAGATCGACGACGTCGCCGGCTTCCTGTTCCGTCTCGTCGTCCTCGTCTTCGACGCCGTCGGCTTCCTGCTCCGTGTCGTCGTCGGGGTTGGTTTCCTCACTGTCCGCTTCCTGCTCCGTCTCTGCATCCGAGTCCTCAGCCTCGTCGCCACTCTGGAGACTAAGCTGGGAGCGGATGCGCTCGCGGAGCGTCTTGTCAGGGTCGTTGTTGCTCATGGTCGGAGAGAAGTCGTGGGTGCGTTAGCCAGCGCCTCTGCCGCTTATGGGGGCGTCATCGGCGCCGGCTCAAGTTGCCTGGACGGCCACCCAACGTCACCGGCCAGGCCGATACTCGAACTGCGCTATCCTACTGGGTGTGCGTGAACGCTTGGTACTCCGCGACGCCGAACGTCGACCCGGCGTTCTTCACGATCTCGCCCTCGCCGAGCGTGACCGCGTGCAGGTCGCACTTCTTCACGAGGCGGCCAGTCTCGGTCTCCTCGTCGCGGTTCCGGTGGATGGTCACCGAGTAGCCGTTGAGGTCGCCCTCGAGGGCGCGGAGCCGCGTCTGCTTCGCCACCTCGGAGTCGTTCGCGAGGTTCGACAGCAGCCACAGTTCCGGGCGGCCGTCGCCGTCGCCATCCTCGACGTGCGTCGTCAGGACGTCGCCGGCGTCGAACTCGTAGACCTCCGGCTCCCCGTCGGGGGACTCCAGTTGGATGGACGCCGCCTCGTCGAGCTCGTGCTGCTTGACGGGGACGCCGACGGGGATGTCGTCGTGGTACAGACTGATGATGCCCGGCGCGTTCTCGGACTTGAAGAAGCGGTCGAGCGCGTCCTCGAGGGCCTCCATCTCGATCTTGATGGGGTCGTCCGTGCGGTCGTACTGCTCGATACTGGCCTTCCCGTACACGAGGAAGTCCTCGGCCTCGAGCGCCTGCTGGTACTCCGCGGGGAGCGACTCGACGTCGAGTTCGTTGCTCCCCGCCTTCGTGATGGCGTCCAGCGTCGTCCCGGGGCCGGCCGACGCTGCGACCGCGGCCTGCGCGACCGGCGCCGCGGGACCGTCCGCCGCGACGGCGTCCGCGTCGTCCGCCTCCTGGGCCGTCGCATCGTCGACGGTCTCCATCGCCTCAACGAGACCGGACGTCCACTCGGCGGCCGCATCGCCGCCCCACGCCTCCGTGGTGACGTCGTCGCCGGCGTCGGCGTGGAACGCCTGTATCTCCACGACGTACTCCGGCGGGAGTGGACGGTCGTCGGCGTGCGCCGCGACGAGTTGGCGCGCGCGCCGGGCGGGCTCACTGGCGTCGTCGCCGTCGAGGTCGTCGAGTGCCGCCTGGGCGATGTCCGCCGCGGCTTCCGGAGGGACGAACGCCTCGCGGCCGATGGCTTCGGTGTACTTCGCGGGGATGTCAGCGAAGTACGCGACCGCTTGGTCGGCGGACCGCCAGATGACGCGCCCGGGCTCGGGTTCGGCGCGCGAGAGGACGTCCATCTCGGTGGCGATGGCGTCGAGCTCGCGGACGCTCCAGTCGGACTCCGTCGCTGGCACTTCGTCGACACTGGCTTCCTCGTTGGTCTCCTCGCCGAACACGGAGAGCGGGTCCCCGCAGTGCGGGCAGTCCTCGGCGAGGTCGCCCATCGTCTCGGCATGGATGGTTTTTCCCGTCGACGCGCACGTGCCCTTGCCCGTTCCGGGGTCGAGATCGTGGCCGTTCGTCATCGGGTCAGCCTGCTGGCTCGCGGCGACGAGGTCCTCGGTGGCGACCGCCTCGCTATCGATGTACTCAACCTCGTTGCCCGTCGCCTTCTGGAGATCCTCCACGCTCCCGTAGACGGAGACGTGGGGGTCCTCGAGCGCGTCGGGGAACGCCTCGCGGCGCCAGTCGACGTACACGTCGGACTCGGGCATGTCGACGCCCACGCCGAGGAGGCGGCCGTCGTAGTCCATGTCGTCGTCGGGGTCCGCGAGGACGCGGAAGACGTCAACGTCGAACTCCTCGGGCATGGTCAGGCCGCCCCCAGGTCGACCGTCGCCGTGTCGCCGGCCGTCTGCCCGGCGGTGTTCCGAATGCGCACGCGGCGCGCGGCGACGGAGATGGTGTCCGCGACGGCGTCGGTGCTGTCGTAGGTTCTGAAGCCGGTCCGCCAGCCGTTGCCGAGGTCGACATCGATGGCGAACGAGCTCGCGACGGACGCCTCGACGATGGCGGTGACGGTCGTCGCCTCCTCGGTCTTGAGTTCGAGGAGCGTGCCGGTGCTACTGAGGTCCGCGTCGTCTGTGTGGTCGTGTAGGTACGTCATGGGTGTGGAAGCCGCTGGTTGGCCGCCGGTTAGAGCGCGCTCGCCGGGATGGCCTCGATGGTGTGGCGCTCGTTCGGATGCAGCGCCGCGTCGTCGAACTCGAGGCCGGCGAAGTGCTCGTCGTGGATGTCGCGCTGGAGGCTCCGGAACTCTCCGAGCGGCCGCGGTGTGCCGCCGTAGTCGGGGTTCGTCGCCTCCTTCAACTGGTGGCAGCCCTGGCTCGTCGAGTCGTCCTCCGGTCCCCGCCAGTAGTAGAGGATTTCCTCGTCGCTGCCGCCCTCGAGTTCGGCGTACGCCTGGTACTTCGCCTGGTTGAGGATGCGGGCGACACCCGACCGGACGACGCTCTGCGCGTAGTCCGTCTCGAGGTCCTCGCGGTCCACGAGGTCACGGGTGAGTGACTGGAGGCTCCAGCCCTGGCGCTGCAGGAGCTTCTCTCGGAAGAACGGCTGGAGGCTGCTCGCGGAGATGTCGTCGGCCATCGTCAGGTCCGTCCGTGCGATGGCGGTCCGGATGTGGCGCTTGACGTTTTCGGGGACGTCCTCGTCACGACTCCAGAACGGCTGGGCCGCCTGCTCGACGTCGTCGCCGTCAGCCCAGACGACGTGCTCGAAGACGTCTCCGAGCGTGCTCGCTGCGGACTCGACGTCGTCCACGCCCGGACGGCCGGGCTGGGGCGTGGTCGCTGCCGAGACGTCGCTCTCTGTCTTCGGTGTGTCGCGTTCGGGCGCCTCGAAGTCGCCGTCCTCGATGACGAGTTCGCCGTCCTCCCAGCGGGCGTCGAGTCCGGACTCGGCGGCGAGCTGGCCGGCGCGGACCTCGCGTTGCTGTTCGAGCGGGTCGCGTTCGTCCTCGCGAGCGGGGATGAACGCCACCTGCCAGTCGGTGATGCCGAGGCGCTTACACAAGGTGTCGAGCCAGCCTTCGCGGTAGTCCTTCTGCTGGCTCGCGATGCTGCGGTCCGTGACCTCGAGCTGGAGGCCCTCGTTGTTGAGGCCGCCGGCGTCCTTCAGGTCGGAGTCGTGGACGTTCGACACGCCCGTCGCCTGCCGGATGTCCTCCTTGTAGTCCTTCTTGACGTCTCGGGACTGTCCGAGCATCTCGTCGGGCATCGCGTCGACCACCTGGATCTCCGGCACCGAGGAGTCTTGGGGGCTGTACTCGTTCGAGAGGATGGGTGAGTCGTACGCGTCGTCCTCGCTGCGGATGCGGTTGAGTTGCTCCTCCCAGTGGTCCGGGTTCGTCGTGTGGAGGACCATGAACTGGTTCGGGAGACGGTCCGAGTTCTGGTCGTAGAACGCGGCACCGTACCGCACCATCATCTCGATGACGACCTGCCGGAGCATCACGCCGGCCGTCGGCGCGAGCCCGTCAAGGCCGTTCAGTTCGGGCTGCGGGTACGCCCAGGTGACGACCTCGTCGCGGAAGTAGTACGCCGGGTCGTCCTTCGACTTGTCGACGAAGTAGACGTCCCGGAGTTCGGCGCCGCAGTCCGAGCAGTGGCCCGGCTTCCCGCTGGGGTTCGCGCGGTGGAGGGGGCAGGTGTACCAGTGGCCGCCGACGCGTCCCTCGTCGTCGACGACTGGTTTGATGCTGGCGGGGTCGCCGTAGACGAGTTCCTGGGGTTCCTGCGCGATGACCTCGCCATCCTGGTAGAACGCGGAGTTTTGGGCGACGTGGTACTCGTACTGGACGACGATGCAGGAGACGCCGGCGAGCCACTGGTCGGGCTCGCAGTACTTCGCGAGTTCCCGGAGCGACTGGCCCTCTCGGTTGACGGACTCGAAGAGCTCCTCGGCTGCCCGGCGCTCCTCGGGGTCTGGCCTGCGGAGGTCTCCGCTGCCGCAGGACGGGCACTCGTCGGGGGACTCCTGAAGTTCGGTGCCGCAGTCCTCGCATTTCGCGGTGAACCGCGGTTCGAGGACGGGGAAGTCGTTCCGGTAGAGCTCGTCGCGGCGCTTCCGGACGTCGTTCCCGATTTCGTGCGACTGGAGGCCGATGGTGCGGAGCAGTTGGATGCCGAACTTCGCCCGGCGAGTGGTCGTGCGCGGGACGGGGCCGCCGCCCTTCTTCGAATATGAGGAGGACGGTGACGGCGTCCCGGCGGCGTTCCGGAGCTGCTGGGCGATGGACTCCGCGGCCTGCTTGTCGTTGAACGGTGCGACGAGGACGCTGCTACCGTCCTCTCTGTCGTGTCGAAGGGTATCATCCGGAGGCATGGCTTAGGAACTGGGTTAGAGGAGATCGCGCATCGAGCCGACCTGCTTCACTTCGCCGCCCTGGGTCGCGCGGTTCGCGAGTTCGATGGCGTCCAGGCGGTCGTCGTGGGCGGCGTTCGGGAAGCGCAGCCACTCCTTGACCTCCCAGTCGCGCCACCGCTCTTCGCTCGGGGCGCCGAGGATGCGGAGGTCGCTGGACTCGAACTCCGCGGAGAGGTCGTGGATACGGCCCTCCTTCGAGGACGTGGACTCGACGCCCCGTGCGGGGAGGCTGGTGTTGTCGCGGAGGCGCTGGGCGACGCCCGGCGCCTTGTTGGTCTCGACGAGGATCTCCCCGTACTCGATGCCGAACTCGCCGGCGACGTCCCGGAACTCGCTGGCCGCCCAGTCGGCGTTCCCCTTCGTCGAGAGGCCACGCTCCCGGGTGAGATGCACGACATACCCCCGGCTTGAGGACGGGTCCGTCGCGATGACCGCGACCGCCGAGAAGTCCGAGTCCGCTTGCGCGGCCGCTTGGACGTCCTCGACGACGCCGATGTCCATGCCGCCCACCCAGCGGTACGAACTCGCGGGGTTCGGGAGGTCGTCGACGTACGTGAGCCAGTCGCTCGAGAAGACCTCGCCGGCGAGCGCGCTGGGGTCCTGCTGGTTCTCACGCCGCCAGATGACCGAGGAGTCGTCGCCGGTGACGATGTCGTACAGCAGTGCCTCGGGGGGCTGGAGGTCCGGCCAGAGGACGTCGATGTCGGCCTCGGGGATGACGCCCTGGTTGGCGATGGAGACGTCGTCCGGGAGCTCGGAGACGTCGTCGTAGACCTCGCCGTCCTGCCCGCGAATCTTCCAGGCGCGTTGCTCGACGAGCGGCCAGTCCTCCTCGGCGATGGCCTTGTAGACGCGGGTGTCCCAGCGCTTGTCTCCGAGGATGTTCGTCGCGTAGATGTCCTCCTCGTGCTTCCGCGTCCCGATGACCACCTGCACGGGGCCATTCGGGAGAACCGAGTCGTTCGAGGGGAGGTTGTCGACGTAGTCCGCGAAGTACGACCGGACGTTCCGCCTTTGGGTGGCCGTCCGCTGGTTCTCCCAGTCCGCCACGTCGTCGAAGATGATGATGTCGAAGTGCTTCCCCGTGAGCTGGCTTTCGAGGCCGTACGGGGCGATGCTCGCCTCCTTGTGGTCGTTCGCGCCCGTCGTCAACTGGGTGCGCGAGGACTCCGCGATCTCCACGCCGAACTCCGGGGCGAACGTCTCGACGACATCGACGACCTTCTCCGTGCGCTCCGCGGCGAGCCCACGCGTCTTCGAGAGGACCGCCACCCGCACCTCGGGGTGCCGGAGCAGCAACCATGCCGGGAACACGACGCCACCGCTCTCAGTCTTCCCGTGGCCCCTGGGGAGGAGTCGGGCGACCCGCGTCGGCGCGTGGGGGAAGTCCTCGTCGACGGCCTTCCAGAGTGCGTCGTAGAACTCGAGGAGGTGGTCCCCCGGCGCTATCGAGTAGTCGAACAGCCGGACGGACGCGACCGCCGGATGCGCGAGGGGTTTCCGCTCCGCGAGATCGATGAGTGTCGCGGACATCTCTTACTGGGGGTCGCGAGCGCCGATGGCCTCGAGCTGTTCCTTCTCCTCAGGCGTGAGCCCGTGGTCGACGGCCATCTCGACCTGCTCGGGCGCGACATCGATAGCGCCGAACTCGCTCGCCCACTGCCGGGCTTCGCGGACGAATCGAGGGTCACCGCTACGTTTGTACTTGAGGATGAGTTCGCCGATGGTCTCCCGGACGAACGCGCTCGTCTGGGTGGGGTCGTCGAGGACATCGACGACGTTGTCGAGCGCGTCTTGCTCGCTGTCGGAGAGATCGCGCTGGAACTGCTCGCTGAACGCGCCGTGTTTGTACGCGCCGTTCGCTTCTCCAGAGGGCGCGCCGCCGCCACCACCGTGGTTCTTGCACGCACCTTCGGTGATGTCGCCACCAAGCCCCCAGCCGGCGCGCTGGAGACAGAACGGGTAGTCGTCACGCTCCCTGCCATGTTCCGACGGAGTCGTTCGGTCGGACTTCGCACGCCCACAAATCCGGTGCCCCTTCTCTGGGTGGACGGGGTGTCCGTCGTCATCGCGAGGGGCGTCCGGGTGGACTTGTTGAGTCATGGCGGCGTGAGATTTCGCGGCGTCGGCTCGCTCGTTCCGCGTGGCGCTGGCGGCTGGAGGTGGTCGTCGTCGACATCGCGGCCGTGCTGACCCTCGAGGTGACAGTGTTTGCAGAGCGCGACGAGGTTCGAGAGGTCGTTGTTCTGGGGGTTCTCGTCGCGGTGGTGGACGTCGACGCGGCCGACTTCGTCACGGGAGCGGCCGCAGCCAGGACACCGCCAGCCCCGGCCGTGGCGGTTCCAGAACTTCTCGCGCGCCTGGTCGCGAGCGGTCGCGTCGTCAGGCATTGAGGATGTCCCGGGTACAATCGCTGCAGAAGGTGATGGTGTCGCCGAGCTCGTAGTCGGCGGCCTGCAGGTGGTCGCCGAGCGGCGTGGTCATCCACGTCTTCTCCCTGAATTGCGCCATCAGCGCGGGTTCCTCCACGAGGCTACCGCACGAGTCGCATTCGGTCTTATAGCCCATCGGTCAGGTATCCTCGGAGTTGTCGTCGAGTTGTTTCCAGTGCGCGATTGCGAGGAGGGACAGGTACGCGCTCACGAGCCAGCCGAGGAGCCACGCGAGCTGCGCACCCACTAAGCCGTAATCGCCACGTGCGACCTGCGCCGCGAACGTCGGGATGCGGGTGAGCGGTGCGCCGAGGAGAACACCGAGGAGCGCGCCGCCGACTGCGTCCTTACTGATTGCGTCGTCGATGCGTCGCGCACCCCAGTACTCGATGCCGGGCAGCGCGTCGAGCATCAGAGATACTGGAGGATGTCTATCGAGAGGCCGAACGCTCGCGCGAGTGCGCCGGCGCCGAGTCCCGCGAGGAGCCCGCCGATGTAGTAGTGCACCTCGCGACGCACCTGGGTGAAGACGTAGTCGGGGACGTCCACGGAGGATTTGACGAGCTTCCGGAGCAATGCCTTCCGACCGGTGAACGCGTAGATGAGGATGCCGCCAGCGAGCGCGAGGAGCGCCGTGGAGTGCAGAGTGAGGCCGCCCGCGACGAGACCGAACCCCCAGATGAACGCGTGTACCTCGGCGAATGTGAGGTCCTTGAGCCACGCCTGAATGCGGGCGGGTGAGGACCCGGTGACATCGCTACTCATCGCGGCCATCCTCCGTGGAGTCGTTCTGGCTTGGGTTCTGGAGTTCGGCGTAGGTGGCGAGGAGTTCGCTGACCTCAATGCCGTTCAGGACGGCGAGGCCGGCGACCGCCACCCAGAACGTCGGCCCGGGGCTGGCGCCGTTCGCGATGGCGTAGAACGCGAGGATGATGATGGAGACGCTGATGAACCCGACCTTCAGCGCCTTATACGTCCTGAGATTCATGTGGGCGTGCGATTGGAGCCACTGGTCGAGCGCGAGATTCGACGCGCGAACGGTATCCGGGCAGTACTTCTGGACGGTGTCGTGTTTCGTGCTCATGCATCCCTGACGTCGTCTTCGGGGACGCGATACGTCGCCTCCCCACGAGCCACGACGAAGATATCGCGAGGTCCTCGACCGAACTCGGCTTCAACGTCGACGTCCGCAACCTCGCCCTCGAGTTGATGGCCGGCGAAGTCGAACTCGACTGTCCTCGGCGTGGCAGTTTCTGGAGCGCTGTTCTGACTGGTCGACATAGCTGCAGGCCGTCGTCGCGCATGACCGCGCTGCCCTCACCAGGGGGCGACGGTAGGGGTACGGGGATGGGTTGCCGGCGTGGGGTTGCACCAGGCCGACCGGGCCGGGCCGTCGTTGTCCGACGGGTAGTCGGCACGCTCGGCAGTACTTCGCCGGCAAGGCATGGAAGCCAGAGAGGGGAGTCGCGCCACCTGAAACGACTCCACAAGGGGGTGGTCGAGTGTCGATACAGTGCCCTCGCCCACACGTGGGGTCATCGGGATCGGGACGCCCCGGGGTTAGGTGTCGACGGCGTCGAGGCCGGCGCCGATAGCGCGCGCCCACGATACCTCACCGTCGACGTGCACGTTCCGGACGACCGCCTGCCCGTCCACGTGATGCGGGAGTTTCTCCTCCCGCGCGAGGTCGCGGAGCGCAGCGACGAGATTCCGCGCACGCCGCCGGACATCGTCGCTGTTGAACGCGGGTTCGTGGTGGTCGTGCTCGGTGTTTCCGCACGTGCAGATCGTCCGCCAGTCCGAGCTGTCGACGACGTCGTCGCGATGCCTGGTGCGCTCACCCTTCGTCGCTGACTCGGTGAGCGTCTGCAGGCCGGTCGCGCACTCCGGCGCGTCCTCCGGCGCCGGGTCAATCTCCTTCAGGCGCGCGAAGCACGTACCACACCAGCGATGGTCGTCGCGCAGCGTCGCGAGCGGCCCCTGGCCACGCGCCCGCAGCATGCAGTCCCGGCTACAGTAGGAGCCGTGGACGGCCATCCCGACCACGAACTCCGTCGTGCAGTCCGCGTAGGCGCACTCGTCAGTCTGGACGTCCGACTCACTCGGTGATTTACTCGTAGACATAGCTGGGAAGCCACCCGCGCTCTCAACACGGGGGCGATAGCACAACCGCGTTGACGTGTCATCGTCGCGCCCGCTATGAATATCCTCGCCTGATTGCGAAAACCGCACACCCATCACTCCACCTCGAACCGGCGGACACCGGGGTCGTCCGGGGCGACCGTTTCCTCAACCTCACCCGCCTCCAGGAGCACGTCGACCGCGCCGTAGCACGTCCGCCGCGGCAACCCCGTCTCCTCGACGAGCTCACGCACCGAGAGCGGCTCGTCGACATCCTCGAGAACGCGACGCACCAAACGGGCGCTCGGCGGCAGTGATGAGGCTGTCATGGGGTTGGTCGTGGCCACGGCTGGAGACGGGGGCTGTCATGGGGTCGGTGCGCCCGGGGTTCGGGCACGGTTAGGGGGGTGTGCCCCCTGGGTCGCGGTCGTTGTGGGTGGGTGCATCACCTCCGGAGAGGTCGAAGACGTCGCGTGCCCAGGCGAGCCAGTCGAGTCCGGACGTGGATTCAGCGAGAATCTGGCGGAAGCGGCGCGCAGCCGCTACTTTGAACCCAGCGTTATGGGAGAGTACTGATAGAGCCGATTTCAAAGTAGCCACATCCACCGCGTAGGACACCCCAGCGTGCTGTTCGTAGCGGTCGGGGTGGAGAAGGCCGATGTCCTCCAGAGCGTACACCCAGTTGTAGACCGTGCGCCGGGAGACATCGAGCCCGGAGAGTTGGGCGAGGCGGTGGTAGCCGTCGACCTTGTTCGAGACCTCGCCGTCCTCGATGTCGACGAGCGCCTGGGCGCGGAAGCCATCGGGGCCGTCGCCCTGGACGACATCGTGGACGGCGGTGAGGAGGGTGATGGCGTTTTCGGGGACGGGGAGCATCGCTTCGAGGGGGTCGGCGAGTTCTTCGAACGTCGCGAGTTCGTCGATGGGGAGTGATGTGGGGACGTTCGTGAGGAGGTAGGCGTGTTTCTGGGTGTCCGCGAGGAGTGGGCGGATACGGTGGAGGGCTTGGACGAGTTCTTTCTCCCGGCTTTCGCGGAAGAGGGTGCCGACCATGCCGGTGTAGTGTTTCGTCGGGACGGCGCGTCCCTGGCCGTGGTCGTCCTGGTAGTGGAGTTGGCGGTAGACGGGTGGGTTTGGGGCGTCGCGACGTGTGGAGTGTTCGCTGCCGCCGGCGCGCGGGCCGTTGTCCATCGCGAGCAGCTGGGCGTCCCGCTGGAGGTCTTCAACGTCGGGGTGGGGTGCGCCGATGCACATGACGGCGTCGCAGTCGTTCCGGTTGAGGCCGCGGGTGGCGTGGTAGTGGAGGACTTCGCCGTGGTCGGGGAAGTCGAAGGCCGGGATGAGGTCGCCCTTCACGACGAAGAGGGGTGTCTGGTGGATGTCGGCCGCGGTGTCGATGGCGGACTGAATGCGGTTGGCGAGCGTGCTGTCGTCCTCGAGGCTGTTCCGGATGGTGCCGGCGTGATACTGGCCGTCGAGTACCTGAGTGGCGTGGAGGCTGGGGATTTCGAGCGGGTCGTCCCCGGTGACGCGGACGTCCTCTCGGGGGATGTTCCAGAGTGCGGCGACCTTCTCGGGGGTGGCGGTCGCGTCGAGCACGAGCGTGTCCCGGGGGTTAGGGAGGTCGGAGGTGAGGGGGAGTTCGCGGTACTGGAGGGCGGTCGGCGCGTCGGTGGGGTCGGTGGCGAGCCACGTGGTCGCGCGCGCTGGTTCCGCGTCGTCCTGGACAAGCGTGTGAATCTCTTCGTGCCAGTCGCAGTCGTCGTCCGTGCAGGCGCGGGCGCCGTTGTCGTAGTAGACGTCGGCATCACACCAGGGGCAGCCGTCGAGCATCGGTGGGAGGGCGACGGCCTGCATGACGGGTGTCTCGTCGAGGCCGGCGGTGACGGCAGCGGAGAGGAGGGGGTCGATGGAGATCGGGGTGCCTTCCCAGGTGTCGTCGCGCATCCGTTCGAGGATGGTTTCGCCGTGTGCGACCTTCACGGTCGCGAGCGCTTCGGCGAGTTCGAGCGCGGTCTCGGGTGGTTCGCGTTCGACGTAACTGCCGGCGACATCGCTGCTGGTCTCGTAGGCGTTCGCGATGACCTCCGGGGGTTCGAGGTCGGCGAGCGTGTGGTCGTTTTCGGGGTCGGTGATGATGTCGACGACGTCGCGCGAGAACCGAGCGAGGCTGGCAGTGGTGTAGGTGACGGGGTCGTCGCGAGGGCGGAGGTCGCTAATGCGGTCGAGCGTGTTCGCGATGCGGGTAAGTTCGGTGGGACTGGCGGTGGTTTCGCGCGAGTGGAGGTCAGGGGTTTCGTCGATGATGTTCAGGCCCGTGGAGCGGACGCTCTTCTGGGTGACGTAGGGGTGGACGCCGACGATGTAGGAGTGGTTCTCGGCTTCCTGGTACTGAGCCTGCCAGGGGCATTCTTCGCCGTGCCACTGGTGGTCATCCTCGTCGTGGAGGCCGAGAATCTGGTGGGCTTTGTTCGGGCCGACTTCGGCGACGAGCGCGTCGTAGGCCTGCCGGGTCTCGTGTTCGGGGTCGAGGTCGTAGACGGGACACATGGACGGACAGTTCGAGGGGTGGCCGTGCTCGGGGCAGTCCTCGTCGGCGTGGTCAGCGTCCATGCAGACGCCGTGGCGTTTCTGACCCCCTCCCTTCAGGTGGAAGTAGTCGGCGTCCTGGAAGACATCGCCCTCGAAATCCTGAATGACGGAGTCGGTGACGAACTCGCGCGCCTTCTCGTGTTTGTCGAAGTAGATGACGTGGCTCTGGTCGCGTTCGAGCGCTGCGACGCCGGCGTTCGTCGTCTTCCCCGCGCCGGCCTCGTCCCCCCAGAGGCTGATGCCGTCATGGTCGAGGACGTCGTCGAAGCGCTCGCCCTGCAGTTCGCTCCAGCGTTGCTCGCGGTCGAACGGTTTGGCGTCCCGAATCGGGGGTGTGCACTCTTCGATGCCCCAGCTGGCGCTCGGCGAGGAGTCGGGCGTGGTGGAGACGAGCTCGGGGATGGGGAAGCCGAGGTCGCGGAGGTGGTCGACGGCGCGGAACCAGTCCTGTCCGCGGACACCACCGGTGGCCTGGTTCGGACGGATGTCGCCGCGGTCGATGGCAGCCATGACGGTCGGGCCGCCGTATCCGCCGCCGCCGGTGTCTTGCCAGATGTCTTCGTCGACGATGTTCGCGGTGCCGTTCGCGTTCCGTCCCCACGTGGGGGCGAACGCGCGCTTGCCTTCGGTGGTGTTCGCGTCGTCGTTCCAGGCGTGGACGATGGTGTTCTCGGCGACGCGGCGTGCGTCGAGGCGGTCGAGGGCGGCGAAGATGTCGCGGATGTCCGTGGTTGTCTCCTCGCTCGTCGACGCCGTGGGTTCGTAGTCGGCGAGGTCGTAGTCATCGCGGTCCGTCGACGGTGTCGTGTCGTTGTTCGTGGCTTCGAGCAGGGGTTCGAGGACGGCATCGTTCCACGGACGGATGTCGGTGGGGGTGCCGGGGACGTGCTGGCCGGTCATCACGCAGACGCGCTTGCCGGGGTAGATTTCGATTTCGGGGAGGTCGTCGTTCGCGCCCCAGGGTTCAGTGTCGAGTTCCCATGTCGCCTGTTTCACGCCCTCGGGGAGGTCGCCCTGGTAGTTCGCGTGGACACCGGCGCCGGACGTGGAGATGTCGGTGTACGTGGCGCCGAGGTGGGTGAGGATGGCGGTGAATGCGGGGTGGACGGCGCCGGTTTCGGGGTCGCGGACGTCGTCGCCGTCGACGTGGACGTAGGGGTCGTCGTCCTGTTGGAGGAAGGCGCGGCCGTCGAGGCGGTGGTCGTCTTCGGCTATCGCGATGGTTTCGCCGTCGACGTAGTTCTCGGTGTAGCTCCATTTCCAGCGGGCGTCGCAGTCGCATTCGCTGGCGTTCGTGTGGCCGTCTTTCGAGCACGGGGCGGGAGCGTTCCGGTCGGCCCAGGGAGCGAAGGGCTTCTTGTCGGCGTGTCCCATCCACTGCGTGCGTTCGAGGAGTTCCTGCGGCCAGACGTTCGACTCGGGGGTAGTCCAGTCTGCATCCGTGTATGAACCACTATCCGATTTATCGAACTGGCTGGGCGCGGTAGTGTTGCCACTCTCCGATGGTTGGACAGCGCTCGCGACCGCCCCCGTCTCGTCCGTGTGCTCGTCGCTGTCGGCGGCGAGGGCGAGCTCGGGGAATATGCCGTCGTCGGTCTCGACGAGGACCTCATCGTCGAGGGCGTCGTCGACGAGGCGTGCTGCAGGCTCGTCGATGAGGTCCTTGCTCTCGAGGACGTCGACAATCTCCCCGTAGGTCGGGGGTGTAGCGTCGTCGAGGACGGTCGCCCACTGCGCTTGGGAGAGCGTCATTCGCCGTCACCCCCATCGAAGTACGCGCCGAGGCCGGTGCTTGCGAGCGCGACGGTGAGGGCGAGATACGTGCCTGTGTCCCCAAGGAGAACCTGCGCGTTGACGGCGAGGAGGATACCGATGACCGAGCCGTAGAAGTGGGCGGCGACCCGGCTCATGCGGGAACACCCCCAGGGTGAGCGCCGGCTACAGCGGGCGCTCTATCGTGGATTGTGAAGAACGACTGAAAAGCCAAGGGCCGGATTCGAACCGGCGATGGGCGGCTCTGCAGGCCGCTGCGTTAGGCCGGACTCTGCCACCTTGGCACACTCCTCACTTACCCGCCAGCCGATTTAGGGATTGCGGAACACCGCCGACCGGCGCCACCGCTCCTCGACAGAAATGCAAAAAGCCCCGAACAGCGCTATCGCTGTTCGAGGCTAAGTATGAATGGTAGGCGGCGAACCGAATTTCCCAGAGGCTCGCGCACTCCAGTACTGACCGGAACGCAGGCGGGCTTATCTTCCGTGTTCGGGATGGGTACGGGAGTCGCCCCGCCGCTATGGCCGCCTTAACGCCGACCCACGGAATCGAACCGTGGTACGCCAAACGTCGGTGGTCAACCATGTGTAACGTGCAATCCAAATTGCGCCTGGACTCGCTCAACATCGTGTTGAGCGTACGAATGTGTGGCTTCGATCTGTTAGTGCTCGCGGACTGAACGCCTCGTTGCCTCGGCGCGTACATCCCGAGTCTATCGAACTCGTCTTCTACGAGTGATCTCAGCGGTGTCTCTTTTCCAAGTGGGTTTCGAGCTTAGATGCTTTCAGCTCTTACCCCGTGCTGCGTAGCTGCCCGGCACATGCCCTCTCGGACAACCGGTACACCAGTGGCAGCCGTTCGTAGTTCCTCTCGTACTATACGAACGTTCTCGTCAGACACCGAACACCCCCAATAGATAGCAGCCGACCTGTCTCACGACGGTCTAAACCCAGCTCACGACCTCCTTTAATAGGCGAACAACCTCACCCTTGCCCGCTTCTGCACGGGCAGGATGGAGGGAACCGACATCGAGGTAGCAAGCCACTCGGTCGATATGTGCTCTTGCGAGTGACGACTCTGTTATCCCTAAGGTAGCTTTTCTGTCGCTTATGGCCCGCATCGGGCGGGCTCATAAGATCGCTAGACCACGCTTTCGCGTCAGCGTCCCTCGTTGTGTAGGACACTGTCAGCTCATCTTATGCTCTTGCGCTCTTCTCCGAGTC
The DNA here is from genome assembly GCF_036418315.1 of Salarchaeum sp. III. NCBI lineage: Archaea > Methanobacteriati > Methanobacteriota > Halobacteria > Halobacteriales > Halobacteriaceae > Salarchaeum > Salarchaeum sp. III. The sequence goes on along the minus strand of NZ_JAZHPG010000027.1, from coordinate 220,062 downwards.
TCCGACTCGGATGAGATGAACTTAGGGCGCGCTCGATATCTTTTCGAGCGCGTACCGCCCCAGTCAAACTGCCCGGCTACCGGTGTCCTCCTCCCGGAGTGAGGGTCACAGTCACTGACGGGTAGTATTTCACTGATGGCTCGGTGGCCCGCTAGCGCGGGTACCTGTGTAACGCCTCCTACCTATGCTGCACATCAGCGACCGTGTCCCAGCGACAGCCTGCAGTAAAGCTCTATAGGGTCTTCGCTTCCCCTTGGGGGTCTCCAGACTCCGCACTGGAACGTACAGTTCACCGGGCCCAACGTCGGGACAGTGAGGCTCTCGTTGATCCATTCATGCAAGCCGCTACTGAAGCGGCAAGGTACTACGCTACCTTAAGAGGGTCATAGTTACCCCCGCCGTTAACAGGTCCTTCGTCCCATTGTACTGGGTGTTCAGATACCTGCACTGGGCAGGATTCAGTGACCGTACGAGTCCTTGCGGATTTGCGGTCACCTATGTTGTTATTAGACAGTCGGAGCCTCCGGGTTACTGAGACCTGCCCCATTCCGGGGCAGGCATCCCTTATCGCGAACTTACGGGACCAATTTGCCGAATTCCCTGACGTCGGTTGTCCCCGACAGACCTTGGCTTTCGCCGCCAGAGCACCTGTGTCGGATCTCGGTACGGATACCATACTCGCCTTTTCATGGGCCCCAGGTACCATCGAGTTTCCCTATCTCAAGCTTCGCTCGCTTCGTGCCATTACGGCTTCCACGGGCTTCCTTGATTCGACCGGGCGATAGCCCGGCTCGATGTTTCCTAAGGCGTCAGCTTTGAGTGTATGGTAGCACAGAAATATTAATCTGTTTCCCTTTTGTCCCGCTCGAATTGCGACGGGACTTAGGACCGGCTAACCCTCGACTGATAAACATTGTCGAGGAACCCTTGCTCTTTCGGTCGTCGGGATTCTTACCCGACTAACGCTGCTACTATGGCCAGGATTTTCTTCCCTATTCGGTCCACACGATCTCTCGACCATGCTTCCGCCCGAACAGAGTGCCAACCTACAAGATCGCGATGTTACTCGCGCTGCTAGGTCTCGGTGACGAACTTGAGCCCCGATCATTTTGGGCGCTCCAAACCTCGGCCGGTAAGCTGTTACGCTTTTCTTAGAGGGTAGCTGCTTCTAAGCTCACCTCCCGGCTGTCTAGGGCTTGGAACAACCTTCAATCGCACTTAGTTCGTACTTTGGGACCTTAACCCAGCTCTGGGTTGTCTCCCTCACGGTGCACAGGCTTACCCCGCACACCGGATTCCCTGCGTCAGCGGCGTTCGTAGGTTCGGAGTTTGACAGGGGGGCCAACTCCTCTCGGAGTTGGACTCCCCAATCGGTCGCTCTACCCCACGAACTACCTCAGCAGAGGTCATGCTTCGACATGTTTCGGTTGGAACCAGCTGTTGCCGAACTCGATGGGCCTTTCACCCCTATACGAATGTCACGGGAGGGTATTGTAAGACACCAACCCTAACAGGCCTCCACATGGCTTTCGCCATGCTTCACCTTGCACTCGCATAGATCGTCCGGTTTCGGGTCGTGTCCGTTTGACTCCCCGCCCTTGAAGACGGCGGCCCTGGTCGTAAGACTGCGGCCGTGTCGGTTTCCCTATGCCTTCCTGGATACTCCAGTTAGACTCGCCAAACAAACACACTCCCTGGCTCGTTTTTCAAAACGTACGACGGAACATCGGCTCCTCTTCAGTCCTACTGCGACCTTGCGGTCGTGTCGTTCATGAAGAGGCCTTTTATGCCCCGTCGCTCCATCGCCACTTGATTTCAGGCCCTATTTCACCCCCCGTTTGAGGGTGCTTTTCAGCGTTCGCTCACGCTACTTGTTCACTATCGGTCTCGGAGAGTACTTAGTCTTAGCCGTCGATGCCGGCCATAGTCACGAGGAATTTCCGATCCCCGCTACTCTGGAACTGACGCACGCCGTACTCGACTGTATTACGGGGCTGTCACCCTGTATCGCGCTCCATTTCAGGAGACTTCAGACAGACGTTCGGGCGATGAGAGTCAGTCCGAACACCTCATTGCCCGTGAGGGCTTCGGTTTGGACTGTGCCGCTTTCACTGGCGGTTACTAACGGCGTCCCATCCGGTTTCTCTTCCTGTCGGTACTAAGATGTTTCAATTCCCGACGTTCCCCATTGCGCAAAGCAATTGTAAAGGGATTCCCATTAGGAAATCCTGAGTTCTTAGCCTCCGTGCGGCTCCCTCAGGCTTATCGCAGCTTGGCACGTCCTTCTTCGGCTTCCGAGCCGAGCCATCCACCAAGTGGCACAGTAGCCACGTTGATACTCACCACAAAGTGGTGAGAGACTCACCATCGAAATGGTGAGGATTTGGATTTCGCTCATCACGAGGATGAACGAGTCCAGTGGACGCCTGGATTGCACGTACACACGGTCTTCATCGCACGTCCCGTGGGTGACACGGGAGCGTACATCGACCCTTCCCAGCCTCGCTCTCGCCGGCTGGTGCATCAGTCGAACTCAACTCATCGTTGCGCCGTCTCCCACTTAAGGGGCACGGTTCACATCCGAGTTGAGAGTAATGGACCCACTGGGATTCGAACCCAGGGCATCCTCCTTGCAAAGGAGGCACTCTACCACTGAGCTATGGGCCCACCTCCGAACTGGAGGTTCGTTAGCCCTGATGGATTGTAGGTGTCCGATTGGGCTCAGAAGAGCCAATCGCCAAAGGTGAGCCAGAGCAACGCTCTGGTCTCGATCGTTGGAGGTGATCCAGCCGCAGATTCCCCTACGGCTACCTTGTTACGACTTAAGCCCCCTTGCGAAGCCCAGATTCGACCACCGCATGGTGGCCTCATCCGGACCTCACTCGGGTGCTTTGACGGGCGGTGTGTGCAAGGAGCAGGGACGTATTCACCGCGCGCTGCTGACACGCGATTACTACCGAATCCAGCTTCATGAGGACGAGTTTCAGTCCTCAATCCGAACTACAATCGAGTTTAGGAGATTAGCTTCACCTTTCGGTGTCGCATCCCATTGTCTCGACCATTGTAGCCCGCGTGTTGCCCAGAACATTCGGGGCATACTGACCTACCGTTGCCCGTTCCTTCCTCCGTGTTAGCCACGGCAGTCTCCCTAATGTACCCAGCCACGACATGCGTGCTGCTGGCAATTAAGGATGCGGGTCTCGCTCGTTGCCTGACTTAACAGGACGCCTCACGGTACGAGCTGACGGCGGCCATGCACCTCCTCTCAGCAGCCTCGGGTAAGGTCATCAACCTGACCGTCATCACTGCTGTCGGTTCTGGTGAGATGTCCGGCGTTGAGTCCAATTAAACCGCAGGCTCCTCCGGTTGTAGTGCTCCCCCGCCAATTCCTTTAAGTTTCATCCTTGCAGACGTACTTCCCAGGCGGCCCGCTTCTCGGCTTCCCTACGGCACAGCGCAGGCTCGTAGCCTGCGCCACACCTAGCGGGCATCGTTTACAGCTAGGACTACCCGGGTATCTAATCCGGTTCGAGACCCTAGCTTTCGTCCCTCACTGTCGGATCCGTTCTCCTGAGGCGCTTTCGCCACCGGTGGTCCGTCCAGGATTACAGGATTTCACTCCTACCCCGGACGTACCCCTCAGGTCTTCCGGTCCCAAGCCACACAGTTTCCGCTGGACGCCTGCTCGTTAAGCGAGCAGATTTCCCAACGGACTTGCGCGGCCAGCTACGGACGCTTTAGGCCCAATAATATCGGTCATCACTTGGGCTGCCGGTATTACCGCGGCGGCTGGCACCGGTCTTGCCCAGCCCTTATTCGTGAACCACCTTAGAGTTCACAAAAGCGAGGGCTCTATGCCCTCGCACTCGGAGTTCCCTTATCGCACTGTCGTGCAGTGTAAAGGTTTCGCGCCTGCTGCGCCCCGTAGGGCCCGGAATCTTGTCTCAGATTCCGTCTCCGGGCTCTTGCTCTCACAACCCGTACCGATTATAGGCACGGTGGGCCGTTACCCCACCGTCTACCTAATCGACCGCAGCCGCATCCTGTGGCGCCGTAGCGTTTCCAACTCAACTCCTTCCAGAAGAAGAGTCTTATGAGGAGTTAGCCTCAGTTTCCCGAGATTATTCCTCTCCACAGGGTAGCTTGGCCACGTGTTACTGAGCTATCTGCCGCGAGTATGAACTCGCACAACTAGCATGGCTAAATCGAACTCCGATAGCAATGACCTCCGGCAGGATCAACCGGAATGTGCTGGGATAAACCCAGCTGCTGGAGGTCAAGCCTCCAGCTTGGCGGGAGCACCAAGTAAATGATGCTTCCATTGCAATAATGATTGGCTCTAATGAGGCCAATCGGATATCACCAATCCATCAGGGCTAACATCAGATCCCATCTGTACGGCGGACCGCAGGGGTAGGATCCTCATTTCCTTCGGACCTGAATGTAGGGAGTTTCGGGTCATAAACCCATCGGAACTCCACAGGTCCGACTCGTGGAAGCGAGGGACGCTTCCACGCGACGTTCGCATTCCATCCAACGTTCGGGTATCACTTAAGGCCGTTGAATCAGATTCGCCGAAGGCGAACCGAGGCCAACCCCGGTTGAATGTAGAACATCAGTGACGTAGGAGTACTACGCCACCTCGTCGTTCACATTCATTCCGAAGTGGGATAACCACTTAAGGGCATCGTTCCCACCTCGGAAGAGGCGGGGTGTATGCCGACCCGGACGTCGAATGCGTGCGTCAGTAGCGTAGGAGTGCTACGCCACCTCGTCGTTCGCATTCGTACGAAAGTCCGAGTACCACTTAAGGGTGTTGAATCAGGTTCGTCGAAGACGACCCGGATTCGATTCCGAACAGGTTGGACGGGCGTGCGTCGGTGGCTCCGGATGACCGGGCCACGTCACGTCGTTCGCATTCAATTCGAATGCCGGGGTACACTTAACGCCGTCGAACCACCACCCGGTTCGGGAGACGGCGACACGGTGAACAGTCTCACAACGCATAGCAGGAGCTCGAGGATCGGTTTGTCAGAGAATATGGCGCGGGCGGAGGCCGACGGGTCATTCCTCGGTCGTCCGTTCGGTCGAGTCGGGTGTTTCCCGCGCGTACACACGTACGCGACTGGACGGTGTTAACGGCGCGGGTTCCGCGACGCGGAGCTACCCGCCTGTCTCGTGCGCACGAGCGCGTGGGGGTCAGATGTCGTCGACGTGCTCGATTCCCTGCTTAGAGACGTTCGCCTTGGTGATGCGACTCGGCATCCAGTCAGGCGAGTCTCCGGGCGCGTCTTCCTCCCACGCCCACGCTTCGTAGATGTGTACTTTATCGGATCCCTTCTCGCGGAGCTGTATCTCGTGGCGGGTCGCAGCGTCCTCGCCGTCGGCGACATCGTCAAGGCGCCGGGCTGCCTTGAGCGCTGCTTGCCGGGGCGTGTTCCCGCTGAAGACGCTGGTCTCTGTTCCATCCGTGTCGCGAAGTGCGAAGTTCCGTTTACCGTCCTCACGTGCCATGGTTTTGCACCATGCCAACCAAACACAGGACCTCTCATAAATATATCGGCAAATTCAACCGGATACGAGGTGAGTTCTGCGGGCGAACGGACCGAAGACGGGGACAGACGACCGCGGCGAGCGACGACCAGAGGTAAGGGCTTAAGTACGTGCTACGGCGAAGGGGGTGATACAGTAGCTCGATGGTCCGCAAGAAGAAACTCAGCCCGAGTGGCGCGAAAGGCGAGGACGGCGAGTACCACAACGCCCACGTGAACCTCCACGAGGACGAGCTCGCCGTCGCCGGCCTCAAAATCGGCGACGAGGTGTTCGTGCGCGTGCGTGAGGACAAGATTATCATCCAGAAGGCGGACCCGGACGAGGTCGAACACGACTTCTGAACCGTGTCCCTCTACAGCGCGGTTAAACCGCTGTTGTTCCGCCTTCCCGCGGAAACAGCGCACACCACAGTCCACGCCGGGCTGCGCGCCCTCCAGCGAACTCCGTTTCTCTCGACCGTCGACGACGCGTTGACCGTGGAGTCGTCACGCCTACGCGTGCGCGCGTTCGACAACACGTTCCCGAACCCCGTCGGCGTCGCCGCCGGGTTCGACAAGAACGCGGAAATCCCGCGCGCGCTCGCCGGCCTCGGGTTCGGGCACGTGGAGGTCGGCGGCGTCACCGCCGACCAGCAGGACGGCAACCCGCGGCCGCGGATGTTCCGCCTCCGCGAGGACGACGCCATCGTGAACCGCATGGGGTTCAACAACGACGGCGCGGACGCGGTCGGACGCCGACTCCGCGAAGAAGCGCTTCCGAGCGCGCCCGTGGGCGTGAACATCGGGAAGTCGAAGGCCGCCGACGACGCACCCGCGGACTACCGCTACACGTACGAGCGCGTCGCCGACACGGGCGACTACTTCGTCGTGAACGTCTCCAGCCCGAACACGCCCGGCCTCCGCGACCTCCAGCACCGCGACCGCCTCGAAGAGATCTTCACCGAACTCATCGACGCGGGCGCGAGTCCGCTCCTCGTGAAGTTCTCCCCGGACCTCTCCCGGGACGCCATCGCTGACGGCGTCGCGCTCGCCGAGGAACTCGGTCTCGACGGCATCGTCGCCACGAACACCACCACCGAACGCGAGGACAGCCTCCGCAGCCCCGCCCGCTTTGAACAGGGCGGTCTCTCCGGGCGACCGCTCCGCGAACGCTCCACCTCACTCGTGCGATTCGTCGCCGAACGCACCGACCTCCCGGTCGTCGGCGTCGGCGGCGTGTTCACCGCCGAAGACGCCTACGAGAAGATACGCAACGGCGCATCCGTCGTCCAACTCTACACCGGCCTCGTCTACCGCGGCCCCACCATCGCCCGCGACATCAACCAGGACCTCCTCGAACTCCTCGACCGCGACGGCTTCGATACCATCGAGGACGCCATCGGCGCGGACCTCTAAAACCCACCTTTTTTCGCTTCGGGTCGCGCGCGGCGCGACCGCTCAGCCAAAAAATCTGGACCAAAAAAGCGCTCGCTCGTTCCTCGCTCGCGGTCTATTCCAGTGCGTCCCGCCGCAGTTCAAACCCTGCGACCGGGACTTCGAGGTCGTGTTCGACAAGTACCTCGGGGTGGAGTTCGCCGATGACGCCCACGGGTTCGCCGTCAATTTCGATGGCGGCGGTGCGCCCGTCGATGAACGACGGATGCGTGGTGGGCGGGGTTTCGAGGTCGGCGTCGAACGCCCGGCAGAGCGACTGGAGGCGGGATTTCGCGTCCTCGTAGGAGGCGTCGTGGCGCGCGACGACGGCGGCGACCGTGTCGCGTTCGGCGACGCCAGTGTTCTCCGCGTCGTCCAGCTCGGCCGCGAACCCGACTTCCGCGAGGTCCTGCGGGTACGCGCGATGCGTGTTGTTCTCGAGAACCATCAGGAGGCTAGGGAGCGCCCACGTCCGCAGAATCTCGTAGTCCTCGCTGTACGGTTCGGCGATGGTGGCGGCGCGACCGCCGCCGACCGCGTCCGTGTCGGGCGCGAGAGTCATCCGGTCGTAGTTCTCGTCCTCGGCGATCATGTGGAAGTTCAGGAGGCCCTCGAAGCCGAGGCCGGCGAGCGTGTTCCGGACGGCGCGCGCGTGCCGGGAGTCGCTCGTGCGGCCGCCGACGGTGCCGACTTCGGGGTAGCGGGGGACGAGTTCGTTGAAGCCGTGCGCGCGCCCGACGTCGTCCACGATGTCGACGGCGTGCAGCACGTCCACGCGGTACGGCGGCACCTCCACGTCGTAGTCCACGCCGTCGCCCCAGACCTCGGTCTCGACGCCGAGACCGGCGCGTTCCAGGTAGTCGACGACCTCGTCCTCGCTGAGGTCGACGCCGAGCAGGGTCTCGATGCGGTCGTGAGTGACGCGTTTCTCCGTCGTCTCGAAGTCGGGGCGAACGAGCGTGCGGTCGGGGTACTCGACGTCCACGGACTCGATTTGGCCGCCGCGCGCGGAGAGCGCGTAGCAGAGGATGACGCACATCTTGTCGATGGTCCACTGGTCGGTCCCGGTGAGTTCGACGAAGAGGTCGCGGGACTCCGCGGTGACTTCGGTGCGGCGGCCGTTGATGACGGGCGGGAAGCTGAACAGCCCGAGGTCGTCGTAGATGGCCGGATAGGTGTCGTGGCCGTCCACGAGGTCGGCGTACGTCTCGCCCGTCGGGTGGTCGGAGAGCACCTCGTCGGGCGTGAGTTCCCGGTCGCTGTCGAGCGGGACGAACGTGTCGCCGTCGGGGCTGACGCCGCGGTACTCGACGGAGTTGTGGTCCTCGGTGGCGTCGGGTCCGAGTGCGCCGCCCTTGAGCATCGTGAGGTCGTGGATGCCGATAGCGCCCTTCGCGCGCTTGCGGCCCATCGTCGCGTGCAGTTTCTCCTGCAGCTGGATGAGGGAGTCGAGCGCGTCCTCGCTGAGGTTCACGCCCCGGACGACGGCGCCGGTGACGTACGGCCGGTAGTCGGGGATGGAGTCGTCGACCTCGATGGTCCACTCGGCGTCGTTCGCGTCCGGCACGAAGAGTCCCCGGGTGTCGCCGTACTGGTAGCGCAGCGAGCGCGCGACACCCTCGACGCTCAGGCGGTCGAGTCGGTCGGGCGCGAACTCCAGTTGGAACGCGCCGTCCTCGGTTTCGCCCTCGAATTCGAGGCCCAGCGCGAACAGGTCGTCCTTCAGTTCGTCGTCGGACTTCTCGTCGTGGCCCGTGAGCGTGCGGAGTTCGTCGGGGTCGATTTCGACGACGACCATCAGTACATCACCTCCTCACTGCGGAGGTAGTCCAGGTCGACGAGCGTCCCGTGCACGTCCCGGATATCCTCGGCGCCGGTGACGAGCATCATCAGGCGTTCGAGCGCGAGCCCCCACGCCATCACGTCGCACTCCACGCCGAGCGGTTCGAGAACCTCGGGTCGGAAGATTCCGGAGTTCCCGATTTCGATGATTTCGCCCGTGCGTGGGTGTCGGCCGAACAGTTCGAAGCTCGGCTCCGTGTAGGGGTTGTAGTGGGGTTTGAACGTCACGTCCTCGATGCCGAACTGGCTGTAGAACTCCGTGAACGTCCCCATCAGGTCGCGGACGCTGAGGTCCTCGGCCATCACCCAGCCCTCGATTTGGAAGAACTCCAGAAGGTGCGTGGCGTCGAGCGTGTCGTTCCGGTACACTTTCTCGACGCTGAAGTACCGCTGCGGGGGTTCGAGGTCGCCCTCGGCCTCCCCGGAGAGGTAGCGCATCGAGAGCGACGTTGTGTGGCCGCGGAGGTCGAGGCCGCGCGCCATCTCCTCCGTCCACGGACTGTGGTAGCCCTCGCCGTCGTCGCCGACGCCGTTCCGGTGCGCGTCCTCCACGCGCTCCACGAGGTCGTCGGGGAGGTCGTGGATTTCGCTCGGCTGGGAGAGCGCGAACTGGTCCCAGTGGGTGCGCGCGGGGTGGTCCTGCGGCATGAACAGCGCGTCGTTAATCCAGAACTCGGCGTCGGCGTGCGGGCCCTCCATCTCCTGGAACCCCATGCCGACGAGCACGTCCTTGACGTTCTCCGCCATCTCGCGGAGCGGATGGGTGCGGCCGGCGTTCACGCTCTCGGCGTCGGCTTCCACGTCGTAGGACCGGAAGTCGGCGTCCCGCCACTCGCCCGAGGAGAGCACGTCGGGCGTGAGCTGTCCGAGGCCGCCCTCGGTTTCGACGCCCTCCATGAGCGCGGTGACGCCCGCGTCGGTGAGCTGGAGGGTTCGGACGGTGCGTTCGGTGCGCGCGACGAGGTCGCGGCGGACGAGCGCGTCCACGACGGACTCGTCGGTGACGGGGTCGCCGTCGGCGAGGTTCGCGAGCGCCGCGGCCTCCGCGTCGCCGTCGGGGTCGGCGTCGGGGTTCGCGGCGACGCTCCCCGAGTCGATGGTGCCGTAGCCCTTCCGCGCGAGGTTCGACAGCGCGATGTCCACCTGCGGGCCGTCCAGGCCGGCGCGCCCGAGGAGTTCCCCGAGCGACACGGGGTCGTCGGTCGCGCCCGCCTGGACGGCCGCCCGGTAGAGCCGGACTTCGGGGAGGCCCTCGTCGAGGTACTCGCGGGCTTCCTCGGTGAGTTCGAGGTCCTCCTCGACCGTCTCGGTGACGGAGAGCAGTCCCTCGTCTTCGAGTTCGAACGCCGCGCCCGTCACCGTCTCCGGCGGCAGGTCGGCGTCGTCCGCAATGTCGTCGATTCGCCTGGGTTCGTCGGCGCTCGCGGTTTCGAGGACCGCGAGCTGGTGTCGTGGCAGTTGCATTGTGCGTGTTCGCGTAGAGTATTCGGAAAGCGGTTCCGATGCCCGCACGAGCGGTTTCTGCGCCGACCGGCCGGCGCGTTCACCCTCGTTACGGGTCGAAGAAGAACCCGAACCCCGGACCGTCGGCTTCGCGAACGATGCGGCGCGCGTGGGATTCGGACGCCATGCTCGAATCGTCAACCGTCGGCGGCAAAAGCGTGTCGTCTACGCTCGCGTGGACGTGAGCTGGATGTCCGTCTCCTCGAGGAGGTCCGCGACTTCCTCGCGTTTCTCCTGGTGGTCCTCGAGGAACTCCTCCATCAACTGGGCGGCCTGTTCCTTGCAGTCGCCGCAGAGCCGCTCACCGTTTCGGCACTCCTCGTAGACGCGTTCGGCGAACGCGTCGTCGTCCGCGGCGAGGAGGTACGCGTAGAGTTCGTAGACGGGACAGTCGTCGGGTCGCCCGCCCTTTTCGCGCTGTTCCTCGGCGCTCTGCCGGCCGCCGGTGGTTGCCGATTTGACCTTGTCGTAGCCCGTCTCGGGGTCGTCGAGGAGGCTGATGTGGCTCGCGGGAATCGAGGAGCTCATCTTCCCGCCGGTGAGACCGGTCATGAACCGGTGGTAGACCGAGGAGGGCGGAACGAACCCGTATCCGCCGTGCGCGACCTCCACGTCCTGCGCGAGGTCGCGGGCCTCGGCCTCGGTGAGGTCGAACGCGTCGACGTGCCCCTCGAACACGCGCTTCTCGCCGTCGACGGCGTCGATGAGCGCGTCGAACGCGTCGTCCGTGGCGTTCCGGTCGAAGAAGCGGGTGCGGGGGCGGAGCGGCTCCATCCCGGCGTTCTCCAGTTTCTCCACCGTGGCCGAGAGCGTCGCCTCGTCCACCGGCTCGGGGAACGCGTCGACCCCCCGTTCGGCGAGCCACTCGGCGGCCTCCGTACACCGTGGCGTGTCCGGGTCGTCCGCGTACTCGTCGCGGGTGGCGTAGGCGCGGGCGACGAGCGGGCGTTCGTCGTCGGTGAGTTCGAAGCTCGCGTACGCCTCGGTGACCTTGAAGAACCGCGCGCGGGACGCGAGGTCGCGAGCGAGCCGGATGTGGGGGTCCTGGTCGGGACCGACGGGAATCACCGTCGGCTTCGGTTCGTCCAGCTGGGGGTAGAGGATGTCCGCCATCTGCGTGACGACGGACTGCATGTGCGAGACGTCCGTCTCGCCGCCGAACCCGTAGATGGCTTCGAGCTCGCTGAAGTTCGCCTCCGCGCCGAGTTCGAACGCCAAGTTCTGGAGTTCGCGGTTCTCGGACTGCCGGTAGAGCGTTCCCTCCTCGGGGTCGAAGCCGAGCGCGAGCAGGCTGAGGAGGTAGTTCCGGGCGTGGTCGTCTATCTCCTCCCAGGTGAGGCCGCGCGCGGCGTGCGCTTCGAGGTCGGCGATGAGCGCGTACGCGTCCCCGCCCTGCTGTTGGTGCCAGATTATCTCGTCGAACACGAGCTTGTGGCCGATGTGGGGGTCGCCGGTCGGCATGAACCCGGAGAGCGCCGCGAACGGTTCGTCATCGCGCATCGCGTCGAGGACGCGGCGGTAATCGCGGTGGCCGAAGATGATGGCGCGCCGCATCAGGTAGTGGGGGTTCGGGACTTCGTCGAGGAGGTCGTCGAACGCCTCGATGCCGAACTCGCCGAAGAGCTTCTCGTAGTCGGAGACTGTGGAGGACCCCCAGGGGTCGAGGGTCACGTCGTCCGCGCCGGCCGTGTCGTCGTCGCGTGGTGTGTCGTCAGTCATGGAGTGAGTCGGGAGACCGCGAGCCAGTCGGGTGAATCCTGTGCGTCCAGCGCAAAAACCATTCGCTTCCGCACGCCGTGTGCGAGCCGAACGTCGAGCGCCACGTCCCGCGGGGAGAACGTGTGGTCGGCGGGGAGCGACCGCACGAGCCACGGTGAGTGCCCGAGGTTGTCGGCGTCCTCGATGTCGTGGTACACCCTGAAATCGGCGCCGAACTTGAATCCGGTTTTGGGCGTGTAGCCGGCGTCGCGGAGCGCGCGGTACGCGCGGAGCCGGCGGTCGAACCGGTCGCCCTCGGCGTCCCGGCCGTGCGCGACGACGGCTTCGACGCCGCCGTCGACGGCGAGCACGCCCACCGCCGCGAGGTGCGCGGCCTCCACGAGGGACAGCTGGAGCGGCGCGTGCTCGGCGGCGCGCCCGGTGAGGGGTTGGCCGTAGAAGAACTCGTGATGGAGGTTCGTCGGCGGCTCCCAGACGACGACGCGGTCGTCCAGCAGGACGCCGTCGGCCGCGGGTGGCGTCTCCGACGCGTCGTCGGGGAGCGCGAGGCGTTCGGTCTCGAAGTACGTGATGTCGCTCTCCTCGTCCACGACGGCGAGCGTCACATCCCCCAGCGCGCTCGCCGACACGTCGGCGCGTTCGCTCACGGTGCGAACCCGGTACGCCTCGGTGTCGTCCCAGGGGCCGTCCCCGCGCGGGTGCACCACGAAGTCGATACCGCCCGACTCGTCCACCCAGCCCTCGCGGGCGGGCGAGAGGTAGAACCCGCGGTCGCGGAGGTCGGCGTACACGACGAACCGCGCGCCGAACCCCGGATTCTGGCGGGCGAGGTAGTCCGCGAACCCGCAGTCGCTCCCCTCGACTTCGACGGCGTCGAGGTCGCCGCGGAAGAGGAGGTGAGCGGCCTCGACGGGCGCGAGCACCACGTCGTCGCCCTCCCGCGGTCGCCCGTAGCCGCGGGAGTCGTAGAAGCGCTGACGGGCGTCGCCGCCGACGTGGACGAGGCCGTCGCGCGCGTGTCCCTTCATACCCGCTGGGAGTCCGGCGAGCGCCCTATTGGTTGCGGTCGCAGGTCGCATCCAGACACCGCCGGCCGTTCGGCGTGTCGAAGACGGGGAGGCCGCAGTCGCAGGTGCCGTCCACGACACCGGACGGGATTCGGTAGACGGCGTCGCAGTCGTCGCAGACGGCGTCGAGCGCGCGCCGCCGCTCGACGCTGAAGAGGCTGCCGCAGCGGCACGTCCACTCGCCGTCGAAGCGCTCTCGAACGGCGTCGTCGAGTGAATCGCAGGTTCGGTCGAGACAGAGTTCGAACGTCTCGCCGCGCTCGGTTTGGAAGGTGGGGAGCCCGCAGTCCTCGCAGGTGTTCTCGGTGAGCGTCGCGTCCCGGGGGAGCGCGTAGGCGGTGCGACAGCCGAGACAGACGACGCGCGCGCCGTCCCGCACCAGCACCGAGTCGCAGTCGGGGCACTCGCCGATGGTGGGGCCGGCTGGCGTGACGGGGTAGTGCGCGCTCCCGTAGTCGGCGTGTGAGTCGACGCGGAGGCGTTCCTCGTTCTTGGTCGCGACGAGCGCGAACCCAGCGGTGTCGCGTTCGAACTGCACGGCGTTCGGGCGGGTGAGCCACGCCGCGGGCTGGTAGCCCGAATCGTCGTGGACGAGAACGGTGTTGTCGGGTTTCACGAGCACGACGACTTCGCCGCGCTGGGTGGTGGTGCGGCCGTTCTCGTACGTGACCGTGCAGTCGCCGGCGAGGACGCGAGTGGAGTCCTGCATACCGCGGGGTGGCCGCGGCTTCCTACGTGAACTCTCGGCCTACTCGACGCGCACCGTTCGCGTCTCGGAGACGGGCAGGAGCGGGAGGTCGGGGAAGACGACTTCGACCTCGTACGTGAGTTCGTCCGCGCTCGCGCCGAACACGCCCACGGGAACCTGGAGGGAGTCGGTGAGGAACGCGGTCTTCTCCGTCATCTCGGTGTCGTTCACGCGCACGCTCACGTACGCGCGAGCGCCGCCGCCGTCGTTCGTCACGCGGACCTCGCACATCTCGTTCTCGCCGGTGGCGATGGCGCCGGGGAAGTCCCCCCAGTCGAAGCGCACGCGCGGCGCCTCCGTCGCCTGGTCGTGCACACTCTCCGCGACGCCGCCGGACAGGCCGGCGTCAACGAGGCCGTCGACGCCCGCGTCGGAGGCGTCACCGGGCGTCTCGATGCCCTCGTCAGCGAGTTTGTGCGCGCGCCCCGCGCCCACGCCGTCCAGCGCGGTGAGCCCGACCGCCTGCCGGGGGACGCCGGTGTCGATGCGCGCCTCCAGTCGGTGCGCGAGGTTCGCGCCGCGCGGCCGGTCGAAGCGCTCGAAGAACTCCGCGAGCGCCGCGAAGAGCCGGAGCGCGTTCTGCGTGATGACCCAGGCGTCGCTCCGGAGTTCCGGCGGGACGCTCCCCCGGCTGTTCGCGCGGAGGATGGCGAGCACCTTCCGCGGCCCCGATTCGAGGTCGCTCCCGCGACTCCCGAGCGTCTCCTGAATCGCGTCCCGTTCGGACTGCCGGGCGCTCACGCTGTCGAACTCGCGGGCGGACGCGACCGCCGCGAGGATGGCTTCCTCGTCGGGGTCCGCCGTCGTCGCGAGGTCGTGGAAGGCCTCGGCGGTCTCCATGCGGAGGTAGTACGTGGACGTGAGAATGCCGAGCGTGGTGGCGGACAGCCCCAGGTCGTCGTCCGCTTCGACGAACCCGCGACTGCGGAGGGTGTCGAGGTGGTCGCGCACGCGCTCGCGGAGGCCCGCGAAGTCGTAGTCGTCGGGTTCCGATTGGGCGCGGTGGTAGTAGAAGGTGGTTTCGAGCCAGTCCATCACGTCGCCGACGCCGCGGATGGTTCCCATCGCGACCTCCGCGTTCAGGTGTTCGGGGAGGCTGTCCGCGAGCCGGGACTCGATTTCTTTTCCCTCCCGGAGCAATCGCCGGTACTTGTCCGCGTCCGACGAGTCGCAGACGACCCAGCCGTACCCCACGTCGTCGTAGCCGGGGCGGCCCGCGCGGCCGAGCATCTGGAGCACGTCGAGCGGGCTCATGTCCACCTCGCCTTCGAGGGGGTCGTGGAGTTTCGTGTCCCGAATCACGACGCAGCGCGCGGGGAGGTTGACGCCCCACGCGAGCGTCGAGGTGGAGAAGAGGAGTTCGATTTTGCCCTCGCGGAACCACTGCTCGACGAGGTTCTTGTCGTTCGTGGAGAGGCCGGCGTGGTGGAACGCCACGCCGTCGAGCACGCTCTTCCGGAGCGTGCTGTTGTCCAGCTGCTCGCTCTCCGTGTGGAAGTCGTAGTCGCCGCGCGCGCCCATCGGGATGTCGCGTTCCGCGATTTCGTCCCGTGACTTCTTCGCGGCCTGCACGGTGTCCTGCCGACTAGAGACGAACACCAAGGATTGTCCGTCCTCCCGCAGGTGCGGTTCCGCGAGGTCCAGCGCGGTAAAGAGGCGTCTGTACTTGTCGGCGAAGGCGTTGTCGCCGTGCGTGTACGTCCGCACGTCCGCGTGCAGGTCGACGGGCCGGTAGTCGTCGCCGAACTCGAACGTCGTCTCCGGGGGTGCGTCGAGCCAGTTCGCCACGTCGTCGATGTTCGGCATCGTCGCGGAGAGCGCGACGACGCGGGGGTCGCAGAGCCGACGCATCCGCGCGACCACGACTTCGAGCACGGACCCGCGGTTCTCCGAGTCGAGGAGGTGGACTTCGTCGATGACCACGAGGTCCACGTCCGTGACGAACGAGTACCGGGGCGAATCGTGTTTTCGGGTGGCTGAGTCGAGTTTCTCCGGCGTCATCACGAGCACGTCCGCGCGCTCGGCGCGCCGGGGGTTCAGGTCGCGTTCGCCCGTGACGACATACACTGAATAGCCGAGGTCTTCGAAGCGCTCCCACTCGGACTCCTTCTCGTTGGTGAGCGCGCGCAACGGCGCGATGAACACCGCGGTGCCGTTCTCGCGGAGGGTGCGACAGATGGCGAGTTCGGCGAGCGCGGTCTTCCCCGAGCCGGTGGGGGCGGACGCGACGACGTTCTCGGCGGTGTCGAGGAGCGCCGGCGCGGCCGCGGACTGCATCTCGTTGAACTCCTCGAAGGGAAAGGCGTCCGCGAACTCCGGGACCGCTTCGGCGACCTCCATTGGTGTGGGGAAGCCGACGCCCGGGGAAAGGGGTTTCTCTCTAGTCCGCGCTCGCCGCGTCGGCCGCGCGGCGGAGCATCCCGCCGTCCGAGGAGTACCAGAAGTAGACGCAGAGGCCGACGGCGGCGGCGACGTTCGAGAGCGTCACCGCCCAGAAGACGGCGTGGACGCCGTACCCGAGGCCGACGCCGAGGATGCCGGAGGCGATGGTGGCGATGGGGACGCGGACGCCCCAGTACTGGAGGAGCGACGCGTACATCGACACGTCGGTCTTGCCCGCGCCGTTGAACCCGGATTCAGCGGTGTAGATGGCGCCGAGCGCCCAGTAGCCGAACGCGAGAATCACGAGGTAGTCCACGGTGAGCGAGAGGCCGTCGGGGGTGAGCGTCGGCGCGAACACGGTCGCGATGGTTTCGGGTATCGCGAGCTGAATCGCGGCGAAGACGGAGAGGCCGATGACAGCGATGGCGACGGCGACCCACGTGGTTCGGCGGGCGCGGTCGGGGTTGCCCGCGCCGACGTTCTGCCCGACGACGCTGGTCGCGGCGTTCCCGAGGCCGATAGCGGGGACGAACGCGACGGTGGAGATGCGCGCGCCGACGGTGTACGCGGCGAGGCCGGCCGACCCGGCGGTGAAGGAGACGACGGCGATGACGGCGACGCGGGCGGCCTGCCGGGCGGTGCGCTGGCCGGCGGCGGGCCAGCCGACGGACACCAGCTCGCGCGCCACGTCGGTGTCGAACGTGAACGAGTCGAGGGAGAGCGAGAAGTTCCGGGTGCCGCGGAACGTGACGTACACGGCGAGCAGCAGGCCGAACAGGAACCCGAGGGCGGTGGCGAGGCCGGCGCCGAACACTTCGAGGCGGGGGAACGGCCCCCAGCCGAGGATGAGGAAGGGGTCGAGGACGAGGTTCGACCCGAAGGAGGCGACGTTGATGTAGAGCGCGGCTTTCGAGTCGCCGGACGCGAGCAGTCCCATTTCGAGCACGTCGCTCGCGCCGGCGGCGAGCGTGCCGACGGCGTACACCCGGAGGTAGACCGCGGCGTAGTCGGCGACAGCGCCCGTGCCGCCGAGCAGCGCGACGAACGTGTCGGCGAACAGGAGCGCGACGACGGCGACGACGATTTGGAGCGCGATAGAGAGGACGATGCCGGCCCAGACGACGCGGCGCGCGCCGTCGTCGTCGCCGGCTCCGAGGCGCTGGGAGGTGAGGACGTGCGTGCCGGTGATGGCGAGCATCGCGGGGACGAGCGAGAGCGCGGTCAGTGGGATGACGAGGCCGACGCCGGCGACAGCGTCCTCGCCCACGCGCCCGACGAAGAACACGTCGACGACCTGCTGGGCGACGGCGACGAAGTTCTGTGCGACGAGCGGGGCGGCGAGGAGGAGGAGGGTGCGCGTGAGACGACCGTCCACCATATCTTCGTTCGAAACATCAAGCATAGTTCAACGTTCGAGTTGTACCCAAATTACCTGAAGAGTTCATTAATCTATTGATATCTTCGTCGGGGCGCGCGGGAACCCCACGTTTTTGCCGTCGCACGCGAACGCTAGGATATGAGTCGCCGACGGAAACCGGACTGGCTGAAGATGCGGCCGCCGTCCGGCGAGCGGTTCACGGAGATAAAGCGCACCCTGCGCGACCACGACCTCCACACGGTGTGCGAGGAGGCGTCGTGTCCGAACATGGGCGAGTGCTGGAGCGGCCGGGACGGCCCGGGGACGGCGACGTTCATGCTGATGGGTGACCGCTGTAGCCGCGGCTGCAACTTCTGCGACGTGAAGACAGGCGGCATGGAGCCGCTCGACCCAGACGAACCCGCGAACGTCGCGGAGGCAGTCGCCGAAATCGGCCTCGACTACGTGGTGCTCACGTCGGTCGACCGCGACGACCTCGACGACCAGGGCGCGAGCCACTTCGCGGAGACGATTCGCGAGATAAAGAAGCGCGACCCCGACATCCTCGTGGAGTCCCTGATTCCGGACTTCCGGGGCGAGGAAGAACTCGTGCAGCAGATTATCGACGCGGGCCCGGACGTCATCGCGCACAACGTGGAGACAGTGGAGCGCCGGCAGTTCCCGGTTCGGGACCGGCGCGCGGGCTACGAGCAGTCGCTCTCGGTGCTCGAACAGGTCGGTGACGCCGACGACGTGTACGCGAAGACCTCGATAATGCTCGGCGTCGGCGAGCACGACCACGAGGTGTACCAGACCTTGAGCGACCTCCGGGAGCGCGGCGTGGACGTGGTGACGCTCGGGCAGTACCTCCAGCCCAGCCGTTCGCACCTCGACGTCGCGGACTACGTGCACCCCCAGAAGTTCGAGACGTGGCGCGAGGTCGCGGAGGACGAACTGGGCTTCCTCTACTGCGCGAGCGGGCCGATGGTGCGGTCGTCGTACCGCGCGGGCGAACTGTTCGTGGACGCGCTGCGGCGGGACGACCGGTCGGTGGCGGACGCGCGGGAGGCGGCGCGCGCCCGCGCTGGGGAGTGAGACGTTCGTCCACTCTCCGCCACGACCACGCATCCTAGCGGAAGAATCCTCGAAAATGGACTTGTTTTTTCGACAGTGAGATTTTCTGCCCTCTGTAAGTGGACGTAAGTCCACGAATCCGAGCGGTGTGTGGCTCGTTACGAAAACCATATGGTGTGGGCTGTGGCAATTATTACTATGCAAGGACGGGGATGCCCGTGACCTCGATACTGGACCGCGAGCCGGACGACCGCTTCCGCATCCTCGACGAGGACGGAGAAGTCGTCGACGGCGCGTCCGTCCCGGACCTCTCCGACGAGGAGTTGGTGGAGATGTACCGGACGATGAAGCTCGCGCGCCACTTCGACGAGCGCGCGGTGAGCCTCCAGCGGCAGGGCCGCATGGGGACCTATCCCCCGCTTTCCGGCCAGGAGGGCGCGCAGGTCGGGAGCGCGATGGCGCTCACCGACGACGACTGGCTCGTCCCGAGTTACCGCGAGCACGCGGCGACGCTCGTCCACGGCGTCCCGCTGAAGCAAACGCTCCTCCTCTGGATGGGGAACGAGCACGGGAACGACGTGCCCGCGGACGCGAACGTGTTCACCACGGCGGTCCCCATCGCGAGCCAGATTCCGCACGCGACCGGGCTGGCGTGGGCGTCGAAACTGAAGGACGAGGAGGGGAAGGGATTCCTCTGTTACTTCGGGGACGGCGCGACGAGCGAGGGCGACTTCCACGAGGGCCTGAACTTCGCGGGCGTGTTCGACACGCCGAACGTGTTCTTCTGCAACAACAACCAGTGGGCGATTTCGGTGCCCAGAGAACGCCAGACGGCGTCCGAAACCATCGCGCAGAAGGCGACCGCGTACGGGTTCGATGGCGTCCAGATAGACGGCATGGACCCGCTCGCGGTGTACGCGACGACGAGGGCCGCGCTGGAGAAGGCGAAGAACCCGGGCGAGGGCGAGCGCCGGCCGACGCTCGTGGAGGCCGTGCAGTACCGGTTCGGCGCGCACACGACCGCCGACGACCCCTCGGTCTACCGCGAGGAGGCCGAAGTCGAGAAGTGGCGCGCGAAGGACCCGATTCCGCGCCTGGAGAACTTCCTCCGGGCCACGGGCCGACTGGACGACGAGGCCGTGGAGCGAATCGAGGAGGCGGTCGAGGAGCACGTCGCGAACGCCATCGAGGCGGCCGAATCGACGCCGCGTCCCGACCCGCGGGAGATGTTCGAGAACGTGTACGCGGAGATGACGCCGCGGCTCGAACGCCAGCTCGCGGCGTTCGAGGAAGTGCGCGAGAAGCACGACGACGAGGAGATACTGGAGGACTGAGATGACTGAGACACAGAACTTGACGCTCGTTCAGGCGGTCAGGGACGGCCTGCACGACGCGATGGCGGCCGACGACGACGTGGTGGCGCTCGGACAGGACATCGGGAAGAACGGCGGCGTGTTCCGCGCGACCCAGGGGCTCCACGAGGAGTTCGGGGAGGAGCGCGTCATCGACACGCCGCTCGCCGAATCCGGTATCATCGGAACGGCGGTCGGGATGGCCGCGTACGGCCTGAAGCCCGTGCCCGAAATCCAGTTCTCGGGCTTCATGTACCCGGGCTTCGACCAGATCGTGAGTCACATGAGTCGGATGCGCACCCGAAGCCGGGGGCGGTACACGCTCCCGATGGTGTTGCGCGCGCCGTACGGCGGCGGCATCCGCGCACCCGAGCACCACTCGGAGTCGAAGGAGGCGTTCTACGCGCACGAGGCCGGGCTGAAGGTCGTCGTCCCCTCGACGCCGTACGACACGAAGGGCTTGCTCATCTCGGCCGTCCGCGACCCCGACCCCGTGGTGTTCCTCGAACCGAAGAAGATCTATCGCGCGTTCCGCGAGGAGGTGCCGGACGACCCGTACGAGGTCCCGCTCGGCGAGGCATCAGTGCGTCGGGAAGGCAGCGACGTGTCCGTGTTCACGTGGGGTGCGATGACGCGCCCGACGCTCGAAGCCGCGGAGAACCTCGCGGGCGAAATCGACGTGGAGGTCGTGGACCTCCGGACGCTCAGCCCGATGGACGAGGAGAGCATCGTGGAGTCCTTCAAGAAGACCGGGCGCGCCGCGGTCGTGCACGAAGCCCCGATGACGGGCGGACTGGCGGGCGAAATCGCCGCGACGCTCCAGGAGCGCGCGCTCCTCCACCAGGAAGCACCGGTCGAGCGCATCACGGGCTTCGACACGCCGTTCCCGCTGTACGCGCTTGAGGACTACTACCTCCCCGGGCCGGCCCGAATCGCTGAAGGTCTGCGGAACGTCATGGAGTTCTAGAGATGCCAACTGAATTCAAACTGCCCGACGTGGGCGAAGGCGTGGCGGAGGGCGAAATCGTCGCGTGGCTCGTGAGCGAGGGCGACACGGTCGAGGAGGACCAGCCGGTCGCGGAGGTCGAGACGGACAAGGCGGTCGTCGAAGTCCCGTCGCCGTACGACGGGACGGTGAAGCAACTGCACTACGAGGAGGGCGACGTGGTGCCCGTCGGCGAGGTCATCGTGACGTTCAACGTCGCGGGCGAGGACGACCTCGACGCCACCCCCGAACCGGACGAAACGCCCGCCGCGGACGAGGACGCGGACACGGAAACCGCGGAAGCCGCGTCCGCCGCGTCCGGCGGGTCGGGTCGGACGTTCGCCCCGCCGTCGGTGCGGCGGTTGGCGCGCGAACTCGGCGTCGACCTCGCGAGCGTCGCCGGGAGCGGGCCGAGCGGCCGCATCACCGAGGGCGACGTGCGCGCGGCCGCCGAATCGGGCGGGGAGAGCGCGGAGGAGTCCGCGCCGAAGTCCGCGGTGACGAAAGTCACAGACGACGACGGCGAAGCGGACGAGCCGAAATCGGCCGTGTCGACGGTCGAGTCGGGGAGCGCCGCGGAGGCGGCGGGACGGGAGCAGACGCTGGCCGCGCCGGCGACGCGCCGCGTGGCGGAGGAGCTCGGCGTGAACCTCGACGACGTGCCCGCGACGGAGCAGCGCGAGGACGGCGCGTTCGTGAGCGAGGCGGCGGTCCGCGAGTACGCCGAAGCCCAGCAGGCCGCGCAGGCCGCGGACACCGCCGAAGTGCGGGCGGGCGACGCCGGAACCGGGGCGCGTGAGGAGCGCGTGCCCTACCGCGGCGTCCGGCGCACCATCGGGAAGCAGATGGCGGAGTCGAAGTACACCGCGCCGCACGTCACCCACCACGACACGGCCGTCGTGGACGCGCTCGCCGACGTGCGCGAGGAACTGAAGCCCGTCGCCGACGAGCGGGGCTTCCGGCTGACCTACATGCCGTTCATCGTGAAGGCGGTGGTCGCCGGCCTCAAACAGCACCCCTACCTGAACTCCCAGTTGGACGAGGAGAACGAGGAGATCGTCCTGAAGAACTACTACAACATCGGTATCGCCGTCGCGACCGACGCGGGCCTGATGGTGCCCGTCATCACGGACGCGGACGAGAAGACCATCCCGGAAATCGCCGCGGAGATGCGCGACCTCATCGAGAAGGCGCGCGACCGCAGTATCAGCCGGGAGGAGATGCAGGGCGGGACGTTCACGCTCACGAACTTCGGCGCCATCGGCGGCGAGTACGCGACGCCCATCATCAACTACCCCGAGACGGCGATTCTCGGCCTCGGCGCGCTCGAAGAACGCCCGGTGGCGGAGGACGGCGAGGTCGTGGCGAAGGAGACCCTGCCGCTGTCGCTGTCCATCGATCACCGCGTCATCGACGGCGCGGTGGCGGCGGAGTTCGCGAACACAGTGCAAGACTACTTGGAGAACCCCACCATGCTTCTACTCGAATAATGGTCGTCGGAGATGTCTCAACCGGAACGGAACTCGCGATAATCGGCGCCGGCCCCGGCGGGTACGTCGCCGCGATTCGCGCGGGCCAGCTCGGCCTGGACGTAACGCTCATCGAGAAGGACGCGTGGGGCGGCACCTGCCTGAACTACGGCTGCATCCCCTCGAAGGCCCTCATCACCGCGACCGACGTGGGGTACGAGGCCGACACCGCGGAGGAGATGGGTATCCACGCGGATGTGAAGGTCGACGTGAACCAGATGACGACGTGGAAGGACGGCGTCGTCGACCAGCTCACGTCGGGCGTGGAGAAGCTCTGCAAGGCGAACGGCGTGAACCTCGTCGAAGGCGTCGCGGAGTTCGAGAGCGAGAACAAGCTCCGGGTCGCGCACGGTGGCGACGGCCAGGGGTCGGAGACCATCGAGTTCGAGAACGCGGTCATCGCCACCGGGAGTCGCCCCATCGAAGTCCCCGGCTTCGAGTACGACGGCGAGCACGTGCTGAGTTCGCGGGACGTGCTCGACCTCGACCGCGTCCCCGAATCCATGGTGGTCGTCGGCGGCGGGTACATCGGGATGGAGCTCTCGACCGTGCTCGCGAAGATGGGGTGTGACGTGACCGTCGTGGAGATGCTGGACGACATCCTCGCGGGCTACGAGGAGGACGTGACGAGCGTCGTCCGCCAGCGCGCGCAAGACCTCGGTATCGACTTCCGGTTCGGCGAGGCGGCGAGCGACTGGGAGAAGCGCGACGGCGACATCGTCGTCACCACGGAGAACGAGGACGGCGAGGAGTTCCGGTACGCGACGGAGAAGGCGTTCGTCGCGGTCGGCCGCCAGCCCGTACTCGACACGCTCAACCTCGACGCCATCGGCCTCGAACCGAACGAGGACGGCCACCTCGAAACCGACAATCAGGCGCAGACCGACGTGGAGGGCGTGTACGCCGTCGGGGACGTGGCGACGGGGCCGATGCTCGCGCACAAGGCCTCGAAGGAGGGGCAGGTCGCCGCGGAAGCCATCGCGGGCGAACCCGCCGCGCTCGACTACCAGGCCGTGCCCGCCGCCGTCTTCACCGACCCCGAAATCGGCACCGTCGGGATGACCGAGCAGGAGGCCGAAGACGCCGGGTTCACGCCAGCCGTCGGGAACTTCCCGCTGCGTGCGTCGGGGCGCTCCCTGACGACGGGGAACGACGACGGGTTCGTCCGCATCGTCGCCGACGAG
The DNA here is from genome assembly GCF_036418315.1 of Salarchaeum sp. III. Lineage (NCBI taxonomy): Archaea > Methanobacteriati > Methanobacteriota > Halobacteria > Halobacteriales > Halobacteriaceae > Salarchaeum > Salarchaeum sp. III. The sequence continues at coordinate 196,355 of NZ_JAZHPG010000027.1, read as the reverse complement.
GAGTCCGGGTTCATTCTGGGCGCGCAAATCGTAGGGCCGGAGGCGAGCGAACTCGTCGCGGAACTCGGACTCGCCATCGAGATGGGCGCGACCCTGGAGGACGTGGCCGCGACCATCCACACGCACCCGACGCTCTCCGAGGCCGTGATGGAGGCCGCCGAGCACGCGCTCGGCCACGCCATCCACACCCTCAACCGCTAATCCGCACCCGGGCGTCCGTCAATATCGGCGACGGCTTTTTCTCCCCCTCGCGGCGTACGAAGCGTATGAAGGTCGTCACCCTGGGACCGTCCGGAACGTACTCACACCGCGCCGCCACCGCCGTCTCGGAGGACGCGGACGTGGGGTTCCGGGAGTCCGTGCACGCCATCGTCTCCGCGGTCGCGGACGGCGACGCCGACCGGGGCGTGGTCCCCATCGAGAACTCCATCGAGGGGTCGGTGACGGAGTCGCTTGACGCGCTCGCGGAGCGCGAAGTCGCGGTCGTGCAGGAGGTCGTGACACCAATCCGGCACGCGCTGCTCGCGCAGACCGAGACCGTGGAGACCGTCGCGAGCCACAGCCAGGCGCTCGCGCAGTGCCGGAGCTACCTCGACGAGAACTATCCGGACGCCGAGCGGCAGGCGGTCGCGTCCACGGCGCGCGGCGTCGAACTCGCGCGGGAGACCGCGGGCGTCGCCGGTATCGGCCACCCCGACAACGCGGGCGACGACCTCACCGTGCTCGCGGAGGACATCCAGGACCGGAACTCGAACGCCACCCGGTTCTTCGTCGTCGCCGGCGTCGACGAGCGCTCCGACGCCGGCGGGAAGTCCACGTTCGTGGTCTACCCGAACGCGAACTACCCCGGACTACTCCTCGACCTGCTCGAACCGTTCGCGGACCGCGACATCAACCTCAGCCGGGTGGAGTCCCGGCCGAGCGGCGAACGCCTCGGCGACTACGTCTTCCACCTCGACGTGGCCGCCGGCCTCTACGAGCAACGCACGCAGGACGCGCTCGCCGAAATCGACGCAATCGCCGAAGACGGCTGGGTGCGCCGCCTCGGCTCCTACGACGTCCGCCACGTCGTCTGAGCGGGTCGACGGCTCGAACCGGCCGCCGAGTTTTAGCGTTCGCACGCCCTACGTTGGCGTGTATGACGCGACGACGAAGCCCCTTCGACGAGTTCGAACGACTGTTCGACCGAATGAGCGACCAGTTCGAGGACTTCGACGTGGAGAGCCGCCTCGCCGTGGACGTGGAGGACACGGGTGACGCGTTCGTCGTCACCGCCGACCTCCCCGGATTCGAGAAGGAGGACATCGACGTGCACCTCCGGGACGACGCGCTCCAGATCGACGCGACCCACGAGGAGTCGCCCGAGAAGGACGTGAAGGAGCAGTACATCCGCCGCGAGCGCTCGAAGCGCTCCGTGTCGCGGTCGCTTTCGCTCCCCGAGGCCGTCGACGAGGACGCGGTGTCCGCGTCGTTCAACAACGGCGTCCTCACCGTGGAACTCCCGAAGTCTCGCGACGAGGACGACTCGACCAGCATCGACATCGCGTAAGGCTAAGTTCCGGGAGTCCGTGTACCCGGTATGCTCGAACCCGGTGACGGCGCTCCGGACGTATCGGCAGAGAATCAGGACGGCACCCTCGTCGACCTCAGCTTCGAGGAACCGACGGTCGTCTACTTCTATCCGAAGGACGACACGCCCGGCTGTACGGTCGAAGCGAAGCAGTTTAACGCCGAGCTCGACGCGTACGCGGAGGCCGGCGTCGACGTGTACGGCGTCAGCCTCGACGACGTGGACTCCCACGAGGAGTTCGTGGAGAAGTACGGCCTCGACTTCGACCTGCTCGCGGACCCGGACGGCGACATCGCGGACGCGTTCGGCGTGGACACGAGCGAGGGGTACACCGAGCGCGTGACGTTCGTGCTCGCCGGCGGCGAGGTCACGCACGTCTACGAGGGCGTGAAGCCCGACGGTCACGCCCGCGACGTGCTCAACGACATCCTCGACGACGGCCTCGCGACCCTAGACTGACCCCGCGATTCGGTCGGCGAGCGCTGCGACCGCCGGACGCCACTCCTCGGCGTACTCCCCGTGTTTCGGCGGCGCGAGCGACAGGTCGAGCGCGCGGTACGCGAACCCGGGGACGTGGTCGTCCGCGAGGCCGCCGACGAACTCGGCGTTCGCGCGTTTGCTCGAAACCCCGCCCGCGTCGAGCGCGTAGTAGTCGCTGAACGCCTGCACCAGAAGCACGGGCCGGTCGAAGTCGCCGGCGTCCGCGTACCGCGCGAGCTTCACCGGGTTGTTCGCCGGGTCGGCTCGACGCATCTCCACCTCGACGAACACCCGGCGGTCGGCGGTCTTCCCGGCGACATCTACCGGGGTGCGGCGAACGCGTTCTTCGGTCGTCCAGTCGAACTCCGGGAGGCGCTTCGCGAGCGCGTCGGCGAGGGCGTCGTGAACGGCGTCCGTGAAGGCGGCCACGAGCTGGGCGTCCCGCCCCAGCAAGGTGGCGTTTTCGGTGACGCGAACAGGGAGAGCAGTCAGTATGAGAGGGCTTTAGGCGTGCGGCCGTGAGGGTACGGACATGAGCTACGAGCCACGGGAACTCGAACGGAAGTGGCAGGACCGCTGGGAGGACGGCGGTCGATACGAGGCCGACCCCGACGGCGAGGACGAGGACGCGACGTTCGTCACCGTCCCCTATCCCTATCCGTCGGGCGGGATGCACGTCGGACACGTCCGCACGTACACCGTCCCGGACGTCTACGCCCGCTACCGTCGCCTCCAGGGCGATAACGTCCTCTTCCCCATCGCGTGGCACGTCACCGGCACGCCCATCGTCGGAGCGGTGAACCGCCTGCAGAAGGGCGAAGAAGACCAGATTTCGGTTCTCCGGGACACGTACAACGTCCCCGAGTCGAAGCTCCACGACCTGGAGACGCCGATGGGCTTTGCGAGGTACTTCCTGGAGAACCACTACAAGAAGAACATGAAGTCGCTCGGCCTCAGCATCGACTGGCGCCGGGAGTTCACGACGAACGACGACCGCTACTCGAAGTTCATCGAGTGGCAGTACCAGACGCTCCGGGAGCGCGGCCTGCTGGAGAACGACCTCCACCCCGTGAAGTACTGCACGGAGGAGGAGAACCCGGTGACGACGCACGACCTCGCGGAGGGCGAGGAAGCCGAGGAACAGAACTACACGCTCGTGAAGTTCCGGCGCGGCGACACCGTCGTTCCGATGGCGACGCTGCGCCCGGAGACCGTTCGCGGCGTGACGAACGCGTACATCAATCCCGACGCGGAGTACGTCGAGGCCGAGGTCGACGGCGAACGGTGGCTCGTGAGCCACGACGCCGTGCAGAAACTCGTCCTGCAGGCGCGCGACGTGGAGATTCTGGAGCGGTTCACGGGCGACGCCCTCGTGGGCGAGCGCGTGGAGAACCCGGTGACGGGCGAGGACGTGCTCGTCCTCCCCGCCGGCTTCGTCGACGCGGATAACGCCACCGGCGTCGTGATGAGCGTGCCCGCGCACAGCCCCGACGACTGGGTCGCGCTTGAGGAGGCGAAGGCCGACGAAGAGCGCATGCGCGAGTACGGCATCGACCCCGCGGAAGTCCGGGAGATAGAGCCGAAGTCCATCATTGACGTCGAGGGCTACGGCGTCTTCCCCGCGCGGGACGCCGTCGAGGAGTACGGCATCGAGTCGAGCGACGACCCTGCGCTCGAGGACGCGACGCAGGACGTGTACAACCGCGAGTTCCACGCCGGCCACATGAAGGACATGTACGACGAGTTCGCCGGCGACCTCGTGGAGGACGTCCGGGAGCGCTTCGCGGACGCCTACGAGGAGGCGGGCGTGTTCGACTCGATGTACGAGTTCTCGGAGGAAGTCGTCTGCCGCTGCGGCGGCGACGTCGAGGTCGCGAAACAGGAGACGTGGTTCCTCCGGTACAACGACGAGGACTGGAAGGCCAAAGCCCGCGAGGTCGTCGCGAACCTCGATGCGACTCCGGAGAACACGCGCGACCAGTTCTACCACACCATCGACTGGCTGAAGCAGTGGCCGTGCATCCGGAACTTCGGGCTCGGCACTCGGCTGCCGTGGGACGACGACTTCGTCATCGAACCGCTCTCCGACTCCACCATCTACATGTCCTACTACACGGTCGCCCATCGGATTCAGGACATCCCGGCGGAAGACCTCACGCCCGAGTTCTTCGACGCGCTGTTCTACGGCGCGGACGCGGTGGAGGACGCGCCCGAGCGCGCGGTCGAACTGCACGAGGAGTGGGACTACTGGTATCCCGTCGACTACCGGTTCTCCGCGAACGACCTCATCAGCAACCACCTGACGTTCTACCTGTTCCATCACGCAGAACTGTTCGACGAGCCGAACTGGCCGCAGGGCACGACCATCATGGGGATGGGACTGCTGGAAGGCCAGAAGATGTCGTCGTCGAAGGGCCACGTCGTCCTCCCCGAGAACGCCATCGAGAAGTACGGCGCGGACACCGTTCGGTTCTTCCTGCTGAACTCCGCGGAGCCCTGGCAGGACTTCGACTGGCGGGCTGACGAAGTGGAGAACACGAAGAACCAGCTCGCGCGGTTCCACGAGCGCGCCCGAGAAATCATCGACGCCGACGTGCCCGAGGAGCGGCCCGACCTGAAGCGCATCGACCGCTGGCTGCTGTCGAAACTTCAGGACGCGGTGCGGGAAGCGACCGAGGCGATGGACGGGTTCGAGACGCGGAAGGCGAGTCAAGCCGCGTTCTACGGGTTCCAGGACCACATGAAGTGGTACCGCAAGCGGACGAGTCTCGACCGTCCGGGCGCGGCGTGGACGCGTCGCGAAGTCCTGCGGACGCGTGTGCGGCTGCTCGCGCCCATCGTGCCGTTCCTCGCGAACGAACTCCACGAGGACCTCACGGGCGTGCCCGCGGAGGATGCGACGTGGCCGGAACCCGACACCGAGTTCGAGTCTGCGCGTATCGAGACCGAGGAGTCCCTGGTGAAGTCGCTCGTCGAGGACGTGCGCGACATCGTGGACGTCACGGGCACCGACCCCGACGAGGTTCGGGTGTTCACCGCGGCGAACTGGAAGCAGACGGTGTTCGACGAGGTCGCCGAAACCGGCCCGGACGTTGGCGCCGTGATGGGGACGGTGATGCAGCACGAGAGCCTGCGCGAGCGCGGGAACGAGGTGAACGACCTCGTGCAGGAACTCGTCGCCGACGTGCGCGGGCGCTCCGACGAGGAGATAGAGACGCTCCGCGAGACGGACGAAACCGAGGTGTACGAGGCGGCGGCCGGGTTCCTCGCGCGGGAGTTCGACGCGAACGTCGCCGTCATCCCCGAGGACGAAGCGGACGCGGAGAAAGCGAGTCAGGCGGTTCCGTTCCGGCCGGCTATCCTGCTCGACTAGGGGCGTTCACGCCGGACATCGAATCCGGAACGGCCGTCCGGCGGGGTTTCGCGGTGCCGTTCCGGGCGAGCGCTATCGCACGCCCGGTCTGGCCGCGGCTTCCTACTTGTACTATCGGACGCCGAGCAGGTCGAACTCGGTGCCGTTGTCCTTCTCGTTCGCGTGCTCGTAGACGACGTGCGCGGCCGCCACGTCCTGAATCGCGAGGCCCGTCGAGTCGAAGACTGTGACGCCGTCGTCGCTCGTTCGACCCTCCGCCTTCCCGGTGACGATTTCGCCGATTTCGCCGTAGATGTCGTCCTCGTCGAGCACGCCCTCGCTCCACGGGACGTTGATTTCGCCGGAGTGCGTGGTCTGCGCGAAGTCGTCGATGACGACTTTCGCGTCGAGGAGGATGTCGTTCGCTATCTCGTGTTTGCCCGCGGCGTCCGCGCCCATGGCGTTGACGTGCGTGTGGTCGGCGAGGTCGCTGGAGTGAACGATTGGGTCCTCGACGGGCGTGACGGTGGAGAGGATGTCGCAGTGACCGGCGTCGGTGATGGTTCCCTCGCGCACGTCGAAGTCGTCGCCGAAGTAGTCGATGAACTGCTCGATGCGCGCCTCGTTCAGGTCGCTGACGACGACCTCCTCGATGTCCCGAATCTGGCTGATGGCTTCCAGCTGGGTGTAGGACTGGACGCCCGCGCCGACGAGGCCGAAGCTCGACGCGTCCTCGACGGCGAGGTAGTCGGTGGCGACGGCGGCGGCCGCGCCGGTGCGCTTCATCGTGAGTTCGGTGCCGTCCATGATGGAGAGCGGGTAGGCGTTCTCGGGGTCCGAGTACACCATCGTCCCCATCACCGTGGGAAGGTCGAAGCGGTCGGGGTTGTCCGGGTGGACGTTCACCCACTTGATGCCGGCGGCGTCCCAGCTCCCGGCGTCGAGGTACGCGGGCATCGACCGGAAGTCGCCGTTGTACTGCGGCAGGTCGATGTAGGACTTCGCCGGCATCTGGGCGTCGCCCGTCTCGTACGCCGCGAAGGCGTCCTCGACGGCCGAGATGAGTTCGGCCATCGGCGTGTTCTCGTGTACGTCGTCCTTGTTCAGGAGCAGCGTGTCCATGCCCGCAAATCTTGCAGGCCGGCACTTAGAACGTCCGTTTCCGGGTTAGGCGTCCGTGACCTCGACCGTCCGCTCGAAGTCGCCACACGGCGTCCGGAACGCGAACGACACCCGGTCGACATCCTGGCTTCCGACGTGAGTGTCCAGGAAGCCAGTCACCTCCTGAGACTCGCCCGGACCGATGTCGATTTTGACTGTCTCGAACCGGTAGGCAGGCCCGGTTTCGTTCAGTGCCGCACGAAACCGCCCGATTCCAGCGCCTTCGTTCGTGACGCGCACGGACACCTCGATTGGCTCGTCGCTGGCGACAGACTCCGGCGCGCTGAAGTCGGTACATTCGAAATTCGGCGGTTCCTGGAGCCGGCCGGTGATGTAGTTGGGGAGGGACCAACTGACGGGTTCGTCGCTCTCGTCGCCGAACTGAACCCGGAGCCGTGGGTCGTCGGTGGCGACGGGTTTCGGTGCGTCGAAGCCGACCCAACTGGTTCCGTTCCGGTCGGCGTCGTAGACAGCGCCGCGCTCCCAGAACTCGCTCCCGGACACGTCGTCGTACGCTACCCACCCGGGAACGTCGTCTTCGATGCCGAGCGAGAAGTCGCTGGGCGCGGGTCGTGGCTCGCCGTTCACCGAGACGGCGGCGATGACGGCCTGCCGGTCGTCGAACGAGAGCACGTCGAGCGTATCGGGCGTCGCGAGGTAGTACGCCGAGTCCTGCACGGCCACAGCACGGGGCGTGACGTCCGTCCCTTGGACGGTCGTCGTCTCTCTCCACGGGAGACGGGTCGGCTCCGAAGTCGAGGCGTCGGCTGTCGTGGACGTGTCCGCGGACGTCGGTTCGGAAGCGGGACCGGGACCGGACTCCACGCACCCGGCGAGCGCCGCGAGCGCGGCCGCGCCGCCGCCGAGGTAGTCGCGTCGAGAGGGCATGGGCCGCGATACAGCCGCGGCTGGTAAATGTCTTGTCGCGTCGAAAGAAAGCCGCGTGTCGGTGAGCGTGCGGTGCGAGGCAGTGTGGGGTGGGCGTGTGTCCTGAAGCGGGACTTACATCGCGCCGCCCATGCCACCCATGCCGCCCATGCCGCCCATGCCGCCGGCGCCACCGGGGCCGCCGGGGCCTTCGTCGCCGCCGGAGTCGGAGTCGATCTGGCCGCCGGCGAGGTCGCCCGCAGCGATGACGTCGTCGATGCGGAGGATCATCGTCGCGGCCTCCGTGGCGGATTCGATCGCCTGCGTCTTCACGCGGAGGGGTTCGACGACGCCCTCGTCGTCCATGTCGATGACTTCGCCCGTGTAGGCGTCGAGACCGGCCGCGGTCGCGCCGCCGTCGTGCTGGCTGCGGAGGTCGACGAGCGAGTCGATGGAGTCGAGGCCCGCGTTCTCGGCGAGCGTGCGCGGGATGACTTCGAGCGTGTCGGCGAACGCCTCGACCGCGAGCTGTTCGCGGCCGCCGACGCTGTCCGCGTAGTCGCGGAGGCGCATCGCGAGTTCGGTCTCGGGCGCGCCGCCGCCGGGGAGCACCTGACCGTCTTCGAGCGTGACGCGGACGACGCCGAGCGAGTCGTCGATTGCGCGCTCGACTTCGTCGACGACGTGTTCGGTGCCGCCGCGGAGGATGAGCGTGACGGACTTCGCGTCAGCGACGTCCTCGACGAAGATGCGTTCGTCGCCGCCGATGTCCTTCTGCGCGACGTTCCCGGCGTGGCCGAGGTCTTCCGCCTCGATGTCCTTCACGTTCGAGACCGGGACGGCGCCGGTCGCGCGGGCGAGCCGGCTGATGTCGTCGCTGCTGGTGCGGCGGACGGCGAGGATGCCGTGCTGCGCGAGGTAGTGCTGGGCCATGTCGTCGATACCGCCGTCGACGAACACGACGTTCGCGCCCACGTCGTGGAGCGCGTCGACCATCTCCTCGAGCTGCTGTTCTTCCTGGTCAAGGAACGCCTGGAGCTGGTCGGGGTCAGTGACGTTGACCTCGGTGTCGATTTCGGTCTCCTGGACTTCGAGCGCGTCGCCGAGCAGGGCGACGTTCGCGTCCTCGACGGCGAACGGCATGTTCTCGCTGACGCGCTCCTTGTCGACGATGACGCCCTCGACGAGTTCGGAGTTCTCGATGGCGCCGCCGGTGACTTTCTCGACCTTGATGTTGTCCGTGTCGACGACGCCGTCGTCGGCGACGGACTGGACGGCGCGAACGACGAGTTCGCTGAGGACGTCCTTCGCGTTCTCCGCGCCCTTGCCGGTCATGGCGGTGGCGGCGATTTTCTCGAGGTACTCGGTGTCGTCGGAGCCGATGTCGATGGCGATGTCCTCGAGGATTTCACGCGCCTGCTGGGACGCCTCTCGGTATCCCTGAGCGAGCGTGGTCGCGTGGATGTCCTGTTCGAGGAGTTCTTCGGCCTCCTTGAGGAGTTCGCCGCTGACGATGACCGCGGACGTGGTGCCGTCGCCGACCTCGTTCTCCTGGGTCTCGGCGACTTCCACGATCATGTTCGCGGCGGGGTGCTCGATGTCCATCTCCTTGAGGATGGTGACGCCGTCGTTCGTGACGACGACGTTCCCCGAGGAGTCGACGAGCATCTTGTCCATGCCTTTCGGGCCGAGCGTGGTGCGGACGGACTCCGCGACGGCCTTTCCGGCGGTGATGTTCATCGACTGTGCGTCCTTCCCCGATGTTCGCTGCGAGTCGTCGGAGAGTACGATAAGCGGCTGATTACCCATTTGCTGCGCCATAGCTACTCGAATGATTGATTGTCCTTCTACATAAAACCACCGCCAAGTATGCTAACGAAGCGTGTGGAAGGCGTTAACGCGTGTGAACAAGTACCAAGAACCGGTTGTTTAAGTACTACCCGTGGTACTCGTGGTAGTCCATCCCCTGATGCTTGAGTTCCTCCGCGCGCTTTCGCTCCAGGAAGGAGTACACCGCACCGTGGGGCGCGCCGTCGAGAATCATCTCTGCCGCCGACCGTGCGATTTCGACCTCGTTCGGACCGCCGATAACGCCGAACGTCGACCCGTAGATGACGACGGTCGCACCCGTGAGTTCCTCGATAATCTCTCGGGTCCGGCCGTTCTCGCCGATGAGTCGTCCCTTCTTCCGGCGGAGGTCGTTGTCGTTTCGCGCCGCGCGGCCGATGTCGATGGTGTCGAACAGTCGCATGTCGTCGTCGAGCAGGGTGAGTGCGTCGTCCGGTCGGAACCCCCGACCGATTGCGCGCACGATGTCCGGGCCCTTCAGGCCGCGAACCGGGTCGCCCGTCTTCTCCACCGCGACCGCGCCGTTCTCGGAGTCCACATCGAGTTCGACCTCCGCCTCCCGCTCGATGCGGCGGAGCGTCTCACCGCCCTCACCGATGAGGACCCCGATGCGGTCCTGCGGAATCTTCACGTGCTGAGTCATTGGCGAATCCTAAGAGATGAAGCCGTTTAAGCGTTCAGTCCTCCGCTCCCCCGCTACAGCCCGACCGCCGCCCGCGCCCGCTCGCGCTCGTCCGCGGTGAGCCGATAGGACGCGAGTTCCTCGTCCAGCGACCCCAGGCTCGCCTTCCGTGACTGGTGCTCGCGGAGGAACGCCACTATCTTCTCGGCCGCGAGTGTCTTCAGTTCGCCCGAGAGCAACTCGCCCTCGCGGTACGCGGCCTCAATGTCGCGGAGGCGGTCGTCGTCCGGTTCGAAGAACGCCTGCAGGTACTGGAACGGCACATCCTCCTCGGGAATTCCGCCCTTCTCGCGGTGCTCAGCGACGGTCGCGCGCCCGCCCGTGTAGGCGTGCGACGTGATTTTCTCGCGGACGGTGTCGGGGTCGTCGTCGAGGTGGATGGCGACGCCCTCGCTCGAACTCATCTTCCCCGGGCCGTCGAGACTCGGGAGGAACTTCCCGAGGAGCGCGCCGGGTTTCGACACGTCGTATTTCGCCTTCGCCGCCACGTCCCGGGAGACGCGAACGTGCGGGTCCTGGTCGACGGCGATGGGCACCAGAGTGGCGTGCTCGCCCTCCACAAGTTGGGGGAGGAGGAGGTGGGCTGTCTGGACGGCGGGGTAGAACGCGAGGCCGACGTTCGGCGGGTCGCCGTACGTCGCCGTCATCTGACTGTGCGTGATATCGCCCGCGAACGCCGACGCGACGGGGTACACCACGTCAGCGTCGTCCGTGTCCACGATGATGCGGGTGTTCTCGGGGTCGAACCCCACCGCGAGAACGTCCCGGAGGTTGTCGCGGAGGTAGTCCCGGGTCTCCCGATAGGTCTGGTCCTTCGCGTAGTACTTCTCGTCGTCGGACAGTGGAACGTAGACGGTGGCGTCGAACGCCTCCTGCAGGTGTTTCGCGAAGTAGAACGGGAGAACGTGCCCGAGGTGCATCGGCCCGCTCGGCCCGCGGCCCGTGACGACCGACCGCTGGTCCGCGTTGAGGAACCGCTCGACATCGCGGCCCGCGTAGAACACGTCACGGCGCGCGAGCGGATGGCCGAGGCGTTCCTGGTCGGCGTCCCGGAGGCGGTCCGCGCCGAAGTCGTCGAGGAGTCGTTCGTAGTCGATATCGCCCGAAACGCGGTATGGTGTGACTGTCTGGGTCATGTAGGGGTGGCTGCGTGGCTCTCTGTGTGCGGTGCGCGAGGAGAGCGAGTGAGCGCCACCTCCACGGGAAGCGCGGTTAGGCCGCGACCCCGAGGCGAGCGACACTGTCCGCTCCCGGGCCGTGCCAGCGCCAGTCGGGAGCGGACTGCATACGCGGAGGTCAGCGTGACGGCGGAAAAAGCCTATCGCTCTACTCGCGCGTGACGAACGCGTACAGGTCGTCCACGTTCGCGTCGGCGCCCGCCCGCGAGAAGAAGTTCGCGACGTTCCGGCAGTCCCGCCGCAGGAACTCGTCGGCGTTCGGGTGGTAGGTGGTGACCGCCTGCCCCACGTCGATAACCGTCAACTCGCCCTCGTGGACGACGATGTTGTACTCGGAGAGGTCGCCGTGCACGAGCTTCGCGTCGTACAACCGCCGCATGTACTCCTTCACAACCTCGTACGCCGTCTCCGGGTTCTCCAGCGTCACGTCGGTGAGCGTCGGGGCGGCCTCGTCCTCCCCGCCGATGTACTCCATCGCGAGCACGTTCCGCTGGACGGCAATGGGTTCCGGGACCTTCACGCCCGCCTCCGCCGCGCGCTGGAGGTTCGCGAACTCCTTGCGCGTCCACGCCAGCACGACGGATTTCTTGTCCCCCCGGATGCCCTCGAAGCGCGGGTCGCCCTCCAGGTAGTCCCGCATCTGCCGGAAGTCCGAGGCGTTCACGCGGTACACCTTCAACGCGACCGTCTCACCCTCCGGCGCTTCCGCGGCGTACACGTTCGCCTCCTTCCCCGTCGAGATGGGGCCGCCGAGCGCCGCGACGTACCCGTCCTGCACGAGTTTGTAGATTGCCGCGTACGTCGCGTCGTCGAACGCGCCCGCCTCGACCTTGAACTGGTCCGCGTCCTTCACGCGCTTGCGGAACTCCGCGAACTCGCGGTCGCGCTTTCGCGCGATGCGGTCGGCTTCCGTGTCGGAAACGTCGATTTCCTCGAACTCGTCCCCGGGCGCTCCCTCGGTCTCCTCCACGAAGTCGTCGTCCTCGGTCACTGGTCGCGACTACGCAGCGCGCTCGTAAAAGGTCACGGAGAATTCTGCACTCCCCGCCACAGCCGGGAGACGAGGTACAGGCCGGCGACGAAGAGCGTCGTCGCCGTGAGCGCGATAGCGACCACGTTCGGCAGCGGGGCTGGAGTCCCGAGCGCGACGAGCAACCCGAACACGAGGACGCTCACGAGATAGGTCGCTTGCCACTCGCGCACGGACGCCGGGAATCGGAGGGTCAAAGCCATACAGAGAAAACTCACCAATAATATAAACAATTTTTTACTACCACTCCCACCAACTGTTGTAGAAAATATATAGTTAAGATGATTTCTAGTAGGAAAATTTAATAGTGCCTCTGTCCGATTATTCAGCTGCGTATGACTGCTAAAGAGGAGGACAAGACGGTGAATAGACGATCGGTACTCAAAGGAACGGCAGGGCTGCTTTCTATCGGAGGCCTAGCCTCCACTGCCCAAGCAGCTTCGGATAATGAGGACGGAGGACCTGAAGTCGAACCTGAGGTCATGACTAATGCAACCCATAGGTTCGACCCGCAAACGGTCTCAGTCGGTGATACCACTTACGCTCGTGGGACTGGTTCGTGGACAACCCCCACCATCGGCGATATCGTTCAATTCGACATGTTCATTGCCGCAGAGAATATTGGGCGCCCAACGATTACAGCATCGAATTTCCCGAACATCGAGAGCGGATTCCACTACGATAGCGGGTCTGACAATCCGCTCGGAGAATCAGCGTACCACTTCAGCACTGGCCAGTTCACGATTATCGCTCCGTTCGGAACCACCCGCTACCTCGACGTTAAAATCCCGACGTTCCATAGAGGACGTGTAGAAGGTAAGAGCGGGACGCTGTGGCCCTGGTGGGATTTCGCAGTGGGGTATCTCGACATCAAATGAGGCGAAATCGGCCATAGTACAGTCGAACCCGAGGTAGTAGATGCCCCATCCCTCGTTCGCACCTGAAAAACCGTGTAGTGTGCACTATCTACACAGTCGGAGATCGTTAATCCAGGTGGCCCTCCTCTCTGAGTTGTTCCGCGTCCGCCTTCTCGTAGCGCCACGTCACGTCCGCCTTCTCGTCCTGCCAGTCCCACGGCTCCACCAGCACGATGTCGCCCTCGCGAATCCAGATGCGCTTCTGCATCCGCCCCGGGATGCGGGCGGTTCGCTCCGTCCCGTCCGCACAGCGGACTTTCACTCGGTTCGCGCCGAGCATGTTCGTCACCTCGGCGAACACTTCGTCCTCGTCGGGCATCCGCAGGTTCTTGCGGCTCCCCTCGTCCTCGCTCATACGCCCGCGTAGTCGCGGCAGACTTTTAAATCCCTACTCTCTTCCACCGAAACCGGCTTCCCCGCCGCGAAAAACTACCACGTATGCTCGACAAACTCGGCACGCAGGGCGTCCTCGGCATCATTCTTGTACTCGCCGGCCTCGGCGTCGTCGCCTACAACGCGCCCATCGTCGCGCTCGGCCTGTTCGTCGTCCTCCTCGGACTCGCCGTGCTCGTCCGGCGCGGCCTCCGCGCCGGCATGGAAATGATGGGGATGGCCTGAACACCGAAGACGCGCTCGCCCGAACATAGACCGTGCACCCACCGTACGTCGCCGCCGTCCTCGTGCTCGCCGCGCTCGCGCTCGTCGCAGCCGCGGCGTTCCGCGGCTGGTGGCGACACGAACACTCCCGCCCCATCGGCAGGGTCGAACTCGCCGCGCTCGCGGTCGCCGCGGTCGGCAGCGCGCTCGCCGGACTCGCCGTCCTGTTCCACATCCACATCATCGCACACCCCTATCCGGCCGTTATCGGCGCTACAACTCTCGTTCTCTCCGCACTCGTTCTCTCCGTCCGCGCCCGATAGTTCAAACCGGAAGCCGACACAGCCACGGCTATCACTCAGTAAGCCACCGCACGGACACAGGAATCGGAGAGCGGCAGTCACCCCCGTGCGACCCACGCGACTGCCCGAACGCCCCCAGCGCCTCAGCTCAGGAACGGAGCTCCCGCAACCGCTCCCGGCCCGGTGCGATAAGTTCGTCGAGGTAGTCCGCGAGCGCGCCCTTCGCGTCCGCCGGATGGAGTTCGCCGGATTCGAGGTCGTGGGCGAGCGCCTCGTACTCGTCGTACGTCAGGTCGCCGCCGTACTCGTCCGGCCGCTGGACGACGACTTCGTCGAACCGCGGGAACACGTGGTACTCGAAAATCTGGATCACGGGGTTTTCGAGGTCGCCCTCGGGGTCGCGGGTCGGCGGACAGAACGCGCTGTTGACCTTCTCCGCGATGTCCTCCGTGGAGTCCTCCATGCTGATGTTCACGCCGGACGAGGAACTCATCTTCCCCTCGCCGGATTCGAGGTCGGCGATGAGCGGCGTGTGCAGGGATGTCGGCGCGTCGTACCCGACGTTCGGCAGCACGTCTCGCGCGAGCATGTGCACCTTGCGTTGCTCCATCCCGCCGACCGCCAGATCCACGTCGAGGTACTCGATGTCGAGCGCCTGCATCAGCGGGTAGACGGCCTGCGAGACCTTCACGGAGTCACCGCTCTTGATTTCGCTCATCGCGCGCTCCGCCCGCGAGAGCGTCGTCTCCAGTTCGAGCGCGTGCAGGTCGAGCACGTAGTCCTCGTCGAACTGGAAGGACGACCCGTAGACGAACTCCGTCGACTCCTCGTCCAGTCCGTACGCGAGGAACTGCTCGCGCATCCGCTCCGCGATCTCCTCGATCTCGTCGAACGACCCCTTGTCGTTCAGGTAGGCGTGCACGTCCGCGAGCAGGACGACCACGTCGAACCCCGCGTTCTGGAGGTCGATGAGTTTGTTCGCGCCGAGGAGGTGGCCGATGTGGAGCACACCGGACGGCTCGTACCCGACGTACACCCGCTTCCCCTCGGGGTCATCGGCGAGCGCTCGGACTTCCTCTTCGGTCACGACTTCCGCGGCGTTCCGCGTGACCAACTCGTACGTGTCCATACACGACCCTCCCGACGAGCGGGAAAGAAACTCTCGGTTCTCCGCGCGCCGTCAGTCCCGGTCCGCGCGGTGTTCCCGGACCGTTTCGCTCGCTGTGCGAGCGAAAATCTCCACCAAAAAACCGCACGTCAGTCCCGGTCCGCGCGATGTTCGCTGATGATCTGGTCAACCATCGCCTCGTTCTGCTCCTGTTCGCGCTCCTCGACGCGCTCGCGGTAGTCGGCTTCGACGGCTTCGACAGCGTCCTCGCTCGCGATGGCGAGTTCGTCGATTTCCCGAATCCGCACGTCGTCGGCGGGCCCGAACGCCACGTTCTCCTCGTAGAGCACGTCGCGGGCGGCGTCGGCGGTGCTGCCGGAGAGCAGGACGACGCGGGGGTCGTGCTCGGCGAGCAGTTCCGCGGTCCCGCGGCCCGCGCCGGACGCGTCCCGGAAGTACACCACGTCGCCCGCGGCGATACCGTACTCCTCGACGGTGGAGTCGATAGCGTCCCGCGTGAACTGTGCGACGGGCTTCACCGCGACGAGATTCCCCGAGTTCACGTCCGCGAAGTTCGAGTGGTCGAGCTTCCAGAGGTCCTTCAGTCGCGCGAGCTTCGACTCCAGTTCGTCCGCGCGCTCGCGCTCGGCGTCGAGTTCGTCCTCCAGCCGCGAGTTCTCCCACTCCAGTTTCGTCACCTCGCGGCGTTCCCGGGCACGCTCGCGCTCCTCCCGGCGGGCGTCGGAGAGTTCGGACTCGTACTCCGTGATTTCCTCTTCCTTCTCCGCGAGTTCGGCTTCGAGTTCGTCGACGTGGTCCGAGAGCCGTTCGACCTGGCGTTCGAGGTCGCGGATGCGCTCTTCCTCCTCGGAGAGTTCGCGGACCTCGTGTTCGGTCTCGTCCGCCTCTGTCTCTTCGGTCGCGGTGAGGTCGTCGACGACCGCGTCGACGTGTTCGCCGTTCCCGACGACGCGCGCGAGCACGTCCCCCCTATCCACCCGGGGCGGAATCTGCTCCGTGACGCGGCGTATCTGGGTTTCGTGGGCGTCGTACGCGAACAGGGCGGCGGCCATCGCGTCCCGCTCGTGGTCGTTCTCGTAGCCCTCCTCGCGCGTCCGGTGCTGTTTCTCGTCCACGGGCAGGTCGGTGTCGGGCTCCCAGCCCGCGGCGTCGAACGTCCGCCGGAAGCTGTCCACGGTTTCCGGCATCGGCGTCACGTCCGCGGCGACGAGAACGGGCCGCCCGTGTTCGATTATCCACTCCACCATGTCCGCGGTATCAGCGGTGCGCGTGCTGAGCACGTCGAGCACGCGGCCGTCGAAGTCCACGAGCGCGACCGCAGTGGTGGTTCCGGGGTCGATACCGACGAACACGCGGTCGCGGCGGCGCGCGAGCGGCACGAACTCGATACCGTCCCGCCGAACGGGCTCGATTTCGACGCGGGTGTCCCCGGAGCGCCGACTCGACACGGGGATGTCCTCCATGCGCGCCTGCACGGTGAACACGGCGTTCGAGAACCCGCCGTACTTCTCCGTCTCGTCCATCTCGTAGTCGAGGCCGGCGTCGTCGAGTTTCGAGGCGATGTCGCGGGCGTCCGTCTTCACGTTCCCGTGGATGCGCCGCGTGTACCTGTCAGAGCTCCACCCGCCCTTTCCGGTGGAGCGGCCACGAGAGACCTTGATTTCGGTCTCGTCCGTGAACGCCGACACCTCGTAGCCGACGTTCCGCGCGGCGAGGCGGGCGGCGGCCTCCGCTTCCTCCATCGCGGGTTTGCCGTACGGGACGCCGTAGCGCTTCGCCACCCGGGAGAGCGGTTCCGGGCGCTCGTCACCGGTCACCTGCACGAGTTTCGTCTCGGCGGGGAGGCCGCGGAGGAAGTGGACGAGCTGGTCCTTGTCCGCCGCGAGCTCGTACATGTTATCGGTCGCGAGGAGGTCGGGTTCCTGGTCGTCGACGAGCCGACGGAGTTTGCGGCGGCTCACGACGTCTCGTTCGATGTCTTCGCCGTCGTACACGACGAGCGCGTAGGAGGGCGCGTCACCGCGGACGTCACCGCTCTGCACGTCCACGCCGAACACCAGCGCGTCCAGCGCGCGGGTACGGGTACTCACGGCGAAAAGTAGGCGATTGCGAAATATAAGCGCACGGCCGCCCTACTGTGGGTAGGCAACGTCGAGTTCGAGGCCGTCGTGCGCGACGACGGTCTTCCCCGTGAACGTGCGCTCCGCCTGCTGCTTGAGGTCGCTCGCGTCGCCCGCGTACCGGCTGGAGATGTGGGTGAGCGCGAGGCGTCGCGCGCCGGCGTCCCGTGCGACTCGCGCGGCCTCGCCAGCGGTGGAGTGTCCGGTTTCAGCGGCGCGTTCCGCGGCGTCGTCGGCGAACGTCGCGTCGTGAATCAGGAGGTCGGCGTCGTCGGCGGCCTCCACGGTCGCGTCGACGGGGCGCGTGTCGCCCGTGTAGACGACGGTACGGCCGGGCCGCGGGGCGCCCACGACCTGTTCGGGCCGCACGACCGTGCCGTCGTCGAGTTCCACGGGGTTGCCCGCGTGGAGTTCGCTGAACTTCGGGCCGACCGGAACGCCGAGTTCCTCCGCCTTCTCGCGGTCGAACCGGCCGTTCCGGTCGTGCTCGCGGAGCGCGTACCCGACCGACGTGGTGCGGTGTTCGGTCTCGAACGCCCGGACCTCGTACTCGTCGCGTTCGAGAACGACTTCGCCGGGGGTGACTTCGCTCACGCGAACCGAGAACCCTGACGGGGAGCCGATGGCGCGCACGAGCTGGTCGAGCTTCGACTTCGTCCCGCGGGGCGTGTGAATCGTCACCGGCTCCGAGCGGTCGTTGAAGTCCCACGTCTGCACGAGCCCGGGGAGGCCGAGCACGTGGTCGCCGTGGACGTGCGAGACGAACACGTCAGACACGTCGAACCCGGTGCCGTACGTCATCATCTGGCGCTGCGTCCCCTCCCCGGCGTCGAAGAGGAACGCGTCACCCCCGCGCTTCACGAAGACGGAGCTCGGGTTCCGGGTCGTCGTGGGGACGGCCCCGCTCGTCCCGAGGAAGGTAACGTGGAGAGTCATGGGTGAGCGTCGGGCTGGCGGCCGGAAAGCGGCTTCGACTCGTCGTTCAAACCGTCCAAAACGGTTCGAACGGGTGAACGGCCGTCCGGCTTAATCCCCGTCGCGCCCCACGGGTCGAGTACATGAATCGCACACTGGCCACGCTCGTCGTCGCGGTGACCGTCGTCCTCGCCGGGTGCGCCGGCGCGGGCGGCCCCACCACGGCGGCGACCACCACGGACGGTACGACGACCGACGGAACAACGACCGACGGGACGGCGCAAGTCGCGTTCTACGTGAGCGACCGGCCGGGCGCTATCGGTGACTTCGAACACCTGAACGTCACCATCACGCGCGTCGGCTTCCACCTCGTCGGAAGCGCGAACGACACGGCGGACGCGACCTCGACGGTGAACGCGACGAGCACCACAACCAACGAAACCACGACGGCGACCAACACGACCACGACGACCGCCGCCACGACCGAGGAGTCCGAATCCGAGTGGGTGGAGCGGGACGTGAACGACACGACGGTCGACCTGACGCGGTTGCAGGGCGAGAACGCGAGCCTGCTCGGGAATGTCTCCGTGCCCGCGGGCACCTACGACACGGTGTTCGCGTACGTGAGCGAGGTGAACGGCACGCTCACGACCGGCGAGTCGGTGAACGTGAAGCTGCCGTCGCAGAAGCTCCACGTGAACAGCGAGTTCACGCTGAACGCGAGCAGTTCCGCGCACTTCGTCTACGACATCAACGTCGTGAAAGCCGGGAACAGCGGGAAGTACATCATCAAGCCCGTGGTGAGCGAGACGGGTCTGAACAAGCCCGTGAACCCAGTCCGGATGCACGGAGAGTGCATGTGCGGGAGTAGCGGGAGTCTGAACGTCTCCGTCGCGGGGAACGTCTCCGCGGGCGAGAACGCGACCGTGCGCGTCACCGAGAACGGGAGCGCCGTCGCGAACGCGACCGTCACCGTGAACGGCGAGCGCGTCGGCACCACGGACGCGAACGGCACCACCACCGTCACCGTGCCGGACGCCCACCACGTCCGCGTGCTCGCTGAGGCGGGCGACGACCGCGGGAAACTCTCGGTGCGGTTGAGCGACCGCGGGGGCGGTGACCGCGGCGGCGACGGCGGAAGCGGCGGCGGACGATAGGCGTAACCGACCGATTCTTACCCGCGCCGCGACTTCTTTCGGTATGGACGACCCGCTCTGGATAGAGACGCACGCGCCCTCCCTCGCCGACCTCCCGCAGGAGGACGTGCGCGAACGCCTCCAGGACGCCGTGGACGAACCCGTGAACCTCGTGCTCCACGGGCCCGTCGGCGTGGGGAAGACCGCGGCGGTGCGCGCGCTCGCGGACGCCGCACACGACAGCCGGAACGACCTCGTCGAGCTGAACGTGAAGGACTTCTTCGGGATGACGAAGAAGGAGATAGCGAACGACCCGCGCTTCGAGCACTTCATCACGCCGAAGCGCAAGCGCAACTCCTCGAAGGCGGACCTCATCAACTACGTGCTGAAGGAGTCCGCGAGCTATCCGCCGGTGTCGGGCAACTACACGACCGTCCTGCTCGACAACGCCGAATCCATCCGCGAGGACTTCCAGCAGGCGCTGCGTCGCGTGATGGAACAACACCACGAGGCGACCCAGTTCGTCATCGCGACCCGCCAGCCGACGAAGCTCATCCCGCCGATTCGCTCGCGGTGTTTCCCCGTGTCCGTGCGCGCGCCGACGGCGGACGAAACCGTCGGCGTGCTCCGTGACATCGTCGAAGCCGAGGAGGTCGCGTACGAGGACGACGGTCTGGAGTACGTCGCGGGGTACGCCGCCGGCAACCTCCGGAAGGCCGTCACCGCCGCCCAAGCCACGTACGAGGCTGAGGGCGAGGTGACGATGGACGCCGCCTACGAGACCCTCCAGGACGTGGGGTTGGACGACGAAATCACAGGGATGCTGGACGACGCCGAGGCCGGCGACTTCACGGACGCGCGCTCCACCCTCGACGACCTGCTCGTCGACGAAGGACTGGAGGGAACCGAAGTCCTCGACGAGATTCTCAGAGTCGGCCGGTCGCGGTACGCGGGCGACGACCTCGCGGAACTCCACGAACTCGCGGGCGACGTGGACGTGATGCTCGCCGAAGGCAACTCGGACCGCGTCCAACTCGGGCGGATGCTCGCGGAACTCGGACGCTGACGCGCGGAGAAGGTTTTTGTCGGCCGAGTAAGTGGTTCGCGTATGGCCCTCCCCGATACGTTCGAGCGAATCGGCATCGTCATCGGCTGCGTGTTCCTGAACGCTATCGCCGTGAGCGGCCTGACCGCCGTCGTCTTCGGTGCCGATCCACCCGTCCTTCTCGGCCTCCTGATACTGATGGGTCCGGGCGCCGTCCTCGGATGGCTCATCGCGACCGGCCGCCTCGAAGTCCCGTACAGCCGGGTGTGGTGGTTCGCGATCGTGACGATGCTAGTCTCGATAGGGTTGTACGCCCTGACTGGGCTCACCAGCACGCCCGGCCCACATCCCGCCGAGGGAACTGTGCTCTGGCTCGTCGCCGCCGCAATCGGCGCGCTCGTCGCGGACTACGACTCGCTCGTCGCGCGCCTGCGGTAGGTGACGAACGCGAACGCCTCGCGGTCGTCGCGCTCGACTTCCTTCCACGCCTCCCGGTCCCAGTCCGGGAACCGGGTGTCGCCCTCGTACTCCGCTTCGAGTTCGGTGAGAATCAGTTCGTCGGCGCGAGGGAGGAACTGCTGGTAGACGGTTTCGCCGCCGACGACGTACGCTTCGTCGTTGCGGGCGCGGGCGGCTGAGACGGCCTCCTCGACGCTCCCGACACCGACGACGCCGTCCGGGAGGCTGTCGGGATTGCTGGTGAGGACGACGTTCGTGCGGTCGGGGAGCGGGCCGCCGATGCGCTCGCGGATGCTCTCGAACGTCCGCCGTCCCATGATGACCGGATGGCCGGTCGTGGTCTCCTTGAAGTGTTCGAGGTCCTCGGGGTAGTGCCACGGCATCCCGCCCTCGCGGCCGATGACGCCGTTCGCGGCGACGGCCGCGACGATACTGAGTTTCATTCCGCCACGCCGAAGTCCAGGCCGGGATGCGACTCGTACCCCGCGAGCGCGATGTCGTCGAATTCGAGGTCGTCGAGCGGCTTGTCGGCGACTTCGATTTCGGGCTTGGGTTTGGGGTCGCGCGCGAGCTGTTCGAGGAGGCCGGGGACGTGGTCGTACGGCTTCCCACGCGGGTCCGTCGAACCGTCGGGAGCCTCGGCTTCGACCCACGATTTCACGTCGAACGGGTCGTCCTCGGCGAGTCGGGACTGGAGTTCGGCGAGGTTGTCGCCGTACCACGCGCCGCGAGCGCCCTCGCCGCAGTAGACGTGGGCGTCCACGACGGTGTGCGCGAACGTCCCGGGTTCGAACCCGGTGCGCTGCGCGACGGCGGTGAGGAGGAGCGCGTACGCGGCGAGATTGAACGGCACGCCCAGGGCGATGTCGCCCGAGCGCTGTGTCAGGTGGAGGTTGAGTCGGTCGCCCTGCACGTTGAACACGAACGTGTAATGGCAAGGCGGGAGCGTCGAGACCGCCGCGTTCGCGGGATGCCAGGCGTTCACGACGAGACGCCGCGAGTTCGGGTTCTCCTCCAGCTGGTCGAGGACGTACTGTATCTGGTCGAACGTCCCCTCCTCGGTCACCCAGTCGTTTTCGTTCCCTGCCCACGTCTCACCCGGCAAGCCCTCGTCCGGAATCGGGTAGCGCCGCCAGAACCGCCCGTAGGCGGTGTCGAGGTGGCCGTCCTCGTCCGCCCACTCGTCCCAGATACCGGTCTTCTCGCGGAGGTCGCGGACGTGCTCCTCGCCGGAGAGATACCAGAGGAGTTCGTGCAGCATCGACTTCCAGCGGAAGCCGTCCATCTTCTTCGTCGTCAAGAGAGGGTAGCCGTCCGCGAGGTCCGTCTCGTAATGCCGGCTGAACGCCGAAATCGTGTCGACGCCCGTCCGGTTCGGCTTGTGGTTGCCCTCCCGGAGGGTGTCAGATACGAGCCCGAGGTACTGCTCCATACGCATGGAGAACACGCCTGCGACCTAAAGTGGTACTCCTCTCGGTCAGCGCGCATCGGCGCTGGTGGCGCGCGCCATGTAGTAGACGGCGACCGCGCCGAGCGCGAGGTCGAGCGCGCCGAGCACGGCGACGGCGGGGACGAGCGTGTCCCACATCCCGCCGAACGCGGTGACCTCGATGACGGTCATGGTGTCCCGGCCGAACATCAATGCGCGGGCGGCGTCCACGCCGTACGTGATGGGGTTGAACGCGGCGATGGTCTGCACCCAGCCCGGCAGGCTGTTCAGGGGGAGGAAGGCACTGGAGAGGAAGAGCAGGGGGAACTGGAGGACGTTCACGGCGATCATCGTGGACTCCTGATCGCGGGTGGCGAGCGCCATGACGTTCGAGAACGCCGTGAACCAGATGGAGAAGAGGATGCCGACAGCGACGATGCCGAGCGCGCCGAGGACGCCGGTGTCGATGTAGTCAGTGAACCGCCCGCCCTCGCCCAGGAGGAGGAGGACGTAGCCGAACGCGAGGATGATGACGACCTGGACGACGATGCGGAGGACCTCGGAGAGCGACTTCCCGAAGAAGACGGCGCCGCGGTGCATCGGCGAGACGAGCGCCTTCTCGAACATCCCGGACTCGATGTCCTCGACCAATCCGACGCCGGACGTGGTCGCGGCGATGAGCGACACCTGGATGGCGATGGCGGGCACGAGGTAGGTGACGTAACTCACGTCGCCGCCGACCATGCCGCTGATGGCGCCGCCCGCGAGGTTCCCGAACACCTCCGTGAACAGCACGAGGAACATGATGGGGTTCAGGAGGCTGAACGTCACCACGAACGGGTTCCGAACCGTTCTGATGAGCCAGCGCTTGAGGTTCACCCAGGTGTCCACGACGAAGCCGTTCCCGGCCGCGCGCCCGTCGCTCATTCGCCATCACCCGCGCCGCTCTCGTCCGCGGGGTCGGCGTCGTACTCCTCGCCGGTGATGGCGAGGAACACGTCGTCCAGGGTCGGACTGCGGACGTTGAACCCGGTGACGGTGAGGCCGGCGTCGGAGAGCGCGACGAGGAGGTCGGTGCCGTGCCGGCGCGCCTCCGCGGACGTGACGACGATGCCCGAGTCGGTCGTCTCGACCGCGTCGGGACCGTCCACGAGCGGCGAGTCGAGTGCGAGGTCGCGAGCGCGCTCGATGTCGTCCGCGGTCGGGTCGTCGAGGTCGATTTCGAGCACGTCCCCACCCACCTGCGATTTGAGTTCCTGTGGGGACCCGTCCACCGCGATTTCGCCGTCCCGGATGACGGCGATGCGGTCGCAGAGCTGGTCGGCCTCCTCCAGATACTGGGTGGTGAGGAACATCGTGGTGCCGCGGTCGTTCACGCGCTCGAAGTAGTCCCAGAGCCGGTTGCGCGCCTTCGGGTCGAGGCCGGTCGTCGGCTCGTCGAGGAAGACGATTGGGGGTTCGTGGACGAGCGCGGTCGCAACGTCGAGGCGTTTTTTCATCCCGCCCGAGAAGTCCTTCGCCTGCTTGTCCGCCACGTCCGCGAGGTCCACGAGGTCGAGCAGTTCGTCGATTCGGTCGCCCCGGTTTGCGGCGCGAACGCCGTACGCCTCGCACGCGAACCGGATGTTCTCCCGCGCAGTCAGCTGTGGGTCGATACTCGTCTCCTGCGCCATGTACCCGATGGACTTCCGTACCTCGCGGGGGTCGTCCTCGACGTCGTAGCCGTTCACCGTCACCGACCCCGCGGTCGGTTTCAGGAGCGTGACGAGCGTCTTGATGGTAGTCGTCTTCCCGGCGCCGTTCGCGCCGAGGAACCCGAAGAACTCGCCCTCCGGCACGTCCAGCGACACGTCCGTGACGGCCTCGGTTCCGTCGGCGTACGTCAACGCCAGGTGGTCGGCATCTATCGCGCTCACGGGAACGTGGAGACGCTCTACCAACTAAGCCGTTTTGACTGAACGGTCAGTCACTTTTGGTGGTTGCGTAGTAGAGCGCCGGGACGCCGAGCGGGAGCGCGAGCACACCGAACGCGCCCGCCGCGACCGCCGCCCGGTTGCCGTCGGTTCGAGCGACGAGGAACGCGGCGACGCCGACGACGGCGATAGCGTACGCGAGCGTACTCCAGGCTGGGACGTACGACGAGCAGTACGCCCAGCAGACGAAGGTGTACGCGGGCGCGTTCCACGTCGCGGGCGCGAGTTTCGGCCAGAAATACCGACAGTACGTGGTGAGCGCGACCATGAGGGCGGCGGGCGCGCCGACGAGCCAGGCCGAACGGCTGCCCGCGGCGGGGGCGAACCGGCGGTACGCGGCGAGCAGCGCGAACGGGAGGCCGAACACCCAGAGCCAGACGGCGAGCGTGTACGACACCGGCCAGTGCTCGATGCGGGGCTGCGTGTAGGGGAGGCGGAGCGACGGCGGGAGCGTCGCCCACGGGAACGAGGGGTCGGGGACGGGGTTCGTGACGAACGCGACCAGGCCGAGGAGCGTGCCGACGACGAGCGCGTACACGCCCCAGTCGGCGGCGCAGTCGAGACGGCCGGGGAGGGAACCGGTAGCCGGACGTGGCATACCCGGCCGTACGTACTCGTCGTTCACGGGCGTTTCCCGTTCGAAGCCCCGACGAAACACCCGCCTCGTCGAACAGTTCCGAACGTTCGTCGGGGAAAACGTCGGAATCCGAACCGGGCGGGCATCAGCGACGAACGCCGGTCACTTCAAGACGAGGACGTGACGGTCGAGCGAGCGGTGGACGCGCCGCACGAACCGGGATTCGACGGTCCAGCCCGCATCCCGGGCTTCGTCGCGCCAGTCGCGGTCGGCGACGAACACGCATCGACCCTCGGTGACGCGTTCGACCTCGGTGAGCGCGCCGCCGACGAGGTCGCTGAGGTCGTGCGTCTCGATTTTCGACTGGCGGCCGTACGGCGCGTCGAAGACGGCGGCGTCGACCGCGCCATCACGGAGGGGGAGGCGGGTGGCGTCGCCCCGCCACACCGCGAAGTCGTCGGCGTAGGCGGCGAGGTTCTCGCGCGCCCCGCGCACCATCTTCTCCTGCGCGTCGTTTCCGAGCGGTCGCGCGCCGACCAGGCCGGCCTCGATGAGCACGCCGCCCGTCCCGCACATCGGGTCGAGGAGGCGGGTTCCATCGCGCGCGCCGGCGAGGTTGACGAGGCCGCGGGCGAGCATCGGGTCCATCGACCCGGGCTGGAAGAACGGGCGTTTCGTGGGTTTGCGGGCATCGTAGTCGCGGTCGGTGGCGACCGCGAGCCAGCCGAGCGCGCACGTGTCGTCGCTGAACGCGGCGCGCAGGACGAAGTCGGGGTCGTCGAGGTCCACGGAAAACCCGCGGTCGGTGAGCACGCCGCCGAGTTCGCGCTCCGCGCGCTGCGTGTCGACGCCCGCGCTCCCGCGCACATCCGCCGCACGCACCGCGACAGTCCCCTCGATACCGACGTTCGCGGCGTCGAGGAGGGCGGCGGCGCTCTCGACGCTGGCGTCAGTGCGGCCGACGAGGCGGCTCGCGTACCGGGTGAACGCGAGGTCGCTCGCTCGGTCGAGGTCGAGCGACGGCGCGACGGCGAGACCGGGCGCGACGCGCTCGACGGCGGGCGCGGCGGCCGCGCGCGCCTCCGCGACCGCGAAATCGTCGTCCGAACCGACGAGTTCGAGGAGGTACACACCGGGCGTTCGCGGCGTCAACACAAGGCGTTTGTTAAAAGCAGGTGGGGGCTCGGCTCGCCGGACCGCCAAACTTTATAAAGGTTAAATACGATATTTAAGTCGTATATGACCGACCCCAAGGAAACCATCAACATTGAAAACGTGGTCGCCTCCACGGGAATCGGCCAGGAGCTCGACCTTCAGAGCGTCGCCATGGACCTCGAAGGCGCCGATTACGACCCCGAACAGTTCCCCGGCCTCGTCTACCGCACCCAAGAACCGAAGAGCGCCGCGCTCATCTTCCGCTCCGGCAAAATCGTCTGCACCGGCGCGAAATCCACCGCGGACGTCCACGAAAGCCTCCGCATCGTCTTCGACAAACTCCGCGACCTCAACATCGAAGTCGAGGACGACCCCGAAATCGTCGTCCAGAACATCGTCACCTCCGCCGACCTGGGACGACAGCTCAACCTCAACGCCATCGCCATCGGATTGGGCCTCGAGAACATCGAGTACGAACCCGAGCAGTTCCCCGGCCTCGTCTACCGCCTCGACGAACCCGAAGTCGTCGCGCTCCTATTCGGCTCCGGAAAACTCGTCATCACCGGCGGGAAGAAGCCCGAGGACGCCGAGCACGCCGTCGACAAGATCGTCAGCCGCCTCGAAGAACTCGGCCTGCTCGAGTGAATTTTTAGCGTCGGGGTCGCTCCGCGACCCGCTCCGCTAAAAAGTAACATAAAAAGGCCGCTCGCCGCCGGCGAGCGGTGAATCCGCTCGTTCGGGCTCCTTGAGCCGTTCGACAGATGCTGAGTTACAGCGACTGAACGGCCTCACGGGGTTTTTCGGGGAGCAGGTCGAAACGCGGGGTATGGAGCCCTCCCCTCGCGAGCAGGTGTTCCGGGCGAGCGCGGTGATGGTCGGCGTCGCCGCCGCGCTGTTCTCACTGAGTTACGTACTGGAGCCGTCGACGGCGTTCGCGGCGGTACTCGGTGTCGCGTGCGTGGGCGTGTTCACCGGCGTCGTCGCGGACGCGCTGGGTGACCGGTTCGGACTGGTGTGGCTTTCGTTCGGTCTCGCCGCGGCAGTCGTCTTCCTGAGCGGCGACGCGACCGCGCTCCGGGAGTCCGCGCTCGGCCTCCTCGGCGTCGCAATCGCGGGTGCGTTGTTGTGGTTCGTGCCGGCGAAGGCCGCGGAACTCGGTGAACGCCTCCGCGACTAGTCCCGATTACTCGACGAGCCGCTCGATTTCGGTGACCAGTACGTCGCTCGCACCCCTCTCCTTGAGGTCGGTTATCGTCTGGAAGACCTCTCGTTCGGGGACGACGGCGTGCACGGCGACCGTGTTCGGTTCGTCCACGTCGAGCACTGTCGGGCCGCCGAGCCCGGGAATCACGTCCTCAATGTCGTCGAGGCGGTCCGCGGGCGCGTTCAGCATGAGGTAGCGTTTGTCCTCCGCGGCGATGACGGAGTCGAGTGCGGTCTCGACCTGACTGGCCTTCTCGCTCTCGACATCGGGGCGACCGAACAGCCTGACGGAGCTCTTGAGGACCTCGTCCACGATTTCGAGGCGGTTCACGCGGAGCGTCGTTCCCGTCGAGGTGATGTCGATGATGGCGTCAGCCATCTCCACGTGCGGCGTGAGTTCGGTCGCGCCCGACACCTCCACGATATCGGGGTCGACAGCGGTGGTGTCGAAGTACTCGCGGGCGATACGCGGGAACTCGGTGGCGACGGTCTTCCCGGCGAGGTCGCCGACGGAACGCACGTCGTCCTCCTCGGGCGCGGCGAGGACGAGCCGGCACTCCCCGTAGCCGAGGTCGAGGCGGTCGTCCAGGTCGACGCCGGACTCCCGGACCTGGTCGAGACCAGTGATGCCGAGGTCGGCCGCGCCGTCCGCGACGTACTCCGGGATGTCGGCGGCGCGCGCGAACAGCACCGTGATGTCGGGGTCGACGGTGTCGGCGTATAGCTGGCGGTCCGCGGTCGGCTCTATCGAGAGGCCCGCGCGGTCCAAGAGGTCGACGGTCGGGTCGTGCAGGCGGCCCTTGTTGGGGACGGCGATGCGCATACGCGGGAATCGGCGGCGACCGGGAACTAGCTTTTCCTTCCGACGATTCCACCGGACCCGGGGAGGCGGCTCCGCACGCCGTTGTTCCCGCCGTCCCCGCCGTCGCCGTCGTCCCCGAACTCGATGCCGTCGAAGTACGCGGGCGTCTCGTCCTCAGTGGCGTAGACGTAGAGCGCGGTCTTCGCGATGCCCGTCAGGGTCTGGCCGACGAGTCCCGCGAGGAGGACGCCACCCACGAGCACGACGAGGGCGACTGCCGTTGCGCCGGGGACGGCGACGAGGAGAACGACACCGGGAAGCGCGCCGAGGAGGACGAGCGCGACGGTAACGAGTCCGACGCCGCCCGCCGCACCGAGGGACTCCCCCCACGTCTGCTGGACAGTCTCCTTGCTCCGAGAGAACATCTCGAAGACGTCGACATCCTCGAACACGATGACGGGAACGACGAAGTAGGTGAGAATCCCCCACGCGACGCTGAACACGCCAGCAATGAGTTTCGCGGGGAGGGAGTCGTTCGACTCGATGAGCCGGATGATAACGCCGACGACGGCGCTAATGGCGGCCCACGCGAGCAGCGGCCCGAGGTTTCGGCCGGCGGCGCGCAGGCCGTCCCGGATAGACGGCTCGTCGTCCTCGAACACCTGCTTCGCGCAGAACATCAACGCGGCCGTGAAGTATGACGCGAGGAGGGTGGAGCCGAAGTACAGGCAGAACAGCGCGGCGACGAGGAGGGGCTGGTTCGGGGACGGTTCGACCGAGAGGACGACTCCCCAGAGCGCGGCAACGTACAACAGGCCGGCGACACCGGCGACCGCGGGGAGGACGGCGAGACGGGGGTGGTCACGGAGGACGCGCACGCTCCGTCGCGCGAACGCGAACCCGGTTTTCAGGCGGCCGAAGATACCCATGTCGGGGAATTCGTCAGACGGCAGGTAAGTCTTCCGCCGAGTTTCCAACAGATTCACAGCCGGCACCCGCGAACGCCGCGACATGAGTACGCTACGGGTCGCTGGCGGACGGGTTCTCCGTCCCGACTTCTCGGTCGAACGCGCGGACGTGCTCGTCGACCAGGACGCCGGCGAGATTCTCGACGTGGGCGACGTATCGGACGGCGACGAGACGCTCGACGCCGCGGGCTGTCTGGTGATGCCCGGTCTGGTGAACGCGCACACGCACGCCGCGATGACGCTCCTGCGGGGGTACGCGGACGACAAACCCCTCGACGCGTGGCTGCAGGAAGACATCTGGCCGGCGGAGGCCGAACTCACGTCCAAGGACGTGCGCGCCGGTACTGAACTCGCGCTCGTGGAGATGATTCGGGGCGGCGTGACGGCGTTCGCGGACATGTACTTCGAGGAACCGACGGTCGCCGAGGCCGTCGCGGACGCCGGCGTTCGGGCGCGACTCGGCCACGGCGTCGTCACCGTCGGGAAGAACGGCGAGGAGGCCCGCGCGGACAACGAGGAGAGCCTCGAATTCGCTCGCGAGTACGACGGGTACGCGGACGGCCGCGTGCGAACGGTGTACGCGCCGCACAGCCTCACCACCGTGGACGACGACCTCCTCGCGGAGTTCACGGCGGAGGCGCGCGACGCGGGAATTCCCCTGCACTTCCACGCGAACGAGACAACGGGCGAAGTCTCGCCCATCGTCGAATCCGAGGGCGAACGCCCGCTCACGCACGCGGACGGCCTCGGGATGCTCACCGAGGACGACTTCCTCGCGCACGGCGTCCACGTGGACGACGAGGAGATCAGCCTCCTCGCGGAGCGCGGGACGGCGGTCGTGCACTGCCCGGCGTCGAACATGAAGCTCGCGTCCGGGATGGCGCCCGTCCAGCGGATGCGGGATGCGGGCGTGACGGTCGCGCTCGGGACGGACGGCGCGGCGTCGAACAACGACCTGGACGTGTTCGACGAGCTGCGGGACGCCGCGATGCTCGGGAAGCTCGCCGCCGAGGACGCGGCCGCAGTCCCCGCGGAAGCCGCAGTCGAGATGGCGACCGCGGGCGGCGCGGACGCGCTCGGGTTCGACTCCGGCCGCGTCGAGGCGGGCGCGAACGCCGACCTCGCGGTCGTGGACTTCGACGCCCCCCACCTGACGCCCGTCCACGACCACGTCAGCCACCTCGCGTACGCCGTCCGCGGGAGCGACGTGCGCCACACCGTCTGCGACGGCCGCGTGCTCATGGAAGACCGCTCCCTCCTGACGCTCGACGAGGCCGAAATCAGGGGGCGTGCCGCCGACCGCGCCGCCGACCTCGCGGACCGCGCTGAATAACTCATTTGGCCGTTTTCGACGCCAGTGAACGGTCCTGAACGGAATTTCTCGCTCGCTCGAACCGACTGAACGGGTCGAACGTTCGTCCCCCCTTTTCTCCGTCCCGCTGGTACGGTGGGATGCGATGCGCTCGATGAAATTCACCGCCGCGCTCGTCGCGGCCATGGCAGTGCTCGCGGTATCGGTACCCGCAGTCGCCGGTGCGACGGCGACCGGCGAACTGAGCGTCGGCGTCGACCAGCCCGACGCCGGAAGTGACGCGACCGTCACCGTGACGGCGAACGACACCGCGGTCGCGAACGCGACCGTGAACGTCACGGAGACGACGAACACCACGTACAACGGCACGGGGACGTACGCGACGGACGCGAACGGCACCGTCGCCCTCCCCGCGCCCGACACGAACGTCACCGTCGCGGTGACGGCGACGCACAACAACACCACGGCGTCCACGACCGTCACTCTCCTCGCGGAGACCGCGAGCGACGAGCAGACGAACGAGACGGCCGAGAACGAAACAGTGACCGAGGAGAGTCCGTTCGGCCAGCAGGTCCAGCAGTTCCTCGCCGTCACGTTCGGTGACGGCGCGGTCGACGGCCGCGTGCTCGCGGACTTCGTTACGGCGAACAATCCGGGCGCTGACGACCGCCCCGACCACGCCGGCCCGCCCGAGGACCGCCCCGGTCACGACGCTGGAAACGAAACGGATGACGTGAACGAGACGGCCGAGAACACCACGCAAGGCCCGCCCGAAGACCGCGGCCCGAACGGTGACGACGTGAACGAGGACGGCGAAAACGACACGCAGGGCCCGCCTGAGGACCGCGGTCCCGACCACGAGGCAGCCACGAACGACGACACCGACGAAGACGATAGCGACGACGAGGACGAAGACAGCGACGACGAGGACGACGAATCGAACGGCAACGGGAACGGCCGTGAGGGCGCGCCCGGCCGGAACTAACGCGCTCGTCGCGACGAGCGGGTGATCGAAGCGGCCATCGGTCTTTTTCTGCACGCGGTCGAAGTGCTGGTGTCGTCGCGGTGCCGAGTCGACGGTTGGTCGTATCGGAACCACCGCGACGGCTCGCCGTCTCCCACCCTCACGCGGTCTTCTCGCTTCGGTAGGGTTTTGGGTCGCGTACGTAAGGGATAGGTATGGAAACGGCTGCTCCCATCAGCGAGCGCGTCCCGGACGTGGACGCGAAACACGAGTCGGGCCGACAGAAGATAGACTGGGCCCGCGAACACATGCCGATTCTCTCCGCGCTCGAAGACGAGTTCACGGCGGAACGACCGCTCTCCGGGCAGACAGTCGGAATGGCGCTGCACGTCGAAGCGAAGACCGCGGCGCTCGTCGAACTGCTCGCGGAGGGCGGCGCGGAGGTCGCCATCACGGGCTGCAATCCGCTCAGCACGCACGACGACGTGAGCGTCGCGCTCGACGCCCACGAGAACATCACGTCGTACGCCGAGCACGGCATCGACGACACCGAGTACTACGAGGCCATCGACGCCGTCATCGACCACGAACCCACCATCACGGTGGACGACGGCGGCGACCTCGTCTTCCGCATCCACGAGGAGTACCCCGAGCTCGTGGAGTCCATCATTGGCGGCACCGAGGAGACGACGACGGGCGTCCACCGGCTGCGCGCGATGGACGCTGACGGCGCGCTCGACTACCCGATGTTCAACGTGAACGACACCCCGATGAAGCACCTCTTCGACAACGTGCACGGCACCGGGGAGTCCGCGCTCGCGAACATCGCGATGACCACGAACCTCTCCTGGGCCGGCAAAACGGTAGTCGTCGCCGGGTTCGGGTACTGCGGCCGCGGCGTCGCGAAGAAGGCGAGCGGGCAGAACGCGCACGTCATCGTCACCGAAATCGACCCGCGGCGGGCGCTCGAAGCCCACATGGAGGGCTACGAGGTCACGAGCATGGACGACGCCGCCGAACGCGGCGACGTGTTCGTCACCACCACCGGGAACCGCGATGTCATCACCGCGGACCACTTCGAGGACATGCAGGACGGCGTCGTCCTGGCGAACGCCGGGCACTTCGACGTGGAAATCAACCTCGAAGACCTCCGGAACCTCTCCGTGAACGAGCGCGAAGTCCGCGAGGGCGTGCAGGAGTACGAACTCGCCGACGGCTCACGCGTGAACGTGCTCGCCGAGGGCCGACTCGTGAACCTCGCGAGCCCCGTCAGCCTCGGGCATCCCGTCGAAGTGATGGACCAGTCGTTCGGCGTGCAGGCGGTCTGCGTCCGCGAACTCGCGACGCACGGTGACGGCTACGACGACGGCCTGCACGACGTGCCGGACGCGCTCGACCGCGAAGTCGCCGAACTCAAACTCGACGCCGAGGGCATCGAACTCGACGACCTCACGGACGTCCAGCGTGAGTACATGGACTCCTGGCAGCACGGCACGTAAGCGCCGCTACTCGTCCGACTCCGTTCTTTTGAGCGCGGCGATCGTTCCACCGACGAGCGCCGCGAGTCCCGTCCCGACACCGAACCCGGGCGTACTCCCCGACGTGGAGTCCGGCCCAGTTGTGGGTTCGGTCGCTGAGTCCGTCGTCGTGGCCTGCGTCGTCGGCGTCGCGGTGGTGGTCGAGACATCGAGCGTGTCGCGTGAGACGCCGGGGAGCACGTAGTACTCGGGGTCGGACGGGACGGACGGCAGGCCGTCCGAGTTGACGTATCGGTCGAGCCAGTCGTTCATCGACTCGCCGGCGTAGTGTGCGACCGCGTTCTCGAACCCCTGGTAGGACGCGAGGGGGAACGAGGTGTCAGTGAGCACGTCGATGAGCGCGCGGTTGCCTCCCGATCGTTCCTGAATCTCGGCGTCGAGCGCGGCGAGCACTTGCGAGCCCTTCCGGTAGTGGGCGCTGGTGCCGCTCCACGTGTACGGTTGGGCGAGGACGATGTTAGTGTATCCGGCGTCGTAGTTCTCGTTCGTGCTGTGCCGGGAGTGGAACTCGTTGAACGAGACGATACCGCGGTTGAACACCACGAGGTTACCGTAGTACTCGGCGCTCGCCTCGGTCAGCCACCGCATCCGACCGCCGCCGAACGTTCCGAACATGACGTGCGCGAACTCGTGGGGGAGCACGTCGGTGGGCGTCGTCGTCGGGACGGCCTTGGCCGACACGGCCATCGAAGTTCCGGACGCGAGCCCAGCGTTGGCGAACCGGCTGGACGGCAGGAGGAGCAGCGATGTCTCGCTGTACTGGCGGCGCTGGGAGAGATGCGTCTGTTGGAACGCCAGTTCCTCGAAGAGCACAGCAGGGTCGATGTCCCGGGTGAGCGTTTCGGGGGACACGATGGTCGCCCGTGCGTCACTCACGTACTGGCGGGAGACGGTATGCGGGCCGGCGTACGCGAACGACGGGACGACGATTCCCTCGCCGTCGAACGCGCGAGACCGGGACACGTCGTTCAGGTCACCCTCGACGGAACCGATGTCGAGGGATGGCGTCCACACGCAGGCCGCTCCGCCCCCGATGTATCCCCAGTTCTCCCGGCTGAGTTCGTCGCCGATGGCCGACGAGTCGGCCGAGAGCGAGACAGTCTGGCGCGGGGATTCGGTGCCGTCCCAGACGTACTCGCCGCCGTCAAGCTCGAACCCGTCAGACTCGACCGAGAACCCGGCCGGCATCGTGGAGAGGGAGAACGAGGACACCGAGTCCGGTACGTCGTACTCGAAGTCGAACCGAATTCGGGGGGCGGACCAGTCCGCGGAGACCGTCAGGGATTCGGAGAGCGTGCCCGCGGACTGTGACCCACGGACGGTTCCGACGGGGAGTGCCGTCAGCGCGGTGGCGGCCCCGGCGGACGCGAGAACGTCTCGACGAGTTTTCATACCGGCCCTATCAGATTAGATGATAAAAACTTTCTGCGGTTACTCCTCGC
Source organism: Salarchaeum sp. III (assembly GCF_036418315.1). Classification (NCBI taxonomy): domain Archaea; kingdom Methanobacteriati; phylum Methanobacteriota; class Halobacteria; order Halobacteriales; family Halobacteriaceae; genus Salarchaeum; species Salarchaeum sp. III. The sequence continues at coordinate 162,204 of NZ_JAZHPG010000027.1, read as the reverse complement.
CCCGAACAACGTAGCCGTACTTGAGGAGCGCCACGAACAGCGTCCCACCGACGACGTTCCCGGCTGTCGCGAGCAACAGGAACCCGGCGTACGTGGAGACGCCGAACGCGGGCGACGAGAGGACGGCGGCGAGCACCTCGACGTTCCCCGCGATGGAGTGCGGGAGGTGAGCCAGCCCGATACCCATGGTGACGAGCCAGACGAACGCAATTCGGGAGAGCGTGGAGTCGGCGGCAGTGATGAGCCAGGAGAGTAAGCCCATCAGCCAGCCGGCGAACACGCCGCCCATGAGGAGGACGAGCGGCGGATGGTCGACAATCGGCCGCGCGAGGTGTGCGAACGCCGCGGGGTCGACGACGCCGTACGCGGGCGCGAGCACGACCATCGCCGTCGCGAACACCGCCCCCGCGAGAACGTTTCCGACGTAGACCAATCCCCAGAGACGAGCGAGTTTTCGAGCGGACGCGCGACCGTCGAGGACGGGGAGAACGGCGAGCGTCGTGTGTTCGGTGAACAACTCGGTGCGGCCGAGAATGACGAACACGAACCCGAACGTGTACGCGTTCGCGACGAGGAGCGTCGTCACGGGGTCGGGGAGCGCGCCGCCGACGAGCGTGAGCACGACGGCCATGAAGAACGGACCGAACCCGATGTCGAGGCCCGCGGATATCGCGGACAGGAAGAGCGCGCCTGCGGGACGTTCGAGTTCGTCCAACCCCTCCTCTATCTGCGCGGCGAGGATGTCCGTCTTCGACTTCTTATCGACAGGGGACGCGTCGCTGTCGCTCACTGTCCGCGGGTTCGAGCGGGTATCGCAAAAACCGCGTGGCCGCGGCGACACGTGTCGCTCTTTACGGCGGGCCCCCAACGGAGGGTATGGTCAAGAACCGGAAGGGCGACCGGCGGGAGCGCGAGCTCGTGAACCGCCTCGACGAGGCGGGGTTCGCGGTGATGCGTGCGCCGGCGTCCGGGAGCGCGACCCAGCGCGAACTCCCGGACGTGCTCGCGGGCGACGGCGAGAGTTTCTACGCCGTGGAGGCGAAGTCGTCGTCGGGCGACCCAATCTACCTCACGGGCGAGGAGATCGAGGCGCTCGTCTACTTCTCCCAGAACTTCGGCGCGCGCCCGAAGGTCGGCGCGCGCTTCGACCGCGAGGTGTGGTACTTCTTCCACCCGCACGACCTCCACCGGACGGACGGCGGGAACTACCGCGTGAAGAAGGAAACGGCGCTCGAATCGGGGGAAACCATCGCCGACCTGAAAGCCGCGAGCGACGACGATGGGGGCGCGCAGACCGTACGCGAGGTTCTGAACGCGTTCAAGCAGGGCGCTATCTCTATCGAGGACGCCGTGGAACTACTCGACTAGGGGTTCGAGGCGGCTCCTCGGGAACGCGTACCGCGTGAGGTCGCTCGGCGTGAGGTCGTCGGGCGCGAGGTCGCGACTGAGTGGATAGAGGACTTCGACGACCACGTCCGTCTCCGGGTACGCGCGGTTGGTCGGGTAGTCGGCGACGGTGGTGTCCCAGCCGGGAACCTCGACGGTGTTCGCGCGGTCCCGGGTGGTGCGAGCGACGACGAGGAGGTCACCGCGTTCGCGGTCGCGGACGAACCGGCCGGTAGTGAGCGTGCACGCGTCGCAGTAGACGGGCGTGGGTTCGTCCTCGTCGACGTACACCGGGCGCTCGCAGGCCGTGCAGGCGTCCTCGCGCTGGCCCGGCGCGGGGATGCGCCCGTCGGTCACGTCGATGGCGACCCGTCGGAGGTGCTTGCAGCGCGCTCGGCGGTGCTGGTAGTCCGGACACGTGCAGCGTCCCTCGCGGAGGTCGACGGTGTAGACGGTGTCGTACTCGGTGACGACATCGTAGCACCCGCCGCCGAGCGGGGTGACGGCCATGCGTTCGGTGCGCGCGCGGTCGGCCCGAGTGCTGGTGGGGCCGCCGGGCGAGAGCGCGGTCGGTTCGCTGGTCGTGGTGCTGGTGGGTTTCGATGGCACCATAGAAGAGAGTAGGCGCTCAGCGACCCTAAAGCGCTCAGTTCCGACGGATGTTTATGCGCTCGTTCTGGCGTCTGGGGCGTGCAGGCGGCCGGTATCGGGCGTCGAGCGGTGGCCGCACAACCGCGAGCGCTCGACGGCGAGCGTTACGTCACACCCCACAGATGGCCGCGGCATCCTATTTGAAGATGTGGCGGCCCGACGGAATTCTGAAAAACCGCGTTCGAAGCTCTTTTGATGCGTTCTCGGGAAGCGTTGGGTATGGCATTCGAGCGGGAGAAACTGGTGGAGGCCGGCTGGGCGACGCTCGGCGTGGCCGTGTTCATCGCGGCGCTGGTCGGAACGGCGGCGGTGAACGGGGAGTCGCTGGGCCGAGATGGCGCGCTCGCGACGGTCGGGACGCTCGTTCTCTTCCTCGTGGTAATGGGCGGAATCGGATTCTACCTGTCGACGCGCGACTAGGCGTCCGCGTCCTCGGTCTGTTCGCGCCAGTCGTCGAGTTCGTCCTCGTCGGCGTCGTCGAGTTTCGCCTCATAGTAGGAGAGCGGGTGGCTGATGTGGTCGCAGAGCGCGTCCGGGTTCACGCAGTCGCCGTACGACTTCATGGTGGCGCAGGCGGGCGCGGTGTACTCGGTGGGACTGCTCTCCCCCTGAATGTGGTCTGTCTGGTAGCGCGTCATCTCCTCGCCGAACCCGGGATTCACTTCGTATATCTGGACGATTTCGTCCGTGCTGAGGCCGATGTTCGCGAGGAACGCCGTGATGGCGAACCGGCTGTGGTGGGGGAGGTGGTCGCCGCGCTGCACGCGCTCGAGGAGGTTCGTCATGCACGGCGGGAAGAGTTCGGGGACGACGGTGTCAATATCCCGTGTGAGGTCGAGCTCGGAGAGCACGGTCTTCACCTCGGAGACCTCCGCGCCGAGTTCGCTTCCGATGGCGTCCGGCACCGAGAGCGGGAGGCCGTCCGCGACCCGGTCCTCGACGGCCTGCCGGAGGAGCTCGTCGAGTTCGAGGCCGGTGACGGGAACCAGGCCGTCGTCGAGGCGGCGGTTCACGAGCCGCCAGTCCTCCCCGCGGATGCTGGAGGAGAGCAGGAGGTAGGTGGCGACGCCCACGTCGAACCCGTCCTCGGTCGAGGTGACGTGCTCGCGGAGGTCGAACTCGGCGAGGAGGTCGCGGCGGTCGACGCGTTCGTCGCCGCCGACGCTGGCGAGTTCGTCGTCGCTCGCGAAGTCGTCACGGAAGCGCTCGTACGCGGTGTTCGCCTCGCCCTGCGCGTACCGCCGCACGAGGATGTTCTCGTCCACGAGCGAGACGATGACGCGCGCCACCGGATAGGAGAGGAGTTCGACGCGCGTGCTGTGCGCGGCCTCACCGATCTCGCGGTCGGTAACCGCCGTGGTGACGCGCTCCAGCGCGCGCTCCACGACCGCGTCGTCGTTCTGCACCACGTCCGCGAGGTCCACGCCGGCCTCCTGGACCGCCGTGCGGGCGCTCGCGAGGAACGGGTAGCGGGCGTGGCGCGCGTCCATCTGTTCGCGTTCTCGTGCCGGACCCGAATAAACGCCGCGGATAGGGACCGAACCACCCAAACACCCGGCGCGCGAACGCGGAGTGTGCAATTCGCCCCCGGCGCGCGACGGCTCGCGGCGTACGCGCTCGTCGCCGCACTCCCGTTCGCCTTCGTTCCGTTCGGCCTCGCAGTGGTCGTGCTCGCGCCCGCCGCCGTCCTCTGGTTCCACCGCGACCCCGACCGCGCCACGCCGGACTCGGGCGTCGTCGCGCCCGCCGACGGAACCGTTTCCGTGATTCGGGAGGAGGACGACTGGCTGCGCGTCGGTGTCTACATGAGCGCCGCCGACGTGCACGTCAACCGCGCGCCGAACGGCGGTTTTCTCGAACACGTCACGCACACGCCCGGCGCGCACAAGCCCGCGTTCTCGAAGGACTCCGACAGGAACGAGCGCGTCACCTTCCAGTTCGGCGACCACGAGGTCGTGCTCGTCGCGGGCGCGTTCGCCCGCCGCATCCACCCCCACCTCGAACCCGGACAGGTCGTAGCGCGCGGCGACCGCATCGGCCACATCAGCTTCGGCAGCCGCGCGGACGTGAAACTCCCCCCGACGTACGAGAAAGCGGACGTGCTCGTCTCGGAAGGCGACACCGTCCGCGCGGGCGAGACGGTGATAGTGGAAAAGAGCTAGGAGAGAGCGTTACGAGAGCGTCTGTGTCGCGTGCACCTCGTACGCACGCTTCTTCAACCGCTGATACTCCGCCTTCGAATCTAACTCCCACTTGTACTCGAACCCGGGTGGTGCCTCCCCCATCCACTCGATGAGCAGTTCAGTGTCGTCGCAGGAGAAACGGAGTTCGTGGCGTCTATATTTCGGCGAAATATCGAACGTGTCGAACAAAGATTCGAGAAATTCACCTCGTTCTTTCTCGTTTCGTGCTTTGATTCCGAGTCGTGGACGCCCCCACGATCCGAAGTCGAGATACCCATCACAGAGATACCAGAATTTCGCGACAGTCGGCGTTAATTCCAAACGGCCGGGAAACCGCTTCCCACCGTCCGGATACCACGTCTCACGCATCTCGTCGAAAATGGGATGGGTACGCGACCAAAGGGTGTACATATCGTGATAGTTCTCCTCCCTAGCAGTAGGGCTGAATCCGGTTTGTCGGTTGTTTGACGCGAGTTCGGACGCCGTTTTCTTGAGGGAAACACCCGTGGATAGAATACCTAGTCGGTCGTCCAGCCATTCCAAGAAGGTTCGATTCGTCATAGGCACGTGAATAAGGGAGGTATAACCGCTGCGCCGAACAGGTATTGATCCGTCGCCCATGAGAAGGCCGGTCAGTATTTCCTCGATTTCGGGTTCGATTTCTGGGTATGGACACGTTCCGTGCCACCAATGTAGACCGAGACGGTCGAAGTCTTCCCCGCAGGAGGGACAACGCATCTACGCCACCTCCTGACGGTGGTGGTGCGTAGCCGTGGACGTCTGCAGTCGCTGGACGATACTTGTTTGAGGGCGTGTGTCGTTGTTCGTCATGGGTTTGCTGACTTGCGAACCCAGGTCGCGTGTCACCAGCACGCGGCCGTTCTCGAAACGGCAAATCCTGGCCCGCAATCATTGTGACGCCGGGCCCCACGATAAACATTAGCTCCTAAGGTTTATATCCGATGGGTAAAGGGTGATGAGGTAGGAACTAAGGTCGGCGCGATGGAACACTAGACGATGCTTGATGAGGCCGATCTCGCTCCCGCCGACGAAGCCATTCTCGACCTCCTTCGAGATGGCCGCATCACCGCGCCGTTTGTTGTCGAGGAAACCGGATACAGTCTCCAGTACGTTCGGGAACGCCTGACTAGGCTCGTTGAACACGGGAACGTGGAGAAAGTCCACGAGGGGCTTTACGAACTCGTGGCCGACCCTCGAGAAGAATATAATTGAGTGTTTTTCATCTCGAGGGGTCTAAATCCGACGTCCGGTAAAACCGAAATCCACCCTTACAGACTCTAATCCGACTGAATTCTGGGTGCAAGCATGTAGGTTACGCTACCTTTTCCTTCGGCGAGGTCGAAGTGGAGTTTGACGGGGAATTCCTCGCCGAGTTCGGCCGTGATTTCGGCGTCTTTCGGGATGGCTTTGTTCATGTCCTTGAGGTAGTCGAGGCTGAACAGGCTGTGCGCGGGGCCGACTTCGAGGTCGATGAGTTCGTTCTCGTCGAGTTCGAGGTGGACGTCGTCCGTGTCGCCCTCCGCGTCGACGTAGAACAGTTCGGACGTGTCGTCGACGCCGAGCGCGATGTGGTCGGAGACCATGTCGGCGGCGCGGACGGCGCGGTGGAGGTCCGCGCCCTCGATGACGACGGTGGCGGGGAGGTCGAGGTCGGGGAGGTCGGGTTCCTGCCGGATGCTGTCGGGGTCGATGAGTGCGAGTGTGTATTCGAGGCCTTCGATTTGGATGTGGAGTTTCCGGGTTTCTTCGTCGAGTTCGAGGTGGATGAGCTGGCCGGCGTCCGCCATTCCGGCGATATCTTCGAGTCGGGAGAGGTTGACGCCGATGAGGCCGCCGTCGGCGTCGTATGACTCGAAGGCGTCGCTGGAGAGTTCGAGGTCGACCATGCCGACGTTGGCGGGGTCGACGGCGCGAATCGCGAGTCCGTCCTCGTTGAGGTGGATTTTGCATTCGTCCACCAGCACGCTCACGGCGTCGAGTGTGGTGCGGAGCGTGTCGGCGCTAATAATCGCCTTGAACATCTTGTCCACGGATAGGACGAGGCGGCATAAAAAGGCACACGGTACGCGCGCGTGCGTGAAGCGCGAGGGGGTGGGCGAATCGGCTTTGGGGGTGGCGCGCGAACTGTCGGGCATGGAAACGCGGACGACGCTGAAACTGGTCGGTGGCGCGGTCGGTGCGGCGGCCGGCGCGCTGGGCGCGTGGACGCTCGCGGACGCGCTCTCGACATGGCGCGTCGAGAGCGTCGATTACACGTACGTCGGGGACGTGGACGGCGTGGAGCTCCGCCGGTATCCCGAGCTGGTGTGCGTGGAGACGACCGCGCCGTCGGAGCGCACGGCGTTCCGGCGGCTCTATCGCTACATCGACGGCGCGAACGACGGCGGTGAGTCGGTGGCGATGACTAGGCCCGTCGAGACCGAGGACACGGACGGTGACGTGACGATGGCGTTCTTCCTCCCCGAGTCGTACACGCCGGAGACGGCGCCCGAACCGTCGAACGACGCCGTCTCGCTCGTCGTTGAACCCCCGAAAACGCTCGCCGTGCTGACGTTCTCGTGGTGGACGCCCGCGTTCCGGGTGCGGAGGAAGGAGAGCGACCTGCTGGACGCGCTCGAAGCGACCGACATCGAGACCGTCGGGGAGCCGGCGCTGCGGCGGTACGACGCGCCGTTCACGCCGCCGTTCCGTCGGACGAACGAGGTCGCAGTCGAGGTCGAATCGGGGAGCGTGCGCCGATATCTCGCGGGCGAACGAAGCACGTAACCGCTCGCGGGCTCATTTTCGGGTATGAGCGGGAAGGACGAATACTACAATCGCGCGAAACAACAGGGGTATCGCGCCCGGTCGGCGTACAAGCTCAAGCAACTGGACCGGGAGCTGGAGCTCCTGCCGTACGGCGCGACCGTGGTCGACCTGGGCGCCGCCCCCGGCGGGTGGATGCAGGTCGCCGCGGAGGAAGTCGGGTCCGACGGCCGCGTTATCGGCGTGGACTTCCAGCGGATCGACGACATCGAGGACGTGGCCGCGACCGTGGAGACGGTTCGCGGCGACATGACCGAGGACGACACGAAAGCCGATGTGAGGGAGGTCGCGGGCGGCGACGTGGACGTGGTTGTGTCCGACATGGCGCCGAACATGACCGGCGAGTACAACCTCGACCAGGCGCGCTCCATCTATCTCGCCCAGCAGGCGCTCGAAACGGCGCGCGACCTGCTATCGCCGGGCGGGCACTTCGTGGTGAAGGTGTTCGAGGGCCCGGACTTCGACGCGTTCGTCGACGACGTGGAGGAGTCGTTCAGTTTCGTTCGCGTCACCAGCCCCGACGCGTCCCGGGAGTCCTCCTCGGAACTGTACGTCGTCGGGAAGAATTACGTGAACGCGCCCGTCGCGGCCGGCGACACCCTCACCGTCACCATCGAGGACGAGGGGAGCGAGGGCGACGGCATCGCATACGTCGAGGGGTTCACGGTGTTCGTCTCAGATGCGAGCGAGGGCGACGAGGTCGACGTAGAAATCGAGGACGTGAAGCCGAACTACGCGTTCGCCTCCCCGACTTAGCGCCGGAAGTACGCGACCGTTCCGTAGACGAACGGCGTGTCCGCGAGCGCGATGGCGAGCTTCAGGACGTACTGCCCGACGATGAGCGACGCAACCATGGAGAGTTCGTTCGCCCGCCCGACGCCGAGGTACGTCGGCGCGAGGTAGAACGCGACCGTGACGAAGATGACGGTGTCGATGGCCTGACTCGTCGCCGTTGAGGCGATGTTGCGCAGCCAGAGGTACTTGTTATCTGTTCGGCGGCGGATGGCGTGGAAGACGTAGACGTCCCAGTTCTGGCTCACGATGTACGCGAGCAGGCTGCCGGCGACGATGTTCGCGCTCGACCAGAGCACGCGACTGAACTCCGACTGGCCGACGCCGGAGAAGGGCGCGATGGGGGCTTCGATGGTCGTCCAGACGAGCGCGAGCATCAGCAGCGTCATCCCGAACCCGACGTTCACGAGAGTCTGGGCGGCGTTCCGGCCGTAGAGTTCCGAATAGCAGTCGGAGGCGAAGAACGTGAGCGCGTACGCGAGCGCCGCGCCCGGCATCACGAGCGAACTCCCGGTGACGGGGATGCTGAACGGCAACTGGAACATGAGGAGTTTCGACGCGGTGAGCTGGCTCGTGACGAGCGCGGTCATGAAGACGCCGATGAGGACGACGCGACCGGTCGTGAGCGGGGACTCGGCCCTACTCATCGTCGAGCCTCCCGTGGCGGGCGTCGATTTCGTCGAGCTGGTCGAGCGTCTTCCGAATGCAGGCGCGCAGGGCTTCGCTGCGGTTGACGAACTTCCCGTTCTCGCCGACGTGCGCGTCGAGGTCGGTGAGGAGTTCCTCGGGCACGTCCACGCTTATCTTGGGCATACCCGAGTATTCGCGAGCGAATACTTAGGCGGTGCGTTCCGCCGACGCGCGCCCGCCGCCGCGGCGGCCGCCGAGCGTGACCACCCAGAGCACGCCGAGGCCGACGAAGTAGGCAGTGGAGAGCGGGATACCGACGAGGAGCATCGTGTACACGGTGTCGGGGGTGAGGAGCGCGCCGAGCGCGAAACTCACGAGGACGGCGACCCGCCAGCGCTCCCGCATGGTCCGGTAGGAGACGAGGCCGCCGCCGTAGAACAAGGCCATCGAGATAGGTACGTCCATCAGGAGACCGATTCCGGCGGTGGTGAGGAACACCATCCAGAGGAAGCTGCTGATGCGGTAACTGATGACCATGTCCGCGCGGAGCGCGTCCGCGACGAGGTACGTGATGATGTTCGGCGCGACGAACAGGTACCCGAGGACGCTGCCGACGACGAGGCCACTGAAGACGCCGCCCGCCCAGACGACGATGGTGCGGCGGTTGCCGGTGACGATGCCGCGCTCCGCGAGCACCGGCCACGCGTAGTAGACGACGAGCGGGAGCGTGGCGAGTGCGGCGGCGACCGCGCTCACTTTCGCCTCGAAGACCAGCGCCTCGACCGGGTGGAGGGTGATGGGCCACTGCATCGCTGACGCGGCGGTGCCGGGGTCGGCGGCCGGTCCCGCGCTGGCGTTACTCGCGGTGCGAACGTCCGCGGGCAGGCGGCCGATAAAGTCGTCGCGGAGCGTCGCGAGACCGCCGTAGTAGAGGAAGCCGAACGCCGCGACGAGCACGCTCATGAACACCGCGGCGATGCGGAACGCCCGCCCCCGGAGCGCGCCGAGCACGGCGAGGATGTCCTCGTAGTACCCGCCCACGTCGTCCTCCGTCGTCTCGTCTTCGGTGAACGCGTCCAGCATTCCCGCGGTGCGCTTCGTGATAGTGCCGGCCTCCTCGTCCTCCGCGGCGGCCTCCTCGGCCTGCTCTTCGCGTTCGTCCGCGGCGTCGTCGAACCGGTCGAGGATGGCTTGTGCCTTCTCGTCGTCGCCGTCGTCGATGGCGGTTCGAGCGGCGTCGAGTGCTTCCTCCTCGTCCATCGCGACGAACCGCTCCTCGGGGGCGGCGCGGACGCCCGCGGCGTCGAGCACGTCGAGGTTGAGGTTCTCCGGACTCGGAACCTGCCCGCCGTACACCTCGGCTTCGGCGGACGCGGCGCGTTCGATGGCGACGAACACGACGTACGCGAGCGCGCCGACCAGCGCGACGACGCCGACGGCGACGCCGACGGGAATCGGGTCGTACTGGGGGAGGAGGTAGGCCTGCGGGTAGACAGTGCCGGAGAGCGCGTCGTTCACGCGGGCGACGACGCCGTAGCGGTACGCGCCGTACCCGGCCGCGAACCCGACGACGGCGACCGCGAGCGGGAGGTTCCAGCGCTCGCGGAGCACGCCCGCCACGTCGATGCGTTCGCTCCCGCGCTTCGCGGTGACGACCAACCGCGTGATGTAGAGGCTGACGCCGTACAGGAAGCAGAGCGGGAGCGCCCACAAAATCTGCGTGAAGGGGTCGGGCGGCGAGAACACCGCGCCGAACAGGAAGATGCCGACGATTGCGTACTTCCACTTGTCGCGGAACGTCTCGTACTGGACGACCTCGGCGTACGCGAGCGCGGACATCACGAGCGGAAGCTGGGCCGCGAGGCCGAAGGAAACCGCGAGCATCAGGATGAACTCCGTCCACATCACGATGGAGTACATCGGCGCCAGCCCTGCCTTCACCGCGTAGTCCGCGAGGAAGTAGAAGACGATGGGGAAGAACAGGCCGTAGGCGTACGCCACGCCGAGCGCAAACAGGAGAGCGGCGGCCACGCCGAGCACGGCGAGGTGCCAGAGTTTCACCTGCAAGTCCGGGACGATACCGCGCTCCTTCAGGGGTTCGCGGGCGTGGTAGAGGAGAACGGGAACCGTGGCGAGAACGCCGGTTATCAGCCCGATTTTCACCTGCATCAGGATGACGTCGAACGGCGTCTGCGTGATGATGCGAGCCTCGGTCGCGAGGAGGTCCGCGCGGAGTTCCGGCCAGATGACCCATCGCATCGCGAGCACGCCGCCGAGCAGGCCGACGACGAAGAAGACGAACGCGACCTGGAGTTTCTTCTGGAGGGTGCGGAGCGTGACGCCGATGGTTTCGCGGCCGACGCCGACAGCGCGCGCTGCGTCCTCGCGTACGCCGCCCGAGCTACTCATTCCTTTGCGGGTAGCCGACTCCGAGTTATCAATCTTCTCGTCTGGTCGGCGAAGTAAAAAGCCTATAACGCGGCACGCGCGTATCTCCGCCAACGAATGGGTGACGGCGAGGACGCGAACGTCGGCAACGACGGCGACGAGTGGCCTCCCGGGACGGACGTGCCGGTCGGGGACCACGACGAGCCACGGCAACCGAAACCCGACGACGGGAGCGATGTGTCCGCCGACACCAGCGGGGAGCGCGAGCCAGACAACGACGCGAACGGGGCGTCCGCGGACGACGTGACGCCGGCGGTTCGCCGGGTCGAACCGACGCCCGCGGTCCGCCGAGTCGCGCCGACGCCCGCAGTTAGACGGGTGGGTGGCGAGGAGGACGCGAACGGCGTGGAGCCGACGGTCGCCGAACCCGAGCAGCCGCGCGAAGACGACGTGGAGACCGTAGAGAGCGACGAGGCGTTCCCGGACATGCCCGAGGACGCGATGGGGGGCGCGACGCCAATCGAGCGGAAGGACGAGACGGTCGGCGGCGTGAAGGGACCGGATACTGACGAGGAGTTGCCGCTCGCGGACCACGTCGAGGAGATGATAAAACGCCTCGCCATCGTCGTCGGCGCCGCGGGCCTCGTCAGTATCGCTGTCTGGCCGCTCGGCGAGGAGATAATCACCCACCTCTGGTACGCCGTCATCCCGGCGACGCCGCCCGCGCCCACCGGAACCGCGGGCCGCGGCGCACCCCACCTCTATCAGCCGCTCGAACTCCTCATCACCCAGTTCAAGGTCGCGTCGCTCGCCGGATTAATCGTCGCGCTACCCGTGTTCGTCTACCAGACGTACGCGTTCATGCGCCCCGGCCTCTACCCGAACGAACGCCGGTACTACCTCGCCGCCGTCCCAATGAGCCTCGTGCTCGCCGTGCTCGGCCTCACGTTCGCGTACTTCGTCGTCCTCCCCGCCGTCTTCGGCTACTTCTACAACTACAGCCAGCCCGTCGCCGACATCGCGTTCGCCCTCTCGGACACCTTCAACCTCATCCTCATCCTCATGGGCTACCTCGCCGTCGTCTTCCAGATTCCCCTGTTCATCATGCTCGCCATCATGATGGGAATCACGACCCGTCGCTGGCTCGAAAACCGCCGCCTCCTCTTCTGGGGCGGCTTCCTCGGCATCTCCTTCCTCTTCACGCCCGACCCCACCGGCGTCGCCCCCATCCTCGTCGCCGTCACCATGGTCGTCCTGTTCGAGGGAACGCTCGGCGCGCTCCGCTGGACCGGGAACTAGCGCGAGCGAACGCCGAGCGCGGGGCCGTCCCAGCCCGTGACGACGACCGTGTCGCCGGCGAGCGAGAGCGCGCCGGGCGTCGTCGGAACGTCGACACGCCACCGCTGGCGGCCGGACGCGGCGTCGAGACCGTACACGCGGGACGGCGCGGTGTCGCCCTGCACGCCAACCACGAGCGTCGACCCGGCGAGCACGGGCGGTGTGAGCGTGCCGTACCCGTCGAGCGGCGTCCGCCAGCGTTCCGTGCCGTCACGGGTGACAGAGACTGCGTCGACGCCGGCCGCGTCGAACGTCGCCGCGTAGAGCGCGTCGGCGTCGAGCGCGGGACTCGACACCCAGTCCCGGTATTCGCGTGCCCACAGGCGTTCACCCGTCTCGCGGTCCAGTGCCGATAGCACGCCGGGGGAGTCCTGGACGAGGCGCTGGTCTCCGAGGAAGACGCGGTCGTCGCCGACGACCGGCGGGTCGCGGAGCTGCACGCGAAGCGGTCGTCCATCGGGTCGCGCCGCCGTCCACGCCCGTTCAGGCGGGTCCCCGAGATAGCGACAGAACGCGTCGCAGTTCGGCCCGACGGCTACGAGGTTACCCGACGCGCCCTCGGCGTAGACGGTGCCGTCGGCGACCGCGGGCATCGGCGTGTAGGAGGCGTCGGAGAGGGCGAGCGAGTAGTCGAGCGTGCCGTCGTTCGCGGAGAGCGCGAGCAGTTCGCTCGATGCCGGCGGCGCGGCGCGGGCGCTCCCGGTTCCGACGGCGACGTAGACCGTGTCGTCGGAGACGAGAACGGACCGCGACCGCGGGGTGTCGCGCGAAAACGTCTCCGTCCACTGCACGGAGAGCGTTTCGCGGTCGAGTCGACGCACGGCGAGCGTGCCCGTGTCGGGCGCGCTGGCGACGAAAACGCTGTCGTCGCGGAGCGCCGGGCCGAACACCGCTTCGTCCGCGAAGTGCTGCGAGGCCGCTCCGTCCGCGCTGTCGAGGACGTGCAGGCCCGCGCCGCCGACGTACGCGCGCTCGCCGTCGCTCACCGATTGCGGGAAGTAGGAGAAGTCGTAGACGAACCCGCCGTCGAGAACGTCGCGCCGCCACGCGACTTCGGGGGACGCCCCGAGGTCGGCGGCCGCGGCGGCAGTGCTCGCGGTGTCGTGATAGGGCATTGGCCAGTCCGCAGCCTCGACGAGCGTGTCGCCGGTCGTCACGGTCGTCGAACAGCCCGCGAGCGCCGCCACAGCGGCCGACGCCGTCGCCGCCAACACGCCGCGGCGAGACAAGTTTCCCATATGATAATTTTTCCGTGTGGAGTTATATAATTTTGGCCCGGCTCGACTGCGTTTAGCTCCGAAAAGCGTCGGCATCCGGGGCGTACAGACTATCCATCACCGCCGTACCGGCGGGCAACGAGCCGCGGGAAGCGGGTGACCGAGAACGGGCCGGCGAGTGAGAGGACGGCGGCGACGAGAGCGGTTCCGGCGGTCGAGTCGAACAGGCCGAGCGCGTCGGAAGCAACCGTGGCCGCGGCGAGGAGCGCGACGAGCGCGAGGAACAGGCCGCCGAACCACCCGGCGACGCCGCGTCTTGGCACGGACACGGAGTCGTCGCGGGAGCGGAGGGAGGCGTACGCGGCTGGGAGCGCGGCCGCAGAGAGCACCACGACCGCGGCGAACACGAGAACCGGAAGGTCCGGCGCGCCGCGGGACGTGACGAGCACGGCGAGCGCGACGACGGCGGCGAACGGCAGCCACGCGGTCGCCTGCCGGAGCGCGCGGCGACGCGTCGGCGTCAGCGGGAGCGCCGGGTCGTCGCCGCGCCAGTAGTCATCGTGGAGTGCGAAGAACACGCGGGACGTGACGAGCACGGAAACGCTCCACGCGAACACGTACGCGAGAACGGACGGGAGAGCAGTCGTGCCGAACAGCGTGACGGCCAGCCAGTACAGACCGGCGGCGAGCACGCCCGGAACGGCGAGCAGGCCGCCCAGCGACCCGAGGACGCGGAGCCGGCCGCGCTCCCGGACGAGTTCCCGATACGCGAACGGCGTCGTCGTCCGCACGACGAGCCAGAGACCGGGCGCGACGGTCACCGCGGCCAGAACGCCGACGAACACCGGCGAACCCGGGAACAACGCGAGAACCGCGTACGCGCTCGCCCCGAGACCGGCGAACAGCGCGACGTCCCGAACGGTCGTCTCAGACATTATGTGTCATATTCTGATACTGTCGTTATAACGTTGGTCGGTGGACGAAGCCAGCGATGCGAACGACCGCGGGAGGGACAACGAAGGCGAACATGAGCGGGAGGTAGAGGAGCACATTGAACACCAGCGTACCGGGGTCGGGAACGACGAGGTGTGCGACGTAAAGAAAGACGAAGATAGCACCCATGTGCAGCAGATAGCCGACCCCGAGCCAGGGGAGGACACCGTACGTCGCCCGCTCGCGGAATCGCTCGTACCGCGGCGACTCGTCGTACCGAAGCGTCTCGTACGAGTAGAGAATCGGAACCCCGGGAAACGTGACGAGTATCTCGAATAGAGACAGCGGCCACAGCACGTACACGACCAGGAGAATGAGCGGGATGGGCGACCACTGAACCACGACGCTCGGAAGGCAGCGAGACGACATCAGGGGAGAATGTCGCGACTGTCAGTGTTGTGCCGAGGCGCGGACCGATGCGGAGAGTGCGTTGGCGTGAGTCTATCTGACTCAACACGAAGTAATAGTTCGTACGCCGGTTGGCGCGATTGCGTTGCCATCATGTAGGTGCTGACGAGGATATTCGAGTGACAATCGAGGACGATAGGCGCGCCGAGAGCACGGGGACGCCGACGATACCTATCCAGGCGGCGTAGGTCACGAGCGCGGGTGCGGGCGGTTCGCTGACCGTGAGAAGAATCGTCACACCGAGCGCGGTAAGTGCGGCGTGCACGGCCGCTCCGAGAGCGAGAAACGGCACGGAGGGCTGGGGCGGGCCGCGAGCACGGAAGTACGCGTACGGAAGCGTGCCGACCCAGGCGGCGGCGCTCGCCTCGATTGTCGATGGAACCCCGACAAACACGATAAGTGCCGCGAACACGATAAATAGCCACGCGCCGGTGGCGGACAGAACGCGATCCGTTGACGGAAGCGACAGAGCGTACTTGACAGAGTCGTCCACGAGCGCCGCGAACGCCTTCGGCCCCTCGACGACCCCCAGCCAGCACAGTACAGCGTAGGTCAAGCCGACGGTGAGGAGTCCGGGAGCGAACGCAGTTGCGGCTGCGAGCAAGACGACGCCGAGCGTCGCGTGGACGGCGGCGAATCCCACGAGGGAGACAGCGAAACCTATCCTGCCCGCGTCCGCGACGAACCGCTCGTAGTCGAAGTCGTACGCGAACCGGAGCACGTACCAGACGCCGGGTATCGAGAGGACGGCGGCCATGACGCCGACCGGGAGCGGGCCGGCCGGAACGACGCGAGCGACGAGGAGCGCGCCACCACCGAGTGGCGCGAGAGTGATACAGAGAGTTTTAAGCGCGCGCTGCATCGCTATATTGTGTTCTTCATCTCGAACGACATATTTTCGAGGGGAGACGCGCCGAGTCGTCCCGGAATGTCGCGTTCGATCCATCACTCGTAACATATTGTGTTATATAGCGAGTGTATAAATATTTTCCTTAGATAGAAGTTATGCTGAGAATCGAACGGGTGGTTGCCGAGCGGGCGAGGCGACATCCCGAACGGTCGTCTCAGGCATGTATCAGATACTGACACGTCCGATATTACGTTGATCTATGAACGAAGCCAGCGATGCGAACGACCGCGGGAGGGACGACGAAGGCGAACATGAGGGGGACGTGGAGGAGAACGAGGAAGAGCCAGCCGTCGGGTTCGTTGAGAGCGGCATAGGTGGCGTAGAGGAAGACGAACATAACGAGCACGTGGATGAGGTATCCGACAGCGAGCCAGGGGAGGACGTCGTGCGTCGTGCGCTCCCGGAACCGTTCGTACTGCACTGATTGACCGTATCGAAGCGTCTCGTACGGGTAAAGGAGTGTAACCGCAGGGAAGAAAACGAGTGCCTCCGCAATCGATACTGGATGCAGAACGTACTCTAACGGAACTATCAGGAGCGGCGACCATTGAACCACAACGCTCGGAAGGCGACGAGACGACATCAGGAGGGATTACCAGTGAGAATTTGCGCTGCCATCGCGAAAAAGACAGCTGCGCCGGCACCGGTTGCCAGAGTGGAACCGACATCATCAATGTCAACATCTTCGGCTAGGAACCGGCGAAGGCTATCAAGGGTCTCTGCAGCGGGCATCGGGGTCGCCACTGGGTCGCTCCACCGGTTCTCGAAATCACACTTGAGCTTCTCACAAATACCGGCCTGCTCCTGACCGGCCCACAGACACGACGTTGTGGGGTTGACACCGAACCAGAAGTCAAAACTGGTAGAAAAACTACCATTCCGGTACTCTTCAGCAGTTATGGTGGTTGAGACGAGTTCAGGCGTTGTTTCAGTAATACAGTCGTACGTCTGGAGCTTAAAGTGGTCGAGCGAGCTGGTACAGACCTGAATATCTTCGTACGTCCAGCACACATCGATTGCCATCTCGCCGGGGTTCTTGTAAGTTAGTAGATCATAATTAAGTAAATAATTATAGTTATACGAATTAAATACCGCCTCCCACTCTTCGTCGCTACCGCCACCCGCACCAGGCCCCGGTTCGATAACCGTTTTGTCGGTTCCGACACTCGGGCCATCGGACGTATCGGAGTCGCCAGACGGGCCTGCACTTGCGGTCGTAACTGCGGAAAGAGCGGCGGTACTCACGAGTGCGCCCGCACCAGTCCGCCTGAGGAGGGCACGTCGGGTCGAACTACGCGCACACTCTCTCTCTCTCTCTCTCTGAACAGTCGTCTTCTCGTGGCGTTCGTGCCATACGTTACCTCAAAACAATACATGTATAAATAATTTTTCCAGATAGAAACCCTATATTATGAGTGGGGTGGCGTAACGGGAGATGGCGGGGGAATCGCGAGAAACAGGCTGGGGAGAGACGACGGCGCACTCTGCGGGAGGGAAGGTTTTTCCGGTGGGGCGAGTAGAGAGTTGTCGAATGGAACTGGAGGACGTACCGGGCGTCGGTGCGAAGACGGCGGAGGCGCTCCGCGAGTTGGACGACCCGGAGGGCGCGCTGGAACACGGGGACGTGGCCGCCGTCGCGGGCGCGCCCGGCATCAGTGAGGGGCGGGCGGCGCGCGTCGTCCGGGGGGCGATTCGCGCGCGCCACGACGACCCGGGCGGCTTCCTCGCGACGAACCGCGCCCGCGAACTCTACGAGGACGCACTCGCGTTGCTGACGGAGCGCGCGGTGACGAGCTACGGCGAGAAGCGCCTGCGGACGCTGTACCCCTCGCGGAGTCCCGACCGCATCGCGGAGGTCCGGGAGTTCGTCGACCGGGCGCGTTCGCGGGAGGTCGAAACGGGCGTGCTGGACGCGCTCGCGGGCGTCGAACCGCTCGCGGAGCCGGAGGGCGTGCGGGTGCGCGATAGGTGTCTCGCGACGACGGACGCGGAGACGTACAGCGAGGCGCAGGAACTGATACCGGAGGTGAGCGTGGAAATCGTCGAGGACGCCCGGGGGCTCGCGGAACTCGCGCGCGGCTACTCGACGGTCATCGCGCTGGACGAGGCGTTCGCGGGCGTGGACGTGGAGGGCGACGTGCGCGTCGAACCGGACGCGCTGGAGAACCCGGCGGCGGTCGTGCCGGAGCGCGCGCTCGCGTTCTTCGCCGAAAACCGCGACCGACTGGAAGCCGCCGTCTCGGTGCATCGCCGGAGCAGTCTCAGTCCGCCGCTCGACCTCGACACGCTGGAGGGCGCGCTCTCCCGGCTCGACGCGGACGGGAGCGTCGCGGGCGACGACGAACTCGACCGGCTCACGAACGCCGTGAACGACCTCGATGCGGCCGTCTCCACCGCCGAATCGGTGGCGAACGACCGGCTCCGAGAGGCGATTCAGGAGCGGGACGTGACTATCGAGGGAGCCGATTTGCTGTCGCTCGTGGAGCGCGGCGCGGGCGTGGACTCGCTGCTCTCCCGCGAACTGGCGGACGAGTTCGACGCCGCGGTGGGGGCGGCGCGCGACCACCTCGTGGACGCGCTCGACCTGACGGAGGGCGAGGCGAGCATCGCCCGCCAGGCCTTCGCGGACGACCCGACGTTTCCCGTGGAGCGCGACGAGGACGCCGTCGCGCGGCTTCGAGAGGAACTCGCGGCCGCGCGGGACCGGCGGGCCACGCGGCGCAAGCGCGAACTCGCCGCGGACCTCGCGGACGCCCGCGGGGACGCGACAGCGCTCGTGCGGGCGGCGCTCGAACTCGACGTGGAACTCGCCGTCGCGCGGTTCTGCGACGACTTCGACTGCACGACGCCCGAACGCGCGGGCGACGGCTTCGACATCGAGGGCGGACGCTCACCCCTGCTGGACGTTCCCTTCGACGACGTGGAGCCGGTGGATTACGGCGCGGACGGCGTCGCGCTCCTCTCCGGCGTGAACTCCGGCGGGAAGACGAGCACGCTCGACCTCGTCGCGACGGTTGTCGTGCTCGCGCACATGGGCCTCCCCGTCCCCGCGGAGTCCGCGCGCGTGCCCGAGGTCGAGGAACTGCACTACTACGCGAAGTCCCAGGGGACGCTCGACGCGGGCGCGTTCGAGGCTACACTGCGTGATTTCGGTCGGCTCGCAACGGGCGCGTCCGACGCGACCACGCTGGTGCTGGTGGACGAACTGGAGTCCATCACGGAACCCGGGGCGTCCGCGAAAATCATCGCGGGCATCCTCGAAGCGCTCGACGACGCGGGCGCGAGCGGCGTGTTCGTCAGCCACCTCGCGGGCGAGATACGGGACGCCTGCGGGTTCGACGTGACCGTCGACGGCATTCAGGCCGTGGGACTGGAGGACGGCGAACTCGTCGTGGACCGCTCGCCCGTGAAGGACCACCTCGCGCGCTCGACGCCCGAACTCATCGTGGAGAAGCTCGCGGACGGCGACGACGGAAGCGACCGCGAACGCGCGTTCTACCGGCGCTTACTGGAGAAGTTCTGAACGGCGACGGGGACGCCCGCCTATCGCCGTCGCGCGATGGCGATACCGCCGACGAGCGCGAGGAGTGCGAACAACCCCGTGCAGAACGCCGCCATCCCGCCGTACAGCAAACTGAACGAGTGGCGACTACCCATCATGTGCCATCGAATCCACTGACCGGTCATCGTGAAGGAGACCGCGAACCCGGCAGTCCCGAGGACGACGAACGCCGCAGCCCTGAGTGTGGGTCGGGACGGGAGTGAAGTCATTATTGGGTATCACCGAACCCCTGCCGAATCAAACTTTTCACGACCTGCAGTACTGTTAAGTGGACTGCGGCGAATCTCTCGCGTGATGGCCGAGGACCCCGAGGAGGGGATGCTGTCGTGGGACGAGACGGTGTTCCGCGACGAACACGTCTTCGAGATCGACTACGTCCCGGAGGTGTTCCGGCACCGCGAATCCCAGCTTCAGACCCTCCAGTACGCGCTCCGGCCCGCGGTTCGCGGGAACCGCCCGCTGAACGCGATGGTCAGGGGGCCGCCGGGAACGGGGAAGACGACGGCGGTCCAGAAGCTGTTCGGGGAGCTCGGCGCGCAGACCGGCGTCCGCACGGTGCGCGTGAACTGCCAGCACGACTCGACGCGATACGCCGTATTCAGCCGCATCTTCGAGGCGATTTTCGACTACGAACCGCCCTCCTCCGGCATCTCGTTCAAGAAGCTGTTCAATCAGGTGACGGACAAGCTCGTGGAGCGCGAGGAAGTGCTCGTGGTGGCGCTGGACGACGTGAACTACCTGTTCTACGAGAACGAGGCGTCGGACACGCTCTACTCGCTGCTGCGGGCGCACGAGACGCACGCCGGCGCGAAGGTCGGTGTCATCCTCGTCTCCTCCGACCTCGACCTGAACGTCATCGAGGAACTCGACGGCCGCGTCCAGTCCGTCTTCCGGCCGGAGGAAGCCTACTTCCCCGTCTACGACCGCACCGAAATCGCGAGCATCCTCGGCGACCGCGTGAAAGCCGGGTTCCGGGACGGCGCGGTCTCGACCGAAATCCTCGACAGGGTATCGGAGTTCACCGCGGACGCGGGCGACCTCCGCGTCGGCATCGACCTCCTGCGGCGCGCGGGCCTGCACGCGGAGATGCGCGCGAGCCCCGTCGTCGAGGAGGAGGACGTGGAAGCCGTCTCCGAGGAGGCGAAACACCTCCACCTCGCGCGGCGGCTCGACGGACTCACGGAGAACGAGCGCGCGCTGATGGAGGTTATCGCGGACCACGACGGCGAGCGCGCGGGCGACGTGTACGAGGCGTTCTCCGAGCGCACCGACCTCGGATACACGCGGTACACGGAAATCGTGAACAAGCTCGACCAGCTCGACCTCATCCGCGCGGAGTACAAGAGCCTGGAGGGACGCGGCCGGTCGCGGGTGTTGAGCCTCGAACACGACCCGGGAGCGGTCCGCGAGCGGTTGTAGTGAGTTTTTCCCGGCGGCGTCCGAGCACCCACGTATGAGTGACATCCAGGCGATGAAGCGCCGCGCGGGCGAGTCGGCGGCTGACCTCGTGGAGGACGGAATGGTCGTCGGCCTCGGCACCGGCAGCACGGCCGCGGAAGCCATCCGGGCGCTCGGCGACCGCGTCGATTCCGGCCTCGACATCACCGGCGTCCCGACCTCCTACCAGTCCCGCGAACTCGCGCGCGAGGCGGGCGTCCCCCTCACGACGCTCGCCGACGTGGACACGCTCGACATCGCCATCGACGGCGCGGACCAGATTTCCGGGGCCGACCTCGTGAAGGGCGGGGGCGCGGCGCACGCCCGCGAGAAGTACGTGGACGCCGCCGCCGAGCGCTTCGTCGTCGTCGCAGACCCCTCCAAAACCGTCTCGGTACTCGACCATCCCGTTCCCGTCGAGGTGCTGCCTGACGCGAAACCCGTCGTCGCGGACACCGTCCGGAACCTGGGCGCCGAGCCGAGCCTGCGAGAGGCGGAGCGAAAGGACGGTCCGGTCGTCACCGACAACGGAAACCTCGTGCTGGACTGCGACTTCGGCGAACTCCCGAACCCCGGCGCGACCGCGCTCGACCTCGACGCCGTTCCGGGAATCGTCGAACACGGCGT
This sequence comes from Salarchaeum sp. III, assembly GCF_036418315.1. Taxonomy (NCBI): domain Archaea; kingdom Methanobacteriati; phylum Methanobacteriota; class Halobacteria; order Halobacteriales; family Halobacteriaceae; genus Salarchaeum; species Salarchaeum sp. III. Next base: position 140,856 of record NZ_JAZHPG010000027.1, on the reverse strand, counting down.
GTTCCCGTCGATGGCGGACGAAGTGCACCTGGGGACCGACGACGGCGTCACGGTCGAGTACCCGTAGCCGGCGCTACGCGGCGCGAAAAATACGAAAGGAAGGGATCCTGCTTAGAGGTCTCGCGGCTGAACGGTCTTGCGACCGTTCTCCTCGGCGCGGCGCGCCGCGTCGTCGAGAATCTCCTCGACTTCCTCGTCGAGTGCGTCGTAGAAGTCCGAAGCAACGTTCTTGTCGTCGAGCGCTTCCTTCACTGCGGCTTTGACGATGAGGTCTGCCATACACGCCGTTTTTCCCCGCCCCGCTTAATAAGGCTTCCCATAAGGGAACGGCCACACCGGCCTCACTGGGGCGATTTACGCCCGAATTAGTCCCATCCAACCCCACCGAATCACCTCCACCCGACGCGTGCGTGAAACGGAAACCTCCAAACGCGCGGCGCGCGACGAACCGGGCGTGCACTACGTCTACGTGCTCGAATGCGCCGACGGCACGTACTACACGGGCTACACGACCGACGTGGAGCGCCGCGTCGCCGAACACGACGCGGGCGACGGCGCGAAGTACACCCGCGGCCGCACACCCGTCACGCTCCAGCACGTCGAGGAGCACGACACGAAATCCGCCGCGATGAGCCGCGAGCACGAGATTAAACAGCTCTCGCGTCGGCAGAAGGAGCGACTGGTGGAGTGACCGCGGTGGCGCCGGTCGGCGCGTGAAGCGAGTCGTTTTACGGGGGTGGCGGCGACACTCCGGGTATGGACGAAATCGCGTTCGGGACGGACGGCTGGCGGGACACGCTGGACGTGTTCACGGACGACCGGGTGCGGATGGTGGCGCAGGGCGTCGCCACGCACCTCGACGAGGCGGGCCGCGGCGGCGAGACGGTGGCGGTCGGGTACGACGCGCGGGAGACCTCGGAGGGGTTCGCGGACGAGGTGGCGCGAGTGCTCGCGTCGAACGGATTCGACGTGTTGCTGCCGGAGCGGGACTGTCCGACGCCGCTGGTGGCGCACGCGATCGTGGAGCGCGACCTCGCGGGCGCGGTGGTCATCACGGCCTCGCACAATCCGCCCGAGTACAACGGTGTGAAGTTCATTCCGGCGGACGGCGCGCCCGCGCTGCCCGAGGTGACGGAGTCCATCGAGTCCCATCTCGACGAGCCGACGGTGAAGGCCGAGGCTGACTGGGGCGAGGTCGAGGAGGTGGACTTCGTGAGTCCGCACCGCGAGCACGCCCTCGACCTCGTCGATGCCGACCTCTCGGGGCTGACGGTGGTGTACGACGCGATGCACGGGAGCGGGCGCGGCGTCACCGACGAACTGCTGCGCGCCGCGGGTGCGGAAGTGATTTCGCTGCGCGACGACCGCGACCCGGACTTCGGCGGAACGCCGCCCGAACCCGACTACGCGAACCTCGAAGGCCTCGAAATCGCGGTAGACGAGTACGACGCGGACCTCGGCGTCGCGAACGACGGGGACGCCGACCGCGTCGCCGCCGTGGCGCCCGACCGCGGCTACCTTGACGGGAACCAGTTTTTCGCGCTCCTCTACGACTATCTCCTCGAAGCCCAGTCGGGGCCGGCGGTGCGCACGGTGTCCACGACGTTCCTCGTGGACCGCATCGCCGAGGCGCACGGCGAGGAGGTCGTGGAGACGCCGGTCGGGTTCAAGTGGGTCGCCGAGGCGATGGGCGAACACGACGCCCTCGTCGGGGGTGAGGAGTCCGGCGGGTACTCCGTCCGCGGGCACGTCCGCGAGAAGGACGGCGTGCTGATGGCGCTGTACGCGGCCGCGGCCGCCGCGACGGAGGGCGGTATCGAGGCGCGCCTCGACCGCATCAGCGAGGAGTACGGCGACATCCACCAGGAGAAGACGAGCGTCGACTGCCTCGAAGAACGCAAGGAACCGGTGCTCCGGGAACTCGCGGACCGCCTGCCCGAGACCGTGGCGGGCGAGCGCGTGGAGCGCGTGAACGACGCGGACGGCTTCAAAATCCTGCTCGCGGACGGGTCGTGGCTGCTCGTCCGCCCATCTGGCACCGAGCCGAAGATGCGGGTCTACGCCGAAGCCGGGAGTGAGAGACGCGTGAGCGAACTGCTCGACGCGGGCCGCGACCTCGTCGAACCCCTCATCTAGCTACCGAAGCGTTCCCCGGTAGCGGTCTCCTCGGTCCGCGATATCGAACCCGAGCGACGCGTAGAACGGCCGCACGCCGGGACGGAAGTCCGCGGTGAGCGGCTGCCAGCGCTTGGACGCGAACTCGACGAGGTGGGAGCCGATGCCGCTGTCCCGGCGCGCCCGGCGGACCGCGACAGCCTCGATGTGCGCGCCGTCCTCGCGGGGCGTGGTGAGGAGCGCGCCGACGATGCGCCGGTCGTCGTCCGCGACGAGCACGCCGCCCGCCGCGATGCGTCGCTCCACGGTGTCGCTCTCCACGTCGAGCATCGCGCCGTCCAGCACCCGCATCACGCCGAGGTGGTCGCGGGCGGACGCGGGTCTAACGTCTACCGCCACGGATGAGCCGGAGAACTTTCACGTGTTCTGTGTCCACCGGCTGGTCCTCCGGGACGGGCCGGCCGTCCACCATCACCGACACCTCGTGCGGGCTGAGATTCACGCGTTCGAGGAGGTCGGCGTACGTCGCGTCCGAAACGTCGAACTCGTGGGTGGCGTCGCCCACGACCTCGACCGTCACGTGCATACCCGGATTAGGCCGCGGGCCCGTTTGAGGGTGTCGCGTCCGCGTCGCCGTTGCGTCGGTCGCGGCGGTCGCGGTACGCCCCGAGGAGCGCGCGGACGAGCGCGCCGACACCGACGAGGAGGACGGCGAGCTGGACGAGCCCGCCGACGAGCGGCGCGAGGTCGACCGCCGCGACCAGGAGGACGCCGACGAGGAGGGCGAGCCAGCGGTTCTCCATCTCGCGAATCGAGAGCGCGTACCGGCCGATGACGTAGTTCCCGGCGACGTACCCGACAGTGATGAGGACGCCGTACGCGACGAACCCGAGAATCGTGAGGGGGATGCCGATGAGCGTGAACGCGATGAGGATGAGCGTGATGGGGGCGAAGACGAGGAAGCCGACGCCGGAGAGCGCGGAGCGCCCGGGCGCGTCGACGGCTGCGTCCGCGACGCGGTCGGTGAATCCGGGGAGGACCGCGACGAGGAGCGCGCCGACGACGAGCGTGGAGACGATGCCGGAGAGCGCGCCGACCCAGTCAGGAATGGCGGGAATCGGACCGAAGCCGGCGGACCCCTGAACGATACCGCCTTCGACGGTCGCGCCGGGCGCGCTGACGAGTTCGCCGTCGTAGGAGAGCGTTCCGCCGATGACGGCGGTGTTGGTGAGCGTGACGGTGTCCGCGGCGGCGTTCACGTCGCCAGCGACGTTCCCCGCGATTGTGACGGCGCCGCCCGCGGCGGTGAGGCCGCCCTGAACGACACCGCTATCGTCGACTTCGACCGACCCGCCGAGCGCGGTGACATCGCCGGTGACCGTTCCGTAGACGACCACAGTACCGCCGAGCGCGGTCACGTCACCGTCGACGGTACCGTGGACGACGACCGACCCGCCGAACGCGGTGAGGCCGTCCACCGTCTCGTTCTCGCCGACGACGACCGCGTCACCCGCGCGCGTGTCCGCGGCGGCGCTCCCGGGAACGACCGCGAGAGCGAGCGCGACCACCACGAAAAGGGCCAGCAGGCGCTGTGTACGTACCATACGCGGAGAAACGCCTCGCGACGGCATAACGTTTGTTGGCCGAAAGGTTCGCCGTGTGCGAGCACGCGACCCGCGGGGTCTCGCGGAACTTAAGGCGCGCCCGCGCCTCGGTCAAGACATGAGTGAGAGCGCGGGCCGTCAGGAAATCTGGGTCGAGAAGTACCGACCCGAGCGCCTGGACGAGGTCGTCGGCCACGAGAACATCATCTCCCGAATCGAGAGCTACGTCGAACAGAACGACCTCCCGCACCTTCTTTTCGCCGGCCCAGCTGGCGTCGGGAAGTGCCTTACCGGGGAAACCCCGGTCCTCACCGGAGACGGGCTCGAACGCGTCGACGAGGTCGTCGGAGACCCGCGCGGCTTCGGTGATCCGCGGAACGGCCTCGAAATCGCGTCGTTCACCGAGGACGGGTCGTTCGAGTTCGTCGAACCATCGGACGTGTTCAGCCGTGACACGAACGAGACAGTCACCGTCGAGACCCGCGACGGGGGCGAACTCACGGTCACCCCTGAACACCCGGTCCTGACGGTGAGCGAAACGGGGTTGTCGTGGACGGACGCGACCGACCTCTCTGCGGGCGACCGAATCGCGCGACCACTGCACACGCCAACCCGCGACTCGGAGGGCGGAACGAACTGGTTCGAGCAGATGGACGGCGACCGGACGATCGTCCATCTCGCTGAGGGTTTCCCGGGCAGCGAGCGAATTCCCGCCGAGGAAGGAGCGTACGTCGGCCTGAAAAAACAGGTAGCGGCGCGTCTCCGGAGCGGCGAAACCCCCGACGAAATCGCGCGACGCATAGATGCGTCACGAGACACGGTCACGTCGTATGCTCGCGAAATCGAGAACAGCGACGGTTCGGACACAGTGTCGTGCTCGCTCGCGTATCTCAGAGAACACTACGACTACGAGAACGTCCGGGAGTACGTCGACTCGGTTCAGTACGTGAACGCGAACAACGCCCGCTCCCGCCCGATCACACCCCCCGAAACGGTCGACGAGGATCTCGCTCGATTCGTTGGCTTGCTCGTCAGCGAAGCCCGTATCGACAACGGCCGAATCCGGTTCTACAACACCGACGAGGACCTCCTCAGCGCGTTCGAAACGACGCTCCGAGAGCGGTTCGGCCTGTCACCGGAACGCCGGGAGCGAAAGGGTGTGCCGTTCATCCTCGCGCAGACCCAGACGCTCATCCACTACCTGAACGCGTGCTTCGACGCCGTCGGTGACGGCATCGGGTCCGCAATCGTCCACGCTGACGACGGCGCGCGCGCGGCGTTCCTCCGAGCGGTGTTCGACGCGGAGGGACACGTGACGGAGAACCGGGCTATCGAGGTGATACAGAAAGACCCGGACCTGATCACGCTCGTTTCGTACCTGCTCACCGGGTTCGGGATTCCATCGCGGCGGAAGCGAGAGCGGAAAGCCGCAACGAACGGCACGGGAACGAAACGCGAGTACCACACGCTCTACGTCTCGAGTTCGCGCCACGTCCGACAGTTCGAGACGAGCATCGGGTTCTCGCTCGCGGAGAAGCACGAACGACTCGCCGCCGCGACGGCTCGCAAATCGAACCCGAACCACGACACGATTCCCGCGCAGCGGACCGTGGACGTTCTCTGTGAACGGCTCGCCCTGCCGAAACACGAGCTCGTCGGAGAACTCGACAGCGACAACCGCGGTCGAGAAGCGTATCTCACTGCACTCGAGAACGTCGTCGACGCCGCGCACGACCGGCTCGACACGGCACAGGACGCCGCGGAGCGACTGGACGCGCTCAACGACGCGCTCAGGGCCGTGTCGGGAACGCCCGCGACGTGGGTCGGGGCGCGTGCCGCGCTCGAACCGCTCGATACGAGAAAAGGCCTATCAGACACCGTCGGCGTGCGGACGGACCGACTTCTGGAGTACGCGGACGGACGGCGAACGCCGACCAGGAGTCGAACGGGTGCTATCCTCGACGCGCTCGACGCGACTCGCCCAGCGATCGGCGCAGTTCAGCGGGAGCTAGAGGCGATTCGGTCAGACCTCGGCGTGTCGTACGAGCGTCTCGCTGAGGGGACCGCGTATCGAGGCGTGGACGTGAACAATCTACTCACGAACGACGATCACGACCTCGCGTCGCTCTCCCGGTTCGAAGTCGTCGCTGACCAGCTGGAGACGGCCGCGAACGACGTGCTCTCGCTCGACGTGCTCTCACACCTGCGGTCGCTCGAACTCGTCGCGTCCGCGGATCTCTACTACGACGAGGTGCGGGCGGTCACGCACAACACCGAGGAGTGCCGAGTGTACGACCTTACGGTCCCCGAGACGCACAACTTCGTCGCCGGGAACGTCCCGACGGTAATGCATAACACCGCAACAAGTGTCAGCATTGCGAAAGAAGTCTACGGTGAGGACTGGCGGGAGAACTTCCTCGAACTCAACGCATCGGACGAACGCGGCATCGACGTGGTGCGCGACCGCATCAAGAACTTCGCCCGCGCGAGTTTCGGCGGCTACGACTACCGCATCATCTTCCTCGACGAGGCGGACGCGCTGTGTGTTCCACCCGGAACCGAGGTAGTCACCGGGTATCCCTCGTCTCCTGAAGTGAAACCAATCGAGGAAGTGGCAGAGGAAGGCGAGCCGATGCCCTCGGTGGATTTCGAGACGAACGAGATACAGTCCGACAAGGGGCAGCTCGTCGATTCGGGGGTCGCGGACTTCTTCGAGGTGGAACTCGACGACGGGAGGGAGATACTCGCCAGTGCGACGCACCCGTTCTTCGTGGTCGGGGAGGACGACGAACTCATCGAGCGCGAACTCCGCGAATTACAGGCGGGTGACCAGATTGCCGACTTCAGAGACGATATCGGGGTGTCCCGCTGTGAGGTCTGTGACGACTGGACCGCTGGCAGATTCTGCTCCATCGAGTGCAAGAACGAGGGACACAGTCGCGAGATGGAGGGGGACGGGAACCCGATGTACGGGACCGAATGGTCGGAAGAGCGCCGTGAGAAGATAGTTGAGAAGCTCTCCGATGGCCGTTTCGCTGGCGAGAACAACCCGAACTACGGGGGGAAGTTCCACGGCGTCTCTATCTGGAGCATGGACGAGGAGAGCGTACAGGAGTTCGTCGAAGCGATAAGCGAACAGCGCTCGGGAACCTCCTGGGAAGAGTGGGTCGTCGAAGCCGACGCGGAGGCGGTGAAAGAGCAGATAGGGCAGGCTTCGTCCCAGTGGTGGAGCGAACTAGACGAGGAAAAGAGAGCGAAAATTAACGAGAAGCGTGTCGAGAATACCGAGTATCCGGTCTGTGACATCACGGGCGACGACAATCCGATGCGCGACCCGGAGGTCGCCGAGAAAGTCTCCGAATCCCTCATGGGACACGAACCGACGGGGCCGAAAGTCGAGTACGTCGACGAACTCGGCCACTACGTTCGGTCGCAGTGGGAGTACGAGGTCGCAACGGCCCTGGACGATGCTGGCGTCGAGTACGAGTACGAGCCGGCGTTCGAACTCTCTGAGTCCGTGTATTACCCCGACTTCCTCGTCGACGACACCGTCATCGAAGTGAAAGGCGTCGCGGAGCTCTGGGGTCGAGTCGGGAAGGTCGAGGAGTTCATGGAGCGGTACGGTGACGAGTACGAGTTCGTCGTCGTGGGTGACGGCGACCTCCCGAACGACAAACACTTCGAGAGAGACGAGTTCGAGCCACAAGCCGTCTCAGATGGCGGGAGAGCGGCTGTCTCGACTGCTCGGATACGCAGTATCGAGTACAGCCACCGCGGGAAGGCGTACAACATCAGTATGGAGGGGACGCCGAACTTCATGCTCGGGAACGGGGTGTTGACCCACAATACCGACGACGCGCAGTCCGCGCTCCGCCGGACGATGGAGCAGTTCTCGAACAACACTCGCTTCATCCTCTCCTGTAACTACAGTTCGCAGATTATCGACCCGATTCAGTCGCGGTGTGCGGTGTTCCGGTTCAGCCAGCTCAGCGATAGCGCCGTCGCCGCGCAGACGCGGAAGATAGCGGAGAACGAGGGTATCGAGTACACGGAGGACGGCATCGACGCGCTCGTGTACGCCGCGGACGGCGACATGCGCCGCGCCATCAACAGCCTGCAGGCCGCCGCCGCGACTGGCGAGCGCGTCGAGGAGGACGTGGTGTACGGCATCACCGCGACCGCGCGCCCCGAGGAAATCGAGGAGATGGTTACCTCGGCCATCACCGGCGATTTCGTCGCCGCGCGCGGCGTGCTCGACGAGATGCTCACCGAGCGCGGCCTCGCCGGCGGCGATATCATCGACCAGCTCCACCGCTCCGTCTGGGAGTTCGACCTCGAAGAGGAGGCCGCGGTTCGCCTCATGGACCGCGTCGGTGAAGCCGACTACCGCATCGCCGAAGGAGCCAACGAGAAAGTGCAACTCGAAGCCTTGCTGGCGTCCGTCGCACTCGAAAACTAATCCACGCTTTTAGCGGAGGTTTTCCGGCCGAGCGAACGCGAGGCCGGAAAAAGTCCGTGTAGAAAGTCCAGTTAGAGGCGCTGCTGGCGTCTGTCGCGCTCGAAAACTAGGGTTTCGGTTCTCCGTCTGTTCTATTCGACGAGGTCGCTGAGCGGGTCGTCGGGGACGGTGTGGTAGACGTCGCCGTAGAGGACTTCGGAGCATTCGGCGACGAAGCCGATGAGGCGGGAGCCGGTTTCGTAGTCGAAGGTGAACGCGACGCCGCCCTCGGGATTGGTGGGGTCGCGGAGGTTGAGGATGAGGCCGATGTCGAAGAGGTGGAGGGAGGCGGTGAGGGAGGTGAGGTCAACCTCGTCGTCGCCGCGTTCGACGAGTTCGCGGTACTCGTTCTGGTAGAGGTCCACCATGAGTTCGCAGCGTTCCCGGACGAGGTCGCGGGGGAGGTCGTCGCGAACGTAGGAGAACGACACGTCCTCGCCCTGGTAGTCGAAGACGAGTCGGAGGTTCGGGCCGAGGCGCTCCCGGAGGTGCGAGGTGAGCGCGGCGGTGTCACGCGACATACCGGAATGAGGGGCGCGAGACTCAAAACTGTACGGCATGGTTCACGAACGTTCGCGGGCTACTTGAGGGGAGCTGGGAGGCTGCCGGGGAGGTCGTCGCGCGCGTGGGGTGCGAAGAAGTCGGGGTCGGGGCCGAGGGGGACGCGGCGCTTCGGGTTGATGTCGCCGTGACTCCGGTAGTAGTGCTGTTTCACGTGCCACATGTCGCAGGTCGCCTCGACGCCGGGGAGCTGGCAGAGTTCGCGGAGGTAGCCCCAGAGCGCGTCGTAGTCGGTTATCTGACGGTAGTTGCACTTGAAGTGGGTGTGGTAGACCTCGTCGAACCGGTACAGGGTGGTGAACATACACACGTCCGCGAGCGTGAGCGAGTCGCCGACGAGGAAGCGCTGTTCTGCAAGGCGTGCGTCGTACTCCTCCAGAGCGTCGAAGAGGTCGCGGACGGCGTCGTCGTAGGCGTCCTGGGACTCCGCGAATCCGGCGCGATAGACGCCGTTGTTGATGCGGGGGTAGATGTCGTCGATGACCTCGTCGATTTCCGCGCGGTCGCCCTCCGGGTAGAGGTCGACGCCGTTGTTATGCTCCGAGAAGGCGGTGGCGAACATCCGAATTATCTCCTCTGACTCGTTGTTCACGATGGTGTCTTCTTCTGTGTCCCAGAGCACGGGGACGGTGACGCGGCCGGTGTAGTCGGCGTCGGCCTCCCGGTAGACCTCGCGGAGGTAGTCGGAGCCGAACAGGTGGTCCTCGGTGCTTCCGGGTTTCGACGCGTCGAACTCCCAGCCCTGGTCGTACCGGACAGGGTCGACCACGCTCACCGAAATGGCGTCTTCGAGGTCGAGGAGGGCGCGCACGGTGAGCGCGCGGTGCGCCCACGGGCACGCGTAGGAGACGTAGAGGTGGTAACGCCCCGACGCGGGTTCCGGGCCGTCGGTGACGACCTCATTCGGGCTCTTCCGGGTGCCTCGAATCCAGTCCCGGAAGGACGTCTCGGCGCGCTCGAACTCCCCGGACTCGTCGTGGTCTATCATCTCCTCTTCCGTGTGCCACTCGCCGTCGACCATTCGTCCCATGCGCGATACGTGGGGCGGACGCCGCAAAAACCCGCGGGCCACGGCGACCGCTGCGGGTGTCGTGCGGAAGTACAAGGGTTTTACCGGCAGGACGGCCTACCTGTGCGCAATGAGCGACCTCACCGAGGAGTACCGTCTCGAGTACTTCGAAGCGGAGGGCTTCACACGAAAGCAGTGCACGGAGTGTGGAGCGAACTTCTGGACGCGGGACGGCGAGCGGGAGACGTGCGGCGAACCCCCCTGTGAGGACTACGGGTTCATCGACGACCCCGGGTTCGACGACGAGTACACCCTCGAAGAGATGCGGGAGGAGTTCCTCTCCTTCTTCGAGGAGCACGACCACGAACGCATCGACCCGTATCCGGTGGCGGCGAACCGCTGGCGGGACGACGTGCTGTTGACGCAGGCGTCCATCTACGACTTCCAGCCGCACGTCACGAGCGGGCAGTCCCCGCCGCCCGCGAACCCGCTCGCGGTGAGCCAGCCCTGCATCCGAATGCAGGACATCGACAACGTCGGGAAGACCGGACGCCACACGATGGCGTTCGAGATGATGGGCCATCACGCCTTCAACGCCGACGAGGGCACGGACTACGCGTACGAGGGCGAGGTGTACTGGAAGGACCAGTGCGTCGAGTACTGCGAGGAGTTCTTCGCGTCCTTCGGCGTCCCCAGGGAGGACGTGACGTTCATCGAGGACCCCTGGGTGGGCGGCGGGAACGCCGGCCCCGCCTTCGAAGTTATCTACAAGGGGCTCGAACTCGCGACGCTCGTCTTCATGTCGATGGAGCAGGACCCGGACGGCGAGTACGAGATGAAGGACGGGAACACGTACGCGCGGATGGACCGCCGCGTCGTGGACACCGGCTACGGGCTCGAGCGCTGGACGTGGATGAGTCAGGGCACGCCCACGGTGTACGAGGCCATCTATCCCGAGATGATTGCGACATTGAAGGAGAGCGCGGGCATCGAACTCAGCGACGAGGAGGAGGAGCTCGTCCACCGCGCCTCCAAGCTCGCGGGCCACCTCGACATCGACGAGGTGGAGGACATGGACGCCGCTCGCGACAACCTCGCGGACAAGCTCGACGTGTCCACGGAGCGCCTGCACGACCTGATGCGGCCGCTGGAGGACCTCTACGCCATCGCCGACCACTGCCGCACGCTCGCCTATATGTTCGGTGACGGTATCGTGCCGTCGAACGTCGGCACGGGCTACCTCGCGCGGATGGTGCTCCGGCGGACGGTGCGCTTGATGGACACCGTCGGCGTGGAGGACGACCTCGCGGACCTCGTGGACGTGCAGGCCGACCGCCTCGGGTACGAGAACCGCTCGACGGTTCGGGACATCGTCCGGAAGGAGGTCGGGAAGTACGAGGAGACGCTGGAGCGCGGCAGTCGGAAGGTCGAGCAGTTGGCGCGCGACCACGCCGAGCGCGGCGAGCCGATTCCCGCCTCGACGCTCGTCGACCTCTACGACAGCCACGGCCTCCAGCCCGACATGGTCGAGGAAATCGCGGCCGAGGAGGGCGCGGACGTGGACGCGCCGGACGACTTCTACTCGCTCGTCGCGGAGCGCCACGACTCCGCGGAGGCGTTCGAGGAGTCCGAATCCCGCGACGAGCGGCTCGGCGACCTCCCCGAGACGGAGGCACTCTACTACGAGGACCAGGAGCGCACGGAGTTCGAGGCGGTCGTGCTGGACGTGTTCGAGCGCGAGGAGGACGGCGAGACCGCGTACGACGTGGTGCTCGACCAGACGCGGTTCTACCCGGAGGGCGGCGGGCAGCCCGCGGACCGCGGGACGCTCTCGACGGACGACGCGACCATTCAGGTGCGGGACGTGCAGAAGCGCGACGGCGTCGTCCTCCACCGGGCGAACGAGAACCCGGGGAAGGGCGAGTTCGTGCGCGGACAGGTGGACTGGGACCGCCGCGAGCGCCTGATGGCGCACCACACCGCCACCCACATCGTCGTGCACGCGGCTCGCCAGGTGCTGGGCGAGCACGTCCGGCAGGCCGGCGCGCAGAAGGGCGTCGACTCCTCGCGCATCGACATCCGGCACTACGAGCGCCTCGACCGGGAGACAGTGAAGGAAATAGAGCACCGCGCGAACGAGGTCGTGCGGGAGAACACGACCGTCCATCAGGAGTGGCCGGACCGGAACGAGGCGGAGGCCCAGCACGGCTTCGACCTCTACCAGGGCGGCATCCCGGCCGGGGAGAACATCCGACTCATCCACGTCGGTGACGACGTGCAGGCCTGCGGCGGGACGCACGTCTCCCGGACGGGCGACATCGGCACCATCAAAATCCTGAACACGGAGCGCGTGCAGGACGGCGTGGAGCGGTTCACGTTCGCCGCCGGTCGCGCCGCCATCGAGCACGTGCAGGAGGAGGAGGAGTACCTGCTGGACGCCGCGGACACGCTCGACGTGACGCCGGACGAACTCCCCGAGACCGCGGAACGGTTCTTCACGGAGTGGAAGGAGCGCGGGAAGCAGATAGAAGACCTGAAAGAACAGCTCGCGGAGGCTCGCGCCGGCGGCGGTGCGGAAGCCGAAGAGGTCGAAGTCGCGGGCACCACGGCGGTGATTCAGCGCGTGGACGGCGACATGGACGAACTCCGCGCGACCGCGAACGCGCTCGTCGAGGACGGCAACATCGCGGTCGTCGGCTCCGGGGCCGAGGGCGCGCAGTTCGTCGTCGGCGTCCCCGACGGCGTGCCTGTGAACGCCGGCGCGGTCGTCAGCGAACTCGCGAGCATGGTTGGCGGCGGCGGCGGCGGCCCGCCGGACTTCGCGCAGGGCGGCGGCCCGAATAGCGACAAACTGGACGACGCGCTGGAGAGCGCGCCCGAAATCCTCGAATCAGTCTCTCAGTAATCGACGGCGTCCCCGACGCCGGAGAGGCCGAGTTCGCGTTCGGCGGCCGCACCTACGGCCTCCGTGTGTTCTTCGGGTGCATATACTCCAAAACGCCACTGGACGTTCTGGGAGTGCTGCATGCCCTCGACGAGCGGGCTGTGGTCGGCGAGCCGCTTCGTTCCGCCGTTGACGACGACGCGCGCGCTGGATTCGGGCATCGACGGCCGACCGGGAGTGTCCACGACGACGTGTTTCTCCGGGACGCCCGCCGCGTCCGCGATGTCGCGCTCGAACGCCCTGACCTGGTCGTGGCTGGCGACGACTACGTCCTCGGGGACCGCATCGCGCTCGCACCAGGCGGCGCGCTTGTAGAGGTCGCGCCGGCTGAGGCGGCGGACGAACTCCGCGGTCTCGTCGTGGTCGCGGAGGGCGGCGAGGAGTTCGTCGTCGGTCATGCGCGCGAACTCCGAGACGGCGAGACTGCTGGTGTCGAGGAGGCGTTCGCTCGCGCGTTCGAGCATCCCGCCGGCGATGCGGGAGACGTGGTGGCGGTAGACGGTCGCGTTCATCAGCGCGCGGGCGACCAGGAGGGATTCGGCGGTGGCGACGTTCCCCTCCGCGAGCACGAGGTCGCCGTCGCGGAAGGTGAGCGCGCGCACGAGCCGGCCGTGGTCGACGGTGCCGTAGGGGACGCCGGTGTGGTGGGCGTCCCGCACGAGGTAGTCCATCCGGTCCACGTCGAGTTCGCCCGCGACGAGCTGGCCAAGTGTGCCGTCGCCCGCGATGAGGTCGGCGACGCCGCCGGGGTCGAGTCCGTAATCGGCGAGCACGTCGGCGACGGGGCCGTCCGCGAGGAGGTCGCGCACGTCGTCGTGGTGGCGGCCGAGGCGTCGCTCGATGATGCCCTCGGTCTGGTGACCGTAGGGACCGTGACCGACATCGTGGAGGAGGGCGGCGGCGCGGGCCTTGTCCGCGCGCGCGCCGGACACGTCGAGGTGGTCGAGCGCGCGGTCCGCGAGGTGGTACACGCCCAGGCTGTGCTCGAAGCGCGTGTGGTTCGCGGACGGGTAGACGAGGCGGACGGTGGAGAGCTGCTTGATGTGGCGGAGCCGCTGCACCGGCGGCGTGTCGAGGAGGGCGGACGCGACGCCGTCCACCTCGATGTAGTCGTGGACGCTGTCCTTGATGGCGCGCATGGTGCGAAGCGCGGCGGCGAGCCTGTTATCCCTCCCGGTTCAGGTTTTTCCGCGACCGTGTCCGATTTATATTGCCGTGCCTATCGATACCGTGTGGTGTGGCAGTTCACCACAACCACTTCCATCCCCGCTCGGATAGCGTCGAAGCGTGACACTGGCGAAACGCATTTTCACGCGGGAGGAGTACGCGAGGTATGAGCAGCCCCCGCATCGCGTTCGTCAACGCCGCGCACGACGGCGCTGACACGCTGAAGAACTTCCGCCGAGAGCTGGACGCCGACCTGGTGGAGTTCCACGTCACGGAGGGAACGATACCTCAGGACTTCGAGTTCGACGCGGCGGTCGTCTCCGGCAGTCGCGCGTCCGTCTACTGGGACGAGGACTGGATTCAGCCGACCCGCGAGTGGGTCGGAGAGGCCGCGGAGCGGATGCCCGTGCTCGGCGTCTGTTTCGGCCACCAGCTCCTCGCGGACGCCCTCGGCGGCACCGTCGAGGGGATGGACGAGTACGAGATCGGCTACCGAACCGTCTCGAAGACCCGCGACGACCCGCTCCTCGACGGACTGGGCGAGGAGTTCCTCGTGTTCACCACGCACTCCGATGCCGTGACGGAACTCCCGCCGGACGCGGAGCTGCTGGCGGAGAACGACTACGGCATCCACGGGTTCCGGAAGGGCGACGCGGTCGGCGTCCAGTTCCACCCCGAGTACGACATGGGGACGGCCAAGAGCGTCACCCGACGAAAGGACGACCTCCCCGAGGAACGCAAAGAAGCCGTCACCGACGGCATCACGCCCGAGAACTTCGAGCAGGCGTGCGAGGCGAAACGGCTATTCGAGAACTTCACCGAGCACGCGCGGTCGGCGAGCGCGTCCGATTAGTTCTTCGCGGGCGGGTCGCAGCGCGCGATTTTCCCCCACCAGTCCCGGCGGTCGGCGCCCCACCGGTAGAGTTTCTCGCGGAACGACGGATACCCGGGAACCTCGCGCAACACCTGGAAGACGGCGTCGAGAACGGGGTTGATGCGCGCGAGCGCTTGCTCCATCGCCTCGCCGCAGTCGTAGACCGCGTCGTCGGTGAGGAGGTGCGCGCAGGTCTCGTAGTCGTCCGGCAGTCGCGCGCGCTGGTCGGGCGTGAGTTCGTGGAACCCCACGAGTTCGAACTCGCCGAGGTCGTCGGCGACGCGCGCGCACCACGTGCAGAACCCGCACTCGTCGTCGTAGACGAGCCGGGGCGGGTGTTCACTCATCGGTGAATCGCCCCGTCTCGCTCCCGCAGTTCTCGCAGCGCGCGACGATGGAGTCCCGGTCGTCCGCGAGTTCGATGGTCTGCGTCGTCTCGGCCTCGCACTCATCGCAGTACCGCAGAATCGTGGTTTCACCGGCCTCTCGGGGCGCGCCGACGGCGAGCACGATGGCGCGGTCCGCGTGCTCGTTCACCGCGCGCTGGTACTCGCCGGGCGCGAAGCGCACGAGTTCGCCCGACCGCACCGGCACGCTCTCCTCCGCGGTTCGGAACGTGACTGTGCCGGCCTGCACGTAGAACACCTCCTCCTGAGCCTCGTGGGCGTGATAGCCGAAGGACGTGCTGTCGCCCTCGTCCAGTTCGTAGTAGTTCAGGGAGACGTTCGTCGTCCCCAGAGCGTCGGCGAGCGGATAGCTCACGTCCGCCGGACTCATTCGGGAGGAGAACTCGGAGAGTCGAACTTTGCGCATACTCGGTATTGGGGTGCGCGACGTTTCAATGGTGGTGGCCACCACTAAACCAACGGGAGGAGAACGAGAGGAGTGGATAATGTCTCGGAGCGAGAAAGTGTGGGTGATTGCGGCGGCAGTGCTACTCATCGCGACGACCAGTGGGTGTATGGTGAACTCCGGGTCGAACGAGACTATCGCGGTGACGAACGAAATGACAACGGACGCGAACGTGACAGTAAGCGTCGTCAGCGGGAACGAGACCATCCAGACGAAGACGTACACGCTCGAACCCGGAGAAGAACGAGCGTTCACCCCGGAGTACAGTCAGAACCGAACGGTTGTGGTGCGTGTGGGTTCGCGGTCGGACGCCTACGACTGGATGGGAGGACGACTCGACATAACCGTTCAATCGGGCGATATCGAGTTCTTCGCCTCGGCACCATAGCCATCCTGCTGGCATCGCGAGAGAGAACGGCCGCCGAGGCTCGAACGCCTGCAAGCGAGTTAAGTAGTCATAACCCACAGGTCCGGTATGGCTATCGACCCGAGTTTCGACGAGAGCAGGGAGGTCGTGGATTCGCACAACGGCCACGACGTCTGGGGGCCCGTGGACGAACCGGAGACGCTGGGGATTCACGGCACGCACGTCGCGGTGGACTTCGACGTGTGCATCGAGGACGGCGCGTGTGTGGAGGACTGTCCCGTGGACGTGTTCGAGTGGGTGGACACGCCCGGGCATCCGGAGTCCGAGCGGAAGGCGGACCCGGTGAACGAGATTCAGTGCATCGACTGCATGCTCTGCGTCGACGTGTGTCCCGTGGACGCCATCGACGTGGACTCCAGTCGCTAGGCGCGGTCGATGTCGAGCTGCTCCCGGAGGTCGTGGAGGGCGTCCGAGTCCGCGAGTTCCTCCAGGCGGTCCTGGAAGTGGTCCTCACAGAGTCCGACCTGGAGGCCGTCCTTCTCGACGGACACGTCGGCGCTCCGGTCGCAGTAGTGACAACGCATACCCGAGACTCGGGCCCGCAGCTACCTTAACTTGGCGCCCCCGGCGTTATAGACGGTCTCGGAGCCGGTCGTACTCGGCCTCGTCGACGCCGTCTTTCGCGAGCTCCGTATCGTGTGCGTCACTCCCGCCGGTGGCGAGCAGGTCGTGTTTCTCGATGGTTTCGCGCACGCGCTCGACGCCTGCGTTCATCGGGTCCTTGCCGACGGGGCGGTCGTAGGGGTAGTGGAGTTCGACGGCGTCGAGGTCGCTCGCGCGGGCGAGCGCGGCGTCGGGGTCGTCGTACCGGAGCGGGTGGGCGAGGCCGACGACGCCGCAGGACTCGCGGAGGAGGCGGACGCCCTCCTCGTAGCCGGTCACGTCGCGTGCGACGTAGCAGGGGCCGTCGTCCCCGATGAGGTCGTCGAACACGCCCGAAACGGCGTCGTAGTCGGTCTCGGGGTGGTCGACGACGGCGCGCGCGACGTGGGGGCGGCCGATTCCTTCCCGAGAGTCGATTCCGAGCGCGACGCCGAGGTGTTCCTCGACGTTCTCGATGATGCGGCGGCCGCGGGTTTCGCGGTCGCGCTGGAGGCGGTCGAGTTCGTCCCGGAGGTCGTCGGTGGGGTCGACGCCGTACCCGAGGAGGTCGATCTGTTCCGCGGGGGTTTCGACGCGGAGTTCGATGCCGTGGACGAGTTCGACGCCCGCGCGGGTGATAACGGGCGGGAGGTCGGGCTGGACGCGGTCGTGGTCGGTGATAGCGACCGCTTCGAGGCCGGCGTCTGCGGCGGCGGGCGCGACCTCGGACGGGTCGAACGTGCCGTCGGAGCGGGTCGTGTGGACGTGGAGGTCCGCGTACACCATGCGGTGTCTAGGGCGGCCAGGGGCTTGTGTTTAAGGAAACTATTATTCTACACCATCGTTCATGGAGAACGTTCTTAATGGTCTATCATCCAGAAGCGTGTATGACGCTCAAGGACGCCGCGGAACTGCTCGAAACCCAGGAGTACCCGGCCACAGCCGACGACATCAAGACCACTCACGGCGACTTCGAACTCGACCTCCCCAACGGCACCGAAACCCTCGGAGACATCATCGACCGTGCCGGCGACGACACCTTCGACGACGCCACCGCCGCCCAGCACGCCCTCATGGGCGCCGTCGGCGGCGAAGCCATCGGCCGCCGGAACTACTCCGACCGCGACCCCACCCCCATGGGCGTCGACGGCCCCACCCAGGTTTCGTTTTAATCCCCCGACCCCATAGGTTCACGGCCGCGGCCACGACCCCGGCCGCACTCCACTGACGATTCTTCCACGAGCGTCGCGTTCAGCGTTCGAACCCACACCGATTCGATTCTGTGGTGTTCGAACGGTCGGTTCGAGAGAGCTATCGTGTCATCCGTAGTGCTATTCGGCGATACATTGATATGGCAAAGCCGCTAACCTTGGTTTGTCTTACCATGTCAATCGGATCTTACGACGAAGCCGAACACGAGCGCCGCGAACGCAAGAACTCGTCCGTCGACACGACGAACGACGACACCCGCACGCAGTACAAGGGGACCGTGGAGTACGACTCGGGCGAGTCCGCGGACGACCTGCTCGAAACCTTCGAGCGCATCAAGAAGAACTGAGTCGAGCGACCGCCACCACGCTTCCTACCGCGAGCACGTGACCGACGACCGCGAGCGCCAGCAGCGGCTGGTCGCCGAGCAGGGGGACGAGGACGAGTTGGAGGAGCGCGAACCCGACGTTCCGGGAGTCGAGCGCGCGCAGTTCCGCGGCCGTCTCGCCGTCGAACGCGTACCGGAGTTCGCGGTAGGCGGCGAGAACGGCGGCCCACCAGCCGGTGCCGATGCGATAGCAGACGTCCCAAAGCACAAGCAGGGCGAGGGCGACGGCGGGCGCGGCCGGGGTCGGACCGAACAATCGTTCGAGAAGGGTCGCGCCGTCCCGGGGGTCGACGACGAACAGGTAGGTGACGAGCGCGACGTACGCGAGCACGCCGAGCACGACTTCGACGCTCGACCCGAACAGGAGGCGCGTGTAGGCGTCCGGGAGCGAGAGCGTGCGGACGCGCCGCCCCATGTCGAGCATGAACGCGCTCCCGGCGGCCGCGACGGCGACGGCGACCGTGCCGGGGAGGACGGCGTTCCAGTAGCCGTACACCGCAGCGACAGCGAGCACGAGCGCCTCGAACAGGACGAACTGGACGGCGACCGCGATTCGGTCCGGGAGCGAGAGCCCGGGAATCGCGCCGACGATGCTCTCGTACACCCACGTCCGGCCGTACCGGTCGCTCACGCGTCCTCCGCGAGCGCGGCTCGCACGGCGTCCTCGAACGCGGTCGGCGTCACGTCACACAGGTCGCGGAGGCGGTCGTCCTCGCAGACGACGGGGTTCTTCAGGCCCTCGACGAGCGGACGCGCGACCGAGGTCGGGACGTCCGTGACGAGCGCGAGCCAGTACGACGACAGCCGCGGTGAGAGCACGGGCACGGGGAGCAAGTGGAGCGTGGTGCCGGTGACGCGCGCGGTCGTGCGCAGCATCTCCTCGTACGTGAGCACGTCCGGCCCCCCGATTTCGTACGTCTCGCCCGCGGTCTCCGGGTGGGCGAGGACGCACGTGAGGTACGCGACCACGTCCGAGATGGCGATCGGCTGGCAGGGCGTGCGCACCCAGCGCGGCGTCACCATCACGGGGAGGTGCTCGACGAGCTGGCGCACCACCGAGAAACTCGCGCTCCCCGCGCCGACGATGACGGCGGCGCGGAGGACAGTGAGGTCGTAGTCGCCGTCCGCGAGCAGGTGTTCGACCTCGCGCCGGGAGCGGAGGTGGTCGGAAAGCTCGTCCCGGTCGCCGCCGAGGCCGCCGAGGTAGACGACGCGCTCGACGCCCGCGTCGCTCGCGGCGGCCGCGAAGTTCCGGGCGCACCGGCGGTCGCGCTCCTCGAAATTTCCTCCCGACCCCATCGAGTGCACGAGGTAGTAGGCGGCGTCCGCGCTCGGGAGCGAGAGGTCGTCGTCGAGCAGGTCGCCCGCGACCACCTCGACGCCGTTGGACGGGTCGTATCGGTCGGGGTCGCGAACCACCGCGACCACGTCGTGGCCGGCGTCCGCGAGCGCGGGAACGAGGCGGCCGCCGACGAAGCCGGTCGCGCCGGTGACGAGCACGCGCATACCCGGAGATGGACGGGAGACGCCATAGGTGTGGGGGCGCGCGGCGACACGGGGTCGAGGGAGCGGGAGGCCTATACGGTGCTCGCCCCTCCACCGGGTATGGCGAAATCGACGTGTGACTGCTGCGGGGACCGCGTAGCCATCTCCGGGGGCGCGGGCGACTTCTGGGACTTCGGCGACCTGGAGAAGGCGTCGTCGGGCGGCCTGACGCTCGAACTCCGCGACGACACCGAGTTCTTCCTGTGTTTTGACTGCATCGAGGCGCTCCCCGAGAACCCCACGAGCGAGGACGTGGCCGAAGTCCGGGAGAGTCGGACGACCTAAGGCGCTCCCCGCGCTCCACACCTGACGTGAACCCCGCGCGCATCCACGAGGAGTTCCCCGCCCCGAGCTATCGGGGCGCGCAGGAGCAAGCGCTCTCCGACGTGCGAGAGGCGTTCGCGGACGGGAACGACGTGGTGCTGGTGCGCGCGCCCACCGGGAGCGGCAAGAGCCTGCTCGCCCGCGCCATCATGGGCTGTGCGCGGCAGACGGGCGACGCCGGTCCCGCGGACCCCGTGGGCGCGTACTACACGACGCCGCAGGTCAGCCAGTTGGACGACGTGGCCTCCGACGACCTGCTCTCCGACTTCAAACTCATCCGCGGGAAGTCGAACTACACGTGCATCCTCCCCGACGAGCAGGACACGCCGGTGGACCGCGCGCCCTGCGCCCGCGAACGCGGCTACGACTGCGCCGTCAAGCACCGCTGTCCGTACTTCTCCGACCGCGCCATCGCGTCCTCCCGCGAGTTCGCGGCGATGACGCTCGCGTACTTCATGCGCACCGCCGGCAGCGAGGTGTTCCGAACCCGGGACGTCTGCGTCATCGACGAGGCGCACGGCCTCGCGGAGTGGGCGGAGATGTACGCGACAATCGACCTCTCGCCCGCGAGCGTCCCCGTCTGGAGCGACGTGAACGTCCCCGACGTGGACGGCGACGTGGAGGCGGCGGCGCGGTTCGCGGACTCCCTCGTGCGCGTCTGCGAGTCCCGGAAGGACGAGCTCGTCGGCGTGGACGAACTCACCGCCGAGGAAGCCAGAGAGCGCGACCGACTCCAGGAACTCATCGGGGAACTGGAGTGGTTCGCGGAGGACTCCCGCGACCACGAGTCCGCGACGACGTGGGTGGTCGACCAGTCCGAGCGCGGCATCACCATCAAGCCGATGAACCCCGAGCGGTACCTCCAGCACACCGTCTGGGACCGCGCGGAACGGTTCGCGTTGCTCTCCGCGACCATCCTGAACAAAGAGGCGTTCTGTCGCGGGGTCGGTCTCGACCCGGAGAACGTCGCGCTGGTGGACGTACCGCACACGTTTCCGGTGGAGAACCGGCCGCTGTACGACGTGACGCGCGGAAAGATGACGTACGATGAGCGCGACGAGACCCTCCCCGAGGTCGCGCGAGTGGTGGCGCGCGTGATGCAGAAACACGACGACGAGACGGGTATCGTCCACTGCCACTCCTATGGCATTCAGGAGCGACTCCACGACCACCTCCAGGAGCTAGGCGTGGCGGGCCGGGTGCGGACGCACACCTCCGAGAACCGGGACAACGAACTGGACGCGTGGAAGGCGAGCGAGAAACCCGAAGTGTTCCTCTCCGTGAAGATGGAGGAAGCCCTGAACCTGGAGGGCGACCTCGCGCGCTGGCAAGTAGTGTGTAAAGCGCCGTTCCTGAACACGGGCGACTCCCGGGTCGCGCGGCGGCTGGAGGACGGCCAGTGGGCGTGGTACTACCGGAGCGCCCTGCGCACCATCATTCAGGCCGCGGGCCGCGTCGTCAGAGCGCCGGACGACTACGGCGCGACGTACATCGCGGACGACTCCGTGCTCGACGTGTTCGAGCGCGCCCGCACTGATATGCCCGAGTGGTTCGCGGCGCAGGTCGACGAGATGACGACGCCGGACCTCCCCGAACTGGACGCGGCGGCCGCGCGCGCCGGCGTGAACGACATCGAGCACGCGACCCAGACGACCCAGCAGACCGACCGCGGGCGCGCCGGGCGCGACGACGCGGGCGACGAGTCGGGGGGCGGGCGGGAGCGCCGGAGCCCGATGGCGGACGTGTGGGACGTGGACTAGACGGAGGAAATGACGTAGAACACCGCCGACGTGAGCATGACGACGGCGAAGAATATCGCGATGAGTTGCTGACGGGTCATACTGGCTGTATCGGACGCTGAAACTTCTGTGTTCCCCCTACGCGAGGCGAGCGTCAGCGACGACGTGCCAGACGCCCTCCGCGTGGGACTTCACGCGCCGAACCTCGACAGATTCGACGGTTCTGTCGGCATCCCGTGCGGCCGCCTCGACGCGCTCGCGGGGCGTTTCGGGGAGGTCGTTCTCGTGGACGGTGGCGTGCGCGTGGAGGGTTCCACCGGAAACGAGGGCGTCGATTGCGGCGGCGAGGTAGTCGGCGTCGAGCGCGTCGTAGTACCCCAGCACGACGCGGTCGGCGGTCGTCTCGACGTCCCGGCAGTCCCCGAGCACGAGGTTCATCGAATCCGATACCTCGTTGAGTTGGGCGTTCTCCGCGAGGTAGCGGAAGGCGTTGGGGTTCTTCTCAACGGCGGTCACGTCGGCGCCGGCGCGCGCCATCGGGAGCGCGAAGTAGCCGATGCCGGCGAACATGTCGAGCACGCGCTCGCCCTCCGTGACGAGGTCGCCCATGCGGGCGCGCTCGTGCTGGTTTCCCGGCGAGAACATCACGCGCGAGAGGTCGAGCGCGTACTTCGTGCCGTGCTCGGTGTGGACGGTTTCGGTGTCGCCGCTACCCGCCAGAACGGTCACGTTGGGCGTCCGGAACTCGCCATCGATGGGGCCGCGGTCGAGGACGGTATCGGCCTCCCGGTGGAGCGTCAGGAGGGCGTCCGCGACCCCGCCCGGCCGCGGGCAGTCGGTGAAGTCCGCGAGCAACACGTCGCCGACGACCGCCCACGAGGACGGCGCGCGCTCGCGGTCGTCCTCGCTCCAGCCGCGCTCGCGGAGCACGTCATCGAGGCCGCGGGAGCGGTAGTCCGGGTCGGACTGCTCGACGGTCGCGAGCACGTCCGTCTCGGCGGGCGCGGCGAGCACGGGGAGTTCGACCCGCTCGTCGTCGCGCTCGCGGACGCGTCGGTCGTCGTCGTAGACGCCTTCGGCGCGCAGGCGCTCGATGCTGGCCTCCGCGTCGGGTTTCGCGACGAGGACGGCGAGGTCAGGCATCGGGGAGGACGTGGATGCCTTCGCGGCTCCGGAGGACGGGGACGGTGTCGGTCGACTCGTCCATGTAGTCCGGGCGCGCGACGGTCTTCGCCTCGTACGTCTCCGGGTCGAGCAGTTGCACCGAGTTCTCGTCCTCCACGGTGACGACGGTGGTGTCCACGGCGTCCCCGGTGGTGCCGAGTTTTCGGGCGTCGGGGGCGTCCCCGACCTCGTAGCTCGCCTCGTACGGTTCGCCCGTCGTCACGCGCACGCCCTTGAGGTTCCCGCGGACGGAGCGCACCAGCACGGGCCCCTGCTCGTCGTCTTCGAGGTCGATGACGTCGCCCGAGACGAACTCGGGGAGGCGGACCGCGAACGTCACCCGGTACACCTCGTTGCCGTCCTCGTCCTCGGTGACGAGCGTCTCGGAGTCGGAGAACGACCCGCCGAACTCCTCGGTGAGTTTGCGGCTGACCTTCTTCCCGATTTTCGTCGTGGAGAGCTTCATGTCGAGGCCCTCCGGTTTCTCCGTGAGTTCGGTGACGAACGCGTTCCGGTCGCCCGTCGCCTCCATTTCGGCGACGATGTCGTTCGCGATCTCCTTCGCGCGCTCCGTCTCCTCGGTGGTGGGCGTGCGGTCGCCGACGGCGCGGACCTGAACGACGCTCGCGTAGTAGTCGCCGGCGATGCGGCCACAGCGCAGGCAGGTCTCCTTGGAGATGCGGACGGGAACCATCACCTCCTCGGTCATCGGTTCGCCGCGGACGACGCCGGAAAAGCGGCAGTGCATCCGGATGGTGGTCGCGTCCACCTGCTCCGGGCGGACCTGCCAGTCGAACTCGCTCGCGCCGACGTGCACGCCGAGCGCCTCCGTCGTCTCCTCGATGGCGATGTCGGTGTAGTCCTGCGCGCCCACGTCCACCCAGCGGTTCCCGCGGTGGACCGCGCCGCAGCGCGCGCAGACACGGACCTCGATAGTGTCGGGCACGTCGACGAGGTCGAAGTCGTCGAAGTAGCAGTCGTTGCAGAGCGCCCGCTCGCGTCGCGTCGCCCCCGTCTCCGCTTCGGTCGTGGGGTCGCCACAGCGCGGGCAGAACGTGGCGGACTCGGTACTCATGGCTCGAAGAAAGCGGTTGAGGCGGTTAAGTCCCGCGCACCCGGTTTCAACCTTCGCCCGTGGACGAGCGCGACCCCCGCCACGCCCGCCAGTTTCACTTTCACCCTGGTGTTTACGAGGGTTTAAGGTCGTATGGGCGAAAGAAAGGGATACATGCCAGCAGACGCAGACCTCGAAACTCTCTCCGGCGTCGGCCCCGCGACCGCGGAAAAACTCCGCGACGCGGGCTACGAATCGTTCCAGAGCATCGCCGTCGCCAGCCCCGGCGAACTCTCGAACACCGCGGACGTCGGCGACTCCACCGCCGCCGACATCATTCAGAGCGCGCGCGAGGAAGCCGACGTGGGCGGGTTCGAGACCGGGAGCGCAATCCTCGAACAGCGCCAGCGCATCGGGAAGCTCACGTGGAACGTCCCCGACGTCGACGAACTCCTCGGCGGCGGCGTCGAAACCCAGTCCATCACCGAAGTGTACGGCGAGTTCGGTGCCGGGAAGTCCCAGGTGACCCACGAGCTCGCGGTCACCGCACAGCTCCCGAAGGACCAGGGCGGCCTGCACGGTCGCGTCATCTTCCTCGACAGCGAGGACACGTTCCGCCCCGAGCGCATCGACGACATGGTGCGCGGGCTCTCCGACGAACAACTCGAAGCGACGATGGAGGACCGCGGAATCGAGGGCGAACCCGGCGATGAGGACGCGATGGACGCCCTCATGGAGGACATCCTCGACAAGATTCACGTCGCGAAGGCGTTCAACTCCAACCACCAGATGCTCCTCGCCGAGAAGGCGAAGGAGATCGGGAGCGAGTACGAGGACGACGACTACCCCGTTCGACTGCTCTGCGTGGACTCCCTCACCGCGCACTTCCGCGCGGAGTACGTCGGCCGCGGCGAACTCGCGAACCGACAGCAGAAACTCAACAAGCACCTCCACGACCTCGAGAAGGTCGGGAACCTCTACAACAGCGCCGTCGTCGTCACGAACCAGGTGCAGTCCAACCCGGACGCGTTCTTCGGCGACCCCACCAAACCAGTCGGTGGGAACATCCTCGGCCACAAGTCCACGTTCCGCATCTACCTCCGGAAGTCCAAGAACGACAAGCGCATCGTCCGCCTCGTCGACGCGCCCAACCTCGCGGACGGCGAAGCCGTCATGCGCGTCCAGGACGGCGGCCTGAAACCCGAATAACTACTCGTCTTCTTCCGTACTCGTCGCGGCTTTTTCGAGGTCGCCCTCGTAGACGCGCGCGCCGTCCTGCACGACCTTCTCCGCAAGTACCGCGCACTTGATGCGCATCGGCGTCACCTCGACGCCGAGCATATCGAGGACATCGTCGCGGTCGAGGTCGTCGACCTCGTCGAGCGTCATCCCGGGCAGCTCTCCCGAGAGCATGCTCGCTGACGCCTGACTGATGGCGCAACCGTCGCCGTCCCACGCGACACGTTCGATGGTTTCGCCGTCCTCGGCGAGTTCGACATCGAACTCGATTTCGTCCCCACAGGAGGGGTTGTAGCCCTCGTGGGTGAACGTCGGGTCCGGCAGCTCCCCGTAGTTCCGGGGGTTCTTGTAGTGGTCGAGAATCTGCTGCCGGTACATGTCCGAACCCATGCTCATACGGAATACGTGGGTCGTGCGGCGTAAAAGCCTACCGTGCGGCCGTGCGGTTTAGCAGGCGCGAGGGTGACGTTCCGGTATGTCGTTTCGGGCACGGCTCGCGCAGACGCTCGTGGACGAGTCCCGGGCGTACGGCTACACGCTCGTCATCTGGGGCGCCGGCGCGATGCTTATCGCCGAGTACGGCGTTCCGAGTTCGCTCGAAGTGCTCGCGTACATCGCGGGGTCGTTATTCGAGTTCGCGGCGGTGACGTACTACGCGTTCGGCGGCGTGCTCACGGCCGCGGACGAGGGCGCGCGGGACGTGAAGACCGCCGCGGAGATGGTGCATCTCGCCGCGACGTTCTGCAACCTCGTCGTCGCCATCGCGCTCGTCACCGTGCTCGCGAACACGCCAACGCCCGTGCTCGCGTCGTTCGGCGTCGTCGGCGTTCAGGCGACCGTCGGCTACAGCGTCCTGCTCGTCGCCGAAGAAGTGCTCGGGGAACGCCTGCAGTAGTCAGGCGAAGATGTCTTTCGCCGCGCGGATGCCGTCGACGAGGGCGTCGAGTTCGTCGACGGTGTTGTAGAGGTAGAAGGAGGCGCGAACGGACGCGGCGATGTCCATCTTCTGGTGGAGGGGCTGCGTGCAGTGGTCGCCGGCGCGGATGGCGACGCCGTGGTCGTTGAGGATGCTGGAGAGGTCGTGGGCGTGCACGCCGTCGAGGTTGAAGGAGACGAGTCCGGCGCGCTCCTCGTCCTCGCGGGGGCCGTAGATTTCGAGGCCGTCGATTCGTCTGAGTCGGTCGTAGGCCTCGGCGGTGACGCGTTCTTCGTGCGCGCGGATGTTCTCCATCTCGAGGTCGTCGAGGTAGTCCGCGGCGACGGCGAACGCGATACCCTCGGCGATGAGGGGCGTGCCGGCCTCGTACTTCCACGGGAGGTCCGCCCACGAGGAGTCCTCGTAGGTGACGCGGCGAATCATCTCGCCGCCGTACATGAACGGCTCCATCTCCTCCAGAATCGCCTTCTTCCCGTAGAGACCGCCGACGCCGGTGGGACCGGCCATCTTGTGCGCGCTGAACGCGTAGAAGTCCACGCCGAGGTCCTCCACGTCAACGGGCCGGTTCGGAACAGCCTGCGCGCCGTCCCCGAAGATGAGCGCGTCGTGTTCGTGCGCCATGTCCGCGAGTTCGGCGAGGGGGTTCACGGTGCCGAGGACGTTCGAAACGTGCACGACGGACACCATCGCGGTGTCGGGGCCGATGAGTTCCTTCGCGTGCTCCATGTCGAGGCTGCCGTCCTCGGGGTCGACGCGGATGTACTTCACCTCGGCCCCGGTGCGTTTGGCCATCTGCTGCCAGGTCACGAGGCTGGAGTGGTGTTCCATCTCCGTGAGGACGATTTCGTCGCCCTCCTCGAGCTCGTTCAACCCCCACGCGTACGCGACGAGGTTCGCGGCCTCCGTCGTGTTCTTCGTGAAAATCATCTCCTCGCGCTCGCCGCTCGCGCCGACGAACTCCGCGAGCCGGTCGTGCGCCTCCTCGTACGCGATAGAGGCCTCCTGACTGAGCTGGTGGATGCCGCGGTGGACGTTCGCGTTGTACCCGCGGTAGTAGTCGCCGAACGTGTCGATGACCTCGTTCGGCGTCTGCGTGGTCGCCGCGTTGTCGAAGTAGACGAGGGGAACCCCGTCCCCGACCTCCCGGTCGAGAATGGGGAAGTCCTCGCGAACCCGCTCGACGTCGAGCGGGCTCTGTTCACCCGTAGCCATGTACGAAAGGAGGGTTCGGAGGCGTTTGGTTCCTTCGATGGGAGCGACCCATATCGGGACGGTTAGCGATAGAAACGGGCAGTAGGCCGGATATTTCCCACCGCCACGCCGGTAGAAGGCGTCATTCCGGTGAAAATGCAGACCACACCTAATTCAAAATTCTTGCATTTCCATCATCATCGCCGATATGAATGGTCCCCCCATACACGGACGGAGGGCCAGCCGGCGGTGCACCCAAGTCAATCTCGGAAACAACCTCTTGGAGTTCAGTTTTGATGACGGTAAGGGTTCCAGAAGCCGTTCCCGCATAAACGAGGGTCTGTCGTTCCGTCTCGGACTCCGCGTCCGGATTTGGCCCAGCAGCGACCGCGAGACCACGGTGAACGGACGCACCGACGGAAACCCGGTATTCGATGGTGCCGGAATCCGCATCAAGCACGTACACGTGGCCATCCGTGCTTCCAACGTACACACGGCCATCGACGACGGTTGGCGCACTAAACGACGTGAGCGGAACAGAAGTCCGCCACTCACGCTCACCGGTTTCGGTGTCAAGCGCGTACACGTAATCATCGGAACAAGAAAGGTAAACACGTCTCTCCGTAACTGCCGGAACACTCACGCGTCCGCTAACACCGCGGAACACCCACTTCTCGGAGCCGTCACTCGCTGAGACCGCGAATACAGCCTGAACGTGTGGCGCATCGGGAGGTTCGTTCGAGGAGACGCGCTGCCCCTTCGTTCCGACGTACGCGACACCATCGACGACAGTGACACCGGAGAGGATACCGGCTTCCGTCTCGTACTGCCACGCCTCACTCCCCCCATTCAGACCGAGAATCTCCCCAGTACCACGTTCGCCGTTTTTATTTGCGACGACTGTCCCCTCGTGATACCCGAGAGGGCCGTACGAGGGGGCGCCATCGTACGTCCATGATATCGTTCCACTTGTCGCGTCAATGGCACGAACTCCTCCACTCCAGCCGACATAGAGCACATCATCAACGAGAATTGGCGGTTCACCTCCCCAGGTTCCGATGGTTGTTTTCCATCGAACCGTCCCGTCGTGGCGATCCAACGCATACAGCCGTGGTCCAATCGTGTGGAAAACGACGCTATCAGTTACCGCCGCCGGACCTGCCCGAGTAAACGTCGTTTTAAACGAAAGTGCGCGTTCAACCGACGAAAGCGGTGTATGACTGTCGCGCACGTACCCAGTGTTCCGAGCGTCGTACCCGAACGACGGCCACGCTGAAAAGACGGCAGAGTTACTGGAGCAGCCAGCGAGCCCTGTGCCGACAGCGGCAGCACCGAGTGCGAGGTATCGACGGCGAGAGAGTGGAGGAGTTATGAATACACTAATAATAGTATTTAATAAATATTTTCTGGATGGATGTAACCGTTGGAAGAGGATGGATACCAACTCGACACGCGCCACAAGAAGGAAACGTGACTACAGCCGCAGGACTTGCGCGTGCCGGGTGTCCGCGATGTCGAGGACGACTGTCTCGTCCACGAAGCCCTCGTCGATGGCGAACTCGACCGTGCGCGTGCCGACGAGGTTCGCGACGCTCGCGCGCCCGAGGCTGTCGCGCACGTCGGCCTCGTCGACCTCGTCGCCGCCGTAGAACTCCTCGGTGACGGTGAGCGACACGTCGCCGTCCTCGAACGTCTCCCCGATGAGGCCGGTGTCGCAGACGGTGACGAGGAGGCCCTGGTCCGTCTGTCGCTCGCTGACTATCATCACTCGCGGTCGACCAGCTGCTGCTCCTGGTTCTTCCGAATGCGGTCGGCCTGCGCCTCGACCTCGCCGGCCTCCTCCTCGCGGCCGAGTTCGTCGAGCGCCCGGGACTTCTCCTGGTAGACGTCCGCCTGCTTGAACCCGAGGCGGATGGCGTTATCGAGACACTCCAGGGCTTCCTCGTGGCGGCCGCGCTCGTTCTCCATGAACCCGAGATTGTACCAGGCCTGCGGGAGGCGGTCGTCCTTCCGAACCGCGCGCTCCGCGTGGTAGATGGCTTCCTCGTCGTCCCCGAACTCCCAGAGCGCGTACGCGAGGTTCGTCTCCGCCTCCGCGGCGAACGGGCCGTCCTCGTCCACGAACACGGCTTCGCGGTGCGCGCCCGCGGCGTCGTCCCACTCCTCCATCTCGGCGTGCGCGACGCCCTTGTTCACCCACGCCTCCTGCGCGGTGTCGTCGTCGTCCGCGTACCGAGCGGCGCGCTCGAACGCGTCCGCGGCCTGCTCGTGGCGCTTAATTCCCATGTAGTTCAAGCCGACATCGATGAGTTCGTCCGCGTCGGCGTCCGTGGCGGTGATGTTCCGCTCGTCGAGGCTCTCCGTCACAACTCGGGAGTCGACGGGGTCGACCTCGTTCAGGTCGGGTTCGAGTTCCGGCGGGTCGAGGTCGAACCCCTCGTAGGGGTCGTCGAAGCCCTGGCCCTCGGAGAAGTAGTGGCGGTCGTCCTCTCGGTCAGTCATACCTGTAAGAATGGGAGGGACGGGGTTAAGGGCTACGCAGACCGACTCCCTGATATGCGGCTGTTCGTTTCCGTCGACCTCCCCGACGCCCTGCACGACGATGTGGCGGACGTGCAGTCCGAGTTCGCGGACGCCGACGGCCTCTCCTTTATCGACCCGGCGCAGAGCCACGTGACGATGAAGTTCCTCGGGGACGTGCCCGAGTCCGAGGTCGACGCGGTCGCGGACGCGCTGGAGACCGGAGTCACGGACATCGGCATCGAGCCGTTCGAGGCGACGTACGGCGGGCTCGGCGTGTTCCCGAACCTCGACTACATCAGCGTGCTCTGGCTCGGCGTCGAATCCGGAACCGAAGCGTTCGTCCGACTGCACGAGGCCATAGAGCAGGAGCTCGTCGAATTCGGGTTCGACCCGGAGGACCACGAGTTCACGCCGCACGTGACGCTCGCGCGGATGCAGCACGCCGGCGGGAAAGACCTCGTGCGGGAGCTCGTGCAGGAGTGGTCGCCGACAGTCGGGACGGCGCGCGTCTCGGAGGTCAGGCTGACGGAGAGCACGCTCACGCACGAGGGACCGGAGTACGAGACGGTCGCGGCGGTCTCGCTCTAGTCGCGGCGGTCTTCGAGCACGGATTCGAGCGCGCTCGCGGCCTCGTCGAACTGCGTGACAGTGAGGCCGTCCGTGGTGACGAAGACGCCGTCGCGTTCCGTGGCGACGCGGAGGAGGAAGCCGTTCTCGAACGACCGAACCGTGTACTGGTACTCTCCGAGTTCGGAGCCCTTGTACGTGTCCTGGGTGAGCTGGAACGCCTGCCACTCGTGGCCGATGAAGGAGGAGAGGTCGGCGTCCTGTTCGAGGTCGTCCCGGAGGTAGAGCTGCTCGTAGTCCGTACGGGTGAAGAACGTCAGGGAGCGCAGGCTATCGCCGAGAGCCGTGCGCGCGACGGTGACGAAGCGGTTCGCTGCGTCGTCCGACAGGGGAGCGGTCATACCCCTGTCTCCTCACCCGGGCGGTATAGAACTACTCCCGAGCGGGGCGTTCACGGCGACGCGTTTTCCTTCGCGGGCGGGCGCGTCGCCGGGGTTTCGCGCTCCCGTCCCGCGCGTCTCTCAACGCACGCCACCCGCTGGCTCCGCCATCCTACTTCAACCTACGCCGATAGCGCGGACGCGGACGCGGGGCGGTTAGCGGAAGCAGAGGCGGTTGGCGGGACGCGTTCGCGCGAACGAGCGGTTCGAAGAACCCGGAAGTGAGCGGGATTGACCGGTCGCCGAAGGCGACCGGCATTTTTCGTGCAGGGTTTTGCAGTGAGTGGGTCGCGAAGCGACCCCGAACTGGAAAACGGTGCGTCTAGCAGACCGGTTTGGGGTTGACGCCGAGGGATTCGAGTTGGGCGGTGTATTCGTCGTAGGCGGCTTGAACGATGTCGGTGGCGGTGTCGATGGCTTGCTGGTAGTCTTCGGCGGTGTCGCAGGCGGCGTCGAGGAGGTCGCGGGCGCGGACGTTCTGGTCGTCGAGGTCGCCCTTGAGGTCGCGGAATAACTGTGCTGTCTGGGGGTCTGCTTGGCCGACGAAGAACCCGACGTACTGTTCCTTGGAGGCGCGGGTGGCGAGGAGTCGGCCGATGTAGCCGCCGGCGCGTTCGATGGGGTCGTCGAGCGCGCGGAGGCGGTCGTGCATCGCGGACGCGTCCTCGCTCGGGGCGTGGTCGTCGAGTTTGGCGGTGACGCGGTCGTAGTGGCTGGCTTCCTCGTCCGCGGTCTCCTGATAGAGCGCGCTGGCGGGGGCGTCGCTCGTGTCCGCCCACGCCTGGAAGGTCTCGTAGGCGGCGTGTTCGGCGTCCGCGGCGGCGCGCAACACGTCCTCGGTCTCCATCTCGCCGCCGGTCGCGGCGTACAGCGACTTCGAGGAACCCAGTCGGGAGAGCGCGGTGTCGTTCTCCTCGCGAACCCGCTCGTACACGTCGTCGGGAGTCATACCTAGAGCGTGGACTGCGGGGGCCTTCTAGGCATCGTCCGCGGAAAGAATGAATTCGGGTTATTCGCCCTGTTCGATGGGGGCGTCGACGAGGTTCCCCCATTCGG
Organism: Salarchaeum sp. III; assembly: GCF_036418315.1. Lineage (NCBI taxonomy): Archaea > Methanobacteriati > Methanobacteriota > Halobacteria > Halobacteriales > Halobacteriaceae > Salarchaeum > Salarchaeum sp. III. The sequence continues at coordinate 108,847 of NZ_JAZHPG010000027.1, read as the reverse complement.
TCCACGAGCCGTCGTAGTTGGTGACGTCGTCGTAGCCGAGGAGTTCGCTGAGCGCGAACCACGCGATGGACGAGCGTTCGCCGATGCGGCAGTACGCGACGACCTCCTGGTCGTTCGTCACGCCGGCGTCCTCGTAGAGGTCGGCGAGTTCGTCTTTCGTCTTGAAGGTGCCGTCCTCGTTGACGGTCGCGGCCCACGAGACGTTCTGCGCGCCGGGGATGTGGCCGCCGCGTTGCGCGGTCTCCTGGAGTCCCGGGGGTGCGAGAATCTCGCCACTGTACTCCTCGGGCGAGCGCACGTCGACGAGCGGGATGCCGCGGTCGATGGCGGTCTCCACGTCGTCCCGGTACGCGCGGATGCCGTCGAACGGCCCGCGCGCGTCGTAGTTCTGTTCAGGGAACTCGGGGACTTCGTCCGTGGTCGGGTAGTCGTTCGCGACCCAGTAGTCGCGGCCGCCGTCGAGGAGTTTCACGTTCTCGTGGCCGTAGTACTTGAACTGCCAGTAGGCGTAGGCGGCGAACCAGTTCGAGTTGTCGCCGTACAGCACGACGGTGCTGTCCTCGGTGATGCCGTGGGAGCCGAGGAGGTCCGCGAAGTCCTCCTTTTCGAGGATGTCGCGCTGCACCTGGTCCTGGAGTTGGGTCTCCCAGTTGAACCCGATCGCGCCGGGCGCGTGGGAGTCGTCGTAGGATTCGGTGTCCACGTCGACCTCGACGAGGCGGTAGTCGGGGTCGTCGGATTCGAACTCGGCGAGGTGCTCCTCGACCCAGTCCGCGCTCACGAGCACGTCGTTCGCGTAGTCGTCTTGTGCCATGCTATCCGAGTATTGTTCGGCCACCCACATAACCTCACTCACCGTCGGCAGGAACCCCCTCTCGAACGCAGTACAGGAAAGTATTACTATCTTCTTCGGGTTGAGTCGCAGAATACGTCGAGTACGCGCCAATTACCGGTAGTTGTTGCCGGTACGTCGGTGGCGTGTCGCGTCCCGCGAGGCTAAGGACGGGGCGTTCATAGTTCGGGTATGAGCGAGACGGACGCCCTCGTGGTGCCGACGTCGTGGGTCGCCGAACGCCTGGACGACCCGGACGTGCGCGTGGTGGACGTGCGGGACGCGTGGGAGTACGACGGCATCGGCCACGTTCCGGGCGCGGTGAACGTCCCCTTCGATTCGTTCCGCACGGCCGACGGCGAGTCCGGGATGATGCCGCCCCGCGAGCACTGGACCGACCTGCTCGCCGAGGCGGGCGTCACGCCGGAGACGCACCTCGTGGCGTACGACGACACGCACGGCGTGTTCGCGGCGCGCTTCCTCGTCACCGCGCTCTACCACGGCCATCCCATCGAGCGCCTCCACCTCCTGAACGGCGACTTCAGTTCGTGGACGCGCGACCACGCGTCCGCCACGGAGTCGGTGTCGGTCGAACCGACGATGTACGACCCCGAGCCGCCCGCGGAGACGCCGTTCGTCGGCGCGGACGCGGTGGCGGCGGCGAGCGAGGGCGACGCGGTGGTCGTCGACACCAGGCGGCCCGAGGAGTACGCGGAGGGACACATCCCGGGCGCGGTGAACCTGGACTGGAAGGACCTCGTGGACGAGGACACCCGGGGCATCAAGCACCCGGACGAACTGGAGGTCGTGCTCGGCGAGAAGTGCATCGTGCCGGGCGAGCGCGTCGTCCTCTACTGTAACACGGCCCGGCGCATCAGCCACACGTTCGTCGTGCTGCGGTGGCTGGGGTTCGCGGACGTGCAGTTCTACGAGGGCAGCCTGACGGAGTGGCGCGAACTCGGTCGGGAGGTCGTCAGCTAACGCGCTCCCGGTTCTGTTCTGCGGCGAGGAGGCGGACGCCCTCGGCGAGGAGCGCGGCGACGAGCGGGCCGGCGATGATTCCGACGGGGCCGAGCGTGAGCAGTCCGCCGGTGAACCCGACGAAGTAGAGGCTGCCGGGGAGGTTCGCGGTTTCGCGGGCGAGCCGCGGGCGAATGAGCACGTCGGGGAGCCACGCGACGAGCGTGCCGGCGACGACGAGGACGAGGACGGCGCTGGTCACGTCGCCGGTGGTGAGGTGGTAGCCGGCGAGCGCGAGCACGACGACGCTGGGGCCGACGACGGGGAGGAACTGGAGGACGCCGGCGGCGAGCGCGAGCGTCGGGAACGGCCCGTAGCCGAGCGCGAAGAAGACGGGGAGCGCGATGAGGAACGTCCCGAACCCGGTGGCGGCCTGGAGGACGTAGATGGCGTAGAGGGTGGCGCGGGCGCGGTCGGCGAGCGCGCTCGTCACGTCGTGGTAGGTGTGGGGGATTGCGGCGAGGACGGCGCGCTCCACGTCCTGATGGTGGATGAGGAGCGCGAAGACGAGGAAGGCGAACACGGTGAGTTTGAGGGCGAGCGTGGGGAGGGCGGCCGCGGCGTCGACGGCGAGCGCGCTCACGGCGTCGCGGGCGGCGGCGAGGAGCGTGCTGACGTCGACGACGATAGGCGTGTCGAGGACGACGAGTGTGAACGAGGAGGGGATTTCGCGAATGAGTCGCATGAGGTCGTCAGCGCGCCGGGCAAGTAGGAGCGTGATGGAGGCGAGTGCGAGCAGGAGGCCGGTGGTGACGACGACGGTGGTGGCGGCGGCGGCCGGCCACGGCGGGAGGCGGTCGTTGAGCCGCCGGTAGAGCGGCGCGAGGAGGTACGTGACGGTGAGCGCGAAGAAGACTGTTCCCAGCACGTCGAACAGTACGGTCGCGGCGAGACTCGCGAGCGCGGCGACGAGGACAGTGAGGGCGACGCGTCGGGACGGCACGCCCAAGGGTTCTCCGGCACCGGAGTTAACGCTTCGGTACGGAAGCGCCCGATTTATGTACCACCTAGTGAAACAACCGAGTAATGAAGCGGCGAACGTACCTCAAGACCGGCGGCGCGGCGGCCATCGCGGGCCTCGCCGGCTGCCTTAACGTTACCGAATCGGAGGACAGCACGACCACCGACGGCACCACGGGGGGCACGACCGAGGGGACGACAACCGGGACGACGAGCGAGCCGGACGAACCCCTGACTATCGCGACCTACGACTCCTTCTTCGGGGACGAAGGCACCGCCGGGAACTGGCTGAAGCAGGCGTGGGAAGCCGAACACGACACGAAAGTCGAGTTCACCGCGCCCTCGAACGGCATCAACGAGTTCATCAGCCGGAAGAAGCAGAGCGCGGGCATCGACGCCGACCTCTTCGTCGGCCTGAACACGGGCGAACTCGTCCGCGTGGACGAACAACTCCCCGACGCACGACTGTTCGACACGCCCGACGGCCTCCAGCACGCGAGCCGCATCAAGGACAGCCTCCAGATAGACCCGGAGCGGCGCGCGCTCCCGTACGACACGGGCTACATCAGCCTCGTCTACAACAGCACGGAAATCGAGGAACCGCAGACGTTCGACGACCTCACCAGTCCCGCCTACGAGGGCGCGCTCCTCGCGGAGAACGCGCAGACGAGCGACCCCGGCCGCGCGTTCCTCCTCTGGACCATCCACGAGATGGGCGAGGAGAACTATCTCGACTACTGGCAGGACCTCGTGGAGAACGACGTGCGCATCCTCGACGACTGGCAGCCCGCGTACAACGCGTTCATGAACCGCGAGCGCCCCGTCGTCGTCTCGTACTCCACGGACCAAGTGTACTACAACAGCGAGGAAGAACTCCCCCGCCACCAGATCGGGTTCCTGAACGACCAGGGGTACGCGAACCCCGAGGCGATGGCGCGCTTCGCGGACACGAACCAGCCCGAGACCGCCGCGGCGTTCATGGACTTCGTGCTGACTGACGAGGCGCAGGCGAACATCGCGGTGAACAACGTCCAGTTCCCGGCGACGACGACCGCCGACCTCCCCGACGAGTACGACCAGTACGCGCACGAGCCGCCGGAGCCGGTGACGTTTACGTACGATGAGCTCGCAGGAAACCTCGACGGATGGATAAACGAGTGGGCGCGCCAGATAGCGAGCAGCTAGCGCCGACACCGGCGCGAACGCTCCTGCTCGCGACCGGGCTGGCGACCCTGCTCGTCCTGCTCGTCGTCTTCTACTATCCCGTCTGGACGGTGTTCGAGAACGCCGTCCTCAGAGAGGGGTACGGCGTCTTCGACGCGCTCGCGAACCCGCTCGCGGCCGTGACCCCCGACGTGTTGCTGGGCGTCCTCTCGGACCCGTTCTTCCTCGGCGCGGCGCACACGCTGTTCGAGGCACCGCTGCGCGTGCCGGGCGACGTGGCCGCGTGGACGGTTGAACTCCTCACGACCGCACGGCCCGCACTCGCCTCGCGGCCGCCGTTCGTCGTCCTCGTACACGACGCGGGGAACGTCGACTTCGGCCTGTTCGGCTTCACCGCCTACCAGGCCGTCCTCTCCACCCTCCTGAGCGTCCTGCTCGGGCTGCCGGGCGCGTGGGTTCTCGCGCGCTTCGAGTTCCCGGGCCGACAGACCCTGAAGTCGCTCACCATCCTCCCGTTCGTCCTGCCGTCCATCATGGTGGTCGCGGGGTTCGCCGCGACGTTCGGGACGTTCGGCACCGTGAACAACGTCCTCGCCGCGCTCGGACTGGAACGCGTGCAGATGCTGTACACGCTCGAAATCGTCCTCGTCGCGCACGCGTTCTACAACGCGCCGCTGGTGACGCGGATGGTCGGGACGGCGTGGGAGAACGTGAACGCGAACGCCGTCGAGACCGCCCGCAGTTTGGGCGCTGGCCGCGTCCGGTCGTTCACGGACGTGGTGCTCCCCCAGCTCGTGCCCGCGCTCGCCGCGAGCGCGCTCCTGACGTTCGTCTTCACGTTCATGACGTTCCCCATCGTCCTCGGGCTGGGCGGCCTCCGCCTCGCCACGGTGGAGGTGTGGCTGTACGCGAGCGTGAACCAGCTCGACTACGAGACCGCGGCCGCGCTCGGCACCCTCGAAACCGCGTTCTCGCTGTTCTTCATGTACGTCTACCTCCGGTACGAGGCGCGGCGCGCGAGCAGCGGCACGGGGAAACCGCTCCCGCGCGAGCGGCTGTTCGACGCCGGGACGCTCCGCGACTGGCTGGTTCGCGCTGGCGTCGCCACCTACGGCTTCGTCGTTCTCGTTGTGTTCGTCCTGCCGCTCGCGAGCATGGTCCTCGCGAGTGTCGGCGGCGTCTCAGACCCGACGCTGGAGTGGTGGCGGCTGCTCGTCGAGCGGCAGGGCGGGAGTCGAACGCAGCCGTCGGTCGCGGTGTGGAACTCCCTGCTGTTCGGGCTGGGCGCGCTCGCGGTCGCGCTCCCAATGGGCGTCGTCGTCGCGGCGTTCAGCACGCGCGGCGGCCGCCTCCGCAAACTCGGCGACACCGTCCTGATGGCCCCCCTCGCCGTGTCGGGCGTCGTCGTCGGGTTCGGCCTGCTCCAGGGACTCGTGTTCGGCGTCGACCTCGGGCCGTACCGGGTGAGCGTCGTCGGCCCCGCGGTGGTCGTGATGGCGCACGCCGTCGCGGGCTACCCGTTCGTCGTGCGGAACGTCGCGCCGATGCTCGGAAGCATCGACAGCAGGGTCGTGGAGGCCGCGCGCAGCCTGGGCGCCGACCGCGCCCGCGCGCTCTGGGACGTCGAACTCCCCCTCGTCTGGCCGGGCGTCGTCGCGGGCGCGGCGTTCGCGTTCGCCATCAGCATCGGCGAGTTCGACTCCACCGTCATCCTCGCGGGCGAGAACGCGTACACGATGCCCGTCGCGCTGAAGCGTTTCCTCGTGGATAGGACGGCCGGCCCGAGTATCGGTCCCGCGGCCGCGATGGGGACCGTCCTGCTCGTCGTGACCGCGCTGAGTTTCGTCGTCATCGACTACGTCGGCGGGCGCTATCGGCCCTAACTCCACGCGAAACGGGAAGGTAGCGGACGAAGGAGCGAACGCGTCGCGGGCCGCGGAAGGGGGTGTGGGACGGGAGTGTATGGCACATCCCACCCAGCCACTCCCACACATACCTCTGTTTCGAGTGGAGCGGGTGGGCGGTCAGGGCGCGACGCCGACGGTGAGGAGCGTGCCGAGGTTCCGGTAGCGTTCGACCATCTCCTCGCGCGTGTCGAACTCCGCGCTCGGAAACGCCGATTCGTCCGGGATCTCGGTTTCGCGGTCCGCGACGTTGTCCTGCTCCGCCACGAACAGGCCCGCCTCGCGGAACGCCTGCCTGTATTCGTCGCGGCTCCACCGCGTCATCTCGACGCTGATGGAGTCCTGCCAGGCGTGCGAGTACGTGTTCTCCTCGTAGTAGTTCACCGCGCAGTAGAACGTTCCGCCCGGCCGCAGCACGCGCCGCACCTCCGAAAGCGTCTCCAAGGGGTCTGCGGAGTAGTAGAACGCCTCCATCGAGAACACGTGGTCGACGCTATCGGTCTCGAACGGCAGACTCCCGAAGTCACCGACCACGTACCCGACGCGGTCGTCGTCCGTGTAGTCGCGGGCGTTCCGCGCCATCTCCGGCGCGCCATCGAGCCCGTACGCCCGCCCGACATCCCGCTGGCGGAGCGCGCGGAGCGCGTACCCGCTCCCCGTCCCGAGGTCGAGCACCGTGTCGCCCGCCTCGACCGGCATCCGTGCGAGCACGTGCTTCGCGGTGTGCCAGTGTCGGTCCTCCATGCCTTTGTCGCGGCCAGACGCCGCCCACTCGTCGAACTCCTCGCGAACGCTCATACCCCACGAAGGAGGAGTGGGCAGGTATCGGTTGTGGTGTGGGCGAGTCCGAAGACACGAGGACTCGCCGAACGAGCGAGCGGGGAGGAACGACCCGCGAGCAGAACACGCGCGAACGACGTGAGAGTCCGCCGAATAAGCGAGCGGAAGAGCGGTCGTCGAAAGCGCCTTGGGGGTGGTGGTTCTGTTGCTGGTATGGTCGGGCGAGGGAGACGGTACGCGTTGGCGGACACCGCCCAGCAGGTGGTCGGGGGGTTCCTGTTGGCGGGACCGTTCGTGGTGACCGAGGAGGTGTGGGTGCTCGCGTCGGGGATGGGGTGGCAGCACGTCGTCGTGACGGTGCTCATCGTCTCGGGTATCGGGTACGGCGCGCTCTACAAGGCGGACGACGACCGCGACCCGGACCGGGAGGCGGAGGTCGGTGGGGTTCCGGTGCGCTTCCTGAGCCTCCTGCTCGTCGCGTTCGGGTCGGTGCTGGTGCTCGCGTTCGCGTTCGGCGCGCCGTCGACGTTCGCCAGCGCGGCCGACGTTCCGGCGGACCCGGTGCCGCTCGCCGCGCTCACGCTGAAGGCGACCTGCGTCGGCGCGATTTTCTCGGTCGTCGGCGCCGCCACCGCCGACTCCGTCTTTTAAACTCCCCTGATTTATCTAGTCGTCTCTACGGAAACTCGCTCACCCAGTATGTCCTGATATCGGCGGCCACAACCTTCAAGAGTGTAAAATCGGCGGGAAGGCATTTCCGTGTCTGTCGGATTCTAGGAGCAAATGGACCACGCAGACCGGGCAGTCGCGCTCACCCTCGTCGCGATGCTCGTCGTCGCCCCCGTCGCGACGAGTATCGCCGCGCAGAGCGCGACCGCCACGACCGGCGACACGGACCCGGTCGTGAAGGTCGCGTACGTCAGCGATGGCACGGGGAACCTCACGCTCGCGACAGCGTCCGGCGACACCATCGACATGGGCGTCAGCGCTGAAGTCGTCGGCCGCGCCGCGGATATGGACGACGACTACCGCGCCGAAGTCCCGTACGTGCAGAGCAACGGTGCGCTCTACGTGATTGACCGAACGGGCGAGAAGAAGAAGCTCGCGTCGAACGCGAAAACCGAACCGACTGGCTCGTCAGGATCGGTCGCGAAAATCGCAGTTGGCGACCGGAATGGCGACAGGACACGCGCCGTCTTCTTCGCGAGCGACAGCGGAAGTCTACAGAAAGTAACGTACAACGGAACCCCGGAGACGGTGGGCACCGGGTATAGCGCGCAGTCCGTTAGTGGCGTCGCGGACGTCACCGGCGACGGGACCGCTGAAGTCGTGTTCGTCCAGAACGAGGCGTTCCACTACTACAATACCTCTGGAGTCATCGAGAAGAGCTTCGGACCGAACCAGCCCGGCGAGATTGCCGCGCCACGCGACTTTAATCACAACGGCATCGCCCGCGTCCTGTACGTGAGCGGTAACAACGACCTCCAACTCGCGTACATGAACGGAACGAGGACCACGCTCACAGGCGGCGCTCAGAAGGCCCCCGTCGCGGCGGTGAACTGGACCGGAGACGAGACGCTCGAAGCGCTCTACTTCGGCAGTAGCTCGGAGAACACGGTCAAATACGCCACGCTCAGCGGGTCGACCGGTACGGTTCGAACTGACGTGGCGGAGAAACCGGGCATCGCATGGGTCCAGAACATCGACGAACCCCTGGGTTTCTCGAACTTCTCCGTCTCGAACGAGTCGGACTCACTCCGGGTGTCGTTCGACGCGACGGAGGACCTCGAATCGGTGTCGGTGAACGTCTTGGGTCCGGACGCCACCGACCTGACCCTCTCGGACTTCGACGAGGAGTCGAGCGGCGGCGATTACACGTACGTCGCGAACTACACGCCGACCGCGGACGGGACGTACGAGGGGACGCTCGACTCCGGCGAGGCCGTGGACGGCGACACGGCGAGTCCGGGCTACGAGGACAGCGCGACCATCGACCGGACGTTCGACGTGATGGACCTGAACGCGACCGCCGCGCCCGGCCAAGACCTGAACGTCTCGTTCGAGGCGACGGACGCCCTCGAATCGCTGACGCTCACCGTGGGTGGCGCGGAGAACGCGACGCTCGGCCTCGACGACTTCTCCACGAGCGATTCGAGCGCGCCCTACGTCTACAACGGCACGTACGACGGGAGTAGTGACGGGAGCTACACCGTGACGTTCGACTCCGCGTCCGCGCCCGAGGGGACGGACGACGAGAACCTCACCGAGAACGTGACCGTCGACCAAACAGGGGTGGCCGTGGAGAACGCGACGCTCGCGGACGCGACGAACGCGGACGGTCTCGTGAACGCCTCCGGGTCGGTGACCATCACCGCGAACGTCACGGGCGACGTGGGGAGCGTGACGGCTGACGCGTCCGCGTTCGGCGCCGGGACGGTCGCGCTCGACCACGCGGGCGGTGACACGTATCGCGCGACGGTCGCCGTGGACGCGGACGACACCAGCGGGAACGAGAGCGTTACCGTCACCGCGCGCGACGGGCAGGACGCCGTCGACACCGACACCTCCGACGACCTCCTGCTCGACGCCGCCGACCCCACCGTCGTCCTCGGCGAGAACCGCACCGTCGAGGTGGGTGAGTCCGTGACGTTCGCGCCCGAGACCGCGCGCGACGACGCGTCCGGCGTCGCCGACTACACGTGGAACCTCGGTCCCGCCGTCTCCGACAACCGCACGACGACGTACGCCTACGAGGACGCCGGAACGTACACGGCCCGCCTCGCGGTCACCGACGACGCCGGGAACACCGAGACTGCGACCCTCACCGTGAACGTCACCGCGGACACGGCGACGACCACGACGACCGAACCCGACTCGCCAGCGACGAACCCGACCGACCCGACCACGGACACGACCACCACCCCCGACGGGACGACTACATCCGACACGACCACCACATCGACACCGACGACGACAACCCTCACCACGACGACCACGAACACCACGACGACCAACAGTACGACCCCGACGACGACGGCGGCGTCCACGACCGAACCCGACCCGCCGGCGACGAGCACCGAATCGGCGGCAAGCGTGCCCGGGTTCGGCGTCGTCGTTTCCGTCATCGCGCTGCTCGCGGTCGCCCTCCTCGCGCGCCGCGACGAGTAACGGGCGTCAGCCTTCGGCCTTCCCGCGGGCGCGGTCCTTACGTTCCACCTTTTACGCGCTCGCTTCGCTCGCCCGTAAAACCTGGAGGGAAAAACTACGCTGCAGCGTTCCAACGAGCGCGGTCCTTACGTTTCTTCGTCCCCATGAACACGTAATGAGTGATTCCGAGGGTGCGTTACAGCCGGACCGGCCGGAGGCGGAGCAGCCGTTCCGCGTGGACGCGCCGTTCGACCCCGCGGGCGACCAGCCCGAAGCCATCGAAGCGCTCGCTGAGGGGTTCGAGAGCGGAGTGGACAAGCAGACTCTTCTGGGCGTGACGGGGTCGGGGAAGACGAACACCGTCTCGTGGACCATCGAGGAGATTCAGAAGCCGACGCTGGTCATCGCGCACAACAAGACGCTCGCCGCGCAGTTGTACGAGGAGTTCAAGAACCTCTTCCCGGACAACGCGGTCGAGTACTTCGTCTCCTACTACGACTACTACCAGCCGGAGGCGTACGTCGAACAGACCGATACCTACATCGACAAGGACGCGTCCGTGAACGAGGAAATCGACCGCTTGCGGCACTCCGCGACCCGGTCGCTCCTCACGCGCGACGACGTCATCGTGGTGGCGTCGGTGTCCGCCATCTACGGCCTCGGCGACCCGTCGAACTACGTCGACATGAGCCTCGAACTCTCCCGCGGCCAAGAGATAGACCGGGACGAACTCCTGGGTCGGCTCGTCGACCTGAACTACGAGCGCAACGACGTGGACTTCACGCAGGGCACGTTCCGCGTGCGTGGCGACACGGTCGAAATCTTCCCGATGTACGGCCGGTACGCCGTCCGCGTGGAGTTCTGGGGCGACGAAATCGACACGCTCCGCAAAATCGACCCGCTTGAGGGCGAGGTGAAGTCCGAGGAACCCGCGGTACTCGTGCACCCGGCGGAACACTACTCGATTCCCGAGCCGCGACTGGAGAACGCCATCGAACGCATCGAGAACGACATGGAGGAGCGCGTCGAGTACTTCGAGCGACAGGGCGACCTCCTCGCCGCCCAGCGCATCGAGGAGCGCACGACGTTCGACCTCGAAATGCTTCGGGAGGCCGGCTACTGCTCGGGTATCGAGAACTACACGCTCTACTTCTCCGACCGCGAGCAGGGCGACGCGCCCTACACCTTACTGGACTACTTCCCCGACGACTTCCTCACCGTCATCGACGAGTCCCACCGGACCGTCCCCCAAATCAAGGGACAGCTCGCCGGCGACAAATCCCGGAAGGAGAGCCTCGTCGAGAACGGCTTCCGCCTCCCGACCGCGTACGAGAACCGCCCGCTGAGTTTCGAGGAGTTCGAGGAGAAGACGGACCAGACGCTCTACGTCTCCGCGACGCCGAGCGACTACGAGCGCGACGTGTCGGGGAACGTCGTCGAGCAGATCGTTCGCCCGACCTACCTCGTGGACCCCCAGATCGAGGTGTCGCCGGCGGACGGCCAGATAGAGGACTTAATGGACCGCATTCAGGACCGGACGGAGCGCGACGAGCGCGTGCTCGTCACGACGCTCACGAAGCGCATGGCCGAAGACCTCACCGAGTACCTCGAAGAGGCGGGCGTGGCGGTCGAGTACATGCACGACGAGACCGACACGCTGGAGCGCCACGAACTCGTCCGCGGCCTCCGACTGGGCGAGTTCGACGTACTCGTGGGCATCAACCTCCTCCGCGAGGGGCTGGACATCCCGGAGGTGTCGCTGGTGGGGATTCTGGACGCCGACCAGCAGGGGTTCCTGCGGTCGCGCACCAGCCTGATTCAGACGATGGGGCGCGCCGCCCGGAACGTGAACGGCGAAGTCGTCCTGTACGCCGACGAGACCACCGACGCGATGGCGGACGCCATCGACGAGACGCAGCGCCGCCGCCGCATCCAGAAGGAGTTCAACGAGGAGCACGGCACGACGCCGAAGACGATAGAAAAGGCGGTGTCGGAGACGAACCTCCCCGGCGCGAAGACCGACACATCCGGCGTCTCCGGGGACGGCCCCGAAACCGAGGCGGAAGCCCGGGAACGCATCGAGGTGCTCGAAGAGCGGATGCGGGAGGCCGCGGACAACCTCGAGTTCGAACTCGCCGCGGACATCCGGGACCGCCTGCGCGACCTCCGCGAGGAGTGGGACTTCGAGACGAAGGACGCCGGCGTCGAGCCCGAGGCGGACTGGTAGTCCGGTGGATTGATAGGCCGACTCGCCAATCCCCGGATGTGTCAGCCCTCCAGACCACATCGTTGACGAAGCGATTCGGCGAGTTCGTCGCCGTCGACGACCTCGACCTCGAAGTCGAGGCGGGCGAAGTGTACGGCTTCCTCGGGCCGAACGGCGCCGGGAAGTCCACGACGATCGACATGCTCCTCGGGTTTCTGGACCCGAGCGAGGGGAGCGCAACCGTGCTCGGCCACGACGCCACCCGGGAGTCACAGGCGGTCCGCCAGCGCACGGGGCTCCTGCCGGACGGCCTCGAACTCTACGAGAACCTCACCGGCCGCGAGCACGTCGCGTCCGCCATCGAAACGAAGGGCGCGAACGACGACCCGGACGAGCTCATCGAACGCGTTGGCCTCGCACCGGAGGCGGCGCGCCGCCGCACCGGCGGGTACTCGAAGGGGATGAAACAGCGCCTCGGCCTCGCCATCGCGCTCGTCGGCGACCCCGACCTCCTCGTGCTCGACGAACCGTCGTCCGGCCTCGACCCGGAGGGAATCAAGCGCCTCCGCCGCATCGTCGAGGCGGAGGCCGACCGCGGCGCGACCGTCTTCTTCTCCAGTCACATCCTCGAACAGGTCGAGAAGGTCTGCGACCGGGTCGGAATCATGAGCGCCGGCGAACTCGTCGCCGTCGACACCATCGACAACCTCCGCGCCGAGCTGAGCGCCGAATCCGTCATCGAGGCGGACGTGGACGGCGCGCCGAACCTCGCGCCCGTCGAAGCCGTGGACGGCGTCACCGCGGTGCGGGAACGCGACAGTACCGTCAAAATCACGGCCGGCCGGCCCGCGGCGAAGATGCCCGCGCTCCGCGCGCTCGACGACACCGCCGCCGTCGTCGACGTGACCATCGACGACGCCTCCCTCGAAACCCTCTTCGAGCGGTACACGAACGGCGACGAGACGCCCGCGACCGCGAGCGAGGGAGCGGCCGCGACAGGCGAGGACGGGACCGCGGACGCGGGAGGTGAGTCCGCGTGAGCGTTCGCACGGTCGCGCGGGACGACCTGAAGAACGCCGCACGGTCGTACGTCGTGCTCGGCGTCATCGGCGTGTTCGCCGCGCTCGTCGCGCTCGTGTTCGTCTCGGAGCGCAACATCTACCCCGACCCCTATCGGACGCTGTTCGACGTTTCCTTCCTCACGTTCCTCATGTTCCCGCTGTTCGTCGCGCCGCTCTCCTACCTCGCCGTCGCGGGCGACCGAGAGTCCGGCGTCGTCAAGTACGTGCTCGGCCTCCCGAACTCGCGCGCCGGCTACGTCCTCGGGAAGTTCCTCTCACGGGTGAGCGTCACCATTGGGGCGGTTGTCGTCGCGCTCCTCGTCGGGTTCGTCGTCGCGTTCGCGACGTTCGAGAACGCGCCGAGCCTCGGCCGGTTCGCCACGTTCGCGGGCGTGTCCGCGCTCTACGGCGTGTCGCTCACCGGCCTGTTCGTCGGCGTGTCCGCCGCGACCAGGCGTCGCTCCCGGGCGATGCTCGGCGTGTTCGGCGCGTACTTCCTGCTCGTCCCGTTCTGGTTCGGCGGCCTCCCCATCGTCAACATCGGCACCGTCCTCGATGCCGTCGCGACCACGTTCGGCACCACCGTCACCGAGTCCACGCGGTCGTTCATCACCGCGCTCTCCCCCGCGACCGCCTACCTCGTCGCCACGGAACCCGTCTACCACGGCGTCGTCGACCAGTATCCGACCCTCGCGTCGAACTTCGGCGGTGAGTCGACGGAGATTCAGAACCAGCTCTGGTTCAACGTCCTCGTCATGCTCGCGTGGGGCGCGCTCGGACTGCTCGCCGGCTACGGCGCCTTCCGCCGGTCCGAACTCGGGTAGTCTCGTCAGGGTTCGCCCGTATATCAAGACTTTTCCACCGATACGAGTGTATACGCTGGCTATGTCGAGTACAACCGACCGCCGAGAGGCGTGGCTGGCGAACACCGGGCGAATCCGCGTTCCGTCCCCGAGCCGTCGAGAGGTGTTCACATAGATGTCGTCGTACGACCGCGCTGTGAAGACCTTCCTCAAGTACCAGCACGTGTTCGTGTTCGCGGCGCCGCTCCTCTTCATCGCGGGCGTCGTCGGGTTCGCGCCGACGGGCGACGCGGGCGGCACGGACTACTGGCTCGAATACTGGTGGCTGTTCCCGTTCTTCCTGCTCGGCGCGACGATCGTCAACACCGTCGGCATCAGCGGGTCCGCGCTGTTCGTGCCGTTCCTCATATTCGTCTTCCCGCTGCTCGCGCATCCCCTCGAACCGGAGACGCTCGTGAAGGTCGGTCTCATCAGCGAGGCGTTCGGGCTGTCGAGTTCGTCCATCGCGTTCATCCGGTACGGGCTCGTGGACCGACGGCTCGCGCTCGCGCTCGTCCTCGGCGGCATCCCGTTCGTCGTCGGCGGCGCGCTCCTCTCCTTCGTCATCCCGGAGTGGGTGTTCCACGGCCTGCTCGCGCTCGCGCTGTTCGCGGCGTCCTACCTCCTCTTCCGCATCAACCTCGGGCACGGCGAGGCCGCGGACGGCGAGGCCGCGACCGACGGCGGCCATCCCGCCGAAGCCCCGAGCGAGAACCTCCCCGACGACAGCGACAAACTCGGCCCCGCGGGCGTCCGCACGGACGACGAGGGCCGGGTGACGCGCGTGGACCGCGACGGCGAGGACTACCGGTACTCGCGCTCCGGCTACCTCGAACGGTTCGGCACGTACAGCATCGGCGGCGTCTTCCAGGGCCTCGCCGGGTTCGGTATCGGCGAACTCGGCATCATCTCGATGCTCCGCACGGAGGTGCCGGTGCGGGTCGCCATCGGCACGAACCACATCGTCGTCGCCACCACGGCCATCATCGCGTCCCTCGTCCACGTGTTCGGCGGCGGTCTCGTCGGCGGCCACTCGCTCAGTCTCGCGTCGACGCCGTGGAACATGGTCGTGTTCACCGTTCCGGCGACGGTAACGGGCGGCCAAATCGCGCCCTACGTCTCCGCAGCGCTCGACACGGACACCATCAAGACGGGCGTCGGCGGCCTGTTCGCGATAATCGCCGTCGCGCTCTTCGTGATGGCGTCCGGGGGTGTCCTCTGATGTACGACGACATCCTCCTCCCGACGGACAACAGCGCGGGCACGGCGGCCGCGGTGACACACGCGAGCGAACTCGCAACGACGTACGACGCGACCGTGCACGTGCTCGCCGTGATGGACACCCGGAACCGCTTCGAGAGCCCGAGCAGCGGCATCGCGTCGGACGCCTGGGACGACGCCGAACGCGAGCGCGCCGAAGACGCCGTGCGAGAGACGGTCGCGATGCTCCCCGAGCACGTCGAGACGGAGGACGTCGTGCGGAGCGGCGTCCCCCGCACAATCATTCTGGAGTACGCCGAGGAAGCGGACGTGGACATGATAGTGATGGGGACGCACGGGCGCACGGGCCTGGACCACTACCTCATCGGGAGCGTGACGGAGAAAGTCGTTCGGCGGTCGCCGGTGCCGGTCGTGAGCGTCCGACCGAGCGACGACTAGTCCTCGTAGACGGCTGCCTGCTGTTCGACGTACCGACTCGGCCACTCGCGGACGTGCGTCCGGAGGCGCTCGTAGGCGCGCCAGAGCGCGTCGAGCGGCGTCGGTCGGTCGTCCGCTTCGTCCGATACGTCCGGCGGGCGCGGGACGTCCGCGCCCACGGCGTCGGAGGAACTGTCGTCGAAGCTCATCACACCCACCTATTATTCATGATAGACAATAAATGTCGTGGGCGGGTGCGTGGTCGCTATCGGTGACGGCGAACGGGGACAGACGACAAAAGAGAGAACGGAGGTGCGGGGGGACGGCGAGGAGCGTCGCGGGCGGAGAACGCGAGAACCGACGGCGAGACGATGCGCGCCTTACTGCCGTTCGCCTTCGACGAAGTCGGCTTCGTAGTCGTCGATACCGACGAGTTCACGCGTCTCCTCGTCGAAGTCGAGGCTCTCCAGGCCGGTGCCGGATTCGACGCCGCCGGAGAGGTGTTTGCCGTACCGCCCGACGAGGCTCGTGAGTTCCTGCGGGATGACGAACGTCGTGGAGGGCGAGCGCCCGATAGCTTCCAGGGCTTCCATGCCGCGTTCGACGATGGCGCGTTCGCCCATCGATTCGGCAGACTTCGCGCGGAGCACGGTCGAGATTGCGTCGCCCTGCGCTTCGAGAATCTGGCTCTGTTTGGAGCCCTGTGCGCGGATGATGTCGGACTGCTTGTCCCCCTGCGCGGTCTCGATGGCGGACTGGCGTTCGCCCTGCGCTTCCAGAATCATCGCGCGGCGCTTGCGCTCCGCGGACGCCTGTTGTTCCATCGCGCTCACCACGCCCTGGCTCGGCATCACCGTCTGCACCTCCACGCCCTCGATGCGGACGCCCCAGGCGTCGGTGGGTTCCGCGAGTTCGTCGTCGATGCGCTGATTGATAGTGTCGCGGCGGGAGAGCGTATCGTCGAGCTCCATGTCGCCGATGACGGCGCGGAGCGTCGTCTGCGCGAGCGACGCGGTTGCGTTCCGGTAGTCCTCGATTTCGAGGAACGCGCGCTCCGCGTCCATCACGCGGACGTAGACGACGGCGTCGGCGTGAACGGGGGAGTTGTCGCGCGTGATGGCTTCCTGCTTGGGGACGTCGAGCGTCTGCGTCCGCATGTCGAAGGCGTAGGTGTGGGAGACGAACGGCGGGACCACGTGGAGACCGGGGTCAAGGAGGCCGCGGTACTCGCCGAACACCGTGAGCGCGGCTTTCTCGTAGGCCTGCACCACCCGGACGGAGGCGGTGACGGTGGCGGCGGCGAGCACGAGGAGGAGCGCGCCCGCGGCGTACAGCGGCGGCAGGACGGAGAAGAGGACGACTGCCGCGACGAGGACGGCGACGGCTCCGAGGACCCCGACGAGGCGGCGGGGAACGCCGCCCGCGGTGACCCGGCCGATCTGGTAGAACACGTCGTCGCGTCCACTCATACTCTAGTCGTTCACCACGAGCGTGATAAAGCCACGCCACACCCTATTCAACTGTACTTTATCTTGTGCAACTCTGTTGGAAAACCTTATGTCGGTCCCGGCGCACTACATCGAGTACGCCCGACGCGCCGAATCCGTCGGGAGAGACCGAACAGCCGGCGTTCTCGACCAGCCACAGCTCTCGGGAGCGACGGCACTCACCACCCATGAGCCAGCAACACCAGACCACGGACGTATCGCTCCGCGCGGTCCTCGACCGCGCCCGCGACGGCCACGAGAACGTGCTCGACGACGACGCCGCGAGCGACCTCGTCGCCGCCGCCGAACGCAACAGCTACGCCGACGCCAGCGCGCGCGAACAGTACGACGCCCTCACGGACACGCTCACGGCGCGCGTCGGCCGCGACCCAGCCTACGACACCATCGCGGCGCGCGTCCAGCGCGAACGCGACCGCCGCGAACGCCTCGACGACCCCACCAGCGACGCCGCCTACCGCGAATCCCTCCGCGAGGGCATCGAGCGCGGCGTCGCCGCCGACATCCTGGACGAGCGCATGCTCACCTACGACCTCGACGCGCTCGCCGACTACCTGGAACTCGACCGCGACGACCGACTCGACTACACCGCGATGGACACCCTCCACCAGCGGTACTTCCTCCGGGACGGCGACCAGCCGATCGAACTCCCGCAGACGTTCTGGATGCGGGTCGCGATGGGCGTCGCGCTCCGCGAGGACGAGGGCGACCGTCAGGCGTACGCAGAGGAGTTCTACGACATGCTCTCCACGCTGCGGTTCGTTCACTCCACGCCCACGCTCTTCCACGCCGGCACCACGCACGCCCAGCTCTCCTCGTGCTACCTCACCACCATCCCCGACGACCTCGACGGCATCTTCGAAGGGTACCACGAGCACGCGAAGCTCTCGAAGTGGTCGGGCGGCCTCGGGAACGACTGGACGCCCGTCCGCGCCACCGGCGCCACCATCTCCTCGACCGGCGTCGAGTCCACGGGCGTCGTGCCGTTCCTGAAAATCTCGAACGACGTGACCGGCGCGATCAACCGCTCCGGGAAGCGCCGGGGCGCTGCCGCCGCCTACCTCGCGTGCTGGCACCTCGACTTCCCGTCCTTCCTCGACCTCCGGCGGAATACCGGAGACGAGCGCCGCCGCACCCACGACCTCAACACCGCCGCGTGGGTGCCCGACCTCTTCATGGAACGCGTCCAGAACGACGGGAAATGGACGCTGTTCTCCCCCGACGAAGTCCCCGACCTCCACGAGACCTACGGCCAGGAGTTCGTCGAGACGTACGAGGAGTACGAACGCCTGGCCGAAGCCGGGGAGATCGAGAACTACGAGACGCGGGACGCGAGCGACCTCTGGCGGACGATGCTCACGCGCCTGTTCGAGACCGGCCACCCGTGGATCACGTTCAAGGACCCCTGCAACATCCGGTCGCCGCAGGACCACGCGGGCGTCGTGCGCTCCTCGAACCTCTGCACCGAAATCACGCTCAACACGTCCGAGGAGGAGACCGCCGTCTGCAACCTCGGGTCGGTGAACCTCTCCCGGCACGTCACCGAGTCCGGGCTCGCGCGCGAGAAACTCCAGGACACCGTCTCGACCGCGATGCGGATGCTGGACAACGTCGTGGACCTGAACTTCTACCCGAGCGAGAAGTCGGAGCGCTCGAACATGCGCCACCGGCCGGTGGGGTTGGGCGTGATGGGGTTCCACGACGCCCTGCTCGCCCAGCGCGTCCCGATGAACTCCGCCGAAGCGCTCGACTTCGCGGACCGCGCGCAGGAGTTCGTCGCCTACCACGCCATCGAGTCCTCGGCGGAGTTGGCGGCCGAGCGCGGCGCGTACGAGTCCTTCGAGGGGTCGAAGTGGAGCCGGGACATCCTCCCGCAGGACACGGTCGAGCTCCTGGAGGAAGAGCGCGGCCGCGAGACCCCAATCGAGGTCGAAGAACGCCTCAACTGGAGCGCGGTGCGGGAGAAAATCGACGCGCACGGGATGCGGAACTCGAACACGATGGCGGTCGCGCCCACCGCGACCATCTCGACCATCGCGGGCACGACGCCGTCTATCGAACCCGTCTACTCGAACCTCTACGTGAAGTCGAACATGAGCGGGGACTTCACGCGCGTCAACACCCACCTCGTCGAGGACCTCAAAGAACGGGGGCTGTGGACGGACGAACTCCGCGATAAACTCACCTATCACGACGGCTCCGTCCAGGAGATCGACGAGGTGCCGGACGACCTCAAAGAGCTGTACCGGACGGCGTTCGAAATCGACCCGCGCCACCAGCTCCGGCTGTCGGCGGAGCGCGCGACCTGGATAGATCAGAGTCAATCCCACAACGTCTTCTTCCCGTCGACGGACGGCAGCAAACTCGACGACGTGTACACGACGGCGTGGGAACTCGGGCTGAAGACGACGTACTACCTGCGGACGCTGGGCGCGAGCCAGATAGAGAAGTCCACGCTCGACATGACCGAGTACGACGACACCCAGTTCCGGGGCGACGACACGGACGACGATGACGGGGAGAACAGCCTGCCGAGCGTCGAGGACCCGACCTGCGAGGCCTGCCAGTAATGCCCGTCATCAACACCGACAGCCAGCACGACCCGAACAAGATACTGCCCATCGACTACGACTGGGCGCGCGAGTACTACCAGCAGGGCGTCGCGAACAACTGGACGCCCGAGGAGGTGCCGATGCAGGACGACGTGTCCCAGTGGCGCGGCGACGCCTTGAGCGACGCCGAACGCCAGCTCGTGGAGTGGAATCTCGGGTTCTTCTCCACGGCGGAGTCCCTCACGGCGAACAACCTCGTGCTCGCGGTGTACGAGCACGTCACCGCGCCCGAGTGCCGGCAGTACCTCCTCCGGCAGGCGTACGAGGAAGCCATCCACACGGACACCTTCATCTACTGCTGCGACAGCCTGGGCTTCGACCCGGACTACATGTACGGGATGTACGACCGCATCCCCGCCATCGAGGCGAAAGACGAGTTCGTCGTCGACCTGACGCGTGCGCTCGACCGCGACGACTTCACCATCGACAGCACGGCGGACCTCCGGGAGTTCGTGCGCGACCTCGTGGGGTTCTACGTCGTGATGGAGGGCGTGTTCTTCTACGCGGGGTTCGCGATGATGCTCGCGCTGAAGCGCCAGGGGAAGATGGTCGGTATCGGCGAGCAGTTCGAGTACATCATGCGCGACGAGTCACTCCACCTGAACTTCGGCGTCGACCTCATCAATCAGATTCGGGACGAGAACCCCGGCGTCTGGACCGAAGCGTTCGAGAACGAGGTCGAGGGGCTGATTCGGGAAGCCGTCGAGCTGGAGGGGCAGTACGCGCGGGAGGCGTGCCCGGACGACGTGCTCGGGATGTCGAGCGAGCAGTTCGTGGAGTACGTCGAGTACATCGCGGACCGACGGCTCCGCCAGCTCCGCATGGACCCCGTGTTCGGCACGGAGAACCCGTTCCCGTGGATGGCCGAACAAGCGGATTTGAACAAGGAGAAGAACTTCTTCGAGTCGACGGTGACGGAGTACCAGTCCGGCGGTCAGTTGGACTGGGACTGAACCGCTTCTCTCCGTGTTCGGCGTTCGCGGAGCGCGTCCGCCCGGAGTTCGGCTTCCTCGTCGGTCGGCGTCGCCACGTCCGGGACGCTCGCCGGGCGCTCGTCCTCGTCGAGCGCGACGAACGTGAAGAACGAGCTCGTCGTGTCCCGTTCCTCGCGCTCGCTCGGGCGTTCCGCGCTCACGTCCACTTTCACGTCGAGACTGGACTCGCCGGTGTCGAAGACGTAGCCGCGAACCGTGACGATGTCGCCGAGGTCGATTGGCGCGAGGAAGTCAACGTGGTCCATGGAGGCGGTGACGACCTGACGGCGGGCGAACCGCCGGCCCGTGATGGCGCCGCAGATGTCCATCCAGTGGAGGACCGCGCCGCCGAGCGCGCGCCCGAGGTTGTTCGTCTGGTTCGGCATGAGAATCTCGCTGCGTTCGGTGTAGGAGTCGAACAGGGGGACGGAGTCCATACGCGTTCGGGGACGCCCACCCCAGTAAAACAACTAGGTTTGAATTAGTGTAATCAGGTTTTATTATCGGTGGGCGCGTAGCGAACACTGGCGGCGACCTCCTCCCCGTTCGCCGCCATCGACGCGGCCGCTGCCTCCGCACCCCGGCCGCGTCCCTTTTCAAAGCCGGCGCGAGAGCGCCTATCGTCTCGCGTCCGACCCGTCCGCTCCGGCGACCGCCTCCCGGATGTCAATGAGGGTTGAGAGAATCCGGAGAAGCAGGAGCGCTACCAGTCCGAGGAGGAGTTCCCCGCTCGCCACTACGAGCGCGAGGAGCGCGACGGCGGCGACCAGTTCGAGAAGGGTTCTATCGTCCATACGCCCGTATAGTATCTAACTGATATATACGCTCCGTGAACGGGTGGGAAACCGCGAGGCAGAGCGAAGGATACACTCCGACTCAGACGGTAATCCGGCTCGTGTTCAGGTCGCCGCCGTCCGTGATAGTCACGACCAGTTCCTGGTGTTCGGGGACGGTTCTGACTATCGCCTCACCGCCACGGACGGCGACGCGAACGGTGTACTCGCCGTGCTCGCGGTCGATAGCTACCCGTTCGCCGGAGGCGAGCGAGACGGTTCGGTTCTCGGGGTCGGCGGACTCCGGGTCGAGTCGCACGTCCACCTGATGAGACGTGTTGGCTTCGGAGACGAGCGTGAGAACGGTCGACGCCCGCCAGAGGCTCGAATCCTCGGTCGTCGCGGTCGTGGTGTTCGGTTGTGCGCCGCCGCAGCCCGCGAGGGACGCGGTCAACAGCACGCAGAGGAGGGCGAATGTGCGGCGAGTTCCATCGGTCATCGCCCCGATATGCTCCCCATTCCTACATAAAGTCCCGTCCGGTCAGAGCCGTCGCGCGAGCGTCTCCGCCGTCGCCTCGCCGACGCCCTCGACGCCCCGGAGTTCCTCCTCGGACGCACCGCGCACGCCCTCGACGCTCCCGAACCGCCGGAGCAGGCGCTTGCGGAGTTCCGGGCCGACGCCGTCCACGTCGTCCAGCGCGGTCGAAACGTCGTCGCGGAGGCTCTGGTGGTACTGGACGGCGAACCGATGCGCCTCGTCGCGGACGCGCTGCAGGACGTGCAACTGGGGGGCGTCGTCCGGCCAGTCGTACGAGCGGTCGGGCGCGACCACGACCTCCTCCTGCTTCGCCAGCGACACCACAGGTACCTCCCAGCCGGTCTCGTCGAGCGCGTCGAGCGCGGCGTCGAGCTGGCCGCGGCCGCCGTCGATGAGGATGAGGTCTGGGTCGGGGCGGTCGTCCTCACCGGCGAGCGCGCGTTCGGCGCGCCAGCGCACGAGCCGCCGCATGTTCGCGTAGTCGTCGTTCTCCTCTTCGAGCTTCTTCCGCCGATAGTCGGACTTCTCGGGGCGTCCGTCGACGAACGTCACGTCGCTCCCGACGACGGACTTGCCCTGCGCGTGGCTCACGTCGAACCCCTCGATGCGGGTCGGGCGGGAGATGCCGAGCGCGTCCGCGAGCGCGCCGAGTTCGTCCCGGCCGCCGGAGCGCCGGTGCGCGTTCTTCAACGCGAGGTCTACCAGGGTGGCTTCGCGGCCCGCGCCGGGCACGCGCACGTCCACGCCCTCCGTGTCCAGCCACGCGTCGAGGTCAGCGTCGTCGGGGTCTTCCGGGAGCAAGAGCGCGTCCGGGAGGTCGCGTTCGGCGTAGTACTGGGGAATGAACGCCGCGAGCACCGCCGCGACGCGGTCCTCGCCCTCGGGGGCGTCCACGCGGTGCTGGTCGCGCTCCACGAGCTGGCCGTCCTCCGCGTGCAACCGCGCGACGGTCGCGCTGTCGCCCTCGATGGCGGCGCCGAGCACGTCGACGTGGCGCTCGTGGCCGTGCCCGGTGACCGCCTCCCCGCCGCCACCGTGGAACGCCCGCACCGCGTCCAGTCGGTCGCGGAGGTTCGCCGCGCGCTCGAACTCCTCGCGCTCCGCCGCCTCGGTCATCGCGCGCTCGATTGGGTCCGCGAGAACACCGGTTTCTCCCTCGAAGAACCGCTTCACCGCGTCCGCGTCCGAAACGTAGTCCTCGCGGCTGATTTCGCCCGTGCAGGGCGCGGTACACAGGCCGATGTCGTGGTCGAGGCAGGGGCGGTCGCGGTTCGAGAACTTGTGGTCCGAACACCCCCGCAAGCCGTACTGCTCGCGGACGGCTTTCACGACAGTCTCCACGCGAGACTTGTCCGTGTACGGGCCGTAGGCGGTCGCGCCCTCGTCGGGGTCGCGCGTGATTTCGATGCGGGGATAGTCGTGGTCGGTGAACTGCACCAGCGGATAGGACTTGTCGTCCTTCAGGCGGACGTTGTACCGGGGCTGGTGGCGCTTGATGAGGTTCGCTTCGAGGAGGAGGGCCTGCGTCTCCGTGTCCGTCACCGCGAAGTCGAGGCCGCTCGCGCGCTCGACCATCCGCGCGATGCGGTTGCTCCGCGGGTCCGCGTAGGAGCGCACGCGCGAGCGCAGGTCCACGGCCTTCCCGACGTAGAGGACGACGCCCTCCTCGGTGAGGAACTGGTAGACGCCGGGGTCGGTGGGGAGGTCGCGGGCGCGCTCGCGCACCTGACTCGCGTCCATCACCGGAGGTTGGCGCTCGCGGGGTTTCAGTCGAGCGCTTCCAGAACCCGGCCCGCGTCCGCCTCGTCGGCGTCCGGCGCGGGGACGCGGAGTTCCTCGCCGCCGTACGTCTCCACGACGAGCGCCCGCGAGCGCGACCGCAGGTAGCGCGCGAACCCGATGGCGGCGAGCAGGGCAGTGAGGCCGCCGAGGGCGACGAGCGCGTCGTCGAAGTACCGCGCGAACAGCGCGACCGTCGCGAGCACCTGCACGAGCGCGCCGACACCGACCTCGCGCGCGGCCCCGGTCGCGCCCGCCACGGAGTCCGCGATGCCGTCGAGCGAGAACAGCGTACCGGCTGCAAGCAGGAAGACGGCGAACGCGGTCTGCCGGAGGCCGAATCGGAGGTGGCGGGTGGTACCGGCGGTCTCCACCCGAACGGTCTCGACGTTCGGACGGTCGGCGTACCGCACGCGCTCGCCGTCCCCGGCCGGAGTGAGCGCGATGATGCGGTGCGTGGTGACGACGAGCGCGTTCGCGCCGCAGTCCACGCGCTCCACGACCGACTCGCCGTCGAACAGGACCTCCGAGAGCGCGACCGACATCACTCGCGGGTTCGACGCCGTCGCTGATAAGCGTGGCCGCCGCGGGCGGGAGACCAGCGTTAAGTCGCCGAGCGCGAAACCCCGATGTATGAGTGAGACGCGCGTGTGGCTCGTCTACCGCGAGTACACGGACAAGGGACTGCTGAGCCTGGTGTACGCGACGCCGGACGGCGAGCGCGTGCTGCACAAGGAACGGTCGCTGCACGCCGCCGAACCGACCGCCGCGACGGCCGTCGACGAGGACACGCTCGAACCCGTCGAAGAGGAAGAGCGCCGCGAACAGTACCGCAAGGAGGCGGCGCGGATGATGGAGCAACACGACCCCGAGGACGTGGTGTAGGTAGCTTTTAGGCGAGCGAGAGGGGACAGTCGCGTATGCCCTCCAGCACGCCCGGCTGGCTCGTCGTCGCGCGACAGGACGTGCGCGTCGCGCGCGCCGACGGCAGCCTCACGTGGTCAACAGCGGGCGCGGCGCTGTTCGCCGTGTTCGTCGCCGGCGGTATCGACGTCCTGACCGAGAGCGCGTGGAGCGCCCCCGATACGATGCGGTTGTTCGGTCCCGTGCTGTTGCTCGTCGTTCCTATCTCGGTGGCGTCGAACTGCTACGACGCCGTGAACGGCCCGCGGCAGTCGGGGCGCCTCCGCCTCCCGCTCTCCCTCCCTATCTCGCGGCGCGAGCTCGTCGCCGGCACCGCGCTCGGCCGGTTCGTCACGACCGCGATACCCGTGGTCGTCCTGCTCGTCGTGGGCGCGGCGTTCGCGGTGACGCGCTCCCAGCCCGTAGACGGCCTCGTCACCACCGCGGGCCTCCTGTTCGCGGGCCTCGCGCTCACCGCCGCGTTCGTCGGCGTCGCCGTCGGCTGGTCCGCCGCGACCCGCACGCCGACTCGCGCGCTCCTCGGCTGCATGGGCGTCGGCGGCCTCGTCCTCTACTGGTGGCTGCCCGTCGACGCCGCACGCTACGTCCTCAACGGGTTCGCGTGGCCCGCGACGCCCCGGCCGGAGTGGCTGGCGTGGTACCCGACCCTCAATCCGACGACGGCGTACATGGACGGGCTCCGCGCGGTCGGATTCCCCGTCGACGGCACCGGAAACGGTGCGCTCGCGTTCGCCGTCCTCCTCGCGTGGGCGGCCGTCCCACTCGCGCTCGGGAGCGCTCGGTTCGACACAGTAGACCTCTAGGCACTTTTTTCCGGTATCTTCTTCATGTGGCAGTGACACCTCCCGGACATGGCAGCGATAGAACTATCCGGAGTCCGAAAGGAGTTCGGCGACGTCACCGCCCTCCGCGGCGTCAACCTCGAAGTCGAAGACGGCGAGGTGTTCGGTTTCCTCGGTCCGAACGGCGCCGGGAAGTCCACGACAATCGACATCATTCTCGACTTCGTCCGCCCGACTGAGGGCGAAGCGCACGTCCTCGGTCAGGACTCCCACGACGACGCGCTCTCCATCCGCGACGACATCGGCGTGCTCCCCGAGGGGTTCTCGGTCTACGACCGCCTCACCGGCCGCCAGCACGTCGACTTCGCGGTCGAATCGAAGGGCGCGAGCGACGACCCCGACGCCCTCCTCGACCGCGTCGGCATCGACCCCGCCGACCGCGACCGGAAAGCCGGCGGGTACTCGAAGGGAATGCAGCAACGCCTCGCGCTCGCGATGGCGCTCGTGGGAGAACCGGACCTCATCATCCTCGACGAGCCCAGCACCGGTCTCGACCCGAACGGCGCGCGCGAGATGCGTCAACTCATCCTCGAAGAAGCCGACCGCGGCGCGACCGTCTTCTTCTCCAGCCACATCCTCGAACAGGTCGAAGCCGTCTGTGACCGCGTGGGTATCCTCCGGAAGGGTGAGATTGTCGCCGAGGACACCATCCGCGGCCTCCGGAACGCCGTCGGTACCGGCGCCGTCCTCACCGTCGTCGTGGACGAAGTCACCCCGGACGCGCTGGAAGCGGCGAAGAACGTCGACGGCGTGCAAGAGGTGAGCGCGGACCGCGACACCATCCGCGTACGCGGCGACAGCGACGCCAAAACGAGCGTTCTCGACGCTATCGAGAGTACGGGCGTGACGGTCAGCGACTTCGCGACCGAGGAAGCGAGCCTCGACGAAGTGTTCGCGGCGTACACGGAGGACGCAGAATGAGCTGGACCGTCGTCGCCAAGAAGGACTTCCGGGACGCCATGCGCTCCCGAATGCTCTGGGGGCTCACCGCCCTGTTCGTCCTGTTCATGGCCGGCATGGCCTACCTCTACCGGGTGTTCACGGAGAGCGGCGGAACCGGCGACCCCACCGTGGACACGCTCGGCCTCATCGCCTTCCTCACCAGTCCCGTCACCATCCTCGTCCCAATCATCGGTCTCTTCGTCGGCCACAAGGCCATCGTCGGCGAAGTCGAATCCGGGAGCGCGAAACTCCTCCTCTCCCTCCCGCACAGCCGACGCGACGCGGTCCTCGGAAAGGTCGTCGGGCGTACCGCCGTCCTCTCCGTCTCCATTCTCGTCGGCCTCGTCGTCAGCCTCGTCGTCATGCTCGCGCTCTACGACACGTACAGTCTCGCGTCCTTCGCCGTGTTCGGCGTCTTCTCACTCGTCCTCGGCGCGGTCTACACCGCCATCGGCGTCGGTATCTCCAGCCTCACGAACGACAGCGGCCGCGCCACCCTCGGCGCCATCGGGTTCTACTTCCTCGTCGAATTCCTCCTGCCGCTCATCCCCACCGGCCTCGTCGTCCTCCTCGACCTCCAGGTCTCCCCGGACGACATCTGGCCGTTCGTCTTCAACATCATCCCGCCGTCCGGCGCGTACACGTTCGCGCTCGCGAACTTCGTCCCCGAAGCCGGGTTCGGCACCAGCCTCGGCAGCCTGCCCGACAGCATCCTCTTCGCCGGCCCCACGATGATAGTCATCCTCGTCGCGTGGCTCGTCCTCGCCCCCCTCGTCGGCTACCTCCGGTTCAACAGCCGCGACCTCTAACACCCGCTGTTTTCTCCGCGAATGCGCGGCTCACGATTCGCGACCGCGATGAGTCCACCAAACCTTCAAATGGAAAGGGGCGGCCAGCGGTGCGCGTGACCTGAACGGTGTCGTGGGCGTCGACGCGAAACTCGGCGACCGGGCGTCCACGCGAGCGGCGAGGTCGGCGTGCACGCCAGCGGAAGTTAAGTTCCGGGCGCTCCTCGCTCGGGCTATGGACTACGAACTCGCGATCGACGGCGGGCCGGCGTCGATTCCCGGTGGGACTGCCGTGCTCCTCCTCCATCCGAGTACGGCCGAAACGGACCGCATCGACACCGACTTCCTCAAAACCGACACCGACCGGTTCCTCGTCATCTCCACGCGAACGACCGCGCGGGAGGTCGAGCAGAAACTCGACTACTACGGCGTCGCCGAGCCACGCTCGGCGGCAAACCAGAACGCACGGCGTTCTGGTGACGGGGACGAGTCGCGAGCGTACGTGCTGGACGCGCTGAGCGTCGACCGCGGATACTCGCGGCGCGGCTCCGAGCACATCCGGTACGTGTCCTCGCCGGACGACGTGGAAGGCATCATCGCAGTCGCGGAGGACTTCCTCGAGGGGACGACGGGGAAGCGCCGCGTGAGTTTCGACTCCGTCACGGAACTCGCGTACTACGCGGACGAGGAGCGCGCGCTCGACGCGCTCGACCGGCTCGGCGACCTCCTCACAGAGCACGACGCGGTCGGCCTGTTCCACGTCTCCACTGAAGTCCACGACCCCGACGTAATCGAGCGGTTCCGCGAGCACTGCGGGCTCGTCGTGGAACTCGACGGGAACGGCTCGGTCACGGTCTCGGACCCCTGAGACAGCGGGCGTCCGGAGTGGCGAAGCGCTTAACAGAACGCCGCGAGCACTCTCGAATATGGTGAAAGTCAGCATCGTCGGCGCGGCGGGTACGGTCGGCGCGGCGGCAGGCTACAGTCTCGCACTCCGCGACATCGTGGACGAACTGGTGTTCGTCGACATTCCGGAGAAGGAGGACGAGGCGGTCGGACAGGCCGCGGACGCGAACCACGGTATCGCGTACGACTCGAACACCGAAGTCGTGCAGGGCGACTACGCCGCGACCGAAGGGTCCGACGTGGTCGTCATCACGGCGGGGATTCCGCGCAAGCCCGGACAGACCCGCATCGACCTCGCGAGCGACAACGCGCCCATCATGGAGGACATCGGTTCGAGCCTCGCGGAGTACAACGACGACTTCGTCTCCATCACGACCTCGAACCCCGTCGACCTCCTGAACCGCCATCTCTACGAGACGGGTGAGCGAGCGCGCGAGAAAGTCATCGGGTTCGGCGGTCGGTTGGACAGCGCGCGGTTCCGGTACGTGCTCTCCCAGCGCTTCGACGTGCCGGTGCAGAACGTCGAAGCGACAATCCTCGGCGAGCACGGGGACGCGCAGGTGCCCGTGTTCTCGAAGGTTCGCGTGGACGGCCACGACCCGTCGTTCGGCGAGAACGAGCGCGAGGAGATCCTCGCCGACCTCCAGGAGTCCGCGATGAACGTCATCGAGCGGAAGGGCGCGACCCAGTGGGGGCCCGCGAGAGGCGTCGCGCACATGGTCGAGGCCGTGCTCCGCGACACGGGCGAGGTGCTCCCAGCGAGCATTCCGCTCGAGGGCGAGTTCGGGCACGAGAACACGGCGTTCGGCGTTCCCGTAAAACTCGGCTCGGAGGGCGTCGAAGAAGTCGTGGAGTGGGACCTCACCGAGTACGAGCGCGACCAGCTCGGCGAGGCTGCGGAGAAGCTCTCCGAGCAGTACGCCGAACTCAGCTAGGCGGAACTTCGCGCTGGACGTCCGCCATCTCGTCGTCCTCGTCGTCCGCTTCCTCGGTCCAGACCGGTACCTCCTCCCAGGGATGACACATGGTAGACACCCACACGTTTGTCGCCGAAGTATAAAAGTATTGTCTGGGAGGGAGGTTTTTTGCGGGTCGCAGTCGGGCTATGGGTATGGACGCCGCTGTCTACCACGGTCCCGGTGACGTTCGCATCGAGAGCGTGTCCGACCCCGAACTCGAGGAACCGACGGACGCTATCGTCCGCGTCACGCACACCGCCATCTGTGGCTCCGACCTCTGGCCGTACCGCGGGCAGAGCGACCGCGAGGAGGGAAGCCGCATCGGCCACGAACCGATGGGGATCGTCGAGGAGGTCGGTGAGGACGTGCGGCACGTCCGGCCGGGCGACCGCGTGCTCGCCCCGTTCTCCATCTCCTGTGGAGAGTGCGAGTTCTGCCGGAAGGGCCTCCACACGTCGTGCGTGAACGGCGACGGCTGGAGCGGCGCGAACGGCGGCGCACAGGGCGAGCGCGTCCGCGCACCCACCGCGGACGGCACGCTCGTCCGCGTACCCGAGCGGTACGCCGACGACGAGGACACGCTCGAAGCCCTCCTCCCGCTGACCGACGTGATGTGCACGGGCCACCACGCCGCCGTCAGCGCCGGTGTCGAAGCGGGCGACACCGCCGTCGTCGTCGGGGACGGTGCTGTCGGGTTGTGCGGCGTGCTCGCCGCTTCCCGGCTCGGCGCGGAGCGCATCATCGCGGTCGGCCACCACGAGGATAGACTGGAAATCGCGGAGGAGTTCGGCGCGACGGAGACGGTAGCGAGTCGCGGCGAGGAAGCCGTGGAGGAGCTGCAAGAACTCACGTACGGCGGCGCGAACCACGTGCTCGAATGCGTGGGCGCCGAATCCTCGATGAGCACCGCGTTCGACGTGGCGCGCCCCGGCGGTACCGTCGGATACGTCGGCGTCCCCGCCGGTGTCGAGGAAGCCGAGTTCCTCGGGACAGCGTTCTCGAAAAACGTCACGCTCAGTGGGGGTGTTGCGCCCGTCCGCGCCTACGTTGACGACCTCATGGCCGACGTGCTCCAGGGCACGCTCGACCCCTCGCCGATATTCACGAAGACCGTCGACCTCGACGGCGTCCCCGAGGGCTACGAGGCGATGGACGAACGCGAGGCCGTGAAAGTCCTCGTGAAACCCTAGACGACCTGCTCGCCGTCGTCGTCGTAGACGCGGATGGCGTCCACGGGACACGACCGCGCCGCGAACTCCGCGTCGAATTCGTCGCTCTCGGGGATTTCGCGGCTGAACACGCCGTCCTCGGTTTCGTCGCCGTCGACGAGCACGGCCTTCCCGGCGTCCGCGTCCTTCTCGAAGCCGTCCCACTCCGCGACGCACTGGTACATCCCGATGCAGGTGTCTCGGTCGAACTCCACTCGCATATCCGGGTTTGGGACTGGACGGGGGTAAAGCAGTCGGGGTTAGAAGGAGAGGTGACTCGTCGAACTCGGCCCCTCGTCGGTGTCGTCGATACCGCCCGCGTGTCGGAACACGTAGTCCTCGTCGTCGAGGTAGACCGTTCCGTCCTCCACTACGAGGTTCACGTCCACGAGCGTGGTTCCAGCGGCCTCGCCGTTGTCACAGTCGCCCGAACACGTATCGAACATCGAGCCGTGCTTCGGGCAGATGACCTGCCCGTCCCGCATGGCCGCGCCCATCCCGCGGTCGAACCGCTGGAACTCGTGGGGGCACGTGTTCACCCAGGCCTCCACGGAGTCCTCGCAGGGCACCAGAATCACCTCTTCTTCGTTTCCGTAGTCGTCCACGACCGTGAACAGCCAGGAGCGCTCGTCGTGGACGGTGTCGACGGTCGTGAGTTCCGCACGCGCCATACCCACGAGAGGGGAGGACGATACTTTAAACCGCGTGAGTCGCCTACACTTGTCCAATGAGACCATCGGACCTCGACAACCTCCCCGCGGGTGTTGCGGACCACCTGGAGGGGGAGGGAATCGAGGCGTTCTACCCCCCGCAAGAGGCTGCGGTCGAGGCGGGCGTCACCGAGGGCGAGAGCCTCGTCGCGAGCGTCCCCACGGCGAGCGGGAAGACGCTCATCGCCCAACTGGGGATGCTGTCGGCCGTGGAGCGCGGCGGGAAAGCCCTCTACATCGTGCCGCTGCGCGCGCTCGCCGGCGAGAAGGCGCGGGAGTTCGAGGCGTTCGAGGAGTACGGCATCTCCGTCGGCGTCTCCACGGGGAACTATCAGAGCGACGGCGACTGGCTCGGCTCCAAGGACATCATCGTCGCGACCTCGGAGAAGGTGGATTCGCTGATTCGGAACGGCGCGAACTGGGTGGACGACCTCGCCTGCGTCGTCGCGGACGAGGTCCACCTCGTGGACGACGCCCACCGGGGGCCGACGCTCGAAGTGACGCTCGCGAAACTCCGCCAGCGCGTCCCGTCGCTCCAGGTGGTCGCGTTGAGTGCGACCGTGGGGAACGCGGACGAACTCGCGGACTGGCTGGACGCGGAACTCGTGGACTCGGACTGGCGACCCATCGACCTCCGGACGGGCGTCCACTACGGCCAGTCGCTCCACTTGGACGACGGCAGCCAGCGCGAACTCTCGGTGGGTGGAAACCGGAATCAGACGAGCGCGCTCGTGGAGGACACGCTGGCCGACGGCGGGTCCACGCTGGTGTTCGTGAACTCGCGGCGGAACGCGGAGTCCGCGGCGGGACGGCTCGGGGACGTGAGCGCGCACTACCTCGACGGCGAGGAGGAAGAACGGCTGGACGAGATTGCCGCGGAGATTCGGGGCGTGAGCGACACCGAGACGAGTGACGACCTCGCGGACGCCGTGGAGCGCGGCGCGGCGTTCCACCACGCCGGCCTCGCCAGGGAACACCGTGAGCTCGTGGAGGAGGCGTTCCGGGACAGACTGGTGAAGGTCGTGTCCGCGACGCCGACGCTCGCCGCGGGCGTGAACACGCCGAGCCGGCGCGTCATCGTCCGAGACTGGCAGCGCTACGACGGCGACGCCGGCGGTATGCAGCCGCTCTCCGTGCTCGAAGTCCACCAGATGTTCGGTCGGGCGGGCCGTCCCGGCCTCGACCCGTACGGTGAGGCCGTGCTACTCGCGAACACGCACGAGGAACTGGAGGAGCTGTTCGACCGCTACATCTACGCCGACCCGGACCCCGTCCGGTCGAAGCTCGCGGCCGAACCCGCGCTCCGCACGCACGTGCTCGCCGCGGTCGCAACCGGAGTCGCGCGGAGCCGCGACGCCCTCCTCGAATTCCTCTCGGGGACGCTGTACGCGACGCAGACGGACGACCCCGAGCGCCTCGAATCCGTGACGGACGACGTGCTCGACTACCTCGTCGCGAACGACTTCGTCGAACGCGAGGACGGCGGACTCTCGGCCACGTCGAGCGGCCACCTCGTGAGCCGACTGTACGTCGACCCGATGAGCGCCGCGGAACTCATTCACGGACTAGAGGACGCAGAGGACCCGACGCCGTTCGGCCTCTACCACCTCGTCGCCCGCACGCCCGACCTCTACGGCCTCTACCTCCGCTCCGGCGACCGCGAGGAGTACACGGAACTCGCGTACGAGCGGGAGACGGAGTTCCTCGGGCGGATGCCGAGCGAGTTCGAGGAGAACGAGTGGGAGGACTGGCTCGCCGCGACGAAAACGGCGAAACTCCTGGAGGACTGGGCGAACGAACTGGACGAGGACGCCATCGCGGAGCGCTACGGCGTCGGACCGGGCGACATCCGCGGGAAAGTCGAGACCGCGGAGTGGCTGTTGAACGCCGCGGAACGCCTCGCCGGCGACCTCGGATACGGGAACACGAAAGCCGTTCGGGACGCCCGGAAGCGCGTCGAGTACGGGGTCGGCGAGGAACTCCTCGACCTCGCGGGCGTGCGGAACGTCGGCCGGAAACGCGCGCGCCGCCTCTACGAGGCGGGTATCGAGACGCGTGCTGATCTCCGGAACGCCGCGAAACCCGTCGTGTTGGGCGCGTTACGGGGACGGCGCCGAACGGCCGAGACGGTGCTGGAGAACGTCGGCCACGAGGACCCGTCGATGACTGACGTGCGCGCCGACGCGGACGCCGAGGCCGCCGCGCGGTCCGCGGACATGGACGGCGAGGACGGACAGGCGAGCCTGGGTGACTTCGAGTGAGAACGCTCGAGGGCCACGCCACCGTCGATGACGTGGACGCGTTCGTCGAGGAGCTGAGCGATATCGGCGACGACCACGGGGCCGCGGTGCAGGCGTTCGACGCCGCGTACGTCGCCGGCCATCCCCACCTCGCGGCCGCCGTCCGGCACGCGAACCGGGCGTTCGACCGCGGGGAGAACGTCGCGCGCGACCGTTCGGTCGAAATCCTCCTCTACGCCGCGGGCCGCCGCCAAATCCGCCGCGCACTCGAAATGGGGGTGTCGAGCGGGGGGACGGACGCCGTCATCGTCGTCGACGGCGGCGACGAACCCGCCGCCATCGACGCGCTCCGCCCGCTCGTCGACGAGACGGAAACGCTCGACGCCCTCGACGAGGCCGCCCTAACCGACTTCTTCGAGATATCGGACGCGGAGCGCGCCGCGACCGACGCATCGCTCACCGACCTCGTCCGGGAGCGCGTCGCCCTGCTCGACGTGGAAAAGTAGCCACCACGGTTTTTGGCCCGCGTCCGGAAGTACTCGCCATGAGTCGCGACGATGTCACCGACAGCGCGCGCGAACGCCAGCACGAACGCACCGAGCGCGTCGAGGAGACGCTCGAAGCCGTGGACGCCACCCTCGACGGCCTGAGCTACCCCACGAACCCGAGCGAGATGAAGGCCGTCTACGGCGAGACCGCCGAAGAACTGCCGAACGAAACCGAATCCCTCGGCGACGTGTTCGACCGCCTCGAAGACGAGGAGTACGAGACCCACGAGGACGCCCGGGAGGCCGTGCTCGGCGAACTCACCGGCACCGCCGGCCGCGAACACGGCGACGAGAACGAATACAACCCCGAACGCGAGCTTGACGCGCTCGAGGAACAGGAGTCCGAGAAGTACGGCGAGAAGTAAGTTCCAGTTGAAACGGCGCCCGCGGAGAGCGGACGATCGTCTGACGGACGAAAGACGGGAGAAGTAGTCCCGGGAAGATTCGAACTTCCGTCTCAGCCCCCAGAAGGCCGAAGGATTGGCCAGCTACCCCACGGGACTACAATCTGACAGAGGAGACTCGTATTTATTAGCCTTGCGAAGGCGGTTCGCCGAATCCACGCTCAGGGCCGGATGGCGTGGACGCGTCCGTCCCGTGTCGCCACGATGAGCGTCTCGCCGTGGGCTACGGGCGGGGCGAGCGCGTCGGCGTCGTCGAAGGTCACCGCGAGCGTCGCGTCCCCGGTTGCCGTGTCACGGACGACGAGCGTCGGCGGGACGGCTGGGTCGTCGGAGGCGGCGACGTACGCGAGAAAGCCGTCGCCGAACGTGAGCGGCGAGTCGTGAGTGGCGTTGGTTCCCCAGCGGAGTTTACCGGAGTCCGGGTCGCGGGCGTGAATGCCGGATTCGAGGCGCGCGAACAGGCGGCCGTCGATGGGGGGTTCGGCGACGAAGCCGTGTCCGCGGATACTCCAGCGTTCCGCGCCGGTGTCGGCGTCGTACGCGCCGAGCTGTTCGCCGCCCGCGTAGACCGTTCCGTCGCGTGTCGCGTGCGAGGTGACGGTCCAGTCGGGGCCGCGCCACGTTGTGTCCCCCGAGACGGGGTCGAGGCCGCGGAGTCGCGCGCCCCGGTCGCGTTCGAGGGACGTGACGACCGTCTGCGCGGTCACGTCGACGCCGTCCACAGTTCTGCGGGAGGTCGTCCACCGGGTGTCGCCGTCGGTGAGGGCGACTGCGCGGAGGGCGGCGAAAGACGAGACGTAGACGCCGCCGGCGCCGATACCCCAGCCGGACGGGTTCCCGACGGTGCCCGTCCACTCGACGCGGCCTGACGTGGCGTCGAGCGCCACGAGCGTCTCGTCCATGTTGCCGACGACGTCGTCACTCGTCGCAGCGAGGACGCGGCCGTCGTGAACGCCCAGAAGGCTGAGAAACGACGTTTCGTCGACGCTGTGAGACCACCGTTCATCTCCCGTCGCTACGTCGAGCGCGACGACTTCGAAGCCGCGTCCGGCGACACCCTGCGTGGCCCCGGGAACGACGTACACCAGTCCGTCCGCGGTTGTCGGGGACGCGTCGTCGAACCCGGCGAAGCCGATGCCCGCCGTGGTCGTCCACTTCTCCGTTCCGGTCGTCGGGTCGAGCGCGGCGAGGTGGCCGTCCCGGCGCCCGATGTAGAGCGTGCCGTCCGCGATGGCCGGTTCGAGGCCGATCTCACCGCCCAGGTCGTCGGACCACACCGCGTGGCGCTGGAGCGTCGGGGTGTCGTGCGTCGTCGTCGGGTCGGCCGTGCTCGGGACGCGAGACGTGGTATCGGTCGGCGTCTCGGACGTATCGTCGCCCGCACAGCCCGCGAAACCGGCGACGACCGCGAGCGCGCCGGCGCGGAGCGCGTTCCGTCGTGTCGTGGGGTCCATACGCGAGTGGGGGAGCGGGACGGGTAAGTTCGTTCTCCAGACTGAAACCGGCGTTTGAGCGAGGGCGAGACGAGTGAATCCAACAGGATGCATATTCCGACACCTATTTTTGGCGTATGTGTTCATGTTCTCGTATGTACGTTGGGCGGTTCGTCGTCGTCGGGCCCGGTGTCGGAGCGTATCGAGTGTCGTCGCGGTCGTTCCCGAATCGGACGATTGTGGAGCGCGACGGCCTGTTGACGGTCGTTCCGACCGAGGACGCCGAAGAGACGGATAATCCGTACGTGTCGTACAACTGCGTGCGGGACGTCGACGGGCGGGCGGTGGTGGGGAACGGCTCGCACGTCGACCCGATTACGGAGAAGGTCGAGCTGGGGTATCCGGCGCGGGACGCGCTCGTGTCTGGGTTGTTCGCGATGGACTACGAGAAGGACGACTACGACACGCCCCGCATCGCGGGAGTCGTCGGCGCGGATACGGCCCACATCGGCATCGTGCGTCGCGACGCGCTTCTCGTGCGGGAGGTCGCGGAGCCGACGCTGGTCGCGACCTACGAGAAGGACAGCCCGGAGCCGTACGCGCTCGATGCCAACAGCGCGGACGAGGCGGCGCGCGAGGTGTTAGACGCGGAGTTCGAGCACGCGGTGTGCGCGGCGGGCGTCACCGTCGCGGAGGACGGCGTGTCGATCGCGTTCGCCGACAACGAGTAAGGGACGGATGCCGAAGGACGAGATATGCGAGTCGGCGTGATTTCGGACGTTCACGCGAACAGGGTGGCGCTCGACGCGGTGTTCGAGGATATGCCGGACGTGGACGCACTCGTCTGTGCGGGCGACGTTATCGGATACAATCCCTGGCCCGCGGAGTGCGTGGCGGCGCTCCGGGAGCGCGACGTGCCGACGGTGATGGGGAACCACGACCGGAAGTTCGCCACGGACTCGAACTTCCGCGGGAACGGCATGGCGAGCGCGGGTATCACGCACGCGAAGCGCGAGCTCTCGGACGCACAGGGGGCGTGGGTGCGGGCGCTACCGCGGGAGCGCATGCTGTTCGACGGTCGGCTGAAGGTCGTGCACGACCACCCCACTCGTCAGGACCACTACACGTACCCCGAACAGTTCTCAGCGGACCTGCTCGGCGGCGAGGACGTGCTCGTGCTCGGACACACGCACGTGCAGGCCCACGAGGCGTTCTCGGACGGCGTCGTCCTGAACCCGGGGAGTGTCGGCCAGCCCCGGGACGGCGACCCGCGCGCCGCGTACGCCCTCGTTGAGTTGGCGGAGTCGGGTGTTTCGGTGGAGGAGCGCCGCGTCGAGTACGACATCGACGCGGTCGCGGACGCCGTTCGCGAGGCGGACCTCCCGAAATCGACGGCGAGCCGGCTGCGGGAGGGACGCTGAATCAGTAGGTTCAGGCGGCGCGCGCGAGTGGTGTCGGTATGAGCGAGTTCGACTCCGTCGGCCTCGGCACCTACCAGCTCACCGGCAGTCAGTGCGCGGACAGCGTCGCCGCCGCGCTCGACACGGGCTACCGGCACGTCGACACCGCGCAGAGCTACGGGAACGAGGCGCTCGTCCGCCGCGGCATCGAACGCAGCGACGTGGACCCAAGCGAGGTGTTCGTCGCGACGAAGCTCTCCACGGACAACCTCGACTACGAGGACGCCGTGGACAGCGCGCACGAGTCCGCCGCCCGGCTCGGCGTGGACACCATCGACCTCCTGTACGTCCACTGGCCGCTCGACACCTACAGCGAGGAGGGGACCATCGACGCCCTGAACGACCTGCACGCGGCGGGCGTCGTGGACCGCGTCGGCCTCTCGAACTTCCGGGTCGACCAGCTCGACGCCGCGCGCGACCGCCTCGACCCCGACCTGTTCGCGCACCAGGTCGAGTGCCATCCGCTCCTCCAGCAGGACGAATTGCGGTCGTACGCCCGCGAGCACGATCACTGGCTCGTCGCGTACTGCCCCATCGCCCGCAATCAGGTCGCCGACGTGGACGTGATTCAGGATATCGCGACCGCGCACGACGCGACGCCCGCCCAGGTCTCGCTGGCGTGGCTCGACGGCCTCGAACACGTCGCCGCCGTCCCGAAGGCTACCTCGCTCGACCACATCACGGAGAACCTCGCCAGCCGGGATATCACGCTCACCGACGACGAGATGGAGCGCATCGCCGGCATCGGCGACGAACACCGCATCGTGGACTTCGACGCCGCACCCTGGAACGAGAACTAGAGGCTACGACCAGACGGGCAGGAGGAGCCGGCTACGGGCGCACGACGGCCGTGTCCGCGACCCGGTCACCGAGCCGCTTCTTCCGGTCCGACAGCAGAACCGAGACGATTCCCACGAGGTAGAACGCGGGCAGTACGTCCACGAGTCGCAGGACGTTCCGCACCGTCGCCGCCCGCATCGACGGGTTCGTTCCGTCGTCCGCGACCACCCGAATCGCCACGAGGTACTTCCCGACAGTCTGTCCGTACCGGTGCTCCAGCAGTACGTGGTACTCGATGGAGAGCGCCAGCCACAGCAGGAACGCCACCTGCGCCGGCAATCCGGAGAGGTCGGCGTCCGCGGACGCCCCGCGCACCCGCACATCCCCGGTCACGAACGCGACCGCGTACACCGCCGCGAACAACAACGCGAACCACACCCCGGAATCCACCGCCAGCGCCACGCCGCGAATCCCGACGCCGCACTCCTCGGTCTCGGACTCCGCCATGACACGCACGACGACCAACGAACGGAAAGGCGTTTCCACGCGAAACCGAGGCCGCTCGCGTATTCGGAGACGACTTCGCCGCCCGCTCGCGGGTCGTCCCTCCCCGCTCGCGTAGTAGTGAACCCTCACCTCGCTCGGGTTCACTTATTCCGCG
Source organism: Salarchaeum sp. III (assembly GCF_036418315.1). Lineage (NCBI taxonomy): Archaea > Methanobacteriati > Methanobacteriota > Halobacteria > Halobacteriales > Halobacteriaceae > Salarchaeum > Salarchaeum sp. III. Next base: position 70,307 of record NZ_JAZHPG010000027.1, on the reverse strand, counting down.
AACAGTTCTTGAATGATGTCGAGGACGGCGTCGCGGTCGTCCCAGTCGACGAAGAGCGCGACCGAGGTCGCGGACGTGATGACGTCGTGGAGGTTGATTCGGGCGTCCGCGATGGGGTCGACGATTCGCTGGATGACGCCGGGCTGGTTCGGGAGTTCGCCGCCGAGCACGCGGATGACGGCCACGTCGTCGGAGACGGTGACGCTGGAGAGCGTGTCGTCCTCGATGACTTCGCGGTGGAGGACGTTCTCGGCCTCCTCGGCGAGTTCGGCGTTCACGTAGAACGTCATCGAATCCATGCCGGACGCGACCGCGTCGACGTTGATTTCGGCGTCCCCGAGCGCAGTCGACAGCCGTGACATGATGCCGGGTTTGTTCCGCATCGCGCGGCCCGCGACCGTGAGGCACGCGAGCGGCTGTTCGCGCATATCGATGATGTTCTCGAAGCGCCCCTCGATGCGGGTGCCGCCGGAGAGCAGGTCGCCGTGCTGGTAGTGGACGACGCGGACTTCGAGGTCCTCGTCCTTGTAGGAGAGCGCGCTCGGCGCGACGACCTCCGCGCCGCGGAAGGAGAGGTTTCGGAGTTCGTCCACGGTGATTTCGCCGACGTTCCGCGCGCCCTCGACGACGCGCGGGTCGCCCGTCATGATACCCTCGACGTCCGTGACGATAACGACCTCGTCCGCGTCCATGTAGCGGCCGAGCATCACGGCGGTGGTGTCGCTGCCGCCGCGGCCGAGCGTCGTGACGTTCCCCTCCAGGTCCTCCGCGAGGAAGCCCGTGATGACGGGGACGGCGCCGTCGAGTTCAGCGGCGAGCGCGTTCGCGCGCTTCTGCGTCTCCTCGATGTTGACCTCGCCACGGCTGTTCGTGACGACGGGCCAGTCCGGGTGGCCGGGTTCGAGGAAGACGGCGTTCACGCCGCGGGAGGCGAGCGCGGCCTTCAGCATTCGAACCGACGTGCGTTCGCCCATCGAGACGATTTCCGCGCGGTCGGCGGAGTCCGCCTCGAACGTGATGTCGTCGAGGAGTTCGTCAGTCGTATCACCCATCGCGGACGCGACGACCGCGACCTCGTGGCCCGCGTCGACGGCAGCCGCAACGGATGCGGCGGCGCGTTCGATCCGCTCACCGCTCCCAAGACTCGTTCCGCCGAACTTCGCTACGACGCGCATCGCGATGCCTCCACGTGACTCAGAGCGTTCATGGCCCGTGGTTGCGCAGGCACGAAGATAACGGCTTCGTCGCACGGAACTTTTGCCCGTGTACACGAACGGTCACGTATGCACGTCAGAGAGGCGGTTGAAACGGACATCAACGCGATTTCCGGCCTGCTCGGCGAACCCGCGGGTGTCGCGGCTCGTCTGCTCCGGGAGCGCACCGTCTCGGTGGCGGTTCGAGACGAAACGGTCGTGGGCGTCGTCGCGTTCGAGGTTGCCGGCGACGTGGTGCACGTCACGCGGCTCGCTGGGGAGCGCGATGCGATGGAGGAGTTGCTTGACGAGCCACTAGGGTTCGCTGAAAACGAGGGGCTTCCGGTGGAACTCCTCGCCGAAGAATCGAATGATGGTGTCGCGTTCGCAGTGGAAACGAAGGGGTTCGAGAACGTGGGACGAGGACCGCGCTTCGACGGGGAGGCGACGACTCGGTATCGGTACGATTAGTCCTCCTCGCGCCACGACTCGGGGACTTCGATGACGTACCGTCCGTTCTCCTGCAGCGCGATGATGTACTCCTCGCGGTCGTACAGCTCCATCAGATTGAGCTCGTACTGGCCGGGCGCGACGACCTTGATGGACTCGAACTGACTGTTCAACTCCTGACGGAGTTCGTCCATGTCCGGCCGTTCCTCTGACTCCGGTTCCTGCACGACACGACCCTCGCGCTCGGGTTTCGGCGGCAAGTCGTCTGAGGTAACCATCTCGGAGCGCGCATCCGCCTGCGCGGTGTCCTCGCGGTCCGCCTCCTCGACAGCCGCCTCGATATCGTCCGTGTCCGCGCCGTCGTCCGTGTCCGAGTCGGCGCCGTCGCGCTCGCCCGGCCAGTCGTCGGGTTCCTCGCCGCTCGACGAGGAGAGCGTGTCGCGGACGCTCGCCGCCGCCCGCCCGACCGCCGACGTCACCGACCCGCCCTCCGGTTCCGGTGGCTCCGGCGGTTCCGCGGACGCCTCAGGCTCGTCCGGGGTGGCGTCGGGATGGAACTGGAACTTGTTCCCGCCGCACTCCGGGCAGCCCGACAGCATCTCCTTCGACCCGTCGGCGAACGTATGCCCGCAGTTCGTGCACTGGTGTGGCATCCTAGTCGCGGGAGACGAGCGCGCTGATGAGGGTGTCGTCCTTGTGCAGCGACTTGATCTGGTTCGCCGGTCCGATGACCGTGAGCTTCGAGGACTCCTTTTTCCCCATCAGGCGGTTGAGGAACCCGCCGTCGCTCGTCTCCGAGCGCGGGAACGACTCGATTTCGATGCCGGAGAAGCCGTCGGGGTTGATTTCACTCATCGTCACCTCGATGAGTTTCGACTCCTCGTCCGGGCTGAGGCCGCGTTCGAGCACCACGATGTTGCCGTCGTGGACACCGTCGAGGATGAGTCGAATCTTCTCCATCGAGGTCTTCCCGTCCATCTTTTCGCCGCTGATGAAGTCGATCTGCACGCCGTCTTCGTGTTCTATTTCTGGCATCCTGTATCACCCGAATTTCGTCGCAATCTCGTCGTACACTTCGTCCATGTTGTCCCCTTCCAGCGCGGAGAGCGGGATGGTGTCGTGCTGGGGGAACGCGTTCTTGATTTGCTGGATGTTCGCGTCCTCCAGGTCGGTCTTGTTCGCGAGGATGAGGACGGGGAGGTCCCGGCTCTCGATGATGCCGATGAGCATCGTGTTCACCTGCGTGAACGGGTCGGTGCTCGCGTCGAGCACGTAGATGACGCCGTCCACGTCCTCGCGCAGCCAGTGCATGGCCTCCGCGACGCCCTCGGTCGCCTCGCGGGACCGTCGGACGGCCTCGTCCTTCTCCATGCCGTGCTCGACGAACTCCTCGTAGTCAACCTTCGTCGCGACGCCGGGCGTGTCGACGATGTCGATGCTGACGGTGCGGCCGTTGCGCTCGATTTCGACGTTCTCCTTCCGGCGCGCGCGCCGTGTTTCGTGTGGAACGTGGCTCTCGGGGCCGATGGCGTCACCGGTCCAGTCGCGCGCGATTCGGTTCGCGAGCGTCGTCTTCCCCGCGTTCGGCGGTCCGTAGATTCCGATGCGCTTGGGTTCATCACCCTCGCCGGCGAAGAGCTTCGCCGTCACACCGGAGATGCTGTCTTTGAGGTCTGCGAACAGTCCCATCCTTGGCTCTCCTACGCACCCCCATACGTGTAAGGCTAACGCAGAATGCGCGCGACACGGCCGATATCGCGTCAGACGGGTGGCAGCCGGCGGGTTCGTAGACGGGAAACGGAGGGGTTGAAGAATCGGTCGGTTGACGAGCGTGCGTGACAGACCGACTCAGGGGTCGGAGTCGGCGGGAGAACGCGACCAGCCTAGCCCCCCACCCCTTCGTTTCGAGTGGAACCCGTGGGAGGAGTGGGGGGGAGTGCTGCAACGAGTAGCGGAAACTCCACTAGAAACCGACACCACACCCACCCAAACAACGCTTGCTATTGCAGTACGGGTTTGGTTGTGACGCATCCCTCTTAGTTCTTTCTCGTATCTAGCGGACCGCTCGCGAACCCCCACTCCCACTGTTCTCGTTCTCCACCCGAAACGAAGGGGTGGGGGGGTCCGCCCCGTCCCACCTCTCGACCCACCCGTTTCGAGTGGAACATTCTTCTCGACCCCGTCGACGATTCCCGCTCCCGGTCGTTCGCGGCGATCGACGCGGCCGTCGCTAGCGCCGGCGCAGTCAGTTCGCGCAGGCGCTCGACGTGCCCCTGATTAGGCGGCCCGGCACGCGCGGCCCGACACGCTCCGCGTTTCCTCACGATACGCTCGAACCGCTCTTCTCTACTCGAACCCGCTCGGTCTCCCGATTATCCCTGTCATTGTTCAACACGGGATGCCGGACCGAAACTTATTAACTACTGTACTTTCCATTGTTTCATCTGCATCAACTGCATACGCCTCACGGGCGGCCACCGTGATTCCGGCGGTACGGTCTCACTTACGCCGGTTCTCGCTGCTCCGCGGGCATTTCCACCTGAAACAGAGGGGTGAACGATTCAGTTATGGACGACAACACACCGGCGGACGACCGACGCACGGCACGCGACTTCGACGTGGAAATCGACGACGTCCTCGACGAGGACGGTGAGGACGAGGACGAAGGCCTCTTCGACGACCTCCTCCGCGGCGAACCCATCTTCGAGAACAAGGAAGTCCTCCGCCCCTCCTACACGCCCCACGAACTCCCGCACCGGAACGAACAGATCAACAACATGGCGACTATTCTCGTCGCCGCGCTCCGCGGGGAGACGCCGTCTAACATCCTCATCTACGGCAAGACGGGCACGGGGAAGACCGCGTCCGCGAAGTTCGTCAGCCAGGAACTCGAGAAGACCTCGCGGAAGTACGAGGTCCCCTGCGAGGTCGAGTACATCAACTGCGAGGTCACCGACACCCAGTACCGCGTGCTCGCGCAGCTCGCGAACACCTTCATCCAGCAGAACCGCGAGTTCGTCGACGAGCGCGTGGACGAACTCGAAGACCTCGCGGAACGCGCGCGCGACGACCCGCACGCGCTCACGGACACCGACTTCGACGACGTGGATGCAGTCGTCGAACGCGTCGACTCCCTGCTCGACGACCGCGAGGAGATGGAGGACGTGCCGATGACGGGGTGGCCGACCGACCGCGTCTACACGGAGTTCTTCGACGCCGTCGACTACGTCGAACGCGTCGCCGTCATCATGCTCGACGAGATCGACAAGCTCGTCGAGAAATCCGGGGACGACACCCTCTACAACCTCTCCCGGATGAACTCCGAACTCGACAACTCCCGCGTCTCCATCATCGGCATCAGTAACGACCTGAAGTTCACGGACTTCCTCGACCCCCGCGTCAAGTCGAGTCTGGGCGAGGAGGAGATCGTCTTCCCGCCCTACGACGCGAACCAGCTCCGCGACATCCTCGAACACCGCTCGGAGACGGCCTTCAAGGCGGACGCGCTCTCCGAGGACGTGCTTCCGCTGTGTGCGGCGTTCGCCGCACAGGAACACGGGGACGCGCGGCGCGCGCTCGACCTCCTCCGTACTGCGGGCGAACTCGCCGAGCGCGACCAGGCCGACATCGTCACCGAGGCGCACGTGCGGCGCGCACAGGACAAGATAGAACTCGACCGCGTCGTCGAAGTCGTCCGCACCCTTCCCACCCAGTCCAAGCTCGTCCTGTACGCCATTCTCGTCCTCGAAAAACACGGCGTGCACAACATCAACACGGGCGAGGTGTACAATATCTACAAGCGCCTCTGTGACGAAATCGATGCCGACGTACTCACGCAGCGTCGGGTGACCGACCTCATCAGCGAACTCGACATGCTCGGCATCGTGAACGCCGTCGTCGTCTCGAAGGGCCGCTACGGCCGCACCAAGGAAATCAGCCTCTCCGTCCCCGTTGAGGAGACCGAGGCCGTCCTCGAAGCGGACTCCCGGCTCGGAGACGTGGAGAACGTCACGCCGTTCGTGCAGGCGCGCTTCGACAACGAGTGAGTTCTACGAGACGAGTTCGGTGACGGCCTCACCGACCGTGGCTTCGCCGGAGAAGACGAGTCGAACGTAGCCGAGCCACGGCACCCGGAACTGCGAGCGGCCCTGCACCCACTCTGGCTTGACTGGGCTGCTGATGCCGTTCACCTGGTCGTAGTACTGATTGTGGTCTCCCTTCGTGACGAACCCCGCGTGGGGCGCGGGGCAGTTCGAAATCGCCGCACAGCTGCTGCCGTCGACGTACGCCGGGTTCGCTCGCTCGTACCAGTTCTCGCCGTCCGCGACCCAGAACCGGGCGCGGTGGATGATCGGCGTGGTATCGCCGCTTCCGTCCCGCTGGTAGACGATGACGTCGCCGTACCCGCCGAAGCGCTGGTAGTCCACGTCCTCGGCCATTTCGTGCGTGATGACGCCCGTGTCGGCGTACCCCATGTCGCCCGCGAACCGGTGTTCTTCAGTGACGAACACGAGATCGCCGCGTTGCATGTGTGGCTGCATACTCCCGGATTCGACGGCGACGAGCGGCGGCCACAGCCCGCTCACGCCGAACAACAACATACCGACCAGGAGGACGGTGAGCGCGCTCGACACCATCTCGCGGACGAACACGACGAACTCGTTGTCGGTTCGGAACACCCACCGGACGGCGTCCGTGGGGCTTCTTCGGGGGTCCGGCGCGTCGTCGGCCATACAGGACGGACGATGCGCCCGGGGTCAAAAGCCCCACCGGTCCACTTTCACAGGCGGTACGAGGCGGATGCCACGGGGCTTGACCCCGAGGCGGTTGACCGCAGGGCTTTTGCTCGCGTCCCGCCTCCCGAGTGAGTGTGCCGAACTCGACGCCGGTCGTGGTCGTCCGGGAACTCACGAGCCACGGCTACAACGCCGACCGGGACGCCGTGACCCTGCTCGCGGACGAGCCCGACCCCGCGCGCGCCGTCGAGCACGTCGTCGAGCACGCCCCCGCGGACGTGCTCACCATCTCCGCCGCGCAAGTCCGTGATGCGCTCGACGCCCGCGACGACGACGCGGAGCGCGACGACCGCCCGGGTCCCTCTACGGACGCCGCCACGCAGCCGTCCGAGGACGCATCAGCTGCGGATATCGAACCCGACGACACAGCGTCCAACGATGCGGTGTCCACCGACACCGTGCCCGCCGACACCGCTTCTGAGTCCGCCCCGCCGAAACCCCAATCCTCCGTTTCAACTGAACGCAAAAAACAAAATAAAACTCCCGAGTCTGGTGGTTCTCCACCTGAAGAAAAGGGGGTTGATTCAGGGGGGCGGGAGGTGGACGCGTCCGGTGTCGAGGACGCGATGGACGCGGACTCCATCGGCGAGTTCGAGCGCGCGATCGATGACACGCTCCACGAACTCAGTATCTCGAACGACATCACCGGCGAATCCACGGGAACCGGCGAGTACACGGACTTCGTTTCGGTGTTCCGCGACCGCTACGACAGGCTCTCCTCGAAACTCCGCGGACGCGTGAACCACCGGCCGACGAACGCGCTCGAATCGATGGGTGGCGGGAGCGAGGCCGCCATCGTCGGGATGGTGAACGACATCCGGTCGACCGCGAGCGGCCACTGGCTCATCGAACTGGAGGACACGAACGGCGTCTTCCCCGCGCTCGTGATGAAGGACCGCGACATCGCGGCACACGTGGACGAACTCCTGCTGGACGAGGTCATCGCCGTCGAGGGGTCGCTCGCGCAGGACGGCGGCATCCTCTTCGTGGACTCCATGCACTTCCCGGACGTGCCGCGGACGTACAAGCCGAACACGGCCGACCGGCACGTGCAGGCCGCGCTCATCAGCGACGTGCACGTCGGCAGCCAGGAGTTCGCGGACTACGCCTGGGAGTCGTTCGCGCGCTGGCTCCACACCGAGGAGGCCGAGCACGTCGAGTACCTCCTCATCGCGGGCGACATGGTGGAGGGCGTCGGCGTCTACCCCGACCAGGACGACGAACTCGACATCGTGGACATCTACGAGCAGTACGAGGCGTTCGCGGAGAAACTCAAACAGGTCCCGGGCGATATGGAGATCGTGATGATTCCGGGGAACCACGACGCGGTTCGGCTCGCGGAACCCCAGCCGGCGTTCGACGAGGAACTCCGCGACATCATGAGCGCGCACGACGCCCGCATCACCGGGAATCCGAGCGTCGTCACCGTGGAGGGCGTGAACGTCCTGATGTACCACGGCGTCAGCATCGACGAGGTCATCGCCGAACACCCGAGTGAGAGCGTCTCCTACGAAGACCCGCATCGGGCGATGGAGCAACTGCTGAAGAAGCGTCACGTCGCCCCCCAGTTCGGCGGCCGACTCCGCGTCGCCCCCGAGAAGGAGGACTACCTCGTTATCGACGACGTGCCGGACGTGTTCCACACCGGCCACGTCCACAAGCTCGGGGTCGGGACGTACAACAACGTCCGCCTCGTGAACTCGGGGTGCTGGCAGGAGCAGACCGCGTTCCAGAAGTCCGTCAACATCGACCCGGACGTGGCGACCGCGCCCATCCTCGACCTCGACACGCTCGACGTCACCGTCCGGAAGTTCGAAAACTAAACGCGTTTGCCGGCTGCCGAAGGCCCTTTTGTGCGCGTCGAGAACTCCCGCCGTGTTACGCGCCGCGTTCCGCCGCCTCACCGCCATCATCTACGCCTTCCCCGCCTTCCTCGCGCGAATCGGATTCCTCGACCGCGAGAAGGGCGAGGAGGCGTTCGACCTCGCCGTCCCCGCGATGGTTACGGGCGGCCTGCGCACGCTCCTGCGGACCGCGGATTTCTTCATGGTGAGCGTCGCCGTCGGCGGCGCCGGGAGCGCGGTCGCCGCGCTCGAGTTCGGGTTCCAGTACTACTTCATCCCGTTCGGCCTCGCGCTCGCGCTCACCTCGGGCACCATCAGCGTCGTCTCCCGACTGAAGGGCGCCGACCGCCACCGCGAGGCCGACTTCGCAATCAAGCAGTCGCTCTGGCTCTCCCTCCTCCTCTCCGTCCCCATCACCCTCGCGACGTGGGTGTACGCGGAGCCACTTATCGACCTCCTGACGAACGACCCCGTCGCCATCAGGGAAGGCGCGGTATACCTCAAGATCGTGATGCTCTCAGTCGCCTTCCGGTTCTGGGGGATGATTGCGTCCCGCGCGCTCGCCGGCGCGGGCGACACCCGCACCCCGATGTACGTCCGGCTGCTCACCCTCCCGACGAACGTCGTCGTCAACGCCGTCCTCATCTTCGGCCTCCTCGGGTTTCCCGCGCTCGGCGTCGCCGGCGCCGCCATCGGAACCGCCGTCGCGAACGCGCTCGCCGCCGCCATCTTCTTCGCCCTCCTCGTTTCTGGGAAGTACAGCGTTCAACTCCACCTCGGCGGGAAGCAATGGGACTGGAGCATCGCGACCGAAATCGTCCGCGTCGCCGTCCCGCTCGCCGGCACCCGGCTCTCCCGCACGTTCGGACGCTTCCCGTTCCTGTTCGTGCTCGCCGTGCTCGGCAGCGAGGTCGTCGCCGCGTACGCCATCGGCCGCCGAATCATGCTGCTCGCACTGATGCCCGCGTGGGGGTACTCCACGGCATCGTCGACGCTCGTCGGCCAGGCTATCGGCGCGGGTGACGGCGACGAAGCCGCCGAGTACGGCTGGCAGACCCTCCGTATCGCGCTCGCCACCCAGCTCGTCATCGCCGCCGGCATCTTCGTCGCCGCGCGCCCCCTCGCCGCCGCGTTCGACGCCGCCGACCTCGAACTCACCGTCACCTTCATCCGCGTGTTCGGCCTCGGCGTCGCCGCGTTCAGCGTCTCCCGCACCCTCCGCGGCGGCCTCCGCGGCGCGGGCGACACCTCGTGGCCGTTCTACGGCGGCCTGCTCAGCACGTACGTGGTCCGCCTCCCCATCGCGTTCGCCGCGCTCCCCGCGACGTTCGCCGTCACCGTCCCCCTGTTCGGCGTCACGCTCACCCCCGGCCTCGGCTGGGCGCTTCCCGCCATCTACGCCGCCATCGTCGCGGACATGTACACGCGCGCCGCCGTCAACTTCGTCCGGTTCCGCTCCGGGAAGTGGCGCGAAATCGGCGCGCGAGCCACGAACCAAACGACCTGATTTAAGTGGGACGCGGCCCCCTGAACGGGTATGAGCAAAGCGACGAAGTTCGTCCTCGGCACCGTCGGCGCGTCGGCCGCGCTCTCACTCGTCATCGCCGCCCAGATCGCGCTCGCGTAGCGTGTTCGAGGCGCGCGACCTCCCCGCCGACGTAGCGAGCATCCGCGACGACCACGCCCCCGGAGCCGTCGTCCTCGACGCCACCAGTGACTTCGAGACCCTGCCCGGGCACGCGCTCGACGACCTCGCCACCCGCGCGGACGCGCTCACCCCGACCGCGTACGACTCCGACTGGCTCCCCGACGACAGCCCCCAGCTGCTCCGCAGACTCACGTCGGGCGACCTCGTCATCGGGATGCCCGGCGACGGGAGCGTCGCGTGGACCCGCCAGACCGACCCGGCGTTCGTCATCGTGAAACCCCGCGTCGAGGGCGCACCCGACGACTTCGTGGACTTCCTCGTCGCGGAGGCGCTCGTCGAACTCGGCCGCGACCTCCCCGAACATTTCCTCGGATTCTTCGAGGACGCCTACCCGGACTTCGCCAGCGCCGTGGACGCCGACCCGACCACCACGTACCAGGTCGCGCTCGCCGCCTACGACGCCTACCGCGGCCTCCACACCCGCGATGTCTTCGAGTCCTGGGCGGACGACCGGGAGTACCTCCACGACGCGTGGCGGGACGCCGGCGACCGCCTCCAACCCCGCCTGGACGACCTCCCCAGCGAGGTCGCGCGCGGCACCACCGACTTCGCCGACGCGGCCGAACTCGCGTGCGGCGCCGTCAAGCACGACCTCGACGTGCCGACGCCGTTCGGCGCGCTCGACACGCTCGCGTACCGCGACCACGGCCCCGACTACGCCGTGAAGTGGGCGGAGAAGCTCTTCTAACCACAGCGAAGAAGTCCCCAGACCTCCTCTACTCTCTCATGAGCGACGAGTTCGACCGCGAGGAAGAGAAACGACAACTCCGCGAGAAGTACGCGCGGGACCAGCAGGACCGCGAGGTCACCGGACGGATGAGCGACCTCCTCCTGCAGGGCGCGACGATGACGAACAAACACTGCGACCGCTGCGGCAGCCCGATATTCCGACAGAACGACGAGGAGTTCTGCCCGACCTGCCGAGCCGAAGACAACCAGTCCGAACCCGCCGACGGAACCGGCGACGAACCCGCGACGGCGGACGCCACAGCATCCACGCCCGACTCCGAGACCGCCGAGGACACGGCGACCACCACCCAGTCTGTGCGCGCACCCGCCCCGGCAACGAAGAGCGACACCGCAGAACAGACCGCCTCGGCCGACGAACCCACACCCGCGTCCTCCTCGACCGACACCGCCACCCTCGATGACGCTCGCGCCGCCCTCACCGACTCCGTCGAAACGCTCGCCCGCCGCGCCAGCGAGACCGACGACCCCCGCCGCGCCAAGGACTTCCTCGAAGCCGCACACGAGGCCGCCGACACACTCGACGCACTCGACCGATAATCCGTCCGCCGAACCCAACGCCCACGGCGTTCAGCGTCTTCCCGCGCGGCTCTGCCGCGCGGGTATCTCGCGGCGTTGCCGCTCGATTCTCTCCGACGGCGAAGCCGTCGGAACGGACTTCACGCCCACGGCGTTCAGCGTCTTCCCGCGCGGCTCTGCCGCGCGGGTAGGCCACCAACACTTAACCTTCTTCTCCGCTCACGTTCCGCCATGAAGATACTCGTCCCCGTGGACGGCAGCGACATCAGCTTCCGAGCGCTCTCCTTCGGCGCGGAGATGGCGCGGCGCTACGAGGGCACGGTGCACGTCGTCCACATCACGGACCGGAAGAACGACGCGACGGACGAAATCATCGAACGCGCGAAGGACATCCTCGACGCCGAGGGAATCGAGGACGACCCCGAGGTCAGCCTCGACCTCGACCTCGACTTCCGGCCGTCGAAGCGCGTCGGCGAGGACATCCTCACACTCGTCGACGAGCGCGGCTACGACCACGTCGTCATGGGCCACCACGGCTCCGGTGCCGTGGAGCGCGCCATCCTCGGGAGCGCCGCCGAGACCGTCATCAAGTCCGACACGGTCGCGGTGACGGTCGTCCCTTAGGGCTCGTACTCGGCGCCGACGACCTCCCGCACGCGCTCGGCGGTGACTTCGCCGACGCCCGACACCTCCAGGAGGTCCTCCTCGCGCGCGGTCATCACTTCCTCCACCGTCCCGAAGTGCTCCAGGAGCGAGCGCGCCGTCACGGGTCCGATGTCCGCGATGGACTCCACGACGTACTCCTGCTGTTCGTCCAGCGTCTTCGCGGATTTCTCGCCGTGCGCGCTCACTTCCCGGTCGCGCTCCAGCTGCTCCCGGTTCGCGATGGTTTCGAGCAAATCCGCGGTGTCGCCCTCGTCCTCCGTGCGCAGAACGCTGATGCCGTAGTCCACCGCGAGACTCGCGAGCGCGCCCCGAATCGCGTTCGGGTGGACGTTCCGCGCGCCGTAGAGGTCGTCGCCCTCGATGACGTACACCGGCCGGTCGTAGTGCCGAACGAGGTCGGTCGCCTGCTCGAACACCGAGCGGTCGCCCCCCAGCAGGGTGTCGAGGAAGTCCTCGATGCTCTTGCGCTCGACCGCCACCCGGTCCGAGAGCACGTAATCCCCGACTGCGAGCGTTTCCAGCCGCGTCTCCACCTGTTCGCGCTTTGAGAGGTCGCGGGCGATGTGGGAGTCGAGTTCACGCTGGTCAATCACCACCTCGACCGCCTCCGCGTCGTCGTGGTGTGGGTCGTCCGGCGTCTCCTTCCGCTCGACTTCCTGCTCGTCGGGGTCCGGCGGTTCGAACCCGGCCAACGCCGCCTGCCCCTCACTGTCCTCGCTTTCACCCTCCGTCTCGTCGCTCGCGTCGTCCGCGCCGGCAGTCTCGTCCCCGCTGTCGAAGTCCGTGAGCGCCTGCTGGCTGTCGTCGAGTTCGTCCTCGACCTCGTCCGCGACGCCCTTCAGGTCGCGGAGCTCCTGCTCCATCTCCTTCTCGCGACGCCGGCTTATCCAGAAGTACGCCTCGTCCCGGGTGTCCTCCGCCATCAGCACGACGACCCGGCCCTCGTCCTGGCGGCCCGTCCGGCCCTTCCGCTGAACGGACCGAATCGCCGTCGGCACGGGTTCGAAGAACAACACGAGGTCGACCTCCGGCACGTCCAACCCCTCCTCGGCGACGCTCGTCGACACGAGCACCTCGAACTCGCCCGCGCTGAACGCGTCCAACCGGTCCTTCTGCTCGGTCTGCGTCATCCCGTCCGAGCCGTCCTTGTCGCCCTGGCCGACGAACCGCTCCGTCTCGAAGTGATTCCCGAGGAACTCCGTGAGCGCCTCCGCCGTGTCCCGCGATTCCGTGAACACGATGACGCGGTCGCCGCCCTCGATACCCAGCGTCTCCGCGAGCAACATCCGCACCCGGCGGAACTTCGGGTGGAGGTCGTCGTACTCGTCGACGCGCCGCATCGCCTCCTTCACCCGCGGCTCGCTCACCAGTCGCTGACTCGCCTTCGACGCGCCCGACGACCGCGCCGCGTTCCGCTGACGCTCGAAGTATCTTCGTACCGATTCGACGCTCTGCGTCTCCACCAGTTCGACCGCGCGCCGGAGCTTCATCACCTCCGCGTGCGCGCTCATCCCCTCGTAGCCCTCCGACTGGTCGTTGTCGATGAGCTTCTGGAGCTGTGCGCGCATCCGATTCAAGTCCTTCTGCGAGACGTCCGGCTGCGTCGTGTTCGTCACGCCCAATTCCTTCAAGGCCTCCAGGCGCTCCTGAATAACCTCGTTCAGCTTGTCCCGAATCTCGATAATCTCGTCCGGGAGGTCGATGCGCTCCCACTCGACATCCGTGTCGTGCGTGAACGCCGCAACGTCGTCGTCGTCCTCCGTCTTCACCTCTACCGACGTGATACCGAGGTTCTCACACACCTGCCGGATGTCCTCCTCGTTCCCGCCCGGGCTCGCGCTCATCCCCGTCACGAGCGGGTCCGCGGCGTCCGCGAGGTAGCGCTCCGCGATGTACGTATACGCGTAGTCACCCGTCGCGCGGTGGCACTCGTCGAACGTGCAGTGCACCACGTCCCGCAAGCTCACGCGGCCGCCGACGAGGTCGTTCTCCACCACCTGCGGCGTCGCGATGACCACCCGGGCCGACTCCCAGAGTTCCGCGCGGTCGTCCGGGCGAACCTCGCCCGTGAACACCACGATTTCGTCGTCCGGAACCTGAAGCGCCTCCCGGTAGAACGTCGCGTGCTGCTCCACCAGCGGCTTCGTCGGCGCGAGCAGGAGGGCTTTTCCACCACTATCCGCCGCCAGTCGCTCCGCCGTTACGAGCAGGCTCACCGCAGTCTTCCCCAGTCCCGTCGGGAGGCAGACGAGCGTGTTCCCGGAGAGCGCTCGCTCCGCGAGGTCCACCTGGTAGTCGCGGCGCTCGATGACGCCCGCCGAGAGGAGCGGGCGGCTCACGTAGTCGGCGTCGGTGGCGGCCATTCACCACGGTGTTGGCCGTTCACGCGTTTAAGCGTTCGTGTGGTGGGGTGAAAGTGAACTAGTCCACGAGTTCCGCGAGTTCGAGGAGGCTGTCGAGGCCGAGTACCGCTACGACGAGCGCGATGACGAGGAGCGCCACTATCGCGATGACTGCCCACTCGACTGGTGTCATACTCGCGGGTTCGGACGCCCCGGAAAAACCGTTTGTGGCCTACAGGAGGTGGATGGTCGCCCACATCGCGCTCGCGGACGCGACCGGAATGGAGAAGTTGTCGTCCACGACGTACGTGAACACGACGGGTTTCACGCCGTCCGCCACCGCTGCGGCCGCCGCGCCCGCGACGGCAGCGGGCACCGGAACGCGGAGCAGGCTGGCGATGGCGAGGCAGAACCCGAACGTCGCGAGCATCACCCACGACTGCTTCATCCCGAGGTCGCCGCTCGACAGGATTCCAGAGACGGGGTCGCCGAGCGTCAGCATGAACATCGCGGGCACCGCGACGAACGGGTCGAACGCGAGCGCGACGAGCGCCATCGCCACCGCGCCGAGCGCGTACCCCGCGGGGTTCTCCTGCTCGTACTCCCGCGTGAGTTTCGAGAAGACCCGCCAGTGGTCGATGACGCCCGCGAGCCGAAGCGCCTCCGCCGCGGCGACGACGACGCACGCGAGAACGAGGAATCCTTGAATATAGGCCCACGGCGCGCCGAGCAGCCAGGCGAGGGGGACGACTGACGTGCTCGCGTGGACGGCGCGCCGCGGGAGTTCGCTCACAGGTCGGAGAAGTCGACGCGGCCCGCGCGGAGGTCGGCGAGCACGCCGGGGAGGTCGTCGATGTCGACGCGCGCCTGGTCGGTCGAGTCACGGTCTCGCAGCGTCGCGTCGCCGTCCTCGAGGCTTTCGTAGTCGACGGTGACGCAGAACGGCGTGCCGACCTCGTCCTGCCGGCGGTACCGGCGGCCGATGTTCCCGGAGTCGTCGTACGTCACGGAAAAGCCGGCTTCGCGGAGGTCTCGCGCGAGGTCGCGCGCCTCCTCGCCGAGGCCGTCCTTGTCCATCAGGGGGAAGACACCGACGAACGTCGGCGCCACCTCGGGGTCGAGTCGGAGCACGTCGCGCTCCTCGCCGTCGACTTCGTCGGTGTCGAGGGCGTGCGCAAGGACGGTGTAGACGACGCGTCCGACGCCGAACGCCGGTTCGACGACGTGCGGCGTGATGTGCCGACCGGCCTCCGTCACTTCCTCCACCGCAAAGCCGGTCTTCTCGACGGGGACCTCGTACGTCTCGCCGTCCACTTCAACCGCAACGATGTCGTCGTCGAACGCCGCGCGGTCGCGTTCTGCTTTCGCTTCGAGCGCGTCCGCCACGTCGCCCGCCGCGCCGCCGAACTCGGGGCCGAGGTAGGACATGTCGGGGTCGACGGTCGCGCGCTCGACGGTCTTCGGCTCGTCGAACTGCTTGAACACCGTGAAGTTCTCTCCGGAGTGCTTCGCGTGCTTCGAGAGGTCGTAGTCCGTCCGGGACGCGAGCCCCTCGATTTCGATCCAGTCGCCGTCCACCTCGGACTCGGCGTCCCAGCAGTCGCTCGCGTAGTGCGAGAGTTCGCCCGGGAGGTGCTGGCGGAACCGGAACCGGTCCATGTCCACGCCGACGCGGTCGAACCATCGCTGACTCACGCCGAGCCAGTACGCTGTCCACTCGTCGCCCACGATATCCTCCTCGACGGCCTCACGCGGCGTCTTCTGGACGTACTCGCCGTCCTCTGCCTGCTGCTCCGAGACGGGGTAGAGGGTGAGCGAGATGTCGCTCACGGAATCGAGGTCGGGACTGTCGGACTCGGGGTCGAAGAAGTACTCCAACTCCGCCATCGTGAACTCACGCGTCCGGAGAAGGGCGTTCCGCGGGCTGATTTCGTTCCGGTAGCCCGTCCCGACCTGCGCCGCGCCGAACGGCAACTGTTCGCGCGCGTACTCCTTCAGCCGCGGGAACTCCACGAACATCCCCTGCGCGGTCTCCGGGCGCATGTAGCCCGTCTGGCCGTCACCCGGCCCGATCTGGGTCTTGAACATGAGGTTGAAGTTCTCCACGTCCTCGCCCGCGAGCGGCGTGCTGCAGTTCGGACAGACGAGGTCGTGGTCGCGGATGAGGCCCTCGACCTCGGGAATCGGGAGGCTTTCGGCGTCCTCGATGCCCGTGTTGTCCTCGATGAGGTGGTCGGCGCGATGGCTCTCCCCGCACTCGGGGCACTCGACGAGCATGTCGTCGAACGTCTCGATGTGGCCGGACGCCTCGAACACGGGTTTGGGCGTGACGGTCGGCGCGTCTATCTCCATGTTCCCCTCGCGGGTGACGAAGCGGTCGCGCCACGCGTCCTCGACGTTCCGCTTCAGGCTCGCGCCCTCCGGGCCGTACGTGTAGAAGCCGGCGACGCCGCCGTACGCCTCGTTCGCCTGGAAGAAGAACCCACGGCGGCGGGCGAGCTCGTCCAGATTCATAGCGCGGAGAGCAGGTCGATGTCGCGGACGATGCCGGTGAGGTCGTCGCCGCTCACGAGCGGGAGCTGTTCCACGTCGTGCGTGAGCAGCAACTGCGCGACCTCCCGCGCGGTCTTCGTGCTCGACACCGTCACGGGGTCGGCCGTCATGAACTCCCGAACGGGTTCACCGGGAATCTCGACGTTCCGCGTCGGGAAGTAGCGGTTCCCGACCGCCTTGATGCCCTCCCACATCCAGTCGTCGTCCTGTCCGGCGATGGAGTCCCCGATGTCGTCCTCGCCCTCGACGACGCGCGCCACGTCGATGACGTCGACCTCGGTGATGATACCCGCCATCTCCGCGTCGTCACCGAGCACGACCGCGTACGGCACGTTCGCGTACGCGATTTCGCGCTCGGCCACGGGGAGCGGCGTCCCCGCGTACACGGTGTTCACGTCGCGGCGCGCGAGCCCGCCGACCTCGCTGTCGCCGTCCACGTCGCCGTCCGCGATGGCGCGCACCACGTCCGTGATGGTGACAATCCCCTCGAGTTCGCCGTCCTCGCTGACGACAGGAACGCGGCGCGCGCCCTCCGCGACCATCAGGCGCGCGGCCTCCACGAGCGACGCGTCCGCTGCCGTCGTCGGCACGTCCTGCATCAGCAGCGCGAGCTGGTCCTCGTCCGGCTGCTCGATGAGGTCCTCCCGCGAGACGAGTCCGCGGTAGCGTTCGCCCGCGTCAGTCTCCTTGACGACAGGGACAGAAGAGAACTCGCGCTCCTGCAGATACGTGAGCACGTCCTCGCGAGTACCCGGAAGCTCGACCGTCACGAGCTCCGAGCGTGGTGTCATCGCGTCAGCGACGTTCATGTGGACGGCCTACGATGCCCGCCCATTTGTAGGCTACGCCCTCAGTTCTCGGCGACGACGCGGTCCGCCTCCGGGAAGAACTTCTCGTAGCCGTCGTGCTCGAACGACCCGAGGTGGGTCGTATCGAGGCGCTGGACGTGCGTGTACAGCCCGCCCTGTTCGACCGCGGCCTCGACGAGCGGCTGCGCGTAGTGCCGGAGGAAGTTCCCCGCGATGAAGATAGCCGTCTCGGTTTCGGGGTCGCGGAGTTCCGTCACGAGGAACACGCGACCGTCGACCTCGGCGCGGTACACGTCGTAGACGGGGAAGCCGTCCTCCCGGAACGCGTCCTCGAACGCCGCCGCGTCGTTGTCCGGAACGACGTGGAAGATGCCGTACTGCACGTCCTCGTCGTCGGGGTCGTCGTTCGAGTCGAGGCCCTTCGTCGCGGTGTCGCCCGCGCGCAGCGTCACCGTCGTCCACCCCTCCGCTTCGAGGTCGTCCGCGAGCGCCTCCATGTCCGCGAGGGTCTGCGCCCACGCGTCCCGCTTCGCGTCCGGGTTATCCGTTATCTGCTCGCGTCGCTCCGCGAGCTCGTCTTTATCCGGCGTATCTGCTCCCTGATTGACCATACCGTGAAGTCGGCGATTCGGACGGAAGAACGTTCCGCTGGCCGTTAGACGCCGAACGAAACCTCGAGAACGAACGATACGGCGAGCAGACAGAGCGCGGTCGCGCCGGCGGTCACGCCGACCCCCGGCCGGTCAGCCGGCTGAAGCGGGACGAGCGAGGCGGGCGGCAGCCGCGCCGCCAGTCGGGCGACTGTCCCGCCGCGCTCTTCCTCGCCGAAGTCGTCCGGCCCGCGCCCGTTCGCGTCGACGCGGCTGCGGCGACCGCCGCCCGTGAACGGGTTCAGCACGTTCGCCGCGTCCGTCGCCTTCTCACGGTCGCTGCGCTCGTCGTCCTCGTCGACTGGGTCGGCGGTCTGCTGGACGCGGGCGCTCGTCGCCTCGTCGCTCTCCGTCTCCCGCTTCCACGCCGCCGTCGGCCGGAGTTTGATGGCGGCGTACCCGAGGAGGAGCCAGCCGGCGACGAACTGGCCGAACTTCACGCCGGACGCGCCCGCCTCGTACAGCGCGCTCACGGCCGCCAACGCGACTGACACGCCGATTGTACCGATGGCTGCGTACGTCACGATGTACGCCGCTTTGCCGACCCAGTGCCGGCGTGCCCCAGTCATGCTAGTCGAGTACGTGCGTTTCGAGGTATTCCGCCGGGTCCTCGTAGTCGTTCTGGTGTCGGTGACACCGGCTCTGCCGGCCGGTCTCCGACACCTCGTGGTTCCCCGGGCGTTCGCGCTCGCAGACGCTCCCGAACTCCTCGCGGAGCGCCGCGCGCGCCGCCTCGCTCTCGCCCGCCCGAATCTGCTCGACCGCCGCCCCGATGTGGGTCTCGACCTCGCTCGGGATGTCGAGGGCGCCGAACACCTCGTCGACGAGGTCGTCGATGTCCTCGTAGGGGTCGGAGAGGCCCGCGAGTTCGAACACCTGCTGGGTCACGGACGTATCCCGGCTCTCGCGCTGCCGGAGGACGTCGCGGAACGTCTCGATAGCCTCCCACACGTCGTTGTCGATGTCTTCGTACTTCTCCGGGCGAATCTTCATCGGGCACCGCGTGCTGAACGCACACCCGCTCGGCGGGTCGCGCGGACTCGGCGGCGTCCCCCGCAGCGTGATGCGTTGCTTGTCCGCGGTCGGGTCCGGCTCGGGAATCGCCGATAGCAGCGAGTGCGTGTACGGGTTCGCCGGGTCGTCGAACACCTCGTTGGCGGGCCCGAGTTCCATCACGTTCCCGAGGTACATCACGGCGACGCGGTCACAGATGTGCTCGACGACCGCGAGGTCGTGCGCGATGAACAGGTACGTGAGGTCGAACTCGTCCTGGAGGTCGTCGAGGAGGTTCAGGATTTTCGCCTGTACGGACGCGTCGAGCGCCGACACCGGCTCGTCGAGGATGATGAAGTCGGGTTCGAGTGCGAGGGCGCGGGCGATGCCGATGCGTTGTTTCTGGCCGCCCGAGAACTGGTGGGGGTAGCGGTAGTAGTGCTCCGGCTGCAGTCCCACCGTATCGAGTAGTTCGCGGACGCGCGCCCGCCGAAGCCGGCGCTTCGTCGTGTTCACGCGAGCCCGCACCCGGTCGCTCTCGACGGTGACGTCGACGCGCTCGGGTTCGAGCGGAATCTCCTCCCGGATGTCGACCGCGGTTGCGCCGTCCTCGACGGTGACCGTGATGTCGGGGCGGTCGTGCGCGTCGCGGTCGAACGCCGTCACGGTGTCGCCCGCGACCTCCCGGCCGTCGGCGCCCGTGAGCGCGACGGAGAGGTACGGCCAGTCGTGCACGTCCAGCGGCTCCTGAACGATTTCGCCGACGGTCATCCGCTCGTTCAGGCTGCTGTCCGGGTCCTGGAACACCATCTGGACGTTCCGCCGCCACTGCTTCAGGGCCTTCCCGGAGAGCGCGGTGGCGTCCGTCCCGTTGTACGACACCTCGCCCGCGGTCGCCTGCTCTAGACGGATGAGCGTGCGGCCGAGCGTCGTCTTCCCGCACCCGGACTCGCCCACGAGGCCGAGGGTCTCCCCGCGCTTGATGTCGAAGGAGACGCCGTCCACGGCCTTCACGGGCTTGTTATCGAACACGCCGTCGCCGCCGTAGTACGTCTTCAGGTCGCGGACGCGGACGAGCGTGTCCTCTTCGGGGGTCGATTCCGTCGTCGGGTTCGAATCTATCGTGCTCATCGTTCGACCTCCGCGCCGGTAGCGTGCGACCGGTGGCGCTCGACGGCCGCCTCCCGTGTCTCGTCCTCCGGATAGAGCAGGCAGGCGGCCTCGTGGTCCTCGTTCTCGTCGTTTACGTCCACGAGGACGGGGTGGACGTGGTCGCACTCGTCGAACGCCTTCGGACACCGGGGCGCGAACCGGCAGTACGTCGCGGGTTCGTTCGGCGTCTCGACGTCGCCTTCGATGATGCTGAGGCGGTCGCCGCCCGTGTTCCGCGAGGGAATGCTGTCCAGCAATCCCTGCGTGTAGGGATGCTTCGGGTTCCCGAACAGTTCCTCGGCGCTCGCGCGCTCCACGAGTTCGCCCGCGTACATCACGTTCACGCGGTCGCAGATTTCGGCGACGACGCCCATGTCGTGCGTGATGAACATGATGGAGAGGTCGCGCTCCTCCTGCAACTCCTTCAGGAGTTCCAGAATCTGCGCCTGAATCGTCACGTCGAGCGCCGTGGTCGGTTCGTCGCAGATGAGGAGTTCGGGGTCGCAGGCGAGCGCCGTCGCGATGACCGCGCGCTGGCGCATCCCCCCGCTGAACTGGTGGGGGTACTCGTCCACGCGCCGGGGCGCGTCCGGAATCCCGACGGCTTCGAGGAGTTCGATGGCCTCCCGGGTCGCCTCCCGGCCGCGCAGGCCCTGATGGAGTCGAAGCGCCTCCTTGATCTGGTTTCCGACCGTGTAGACGGGGTTCAGGCTCGTGAGCGGGTCCTGGAACACCATCGAGATGGCGCTCCCGCGGAGCCGCTGCCGGGCGTTCTCGGGCGTGTTCGCGATGTTCACGTAGCCCGCGGTGATCGTGCCGTCGGCGTCGCGGTCCTCCACGACGACGAAGTCGCCGTCGCTGACGGTGTCGCCCTCGGTGCGGTCCGCAGTGGCGCGGCTGTAGCGGTCCGCGAACTGCCGGACGGTGTCGATACCGCGGTACTTGATGTGGCCGTCCGTTATCTTCCCGGGACTCTCGACGAGGCCCATGATGGAGCGCGCGGTGACCGACTTCCCGCTCCCGGACTCGCCGACGATACCGACGGTCTCGCCGTACCCGATGTCGAAGGAGACGCCGTCCGCCGCGCGAATCGTCTCCTTCTCCGTGAAGAACGCCGTGTGGAGGTCCTCGACGGACAGAATCGCGTCCGTGCCGGGACGTGCGCGCGGCATCACGCACCACCTCCGGTCGCGCCGACCTCGTCGGCGCCTGCGCCTTCACTCTGCGGGTCGATGGCGTCACGGATGCCGTCGCCGAGCGCGTTGAACCCGACGACGACGGTCGTGATAGCCAGTCCCGGCAGCACGGAGATGTGCCAGGAGTCCGAGATGATGTAGTTCTGGCCGACCGAGACCGCGCGCCCCCACTCGGGCGTCGGCGGCTGCACGCCGATACCGATGTAGGAGAGGCCGGCGGTCGCGATCATGTACCCGCCCATGCTCATCGACGCGTAGATGAGGAGGTAGCCGACGATGTAGGGCGCGACGTGCTTGCGCATCAGCACGTCCGCGCGCTCGCCGAACGACTCGGCGGCGTCGACCCACTCGTTCTCCACGGTCTGGAAGGCGGGGCCGCGCACCGCACGCCAGAGTCCCGTCCACCCCCACGCGCCGAAGATGAGCGCGAGCACGAACGCGCCGCTATAGATTTCAGCTATCCACGTGTCGCCGAGCGCGACGCTGAGCATGATGAGCACCAGGAGTTGCGGCATCGACTGGAACGAGTCGCTCACGAGCACGGTCGCGAGGTCGAACACGCCCTTGTAGTACGCGGACATCAGCGCGAGCGACACCGCGATGCTGCCCGCGATACCGATGGCGACCAGGCCGATGAACAGGCTCACCCTGGCGCCGTACGCCATGAACGTGAACAAGTCCTTCCCGGATATCAGTGTCCCGAACGGATGGAACCGGTCGTACTTGTCGTAGGAGCCGATACCGAAGTTCTGGCTGTCACCCGAGGACTTCGAGGCGATGTTTGCGGTTCCCGCGGTAACCGTTTGCACGCTGCTGGACGCTTCGTCGTAGTACTGTATCTCGTGGCCGTACGGGTTCTCGATGTTCGCGTTCGCCGTCGTCGGGCTGATAGTCGGCGCGAAGATGGCCATCACGATGAACGCGAACACGATGACGAGCCCGAACGTTCCCCACGAGTGCCCGCGGAGTCGGTCGATCATGTCGTCGGTCGGCGTCCAGCTCGCGTACCGGTAGTGCTCGCGGAACACGAGGTAGCCGCGCCACACCCAGTAGAGCACGAGGAACGCGTACGCGTACACGAGGGTGAGGCGGAGAGCCCACGCGAACGCCGGCGACAATCCGAGGAACGTGCTCTCCCAGGAGCCGTCGGGCATCTGGTAGCCCTGGTTCGGGACGAGGCCGCGGTCGAGCAGCGTCGGCAGGCCGTTCACGGCTGTGCCGATGTCCGCGACGACCCCGAGCACGCCGCCGAGCGGCCCCGAAACGACGCTCGGGAGCGCGCCGAGGAGCGGTTCCGTGACGACGTCGTACGGAATCGCCATGGCGAACCCCGCGATAGCGCCGAGTTCGACGGCGATGAGCGCCACGAACACGGCCGCCCAGAGGACGGCGGGCCGCGGGTTCGCCGTGATGCGGTCTGCCAGCGGTTGGTCCGAGTAGTCCGTTGCAGCCATGCTATTGTCCCTCGAAGCCGACTCGTGGGTCGATTATGGTGTAGAGGATGTCTTGAACGATGTTCATGATGACGAGCAGCAGGATGAAGACGTACATGAGCGCGCTCGCGAGCGGAATGTCGCCGTTCATCATCGATTGCAGGAACACGTAGCCGATGCCGTTGATGGCGAACACGTACTCGATGAGCACGCTTCCGCCGACGAGCACGAACGCCTCGGCCGTGATGACGGGCACCAGGGGGATGAGGGCGTTCCGGAAGATGTGCTTCCAGACGATGGTGCGCGGCGGCAGGCCCTTCGCCTTCGCCATCTCGACGTAGTTCGAGTTCTTCGATTCGAGCATCGCGGTGCGGCCGATCCGCATCTCGTTACCCATGCTCGCGGACCCGAGCACGATGGACGCCGGGAGGATTTTCTTCGTCGCGGCGAGCAGGTTCTCCCAGTTCGGCATCGGCAGGCCGAGCGTCGTGTTCGGGCCGAGGAGCTGGCTGAGGTCGGGCGGGCCGATGACTTTCGTCTGGACGATCCAGCTCTCCCAGTTGAACGGCTGGATGCCGCTCACGGCGGGGAGGCTGTTGAGGAGGTTGGCGATGCCGACGGTCGCGCCCTGCGAACTGGACAGGAACTGCATAATGATGACCGCGAGCCAGAAGTTCGGCATCGCGCGCCAGACGATTCCGCTGAACGAGGCGGTGTAGTCGCCGAGCGTGTTCGGGTTGAGTCCCGCGTAGAACCCGAGCGGTATCCCGATGAACAGCGGGATGAGCACCGCCCACGCGCCCATCCAGATCGTCCGGGGGAGGAACTGGACGACGATATCGAAGGCGGGTGTTGCGGGTGAGAACACGTACGATTGCCCGAGGTTGAACGTCAGGAGGTCAGCCATGAAGTCGAGGTACCGACTCCAGAGCGGTTCGTTCAGGTTCAAGTTCCGTCGAATATCCGCGGCGGCGGGACCATTCGCGTTCCCGCGGCCGAGAATCGCCGAAACCGGGTCGATCGGCCCTGCGTACAGGATGATGAACGTCAGGGACGTCCCGAAGATGACGACGGGAATCGAGAGGAGGATTCGTTTGAGGAGGTAGGCCAGCCTGTTCATGACTGTACCCACCGCCCCGTGCCAACCACTTCCATGTTGCGTGCGGTATTGTAGCCCGTGAGCCGTAATTAGGCCTGTCGCTTTTGACTTCTATTCGTCCAGATACATGCGAAGCTACCCGCGGAAAATAAATAAACCGGTCGTGTTTCTTTTGTTACTCGTACTGCCCGCGGTCGCCGATGGTGACCTGATTGAACTTCGTCGACGCCGTTCCCATCGGGCCGACGCGAGGCTTGTCGAGCCACGAGTACGACATGTGTTCGGCGTTGGGGTGGAAGCAATTGACGAACACGACGTCCTCCCAGTTCGCCTTCTCCATCTCGAGGTAGGCCTCGGCACGCGTCTGCTTCGCTTCCTCGGTCAGGCCGTAGTTGTTCGTGATGGTGTTCCAGGCTTCGCGGGCCGTCTCGGCCGCGTCAGTGCCTTCCCAGTTCGTGTACGCGACAACGTCGTCCTGGTCGACCTGCGAGTACTGCGGTGCGAGCAACTGAAGGAAGTTGTCGCCGCCGGGGTAGTCCGCGCTCCAGCCGAGCGTGTATCCCTCGAGGTTGCCGTTACGGCCGCGCTCGGTGAGCGTGTTGAACGGCACCGACTCGTAGTTCATCTTGATGTGGCAGGACGCGAGCTTGTCCCGCATGAGCTTCGTCTCCTCAGACCACGTGTCGGACTGGTAGGTGGTCATGGTGAACTCGTACTTGTTGTCCTGACTGTACCCGGCTTTCTCCATGACGTTTCGGGCTTCCTGAAGCAGCGACTCCTCCGCCTGACTCTCACCGTAGCCGTACGGGAAGTCCTGCGCCGCCTCGTCGTAGGCGGACGCGCCGCCGGGGTAGAGACCCGGGGGCAAGAAGAAGTACGCCGGCTTGTACGGCCGACCGAACACCGTGTTCACCATCTGTTTCGCGCTGAACGCGTACGCGAACGCCTTCCGCGCAGGCTTGATGACCTTGTCCGTGTTGAACGCGTAGTAGTACGTGCCGAGCTCGGCCGTCCGGTAGTAGTCCGCGGTCAGGCCGTTGGCGAGCGGTCCGTACGTTCCGTACTTGTGCCCCTTCTCGTCCGTGCCCTCGATGGTGACCTTCTCGGGGACGTACTTCGACGAGGGCACGGACGGGTGGTCCGCGTTGACGTTCTTCGTCGCGTACGTGTAGAGCGCGTTCGTCTTCTCGACGATCTGGAAGTGGACGCCACCGACCTTCGCGGTCTCACCGTGGAAGTCGTCGTAGCGCTCGAGGGTCGCTTCGGTCCCCTTCGTCCACTTACCGAGCGTGAACGGACCGGTCCCCATCGGGCTCTCGGTCGCGTACTCGGACTGGCTGACTTCGCCGTCGTAGCCTTCGATGTCGCCGACGTACCCCTCCTTCTGGGCCGAGAAGGGATCGTACGCCATCATTTCGAGCGCCGCGTAGAACGGCTGGCTGAGCTCGACCTTGAACGTGGTCTCGTCGACGGCGTCGACGCCGAGCGACCCGGGGACGTAGGACCCGTCGTCGTTCTCCTCGTGCGTGACGCCGAGCACGTCGAGCAGGAACGAGGCACGGCGGCTGCTGTCGGAGCCCGCGAGGCGCTCCCACGAGTACACCATGTCGGACGCGGTGAACGACGAACCGTCGTGGAACGTGACACCCTCCTTGAGTTCGAACGTCAGAACGGTGCTGTCGTCGTTGAGTTCGTAGCCCGTCGCGAGGAACGTCTCCGCCGTCGTGTCCGCGTTCGGATAGACGGTCAGCGCATCGTACATCTGGTGAATGAGATACGCGGACGCCTCGTCGGTGGACTCGACGGGGTCGAGCGTCGTGATGGTGGAGTTCGTCATCCGGTACGTCTTGTCCGAACTCCCGGTGTCGCCGTCGTCGGTCGTCGTACCCGAAGTCGTGGTGTCCTCCGTCGTGTCCGAGCTGCCGGAACAGCCCGCGAGCGCAGCTGCTGTCGCCGCGCCGCCGGTCGCTTGCAGGAAGCGACGCCGGCTGACGTTGTCATTGTCTGTCATCCGGGCAGGTATTGCCACCCGATTGTGATAAACTTACTGATTTGAAGGGTGCGGGTCGGTATGGTTGGAATCCGACGATAAACCCTCCCAGTTCTCGGCTATTGTTAACCGTTAACGCGGGGGCTGTCGGAACGACGGGGTTAAATAGGGCTGTTACTATGTACCACACGTCATGGCAACCTCTGCCACTGCCGTCCCGGCGTCCGGCGCTGATGTGATGGCCTCAATCGACGACGAGGGCCCGGAAGAGCGCCTCGTCATCGCGGATGTCTCCCGCGACGACGCGTGGGTAACCATCGATGCACGGGACGCAGCGCCGCTCGCGGAGTGGCGATAACGCACCTTTTTCCCGACTCCCCGATTCGACTCCCGTATGGACTACCGCGAAGTCACCACGAACCGCGAGTTCCTCGCGCGCATGGAACACGGCGCGGATTGGCGCGAGGAGATAGAGGGCCTCGCCCGCGACGAGGGCGTCGAGGCGGGCTGGTTCGTCGCGATGGGCGCCGTGCAGGACGCCGAACTCTGGTACTACGATCAGGACGAGTTCGAATACACCTCCGCGCGGTTCGACGAACCGCTGGAAGTCGCGGCGTGCGTCGGGAACGTCTCACTGCTCGACGGCGACGTGTTCGCGCACACCCACGCGGTGCTCTCCCGGAAGTCCGGGCAAGCGCTCGCCGGCCACCTCGACCGCGCGACGGTGTTCGCGGGCGAGGTCTCCCTCCGCGAGTTCGAAACGCCGCTCGAACGCGAGCACGACGACGTGACTGACCTCGACCTCTGGCTGTAGCGCGGGCGTGGGTATCCCCGCCCACCGAACGCCCGAAAAACCCACAAACGTGTATATTATAGGTGGTGTTCGGCGTCGACAATTCATGCACGTGCAGAAACCTTTACGCGGATGGGACGACTCCACCACGACATGAAGGTACTCGTTACGGACCCTATCGCGGACGCCGGCCTCCAACGACTGCGCGACGCCGGCCTCGATGTCGTCGAAGCGTACGAGGTCGAGGGCGACGCGCTCCTCAACGCCGTCGCCGACGCGAACGGACTCATCGTTCGCTCCGGCACCGAGGTCACCCGCGAGGTGTTCGAACACGCGCCCGACCTCCGCATCGTCGGCCGCGCCGGCATCGGCGTGGACAACATCGACATCGACGCCGCCACCGACCACGGCGTCATCGTCGCGAACGCCCCCGAGGGCAACGTCCGCGCCGCCGCCGAACACACCGTCGCGATGATGTTCGCCACCGCGCGCTCCATCCCGCAGGCCCACGCCCGCCTCACCGACGGCGAGTGGGCGAAAGGCGACTTCCTCGGCACGGAACTCAACGGCAAAACCCTCGGCATCGTCGGCCTCGGCCGAGTCGGCCAGGAGGTCGCGAAACGCCTCGGCGGCGTCGGCATGGATCTCGTCGCGTACGACCCCTACATCGGCGAGGACCGCGCGAACCAGCTCGGCGCCGAACTCGTCGACCTCGACGACTGCCTCGACGCCGCGGACTTCGTCACCGTCCACGTCCCGCTCACGGACGAAACCCACCACCTCCTCGGCGAGGACGAACTCGCGCAAATCGAGGGCGGCTATCTCGTGAACGTCGCGCGCGGCGGCGTCGTCGACGAGGACGCGCTCGCCGACGCCGTCGAGGACGGCGTGCTCAAGGGCGCGGCGCTCGACGTCTTCGAGGACGAACCGCTCCCCGACGACTCCCCCCTGCTCGACGCCGAGGACATCATCACCACGCCCCACCTCGGCGCCTCCACCGAAGCCGCCCAGGAGCACGTCGCCACCACGACCGCGGACCAGGTCGTCGCCGCGCTCGCCGACCAGCCCGTCCTGAACGCGCTGAACGCGCCGAGCGTCGACGAGACCGCGTACGAGCGCATCGAACCCTACATCGACCTCGCCGAGACCGCCGGCAAGGTCGCCGCCCAGCTGTTCGGCGAGCGCATCGACCGCATCGAGGTGACGTACGCGGGCGACATCGCGGACGAGGACCTCGACCTCGTGACGGCGAGCGCGCAGAAGGGCGTCTTCGAACCCCTGGAGTGGAACGTGAACGCCGTCAACGCCCCCCGGGTCGCCGAGGAGCGCGGCATCGACGTGACCGAATCGAAGACCCACACGACCGAGGACTTCCAGAGCCTCCTCACCGTCACCGTCGGCGTCGACGACCGCGAACTCTCCGTCTCCGGCACGCTCTTCACGGGCAACGAACCCCGCCTCGTCTCCATCGACGGCTACCGCGTCGACGCCATCCCCCACGGCACCATGCTCGTCGCACGTAACCGCGACGAACCCGGTGTCATCGGCCTCATCGGCACCGTGCTCGGCGAGAGCGACATCAACATCGCGGGGATGTTCAACGCCCGTGAAACCATCGGCGGCGAAGCCCTCACCGTCTACAACCTCGACAACCCCGTTCCCGACGACGTGCGCGAGGAACTCGTCGCCGACGACCGCATCATCACCGTTCAGGAAATCGACCTGAACAGCGACTAACCCGCGCGCTCCGTCCGCGTCCCGGCCGCTCGCACGTCTTCTCCGTCCGCGGTCGTTTCGAACGCGAAGCGCGCGCCACCGGTCTCTGCGCTGTCGAGTGACACGGTCCAGTCGTGCGCGTCCGCGATAGCCCGCACGATAGCGAGGCCGAGGCCGGTTCCGGCGTCGCTCGTGGTGTACCCGTCGTCGAACACGCGTTGGCGCTCGCTCTCCGGGATACCCGTCCCGTCGTCCGCGACCACGAATCCGGTATCGGTCGCGCGCACCGTAACCGTCTCGGCGTCCCCGTGCGCGACCGCGTTCCGGAAGAGGTTCTCCAGTAGACTCCGCAGCTGCGCGCGGTCAGCGAGCACGCTCCCCGCGGATTCGATGGCGAGCGACGCGCTCCCGGTCTCGCTCGTCTCCCACGCGTCCCGCGCCACCGACCCGATATCCACTCGCTCGCGCTCGGGCACGCCGAGGTCGGTGCGGGCGGCGCGCACGGTGCTGTCCACCACGCGCTCCACGCGGTCGAGCGCTCGCTCCGCTCGCTCGAAGTCGTCCGGGTCCCCGGTCTCCTGCGCGAGTGCAAGCGACCCGGCCGCGACCGTGAGCGGACTCCGCACGTCGTGACTGATGGTGTCAGCCACCCGGTTCAGCCGGCCGTTCTCGCGTTCGAGCTCCCTGCGCTTGCGTTCGAGCTCCGTGACATCCTGCAGCCGAACGAGCGCGCCGCCGTCCGGAAGGTCGCTCCGAGTGACGGCCACCCAGCGCTCCCGGCCGTTCGCGTCCACCACCGCGACCGGGGTGTCCGCGTCGGCGTCGCGGAGGCGGTCCGGGAGCACGCGCTCGACCGGGTCGCCGACCACGTCCGCGGCGTCGAGCAGTCGCGTCGCCGCGCGGTTCACGTCGACGACGCGCCCGCGAGCGTCCACGACGACAACGCCGTCGTCGAGTTCGTCCACGAGCGTGTCCCGCGCGACCGGCACCACGTCGAGGAGGGCGTGCCGGGAGAGCGCGTACCCGAACGCGACCGCCGTCACGCCGACGAACGCCTCCGGCTCGAACGGACTGCTTCCCGCGAAGTACGCGGCCTGCGCGACCGCGGGCACGCTCACGCCGACGAGTACGGCGACGAGCTGTCCGCGGAACGCGGACGGCGACTGGACGAGCGACTGCAGGAGGAACAGGGTTCCGAGCGTGTTCGTCACGCCGAAGTACGCCCACGCGAGCCAGAACCAGACGCCGAACTCGCGGGTGAGGGTGACGACACCCCCGACCGTTTCGAGCGCGGCGTCCGTGCGTACGAGTCCCCGAAACCCGGTCCACGCGAGCAGGAGCGTCACCGCCGGCACGACGCAGAGCAGCGCGAGCGTCCGCGGGGTGAGCCAGTCGTCGCGGTCGGCGTACTGCGCGGCGAACACCACCCACGCGACCGGCGCGACGGCGATGCCGACGTACTGGACGTCCACCGCGAGCAGTTTCTGGGGGAGCGTCGTCGCCGCGACCTGCAGCGCGTTCCCGGCCGCCCACACCGCGGACGCTACGAGGAACGCGGTGAGCGCACGCGCGCCCGGTGCCGACCGCAACTGCCACGAGTACCCGGCGACGAGCAGCGCTGCAGCTGCGGACACCAGCGACACCCAGACCTCGGGCGTGACCTGCATCCCCCTCTCTAGGGAGAGTCCACCGCGTCCACCCGAATAAGAATACCGCCTAGATGGCGTCGAGCACGCCGTCCGCGTCCGCGGGCACGGGCACCGGTTCGCTTCCGGCGGCGGCCGCGGCGTCCGGGTCCTTGAGGAGGTGGCCGGTGGTGAGACACACCACCTGTTCGTCCGCGTCGATTTCGCCGGCCTCCCGGAGTTTCCGCACGCCCGCAATCGAGGCCGCGGACGCCGGTTCGACGCCGACGCCCTCGCCGGCGAGCGCGCGCTGCGCGGCCGTGATTTCGTCGTCCTCGACGGCGACCGCGGTGCCGCCGGTCGCGCGAATCCCCGGGAGCGCTTTCGGCGCGTTCACGGGGTTGCCGATGCGGATGGCGGTCGCGCGCGTCTCCACCTCGCCCCACGGCTGAACCTCCGCCCAGTCGTTCTCGACGGCTTCGACCATCGGCGCCGCGCCCGCGGCCTGCACGCCCGTCAGCTTCGGCATCTCGTCCTCGTCCATCGCGCCCGCGGCGACGAGTTCGCGGAAGCACTTGTAGAGCGCCGCCGTGTTCCCCGCGTTCCCGACCGGGAGCGCGATGCGGTCCGGGTACTCGCCCGTCGCGGCCTTCGACTGTTCGAGGATTTCGAGGCCGATGGTCTTCTGGCCCTCCAGGCGGAACGGATTCAGGCTGTTCAGGAGGTACGCCTCGCCCCTGTCCGCGAGCTCCGCGACCACGTCGAGGCAGTCGTCGAAGTTCCCGTCGACTTCGCAGATTTTCGCGCCGTGCAGGCTCGCCTGCGCGACCTTCCCTGCCGCGACCTTCCCTGCGGGCAGCAGAACGAGCACTTGTTTGCCGGCGCGGGTGCCGTAGCACGCGAGCGCCGCGGACGTGTTCCCCGTCGACGCGCACGCGAGCCGGTCGACGCCGAGTTCGTCCGCGACCTTCACACCGAGTGTCATCCCGCGGTCCTTGAACGACCCCGTCGGGTTCAATCCCTCGTGCTTCACGCGGAGGTCGGCGAGCCCGAGGTCGTCCTCGATTCCCGGTACCGTGTAGAGCGGCGTGTCGCCCTCCTCGATGCTCACGCCCGACTCGAACGGGAGCGCCGCGCTGTACCGCCAGACGCCGCGTCCCTCGAACTCGCTCCAGTCCGGGTACTCGTCGTACCTGGCTTCGAGAAGGCTGTCGCAGTCGGGACACCGGTACACCACGTCGTCGAACGGCGCGACCGCGTTCCCGCACTCGATGCACGCGAGCCAGACGCCGTCGTCCGCCTCGGGCGGCGTCGGCACGTCGAGACTGAGGTCTGTCATTGTCGGACGTGCGCGGCCGAGCCACAAATAGGGGGCGCTTCGGGCAACTACACGAGGTGGACGAGCAGGCCGTTCTGGCCGTGCATCCGGTTCTCCGCCTGCCGCCACACGACCGAGCGCTCGCCCTCCAGCACGTCCTCCGTGATTTCCTCGCCGCGGTGGGCGGGCAGGCAGTGCATCACCTTCGCGTCCGTTCCCGCGAGCAGGTCTTCGTTCACCTGGTAGGGCTGGAGGGCGTCGAGGCGTTCCTCGCGTTCGTCCTCGTCGCCCATGCTCACCCACACGTCCGTGTACACCACGTCCGCGTCCGCGACTGCTTCCGTGGGGTCGGTTGTCGTGGTGACGGTGCCGGGGTAGTCGCTCGCGCGGTCGAGCACGCCGTCGTCAAGCGCGTACGCGTCGGGGGTGGCGACGGTCACGTCGTGGCCGCGCATCGCCGCGCCGACGACGAACGACGCGGCGACGTTGTTCCCGTCCCCGACCCAGGTGACCGAGGCGTCCTCGCCCACGACCTCCTCGACGGTGAGGAGGTCTGCGAGCGTCTGCACCGGATGCGCCTCGTCGGACAGCCCGTTCACGACCGGAATCGAGGAGTACGCGGCGAGCGTCTCCAGTGTCTCGTGGTCGTCCACGCGCGCCATTACGGCGTCGGCGTAGCACGCCAGGGCGCGAGCGGTGTCCTGCACTGGTTCGCCGCGGCCGAGCTGGATGTCCTCTTTCCCGAGGAAGACGGCGTGTCCGCCGAGCTTCGTCATCCCGACCTCGAAGCTCACGCGGGTTCGCGTGCTCGCCTTCTCGAACAGCATCGCGAGGCTCCGGTCGGCGAGCGGCGTTCCGGCGTAGTCGCCCTTCAGGTCGCGGGCGGTAGTGAGCACGCTGTCCAACTCCGTCGGTGTGAGGTCGTCTACGGTCAGGAAGTGCATAGGCGGTCTGCGGTCGCCGAGAGCACCCGGACGCTCCGGTCGTACTCGGCGAGACTGATGTGTTCGTTCGGCGTGTGGTCCAACTCGGAGTCGCCGGGGCCGTAGGTCGCCATTGGGCAGTCCCAGGCCGCGGCGTACACGTTCATGTCGCTCGTCCCGGTCTTCCGGACGTGCCCCGGACTCCCGCCCGCCTCGCGGATGGCGGCGCGGAGCGCGCCCGCGACCGGCGTCCGCGGCGACACCATCACCGGCTGGTAGTGCTGGTCGTAGGAGACGCTCCCGTGCTCGGTGAGGTCGGCGAGCGTTTCCTTCACGTCCTCCGCGCCGGTCTCGGGCGGCAGGCGGAACGACGCGGTGAGCGTCGCATCGACGCTCAGGCCGTCCCCGCTCGTTCCGCCGTTCAGGTCGAGCGGCGTCGGCGTCACGGTCTCGAACACGTACTCCGACTCGTCGTCGAACGCCTCCCGCACCGACTCCCACCACGCGGTCGCGTGGTCGATGGCGTTCGCCTCCGGGAGCGACCCGTGCGCGGTCGGCGTCTCCACCTCGTAGCGCGCCGGCAGCAGTCCCCGATAGCCGAGCGTCACGGCGTCCCAGCCCGAGGGTTCGCCGTTCACCACGGCGTCCGGTTCCTCGCGGTTGGCGACGAGGTGGCGCGCGCCACGGGAGTCGCGTTCCTCGCCGACGACGCCGACGAACGAGGCGCCCGTTTCGACGGCGGCGGTCGCCATCGCCGCGAGCGGTCCCTTCGCGTCCACGCTCCCCCGGCCGTAGAGCACCTCGTCCTCCACGCGAACCTCGATGTCGCCGGGGACGGTGTCCACGTGCGACGTGAGGAGCACGGAGTCGTCGGCGGGCGCGCGGACGTTCCCGACCGCGTCGGTCCACGCCTCCCGACCGTGTTCCTCGAAGAACGCCACGAGCACGTCGGCCGCCGCCGCCTCGTCGCCTGACACGGACGGCGTCGCGACGAGGTCGTGGAGCAGGCTCCGAGTCATCCGACCACCGATTCGAGCGCGTCCGCGACCGTCGTGCAGTCCTCCTCGGTCGCGACGAGCGGCGGGAGGAACCGCACGACGGTACGGCCGGTCGGGAGCGCGAGCACGCCGTGGTTCAGCGCGAGATTCCGAAGCGCGCGGTTCGCCCCCCGTTTCACCTCGACACCCACCAGAAGGCCTTCGCCGCGCACGTCCCGGAGGTCGTCGATTTCCCCGAGACGGTTCTTGAACGTCTCGCCCAGGCTGGCGGCGTGCGCGGGCAAGTCCTCTTCAACGATGGCGTCGAGCGTGGCGTTCGCGGCCGCGCAGACGACGGGGCCGCCGGAGAACGTCGAGCCGTGCGAGCCGGCGTCCTCCGCTATCCAGTCCGCGCAGAGCGTGGCGGCGACGGGCAGGCCGTTCCCCAGTCCCTTCGCTGTCGTGAGGATATCGGGGCTGACGCCCGCGTCCTCGCACGCCCAGAGCGTCCCCGTGCGGCCGAGGCCAGTCTGGATTTCGTCGAACACGAGCGCCGCGCCCGCCGCGTCGGTCGCGTCGCGCGCCGCCTGGAGGTAGCCGTCGGGCGCGGGGTTGATGCCGCCCTCGCCCTGTATCGGTTCGAGGATGACCGCCGCGGTGTCCTCCGTGACGGCCTCTGCGAGCGCGTCTGCGTCGCCGTAGGGAACGTGCGTGAACCCCTCGGGGAGCGGGCCGAACCCCTCCTTGTACTCGTCCTTCCACGTCGCCGCGAGCGACCCCATCGTCCGTCCGTGGAATGCCCGGGTCGCCGCGACGACCTCCGAGTTCCCGGTGGCGTGCCGCGCGAACTTCAACGCGGCCTCGTTCGCCTCCGTCCCGGAGTTGCAGAGCCAGACGTTCGAGCAGCCGCCCGGCCCGAGGTCGCCGAGGCGCTCGTAGAGACCGTCGCGGGCGTCCACGGGGTACGACCCCTGGACGAACGTCAACTCCGCGACCTGCTCCTGGACGGCGTCGACGACGGCGGGATGGCTGTGCCCTAGCGGCGTGCACGCGTAGCTCGCGCCGAAGTCGAGGTACGCGTTCCCGTCGTCGTCGTAGAGGTGGACGCCGTCCCCGGACTCGATGCGGATGGGTTTCTCGCCGAAGACGAACGACGCCTCAGGCATCGCTCTCACCTCCGAGCGCGCCGCGCGTGAAGCGCGTGCCGTGGCCGGAGAGCGCGGAGACGATGGGGTCGTTCGCGTTCGCGTCCGCGATGGTCACCGATTCGGCGCCGCCGTCGAGGGCTTCCGTCGCCGCGAGCACCTTCTTCGACATGAACCCCTCCGCGTACTCCTCGACGGATTCGAGGTCGGCAGGGGCGTCCACGTTCTCGACGAGCGTGTCGGGGTCGTCGGGGTCGGCGTACACGCCCGCCACGTCCGTGAGCACGACGAGGTCAGCGGCGAGCGCGCCGGCGACCGCTGCGGCCGCGCGGTCCGCGTCCGCGTTCACCGCCACGCCGTCGTCTGCGAGCATCGGCAGTGAGATGACTGGAACGTAGTCGTCGAGCAACGTATCGAGCAAGTCCGTGTTCACGCTCGTTATCGTCCCGGAGTGGTCGCCGCGGCGAATCTTCTTCCTCCCGTCCTCCACGACCTTCACCATCGACTTCCGGGGGCCGGTGAGGAGCGCGCCGTCGACGCCGGAGAGGCCGACAGCGGGCACGCCGGTGTCCTGGAGGGCGGCGACCAAATCGGTGTTCACGCCGGCCATCGCCATCGTGAACGCGTCCATCGTCTCCGCGTCCGTGAACCGTCCCGTCATCCCGGACGGGGACTCCACGTAGTCGGGTTCGATGTCGAGGCGGGAGAGGAGGTCGTCCACCGCGGTCGACCCGCCGTGCACGACCACCACGTCCTCGTCGTTCAACACGAGGTGCGCGATGTCCGTCAGCGCACCCTCCGGATTCACCGCGCGTGCACCGCCGATTTTCACCACTAACGTCATCTATGGAGCCCCCACTGGGTGGAGTCCGTCGAACGCCAGGCCCGCTTGCTCGTCGATGCCGAGCGCGACGTTCGCCGCGTGGACGGCCTGGCCCGCGGAGCCTTTCATCATGTTGTCGATGGCGGAGAACACCACGACGCGGCCGTTGCGCTCGTCGAGTTCGAACCCCACGTCGGCGTAGTTCGTGCCCGCCACCGCCTTCGGTTCGGGGTAGCGGTAGACGCCGCCGCTCCCGGCGACGAGCCGGACGAACGGCTCGTCCTCGTACGCGCCCCGGAACGCCTGCCAGAGGTCGCCCGTCGAGGGGGCCTCGTCGGGGTAGACGTGGCAGGTCGCGGCCGCGCCGCGCGTCATGTCCACCGCGTGCGCCGTGAACCCGACCTGGACGCCGAGCTCCTGTTCGATTTCGGCCTCGTGGCGGTGGCCGGTCGGCGCGTACGGCCGCACGACGCCCGAGCGTTCGGGGTGCGAGGACGCCGCGCCGCCGCCCGCGCCGCCCTCCGACGACCCGACCTTCACGTCCACGGTCACGTCCGCGCCGTCGAGGATGCCGGCGTCCGCGAGCGGTTTCAGTCCGAGAATCGTCGCGGTCGCGTTACAGCCGCCGGACGCGATCAGCTCCGCGCCCGCCAGCTCCTCGCGGTGGAGTTCCGGGAGCGCGTACACGCCGTCGGGGATGTGTTCGGGTGCGCTGTGGCCGTCGTACCACTCGTCGTACTGCTCCTCGGAATCGAGCCGGAAGTCCGCGGAGAGGTCGACTACGAGGTCCGCGAGGTCGCGGTACTCCTCGACGTGCTCCATCGTCACGCCGTGCGGCGCGGCGACGAACAGCACGTCCAGGTCGTCGAGGTCGTCCGGGTGCGAGAACCGCAGGTCGAGCCCGCGCAAGTTCGGGTGGACGCTCCCCACCGTTTTGTTCGCGTACTCGCGGCTCGTCGCGGTCACGAGGTCGAACTCGGGATGCGCGCTGACGAGCCGGCAGAGCTCGCCGCCCGTGAACCCGGACGCGCCGACGACGCCGACCTTCATGCCGGCACCCCCGTCTCGGCTTTTGCTTCGAGCCAGTCCACCACGGCCGCGGGCACGTCGACGTCCACGCAGTCGTTCAGCGCCTTGAACTCGACCGTGTGATTCACCTCGTGCACCGTGTACGAGTCGCCCGCTTCCATCAAGTCAACGCCGAGTAGGCCGCCGCCGACGGCGTCGCTCGCCGTCTCGACGAGGTCCTTGACTTCGGGCGTGACCTCGAACTCCGCGGTCTGTGCGCCCTTCGCGGCGTTGGTGAGCCAGTGGTCGGCGGAGCGCGTCATCGCGGCGACGGGTTCGCCGTCCAGCGCGACGACGCGGATGTCGCGGCCGGGTTTCTCCACGAACTCCTGAATGTAGAACACCTTGTGCTCGTAGTGGCCGAGCGTCGCCTTGTGTTCGAGCACGGCCTCCGCGGCGCTCCGCGATTCGAGCTTCGCCATCAGGCGGCCCCACGACCCGATAACGGGCTTGACGACGCAGGGATACCCATAGGATTCGATGGCGGAGAGCGCGCTGTCCGTGTCGAACGCCACCGTCGTCTCCGGTGTCGGCACGCCCGCGGCGTCGAGCGCGACGCTGGTTTTCGCCTTGTCCGCGCAGAGGTCGGCGGTGTCCGGCGTGTTCACGACCGGGACGCCGTAGCTGTCGACGAACTGGGTGGCGTACCGGCTGCGGCTGGTGGCGAGACACCGGTCGAGCACGATGTCGAGGTCCGCGACGCCCTCCGGCGGGTTTCCGACGCCGAATTCGAGTTTCCGCACGTCGAGCTTCTCGACGTCGTGGCCGCGCTCGCGGAGTTCGGAGAGGAGGAGTTTCTCGTCCTTCCGTATCCGCGAGTAGAGGATGCCGATTTGCACGTTACTCCCCCCAGTCCTCGTCGAGCTCGGGTGCCCGGTCGAGGACGGGAGGCTCGGTGTCGACGACTTCGAGTTCCTGACCGCAGGTGTCACAGTCGACGATCTCTCCGACTTCGAGGTCCTCGTGCAGGGAGACCTCCGCCCCGCACTCGACACATTCTGTCATACACTCACGAGTACCGACCACACCCACTTAAACACGTCGAACCTATCAATTAGATTAAATGAAGGCGGTGCCGTCGCTACCCGGACGAAACGCCCGAAAAACCCGAACGAAGCCGCGAACCGAAACCAGTACTGTAGTTATAAAGTCCCCCGAACGGGGGTCGCGGTCGTCGCAGCGGTCCCGCGAACGCGTCGCTACTCATACGACGCCACCTCCGCCGTCAACGCCTCCTCGGCCGCCGCGAGCGCGTCCTGGCGCGCCTCGACGGCGTCCACGTCCGCGGCCACCGAGTCCGCCGCGCGGTCGAGCGCACCCGCCACCGCGTCCGGAGCGGGACCGCCGTACGAGTCCCGCATCGCCACGCTCGCCGCCGGGTCGAGCGCCGCCTCCACGGCATCGACGTCCGCGAGGTCCGCGAGCGACTCTCCGGTC
The DNA here is from genome assembly GCF_036418315.1 of Salarchaeum sp. III. Classification (NCBI taxonomy): domain Archaea; kingdom Methanobacteriati; phylum Methanobacteriota; class Halobacteria; order Halobacteriales; family Halobacteriaceae; genus Salarchaeum; species Salarchaeum sp. III. The sequence goes on along the minus strand of NZ_JAZHPG010000027.1, from coordinate 32,342 downwards.
ACCGCGCGCGCCGCGTCGTCGAGCGCCGCGATGTCGCCCGTTCCCGCTTCGGCGACGATTTCGTGCGCGGTGCGGAACGGGAGGCCGGCCATCGCGAGCGTGTCCGCGACGCCCGTCGCCGTCGAGAACCCCTCGCCGGCGGCGTCCGCGAGCGCGTCCGCCGGCCACTCCGCCGTGGCGACCGCGCCCGCCGCAACCTCGACTGCCTCGACAACCTCGTCCACGGCCGTCCAACCGTACCCCGTCGCGGACTGAAGGTCGCGGTTGTACGCCCGCGGCAGCCCCTTCAGCGTGGTGAGGAGGCCCTGAAGCGCGCCCGTCGCGTCGCCCGCGGTCGCGCGGACGAGTTCGAGCGTGTCCGGGTTCTTCTTCTGCGGCATAATCGAGGACGTAGAGGAGTAGTCGTCCGAGAGCGAGAGCAGGCCCTTGTTCGAGAACACCACCAAGTCCTCCGCCAGCCCCGAGGTTGTGGTCGCGAGGGTCGCGAGCGCCGACACGCCCTCGACGAGGAAGTCCCGGGTCGAGGACGCGTCCATGCTGTTCTCGACGACCTCGTCGAACCCGAGCAGGTCGGCGGTGCGCTCGCGGTCGATGTCGAACGGCGTCCCGCCGAACGCCGCCGCGCCCAGCGGACTCCGGTTCGTCCGCGCGTAGGCGTCAAGAAGGCGTTCGGTGTCGCGGGCGACCGCGGACTCGTAGGAGAGCAGGAAGTGCGCGACCGTCACCGGCTGCGCCGGCTGGAGGTGCGTGTACCCCGGCATCACCGTGTCCGCGTGCTCCGCGGCCGTTTCCAGGAGCGCCTCCCGGAACGCGACGGTCGTCTCCGCGGCGTCCAGCAGGTCCTCGCGGAACCGGTAGCGAATGCAGGTCGCGACCTCGTCGTTCCGCGAGCGCGCCGTGTGCATCTTCCCGCCGACGGGACCGACACGCTCGATGACCGCGGTCTCGATGGCTTCGTGCACGTCCTCGCCGTCCGGGAGCGCGTCGAACCCAGCTGACTCCACGTCGTCGAGCGCGTCGAGAATCGTCGCGGCCGCCGACGCCTCGATGACGCCCTGTTCGGCGAGCATCACGACGTGCGCGCGGTCCACCGCGAGGTCGGCGTCGAAAATCCTGCTGTCGGCGTCCATCGAGGAGAGGAACTCGCGGGCGGGGCCGCCGCTGAAACGCTCCCGACGAACCGCCGTCGAGTCCTCTCCCTCGCTCATTCGTCGTCGCCCCCGTCCGTCGTGAGCGTCGGCTTCGACTTGTTCGCGAGCCGCGACTGGAAGCCGTGGTACTTCGCCACGCCCGTCGCGTCCTCCTGCTTGATACCGTCCACCGTCTCGGTGTTGAACGACGCCGCGGACTCAGAGTACACCGCGTACTCGCTGTCACGCGCCACCGGACGCGCCTGTCCGCCCTCGAACTTGATGGTCACCGTACCGGTGACGCGCTCCTGTGTCGTCGAGATAAAGCCCTCCAGGGCGTCGACGAGCGGGGCGTCCACCAGTCCCTCGTACGCCTTCTGCGACCACTGCGCGTCCACTTCCTGCTTGAAGTCGCGCTCCTCCTTCGTCAGCACGAGTCCTTCGAGCGCCTCGTGCGCGTTCAGCAGCGTCGTCGCCGCCGGATGCTCGTAGTTCTCGCGCACCTTCAGCCCGAGCATACGGTCCTCCATCATGTCCGTCCGACCGACTCCGTAGCTTCCCGCGAGGTCGTTCAGGTACTGGATGAGCTGGACCTGCGGGAGTTCCTCGCCGTTCACCGCGACCGGCACGCCCGCCTCGAACTCGATTTCGACCAGCTCGGTCTCCTCACCGGGGTCGTCCGTCCACTCGTAGATGTCCGTCGGCGGGACGTACCCTGGGTCCTCCAGCTGTCCGCCCTCGATGCTGCGGCTCCAGAGGTTCGAGTCGATACTCCACACGCCCGCGTTCCCGCCCTCCACGGGCAGGTTCTTCTCCGCCGCGTAGTCGACCTCCCACTCGCGGGTGAGGCCGAGTTCGCGAACCGGCGCGACGACTTCGAGGTCGGAGCTCCGCCACACCGCCTCGAACCGCAGCTGGTCGTTCCCCTTCCCGGTGCAGCCGTGCGCGACCGCCGCACAGCCCTCGTCCTCCGCGACTTCGAGGATGGCTTTCGCGATGACCGGCCGCGCCAGCGCCGTGCCGAGCGGGTAGCCCTGGTAGTCCGCGTTCGCCTGCACGGCGTCCATGCAGAGCGACGCGAACTCGTCCTTCGCGTCCACGACGAAGTGCTCCAAGTCGAGCGCCTCTGCCGTCTCCTCGGCCTCAGCGAACTCCGATTCGGGTTGTCCGACGTCCACCGTGACGCCGATAACCTCGTCGTAGCCGTACTCTTCTTCTAGCAGCGGTACACAGACCGTCGTATCGAGCCCGCCCGAGAAGGCGAGCGCCGCTTTTCCTGACATTCTCGTTGGATTCCGTGATTAGTGAGCGCGCGAACGACCGACCGACGTGGGGTAGTAACTAGTTGGGGTCAGAGGACCCCGGTCGTCGTCGTCGCGCGAGGAAAGCGGCGGACGACTCGCTCACCGAACGCGAACGCGCGGCGGCGGGAGTCGTCATCATCGTACGCCACTCTACACTCGCCCTCGTATTAATGGGTTTCGTCATCGCCCGACTCGCCCCATACGTTATGGTGGCCGCCCGCGAACGCTGGGGTATGCTCGACCGCGCCGAACTGGAGGTGGAGTCCCTCCTCAAGATTGTGCTCGTGCTCGTCGTCGTCTGGCTCGTCCTCCAGATACTCGGGGAGTTCGTCAGTACGCTCGCCGCACTCGTCGGTCCGGTCATCGGTCTGCTCATCGCCGTCCTCATCGTCCTCTGGCTGCTCGACCGCATCTGAGCCGACAACAGCAAACCCCCGCAGTCCCTCTCCGTTCGCGTGTACAGCGTGAACGTCCCCGTCCCCGACCCGGTTCACGACGTCGTGGACGACCTCCGCCCCCTTCTCACGCCGTTCGACCGCGTTCGCGAGCGCCGCACGCGCTCGCTCGTCGCGAAACGCCTCCCCGCCGAGGACCGCCGCGAGTACCGGGAGAACGAGCGTCGCGCCCGCGACGCCCTCCGCGGCGCCCCGAGTTTCGAGTGCCGAATCAGCGATGTCGGCGTCTTCGAGAACCCGCCGAGCGGCACGAGCCCCGTCGTCTACCTCGCCGTCGAGAGTCCCGGCCTTCGGGAGATTCACCGACGGCTCTGTGACGCGTTCGACCCCGTGCCGGGGATGGAAGGCGAGGACTACACGCCGCACGTCACGCTCGCCCGCGACCTCTCCGGCTTCCGCGCCCAGTCCGCGCTCGAGGACGTGCTCGCCGCCGACATCGACCCCGTGACGTGGACGGTGGAGGAACTCGAATTCCGGGACGCCACCCACCACGAACGCATCAGCACCCTCGCGCTCCCCGCCTAGGGTCGCGGGGGACTGCCGTCCCAGGCGTCCATGTCGCCGTAGAAGTTCAGGGTCGCGAACTTCAGCTTCTCGGGCGCGATGTCGATGAGTTCCGAGCGTTCCTCCGGCGGGAACGCGTTGTTCACGCTGTACTTCCGCATCTCCGTCCGCGACTGCTTCGTGTACCGGCGGTCGAAGAGCGCGCGCACCCCATAGTCGTCGGGCGACCGAATCACGCGCCCGAGTGCCTGCCGGGTCTTTCGCACCGTCGGAATCTCCACGGCGTACCGCCAGCCGGGGTCTTCGCCGCGGCGCTGGCGGCCCGTGTCCTTGAACGCCTCGCCGTACGCGTCCTGCACGGCCTCCGCGCGCTCGTCCAGATGCGGGTAGGGCACGCCGACCACGCCCACGGAGCGGGCGTCGTCGCCGTCGAACGACACGCCCTCCGCGAGTGTCCCCCAGAGGCTCGTGAACAGCACAGCGTTCGCGTCCGCCGCGAACTCCTCGCGGAGGTCGTCCGCGCTCACGCCCGGTTCGTCGAGGTAGCGCGCGGCGTCCGCGTCCGCGAGCAGGCCGTGGTAGCGCTCCGCCTCCGAATAGCTCGGGAAGAACAACAGGGTGTTCCCCGCCGAGAACTCCACGAAATCCCGGAGCGCGTCCGCGTACTCCTGCTGGACCGCGGGGTCGTCGCGGTTACTCGAGAACAGCGGCTCCGTGTCCACGGCGAACGTCCGCCGGCGCTCCTCGGGGAACTGGAGGCCGTACGCCATCGTCTCCGGGTCCTCAAGCCCCAGCACGTCCGCGGTCACGTCGAACGGCCGGAGCGTCGCGCTCATCAGGACGCTCGCGTGCACGTCCTCGAACAGCTCCGTTGTCACGTCCCGGGGGATGCACGTGTAGAGTTCCGCGCGCCCGTAGACGGTCCCCGTCCCCGAATCCCGCCGCACTGACACCGTGGGGTACTGGCCGAGTTCCGTGCTCTTCGTCAGATAGGCGTCCACGAACCGCGCGCACTGGAGGGTCTGGCAGTCCTCGCGTGTCGTCGCGTCCCCGTTCCGGTACGCGTCCTCGTACGTCTCATCGAGGTGTTCGCCGAGCGCGAACGCGTCGTCCACGTCCTGACTGATGCCGCGCCCCTCGTAGTGCTCCAGGAACGCGAGCGTGAGGTCGTCCCGCTTGGTCTCGTTCGCGACCGGCACGTCCTCCCAGTTCTCCCCGAGGCGCTCCGCGTCCCCGTACCCGAAGGAATCCTCGTACGTCTCGACGAGCGCGTCCCGGAACGCTTCGACGACGTTCAGCGCCGCGTCCGTCCGCGCGTCGTCCGACTCCTCCAGTTCGGAGACGGCTTCGTCGAGCGTGTTCTCCGTCAGCGTCTCGGAGGCGTGGTCGCGCGCCGCGTCCTCGACGTTGTGCGCTTCGTCGAACACCACCACCACGTCCTCGGGGTCGCGGCCGAGCCAGCGGAAGAACTGCGCGCGGATTCCGGGGTCGAGCAGGTGGTGGTAGTTACACACCGCGAGGTCGACGCCCTCGATGCCGTCCTTCAGGAGTTCGTAGCCACAGAGCCCCTCCATCGCCGCGTACTCGTAGATGTCCTCGGGTGTCCGCACGTCGTCGTACAGCCACGCGTAGAAGTCGTCCGTGTCCGCCGTGAGGTTCTCGTAGTAGTGCTCGCACGTGTTCTTCTCCCGCAGGTCTTCGAGTTCCGCCTCGACGGATTCGAGTTCGTCCATCACGGCCTGCCGGGCGTCCGCCGCCCCCGACTCCCCGTCGTTCGCCGCGTCCAGCAACTCCTGCTGGCGTTCCGCGAGCTGCTCCCGGTCGCGTTCGAGGTCCACGACCTCGTGGGTGTTGTCCCGGAGCACCTGACACTCCTCGTACCCCACGTCGATGTGGCACATCTCGCCCTTCCCCTTGAACACGATACCCCGGATGGGTTCCTCCGCGTGAATCTCGCGGGCCTCCCGGACGAACTGCCGCATCTGCTGGTGGACGTTCGTCGTAATCACGACCGTCTTGTCCGTCTCCCGCGCGTACGACAGCGCCGGCGCGAGCGCCGCCAGCGTCTTCCCCGTCCCGCACGCCCCCTCGAACAGGACGTTCCGGCCGTCCTCCAGGGTCTCCCGAATCCGCTCCATCGCCTCCGACTGATTGTCGTACGGCGACGGTTTCGGGAAGAACCGGAGGTAGTCCGCGTTACTCGAAGCCACGTTGGGAACGTATTCGCCGTCAAACGGCTTAAACTCGGGGTTCGACCGAACGATCGTCGATTCGCCGCACCACGATTTTTGTGGGATGCCGGTCGATCAGAACCAGATTCACATGTTCGAACGCGACTTCCACGACGCGGCGAGAGACGTGATAGCCGGCGCGATTGGTGGCTTGTTATCCTACTGGTCGTTACAGAATCAGGGCGTTCCTGAAGCGCTCATTCTCGCTGTTTTCGGCTTTCTTCTGATTCTCGGTGTTGCGGCGTTCTACTACGGCATTCGATGGGCACGCGCACTCGGTGTGAAACACTACGAACGACTGAACGACGGCCAGCCGGAACGAACGCAACACGACTGGCCCGAGAACCGCGCCTCGTAGAGCGTCAGACTTCGGGTTCGATGTAGACCTTCTTCACGTCGCTGTTCGCGGCCTGGAGGTCGTCCTCGATGGCGGTGATGGCGTCGTCGATGCGTTCCGTGTTCCACGAGGAGTCGAACGACACGTCAGCCGTCACCAGCACCTGGTTCGGGCCGAAGAAGACGGTCCGGAAGTCCACGATCTCCGTGACGCCCTCCCAGTCCGCGACAATGGCGCGGAGTTCGTTCTCTTCTTCCTTCTGGAGGCTTTCGCCGAGCAGGAGGCGCTTGTTCTCCCACGCGAGCGCGACCGCGAACCCCATCAGGAGCACGCCGATGAGGAGCGCGGCGGCGGCATCATACATCGGGTTGCCCGTGAAGTCGCTGAGGAACACGCCGACGAGCGCGAGCGCCAGCCCGGAGATGGCGATGAGATCCTCGGTGAACGCGGTGAGCGTCGTGACGTTCGAGGTCTTCCGGAACGCCTCGCGGAACCCGCTCCAGTCGTGCCGGCGGATATCCGCGCGCATCCCGAGCGTGGCCTGATAGAGCGCGTACGACTCGAAGACGATACCGCCGAGGAGGACGCCGTAGTTCACCCAGACCGAGGGGAACGTCTGCGAGAGCAGGGTGACTTCGCCGGTGGGTGCGGCGGACGAGTGGCTGGTGAGCGCGTGATACCCGTGATTGAAGCTCTCCCAGCCCGCGATGCCGAACAAGAGGACGCTCACGAGGAACGCGTAGAAGAACTGCGCCTTCCCGTACCCGAACGGGTGAGCGCGGGTGCGTTCGCGGCCGCCGTACCGCAGGCCGATGAGGAGGAACACCTGATTGCCCGTATCGGAGATGGAGTGGTACGTCTCCGAAAGCATCGCCGGACTCCCGGTCAGGGTGAACCCGATGAACTTCAGGACGGCGATGGCGGCGTTCGCGAACAACGCCGCGAGAACCACAGACTTGCTTGACGCCATTACCAGCGGTTCGTCCCGCGGCGTGAAAAAAGCCCGCCGGAACCGTTTCGGTGGCCGCCCCCAATCACCTCGTGTATGACCGAGTACCAGCCAGGGGTGTGTAACATCGGCGGCGTCGAGCGGCGGAAGCGGTACGCGTTCGGCGTCGCGGGGGTCGTGGTCGCCGCCGCGGCAGTTGTCGCGGTGTACGCGCTCTCGCTCCCCGCCGTCTGGATGCTCGCCGTAGTGGCCCCACTGCTCGCGGGCTTCGAGGGCGTGCTACAGGGCGCACACCGGTTCTGCGCGGGGTTCGCGACCGCCGGACTCTACGACGTGAGCGACGACGGGAACGACCGCCGCGAGGTCACGGACGACGCCGCGCGGCGCGCCGACCGCCGGAAAGCCGTCCGGATTCACGTTCAGTCGTTCGTCGCCGCGGTCGTCACCGGCGCCGTCCTCTACCTGCTCGCGACCGCGGTGACCCCGACATGATTGTCGTCGTTTCGGACACGCACAGCGAGACGGACCACGAACTCGCCGGCAGAACCCGCGACGCCGCCGAATCCGCTGCAGTCGTCCTGCACGCGGGTGACTTCACCACGGAATCGGCGCTCGACGCGTTCCACGACATCGCGAACCGCCTCCACGCGGTGCACGGGAACGCGGACACACAGGCGGTCCGAGACCGCCTCCCGGCCGCCCGCACGGTCGAACTCGCCGGGGTTCGGGTCGCGATGACGCACACGGAACGCGGCGGCGAAACCGGACTCGCGATGTTCGGCCGGCAGCGCGGCGCTGACCTCGTGATTTCCGGGCACACGCACCGCCCCAGCGTCACCGACATGGGCGACCTCGTGCTGCTGAACCCCGGGACGCACGCCGAACCCCGCGGTCATCCGGTGACCCACGTGGAACTCGAGCGAACGGACGACGGGCTCCGCGGAGAAATCAGGCAACGGGACGGAACAGTTATCGAGGCGTTCGGGGTGGAGGGCCGAACGTAGCGGGGCGCGCCACGAGGACGCGACCAGGCCACGGGGGAGGCGGCCTGTACCTGCTGCTACTACCGGGTACACCAAGTAGTTCGTGAAGACTCAAACGGCCGTTTGAGTCTCCGCTACCGCGACCAGAACCGATAGCCGGCGGCGAGACAGAGCACCAGCAGGCCGCCGAGGAAGAACAGGACGCCCGGCGGCAGCCCCACCACCGCGTTCGACGCCGTGTCGGCGCTCGCGGTCGAGAACCCGCCGCTCCCGTCCCCACTTGGCGCGAGAACGGCCTCAGCGAGGTACTGGACGAACAGCGAGGCGACGCCGAGCACGGCGACCGCCCCGAGGAGCGCGCCGAGCATCGACCGTACCGTACTCCCCGTGTTCTCGTCGCCCGCGAACAACACGAGCGGCGCGTCCGTCGGCGCGTACACCGTCATCTCGCGCCCCTTCTCGGAGTACGAGGTGCCCGCGACCTCCACGAGGTCGGCGTCCCGGAGTTTCCCGAGGTGGTACTGGGTGTTCTGGAGGGTCGTGTCCACCTCGTCAGCGAGTTCGGACGCCGTCGCGGGTTCCTCGTGCAGGGTGGTGAGCATCGTGCGAGCGGTACCGGCGGAGAGCGCGGACAGCACACGGTCCGCGTCCTCCGAGTCCACGCCGATGACGCGCGGGTCGCCGTCCGGCGCGTCCGGCTTCTGGGAGGGCAGAAGGGACATACCCGCCTCTTGAGCGTCCGAGGGCTTTAGCGTTACTCGGCGAAAACCCTATACGGGACTACGGGCACCTCTCACGTGTGCTCCCCGACGACCCGGTGTTCTACGCGATTGCAGGGATATTCGTCGCGTTCGTCCTCTACGTCTACCGCTTTCTCACCCGGACGGTCTCCGGGTTCCGCGACGGCTTCCACGACGGGAAGAACTAGACCGCGTCCGCGACGGTTTCGACCGCGGTCGACACGTCCGATTCGTCCACGTCCTGATGGGTGCAAAAGCGCACGGTGTGCTCGCCGAACTCCGACGCCAGCACGTCCTCGCGCTCGCAGCGCTCGATGAGTTCGCTCGCGGTGAGACCCGCGTCCTCCGTGTGGACGAGCACGATATTCGTGTCCGGCGCGGGTGCTCGGAGCCCGTCGATGTCGTCGAGGCCGGCCGCGAGCGCCGCGGCGTTCTCGTGGTCAACGGAGAGCCGGGAGACGTTCTCGAGCGCGACCAGTCCGGGCGCGGCGACCATCCCCGCTTGCCGCATCCCGCCGCCGAACAGCTTGCGGACGCGGCGCGCGTTCTCGATGAACGCCGCGTCGCCCGCGAGAATCGACCCGACGGGCGCGCCGAGCCCCTTCGAGAGACAGAACATCACGGAGTCGACGTGCTCGGTGATCTCGCTCGCGGACACGTCGAGGGAGACGGCGGCGTTGAACAGCCGCGCGCCGTCGAGGTGAACGGGGACGCCGTGGTCGCGCGCCGCCTCCGCCGCCGCGCCGACAGTGTCCGGGTCGACGGCGACACCGCCCTTCACGTTGTGCGTGTTCTCGAGGCAGAGCAGGCCCGTTCCCGGCCGATGCAGCTCCTCCTCCACGTACCCGGCTTCCACCTGTTCCGGCGTGGGTGCGCCGTTCTCACCGCCGTCGAACGTCCGCACCTGCAGTTCCGAGTGCTGGGCGAACCCGCCGAGTTCGTACTTGTAGACGTGACTCGTCTCCTCCACGAGCGCCTCCTGGCCGCGCTCCGTGTGGACGCGCGCCGCGATCTGGTTCCCCATCGTCCCCGACGGCACGAACATCGCGGCCTCCATCCCCACGCGGGCCACGGCCTCGGCTTCGAGTTCGTTCACGGTCGGGTCCTCGCGGTAGACGTCGTCGCCAACGTCCGCCGTCCGCGCGGCCTCCCGCATCTCTTCGGTCGGCCGCGTGACGGTGTCGCTCCGGAAGTCAAGCATACCCGCACTCGCCCGCCGAGGAGGAAAACGCTCGCGGTTCCGGCACTCCGAAAGCGGTTTTCGCGTCCCCCGTCAGTCTCCGGTATGGACCCCCGCGTCCGCGACCACGCAGACGTCATCGTCTCGCACTCCACCAGCATCGAGGAGGGCGACAATGTCGCCGTCACCGCGCCGCCGGTGGCGGAAGACCTCGCTGTCGCCGTCTATGAGCGCCTCGCCGAGGAAGGCGCGACGCCCGTCATGCTGTACGGCGGCGACACCAGTCTCGGCGCGGACCGCGCCGCGCGCGCCTACCTCCGGGAGGCTGGGGAGTTCGAGAACCCCGACCACCTCCAGGCGCTCTTCGCCGAGACGGACGCGACCATCCGTATCCGCGGACACGATAACGTCGCCGCGCGCGCAGACGTGCCGGACGACCAGAACGCCGCCTACCAGCGCGCCATTCAGCCCGCGCGCACCGAACTGCTCTCCACGCAGTGGTGTCTCACGCAGTACCCGACGCCCGCGGACGCGCAGCTCGCGGGCATGAGCACGGAGGCGTACGAGGAGTTCGTGTGGAACGCCGTCAACAAGGACTGGGACGCCCAGCGCCGCCACCAGGAACAGATGGTCGAAATCCTCGATCCCGCGGACGAGGTGCGCATCCGCTCGGGCGAGGAGACGGACCTCACGATGAGCGTCTCGGGGATGAAGACGCTGAACGACCACGGCGAGCACAACCTCCCCGGCGGCGAGGTGTTCACCGCGCCCGTCCCCGACAGCGTCGAGGGAACCGTGCGGTTCGACCTGCCGCTCTACCACCAGAGCCAGGAGATAGAGGACGCCTACCTCGAATTCGAGGATGGCCGCGTCGTCCAGCACGACGCCGCGAAGAACCGGGACGTGCTCACGAGCGTTCTCGACACGGACGAGGGCGCGCGCTACCTCGGCGAACTGGGCATTGGGATGAACCGAGACATCGACCAGTTCACGTACAACATGCTGTTCGACGAGAAGATGGGTGACACCGTCCACCTCGCCGTCGGCATGGCGTACGATGAGTGTGTGCCGGACGACCGCGAACCTAACGAGTCCGCGACGCACGTGGACATGATTGTCGACATGAGCGAGGACTCGGTCATCGAAGTCGACGGCGAGGTCGTCCAACGAAACGGTACTTTCCGCTTCGAGGACGGCTTCTAGGGGCTGACAGGCGGCGAATCAGTTCGACCGGAGTGTGCCGCGCTCTCGCTTCGTCCCCCGGCCGACGGTCGTCAGGTCACGCCGCTCGCTGGCCGCGCCTTCCTACTTGAACGTTCGTAGGGCCGAGTATGGATTTTTGGCCGTGCGGTGTCGAACTCCCCCACGCCGCGGGCGTGGTACGGACTTCCATACCACGTTTTAAGTGTTTGGCAGGTGTGTGATATCGTATGCCCCAGCTCGACTGCCCGGAGTGCGAACGCGGCATCGCCATGCACGAACTCGAAACGCGCACCGTCGCACAAACCACGGGGTTCGAGACGAACTATCGCTGTCCGTTCTGCCGCAGCGACTTCGACGAAGTCGCCGAACTGATGACGTAACGCCCCGTACCTCCCTCCGCGCACACGCCTGGGCACCTGTGGGTCGCACCCGCGAATCCCGTCCCCTCCGGGACGACACGAGCTGGCATCGCCGCTCATTTTTCAAAAACGGAGAGACACGGGCACGGAGGGATTTGAACCGACGCGAGACGTGGTCCGCTGTCTCGCTGGGTTCAGAATCCTCCGCGCCGGTTCGCTCGGCACGCCGCTCCTCGCTGTACGGGCACGGAGGGATTTGAACCCCCGGCCGTTCGGTTAGAAGCCGAACGCTCTATCCGAGCTGAGCTACGTGCCCTCGGGCTTCGTACGCGCTGGCGGACAAAAGCCGTTGGGTTACGACATACGAGTGCCCGCGTCGCCGTCGACGGCGGCCGCGGCGTCGTCGATGGTGGTGATTATCGCGCGCTCGCCGCCAGCGTCGAGGAAGTCGAGGCAGGCGTCGACCTTCGGCCGCATGCTCCCGGCTTCGAACTCGCCAGCGTCGAGGTACTCGCGCATCGGTTCCGCACCTACGTCCCGGAGCGGTTCCTCGTCCGGCGTGTTGTAGTTCCGGTAGGCGTAGGGCACGTCCGTCACCATCAGGAGGGTGTCGGCGTCCGTCCCCCGCGCGAGCAGTTCGGCCGTGTAGTCCTTGTCCACGACGGCCTCGACGCCCTCGGTGGATTCGCTGCGTGTCACGGGAACTCCGCCGCCGCCGCCGCAGACGACGGGCGTGCCGTCGTCCACCAGCGCAGCGACCTGGGCCGATTCGAGCAGTTCACGGGGTTTCGGGCTGGCGACGACGCGGCGGTGGACGGTTCCGTGCTCGGTCTCCACTTCCCGAGTCGGGTAGTCGGCCGCGGCCGCCGTCTCCGCGTCGAGGTAGGGGCCGACGGGCTTGCTGGGGTCGGCGAAGGCCTCGTCGTCCGGGTGGACGACCGCGTGCGTCACCACCGAGACGGCCCGAGCGTCGAGTTCGTCGTTCAGCGCGCGAACGACGAGCGTCCCAATCTGCGCCTGCGTCTCCGCGACTAGCACGTCCAGCGGCCGACTCGCGGTGTCCGCTGCCTCCTGTTCTGCGAGGAGGCTCCCGACCTGCGGGCCGTTCCCGTGCGTCACGACGAGGTCGTGCCCGCGCGCCGCGAGCGTCCCGAGCTCCGGCGCGACGCGCGCGAGGTGGTCTCGCATCTCCGCGACGCTGCCTTCCCCGCCCGACACGAGCGCGTTCCCGCCGAGTGCCACCACGGTCCGCATACCCCCGGCTTTCTGCGCGGGTCACTAAGCCGTACTCCCCGAAGGGGTGTGCTTTTAGGGTGGACGCGGCTACCTCGTACTATGACTGTCATCGGTATCGTCGGCCTCCCCGGGAGCGGGAAGAGCGAGGCCGCGGCCGTCGCGGAAACGCTCGGCGTGCCCGTGGTGACGATGGGAGACGTCATCCGGCAGGCGTGCCGCGACCGCGGCCTCGACCCCGCCACCCACCACGGCGAGATCGCACAAGCCCTCCGCGAGGAGGGCGGTCCCGCCGCCATCGCCGACCGCTCGCTCCCCCTGATTCGCGACGCGCTCGACGGGAACGACACCGTGCTCGTGGACGGCCTCCGGTCCGGAACCGAGGTCGAAGTGTTCGAGGAGGCGTTCGGCGACGACTTCCTGCTCGTGAACGTGTACGCGCCCTTCGAGTTGCGGAACGAACGCATCACGACGCGCGGCCGCGACAACGCCGAGGCGGAGAGCCTGCGGGAGCGCGACGAGCGCGAACGCGGGTTCGGGATGGACGAAGCCATCGAGCGCGCGGACGTGACCGTCGAGAACACGGGCAGCCTCGAATCGTTCCAGGAGGAAATCGAGGAGCTGCTCGCGTAATGTACGCCGTCACCGCCACCATCGACGCGCCCGTACAGCCGACTGAGGTCCCGGAGCGCGTCGCCGACGCCGTCCGCGAACTCTTCCCGAACGCCGACCTCACCGTCACCGACGACGCGGTCCGAGGGACGACCCACGACCTCAACAGGTTCCGTGAGCGCCTCTACGAACAGGAGATTCTCGACACCGCCCGCGCGGAGTTCCAGCGCAACCGCGTCGACGGCGGGTTCTCGTTCGACCTGAAGAAGCAGGCGGCGTTCCAGGGCGTCGTGAACTTCTCCGTGGGGAGTCCGGCCGAACTCGGCGATATCCACGTCGAGGTTGAAGTCGACGAGCCGAGCGTGGACGAGTTCGTCGCGCACCTCGCCCCGGAGACCCGCGAGGGCAAGCCCATCGAGGACTAGACGAGCAGAACGGCGAGCGTCGCGCCGATGAACACGACTTTTAGTGCGGTGTTGAGCGCGACGACCTTCGACCCGAACTCCGGCCCCCAGACGCCGTACTGGAAGGGAATCGAGCGCTTGAACGTGGAGAACGCGAAGGAGACGATACCGCCGATGAGCATCGTCGCGACCGCCTGCCGCGGCGTGAACGTTCCGTCGAGCAGTGGGGCGATGGTCGCCGCGCCGCTCGTCGTGTCCACCGCGAACACCGCGACGACGGGCACCGCGGCCGCCGGCAGACCCACGGCGTCCAGCAGCGAGCGCGCGGGGACGTCCGGGAGTCCGACACCGGCCGCAGTCGTCACGGATTCCGCGAGCAGGCGGGCGTTCGCGAAGTCGTTCGTCGTGAGCCACGCGACGACGAGGTAGACGACCGCCAGCCGGGGAACGATGGTCGTCAGTTTCGAGAGCGTTCGCTCGCCGGCGTCCCGGAGTTTCTCGCGACGTGTCGCGTCCGCGGTTTCGGGTCCGTTCGGCGTCGTAGAGAGTTGTTCCGGGGGCGACAACAGGAGCATTCCCGCGAGAATCCCCGTGAGCGTGATCGCGAGGCTGATGGCGGCGCGCGCGCCGACGTACATGACGCCGACTTCGAGCCCGAGAATCGGAATCAGCACCGGGAGGTAGAACGTGAAGATGTGCTGGACGAACCCGAAGAACGTGTTTATCGTCACCGCGATGAGGGTCGCGGCGTCGCTCAATCCCTCCTCGCGGAACTCCGCGAGCATCCCGTAGCCCGCGGTCGGACTCGCCGCCGTGGCGAGAATCGCCGTCCCGACCTCGTCCGGGAGGTTCGCCGGCCCCGTGAGGTAGCGCGCGAGGCCCGCCACCGCTTCGACGAGGCCGAACGCGACGAGGAGGTTCGCCGCGAACAACCCCAGCGAGATGAAGACCGCGATGGACGCGACCCGGGGGAGCACGTCGCCGAGGAGGCCCGCGAGTGACACACGCTGGAATAGGGACTCGGGGGAGAAAGAAGGACCGAATCACCCGATACTCAGAGCGGAACGCGCTCGGTCGTCTCGACTTCGAATCGCGCGCCGCCGTCGTCGCTCTCCGTCGCCTCGACCGTCCAGCCGTGTGCGTCCGCGATGGTTTCCACGATGTTCAGTCCGAGACCGGTGCCGTCGGCGGCGGTCGTGTAGCCCCGGTCGAAGACGGCGTCGCGCTCGTCCGCGGGGATGCCGGGGCCGTTGTCCGCGACGTAAAACCCCCGACCCCCACCGAGCGCGCCGACCCGAACCGTGAGCAGGTCGTCGCCGCACTCCGTTCGCGGGGCGGTCGAACCGTGTTCAACCGCGTTCCGGAAGAGGTTCTCCAGGAGCTGGCGGAGGCGAGCGCGGTCCGCTTCGATGCGCGGAAGTGCGTTGGTGACGTCGAGGGTGGCCGCACCGGTTTCGACTGACGACCAGGCGTCGCGCGCCAGGTCGTCGATGTCGACGTCGGTCGTGTCCGTGACGCGTTCGCCACTCTTCGCGAGCGAGAGGAGGTCGTCGATGAGGGTTTCCATCCGCTCGTGGGCGCGTTCGACTCGCTCGAACGCCTCGTCGTCGCCGTTCTCCCGGCCGACCTCTAGGTAGCCCTGTGCGACCGTCAAGGGGTTGCGGAGGTCGTGGCTGACGACACTCGCGAACTCGTCGAGCCGGTCGTTCTGCCGCTTCAGCTCGCGCTCGTACGTCATCTGCGTGGTCACGTCCCGGAACGCGTGCAGCGTTCCCGCGAACTCCTCGTCGTCGAGCGGGAGGAGGGTCGTGGAGACGCGGTGGACGAGCGTCTCGTCTGCTCGGTGCGTGTGGACGAGGTACGTCGTGCGTTCTATATCGTTTGACGACGAGAGGAGATCTCGCACCGCCTCTATGTACCTCTCAACTACCTCGTGATCGTAGTATCCGTCGTCGACGAGGTCGACGAACGGCGTGCCGATGAGGGACTTCCGAGGAACGTCGAGCACGTCGGCGTACCCCTCGTTCGTCCACTCGATGGTCCCGTCTTCGTCGAGGACGAGCAATCCGAGGGGCGCTCCTTCGGCGATAACCTCGTACGAGACGCCGTCCTCGCCGGTTTTCATACCTACTCCTGCAGCGACGACCGACATAATAGTTCGTCCGTAATTCTACACGACGAACAGTTCGACGGCGGCGAGCAGAACGACGACGCCGAGCACGTCGCAGACGTTCGTGACGACGGGAATCACCACGTCGTCGGGGTCGAGGCGGAAGCGGTAGGCGGCGTAGGTCGCAGCTGCGGCCACGAGAACGGCGACGACGGCGAGGACGACGCCGCTCGCGGTGGCGACGAGCAGGACGGTCGCGAGCGGGAGGACGAGGCCGCCGAGCGCGAACTGGACGGCCCACGCGCCCGCGCCGACGAGCGGGAAGAGCGTGAGCGCGAGCGCGACGGTGGCGACGGCGTTCCCGGCGAGTTCGTCGTCCCGCGATTCGAAGGAGAGCGTGCCGAGGTGGAGTGCGGTGGAGAGCCGGCTTGCGAGCACGCTCCCGAGGTTTCCCGCCATCCCGATGGTTACGGGAACCAAGGTGAGGAGGCTCGGGTACGTCGTCAACACTTCTTGGCCCGTGTCGAGGACGAGGCCGCTCGCGAGTTCGACGAGCGTCAACCCGACGAGGAGGGGGAATGTCGCGCGAATAATCCCCCGGATTGTCCAGTCCTCGGGCACCTATGTCACCCCGAGCGCGATCGCGAGGCGCGCGCCAGCGAGCATGGTGGCGATGCCGATGACGTCGCCGGTGGTCGTGACGACGGGGCCGGCGAGCGTGTCCGGGTTCATCCCGCGACGATACCCGAGGAAGACCGCGGCGACGACGACCACGGTGAGGCCGATGCCGGACAGCACGCCGGCGACGAGCGCGACGACGAGCAAGCCGGGGAGCGGTGCGGCGGGACGGCCGAGGCCGAGCAGGACGGCGTAGCCGAGGACGGCGGCGACCGCGGAGACGGCGACGCCGTTCGCCATCGCCGCGGCCACGGCGGCACGGACGCGGTCGTCGGCGAGCGAGAGGTCGGGTTCGACGAGCCCCTGATGGAGGCCGGTGGCGAGGCGCGCGCCGAGCGACCCGTAGACGTTCCCCCTGGTGGCGAGCAGCGCGGGAACGAGCACGAGGAGGCCGGGGACGGCGGTGAGTTCGCGCTCCATCCCGCCGAGCACGACGCCGGAGAACAGGCCGCCGAGCGCGGAGAGCGCGAGCACGCCGAGCGCTTCCTCGTACGCCTCGCGCGCGACCGCCCGGATGCTCATGTACCAGTGAGATGTGCGGGAACGGTTAAAAAACCGGGCCGGCTAGTCCGAGCGTGCGAGCCAGAGCGCGACGACCGCGGCGGCAGCGAGCGAGAGGAGGAGGAGCGAGAACGCGGCGACGTACGACACTCCTTCGGAGACGACGCCGACGACTGCGGGGGCGAGCGCGCCCGCTCCCATCAGGATGGTGCGGACGACGCCGAGACCGCCGCCCGCCATCGACTCCGGGACGAGGTCGACGAGGTACGCGCCCCGAACCGGCCGGAAGCCGTGGCTTCCGAGGCCGAACGCGACGACGCCCAAGGTGAGCACGAGCGGGGACGCACCGGCGACGAGCAGCGCCCCGAGGCCGACGGACGCGAGCGCGAGTGTGCCCGCGACGACCCGAATCCGACTGAAGCGGTCCGCGAGTTCGCCCGTCACCGGCTGCACGAGGCTCACGACGAACAATCCGGCGTAGAGCGCGTTCGCCACGCCGTCGCTCACGCCCGCGGCGTCCGTGAGGTAGAGCGGGAGGAACGCGACGACGCCGTTGTACGCGAACGAGAATCCCACAGTGACGAGGACGAACGCGCTGAACCGCGCGTCGCGGAACAGCCCGAGGTACGCGCGGGCGGGCGTTCCGCCGCTCGTGGTCTGCTCGTCTCGGTCGGGGTCGTCGACGCGCGCGACGAACAGGCCGGCGAGCGCGAGGCCGAGCAGTCCCGCGGGGAGGAAGACGGCGTGCCAGCCGGCCGCGTCCGCCAGTAGAACCACCGCCGCGGGCGCGACGACGCCGCCGAACGCGCCGAACGTGTCCAGCACGCCGAGCGACCGCCCCGTCCGCGAGGGATAGGTCGCCGAAAGCAACCCCACCGCGACGGTCTTGTGAACGCCCGTCCCCGCGCCCACCAGAACCATCGCGGCGACGAGCACGAGGTAGGGCACGTCGACGGAGAGCGCGAGCGCGCCCGCCGCCGCGACGACAGCACCCGCCGCGATGACGGGAACGCGGCCGAGGCGGTCCGCGAGCGCGCCCGACGGGAACTGCAGGAGCGCGTACACCAGCATCATCGCCGTGAACGCCACGCCGAGCGCCGCGTTGCTCACCCCGTACTCCGTGCTGAACGCCGGGAACAGCGGCGGGAACGCGTACCGGAGGAACTTCGCGAGGAACCAGATGCCGGCCGCGAGAACGAGCGCGTCGAGGTCGGCGAGCGTCTCCCGGACCGTCACTTACCCGAACGGCCCCATGCCGCCCATGCCACCGCCGCCGCCACCGCCCCCCATTTTCTTCATCATGCGCTGCATGTCGCCGTCCCCCATCCCCTGGAACTGCTTCATCGTGCGCGCCATCATCTTGTGCTGCTCCAGGAGTTCGCGAACGGTCTCCTCGTCCGCGCCCGACCCCTTCGCGACGCGGCGAATCTGGCTCGCGCCGATGCTGCGCGGGTTCTCCAGTTCCTCCTCCGTCATTGAGTCCATCACGACCTCGAACTGCCGCATCCGGTCCTGCGTCACGTCCATCGCGTCGTCCGGCAGCTGATCCATCATCCCGCCGCCCATCCCGGGAATCATGTCCATCACCTGCGACAGCGGCCCCATGTTGTCCAGGGCGCTCATCTGCTGGCGCATGTCCTTCAGTGTGAACTCGCCCTTCAGCATGTCCTCGGGGTCCCAGTCCTCCTCGTCCTCGCCGGTCTCCTCCATCGCGCGCTCGACGCGCTCGGTGAGCTGCTTCAGGTCGCCCATCCCGAGGAGGCGGGAAATGAATCCGTCAGGCTCGAAGCGCTCGATGTCCTGCACGGTCTCCCCGGTTCCGAGGAACGCGATGGTGGACCCGGTCTCGTTCACGGCGGTGAGCGCGCCACCACCCTTCGCCGTTCCGTCGAGCTTCGAGATGACGACGCCGTCGATACCCACGGAGTCGTCGAACTGTCGCGCCTGGTCCTTCGCGCCCTGCCCGATGGCCGCGTCGAGCACCAGGAGCGAGCGGTCCGGCTGGACTTCGGCCTCGATCTCCTCGATTTCGTCGATGAGGTCGTCCTCCAGCGCGTGCCGGCCCGCCGTGTCCACGATTTGCACGTCCGCGTCAGACGTGGCCTCCAGCCCCTCACGAGCGATTTTAACGGGGTCGTCCTCGTCCGGGTCGCCGTAGAAATCCACTTCCGCGCGCTCCGTCATCTGCTTCGCCTGATCGTACGCGCCCGGCCGGAACGTGTCCGTCTGAATCACGGCGGGACGCAGCCCCTTCTTCGAGAACCACCACGCCATCTTCGCCGCCGAGGTCGTCTTCCCCGACCCCTGCAGGCCCGCGAGCATGATAGTCTGCTCCTCAAGCGGGAGGTTCGTCGAGTCACCGACGAGCGCGACGAGTTCCTCGTAGACGATGCGCAACACGTGGTCGCGCGCCGTCGTCCCGCCCGGCGGTTCCTCCTCCAGCGCCCGCTCCTTGATGGAGTCGGAGAGGTCCATCACGAGACTGACGTCCACGTCCGCCTGCAGCAAGGAGCGCTGAATCTCCTTGACGACCTCGTCAACGTCCTCCTCGGAGATGCGGGACTGCCCGCGCAGTTTGTCGAGGGTGCCCCGCAGGGAACTCCCCAGGTCGTCGAGTACCATTTGACTACGAGTAGTCGCCGCGTCCGTTAAAGGCTTTTTCTGCCGAGAGCGCGTGCGACGCGCTTTCCCCGCCAGCGCGCCTACCGTGGGCGTGCCCCAGACACTGTACGCCACCCGCGCGCTCCTCTCCGTCCTCTGCGACCTCGCCGAGGACGCCGACCCGCGCCCGATTGACGTGTCGCTCGCCGCCACGCCCGCCCGCGACCTCCGGCCGACCGACGACGACGCGGGCGTCGCGCTCACCAGCATCCCCGAAGGAACCAGCGTCCTCAGCGACTTCTACTTCCCCAACGCCGGGGACTCCATCAACCGCGTGTTCGGCATGGACCTCACCACGCCCTCCGGGGAGACGGACGCACGCTTCCTCTCCCACCCGAAGGGCGACCCCTCGATATCGACGACGGACGACCTCCACGCTCGACTCCTCGTCGCCGTGCCACCCTGGAATCCCGACGACGTGCGCGCGTACGACCGGAACGGCCGCCGGCTCTCGCTCACAATCGTCGCTGCGGAAACGGAAGACGACTCAGTTCTCGACTAAGTCCGCGACCAGCTCCTCGGGGTCGAAGCGCTCGATATCGTCGTACCCCTGGCCCGTCCCGAGGAAGAGAATGGGCTTCCCGGTGACGTGCGAGACCGAGATGGCTGCGCCGCCCTGCGAATCGGCGTCCGCTTTCGTCAGAATCGCGCCGTCGATTTCGGCGGCGTTGTCGAACTCGCGCGCACGATTCACCGCGTCCTGCCCCGCGACCGCCTCGTCCACGAAAACAGTCATGTCGGGGTCCACGACGCGCTCGATTTTCTCCAACTGGCTCATCAGATCGTCGGACGTGTGCAGTCGACCCGCCGTATCCCCGAGCACCACGTCCACGTCGTTCGCCTCCGCGTACTCGACCCCGTCGTAGATGACGGCCGCGGGGTCGCCGCCCTGCTCGTGCGCGATGAGCTTCCGGTCGAGATTCCGCGCGTGCTCTCGAATCTGCTCGTTCGCGCCCGCCCGGTACGTGTCGCCGTTCGCCAGCACGGACGAGAATCCGTGGTCGGCGAGGTACTCCGAGAGCTTCGCGATGCTCGTCGTCTTCCCCACGCCGTTCACGCCCGTGAAGATGATGACGACGGGCTTCTCCGACTCCTCGATGCGCTCGAGGAAGTCGAACTGCCCCACCGAAATCACGGAGAGCAGCGCGTCCTCCAGCGCGTCCTCGACGATGGAGCCCGTGGACTCCGTGAGTTTCCGCTCCTCGCCCACGAGGTCGTCCCGAATCGTCTCCAGAATTTCGTCGACGACGCTCATCTCCACGTCGCTCGACAGGAGCGCGAGTTCGAGCTCCCGGAGGGGTTCCTCCAGATCGTCCTCGTCAATGACGACCCGTCCGCGCGCGAACGACTTCGCGCGCGACGCCAACCCCGCCGAGGCCTCCGCTTCCGCTTCGGGCTCGGAATCAGCTGGTTCGGTCTCCTCGGCCGCTTCCTCCGCGGATTGCTCCGCGGCGGCTTCCTCGACGGTCTCAGCCTCAGCGTCCGCCTCGCCAGCCTCAGCTTCGGCTTCCTCCGCCGCGTCCTCCACGGACTCCTCAGCGTCCGACTTGAACCGCCCCAGCTTCTCCTTCAGCCCGTCGAACATTCCCTATTCGTCCTCGCCTTCCTGCATGCCCTGCATCTGCTGCTGCATCATCTGCTGCTGGGCTTGCTGGGCCTGCTGTTCGAGCTGCTGGCTCTCCGACTCCAGCTCGGCAACCTCGGACTCGACCTCGTCGATGCGGTCGTCCACCGTCTCCTTCTTCGACTCGAGCGTGTCGACCGCCTCGTCCTCGTCCTGCTCGGCCGCGTACCCGCCGCCCAGACCGACGACGACCTCGTCGATATCCTGGACTTCCGCACGCACGTACGCGTCACCGCCGAGCGGAACCTGCACCGTCGACCCCGTCTCGATGAGGTCGAGCGCCTCGATAGCCTCGTCTATCTCCGTCTTCTCCGTCTGCAAGGCCTCGATGTCCGCGCGAAGCTCCTCGATCTCCTCCTCGATAGCTTCGATTTCCTGTGAGAGCGCCTGAAGCTGCTGCCGACCGCCACCGCCGCCGCCTCCTAGACTCATGATATGGAGAAAGCGGGCCGCGAGCGGGAAGTATCTTTCCGAAAGCCCTCAGCACGTACGAGCGCGCTCATAGACCGTTCGGTTTCCACGTCCAAAGTAGTGGAAGCTAGGCTCTGTTGAAATCCTCAGCGGCTAACAAATTCTGGCGTGATATGGGACTGGTGCGATCCGTAGGAGGGTGTGTCCAGATAGTTGTCCGCGGCGTCAGGTATCGTATCTTAGTTGGCTAGAATCGAGATTCCATCTGGACGGTTGTGCCGTCTGGTGGTTCTATCTGGACAGCTGTCTAGACAGTACGCCAACAAATGTCCAGATAGTACAGTACTATGACGCGGTACGCACCCGCGTTCGCGGGTGCGACTGCGTCCGCCGCCGGCAGTGGTGGGAAATGAAAAGGGGTCAGCCCGCCGGAGGCGGGCTGAGGGCTTTCAGATGTAGCCGAGCGCGTCCTCGATACGGCCGAGTTCCGGGCCCGTCGTATCCTCGCCGACGACGTAGCCGTTCGAGTTCGCCACGAGGCCGGAGCCGACGAGCGGCGCGCCGTAGTTGATGGTGCCGATATCCGCGGGAACGCCGAGTGCGTCCTCGACGGCGTCGAGTTCCTCGTCGGTCGATTTCGGGTGGCAGAGCACGCCGCGGTCGTTCGCGACACCCGCGGTGCCGACGGTGTCCACGCCGCCGAGCGTCCCGCGCTCCACGGGAACGGAGAGTGTGTCCCTAACGATATCGACCGCGCGGTCGGTGAGGTCTCGGTGGACGTATGCGCCCTCGTCGTTCGCGAGCACGACGTTCCCCGCGGCGTTCACGCGCCCCGGAAGCACGCCGACCGCGAGGTCGGTCTCCGCTTCCAGACGCTCGCGCTCGCGGTCGCGAGTGCGGCCGCTCAGAACGAGGCCGTTGCTGTTCCCGGCGACCAGCGACCCGACGGTCGACGACCCGCCGACGGTCGTCCGAACCACTGGTGCCTCCAACTCGTCTTCGAGCGACGCGGCCACGTCGTCCTCGACGTCAGGCCGCGCTACGACACAGTCATCGGTCGCCCGCGCGAACACGCCGACGTACGGGGACCCCGCGAACGACGTACGGAACACGACTTACTCTTCCGCGTACTCCGCTTCCACGACAGGCTCGCCCTCCTCCGTGAAGCGAGCAGCGCGAACACGAATCTTGCTCGGCGGCTTCTTCTGTCCGCGCGCCCACGCCGCCTCGTTGATGGAGGGGTCGAGACGCACCGCGTCCTCGTCCACGCTGAAGTGCTTCGCGAGGTGCTCGCGGATGAGCGTCATCGCCTTCCCGGCGCGCTCGTGCTTCGGCTCCGCGAACACGTCACGGAGGGGAACGGTCACGATCCGCTCCTCGAAATCACTCGCGCTCATTATTCGTCGGTGTCGCTACGCCGCCAGTTCCGGCGCTTCGGATTTCGCTGCACGTCACGATCCGTCTTCATGATAACCCATGCCGGAACACGGCTGTTCTGGCGCTCCAGCTTCGCCAGCCGCTTCTTCTTGGACTTCGACTTCTTACCCATAGTGCCCGACGCTACACCTGCCGCGCATAAAGAATTGTCCTTTCCCACCCACCTTTTTTCGCCTCGGGTGCGCGCTGCGCACCGCTTGGCCAAAAAATCTGGACCAAAAAAGCGTGACTGCGAAGTAGTCGCGTTCGGTACGACCGTGCCGCACAACAAACCGCGACCACTCCACATGTTGACGTAGGATGACGGGGCCAGCGGGCGGTGTGCTCTGAGAGGAGCGCGGGCGAGAGCGCGAAACCCCGGCGGTTCGCTCGCCCGTGAACGCCGCCGCACCGCCGTGAACGCCCCTACGTGTCGACTCCGCGGTCGTCGAGCAACGCGAAGAACTCCTCGGGCGCGAGCTCGGGAACGCCCGCCGCGTCCGCGTCCTCGCGCTTCGTCGTTCCGGGATTGTCGCCGACGACGAGGTAGTCCGTGTTCGAGGAGACGCTTCCCGTCGCGGTGCCGCCGTGTTCTTCGACGAGCGCTTCGAGTTCGTCCCGCGTCCACCCGTCGACCGACCCGGTGAACACGACCGTGAGGCCCTTCAGCTCGCTCCCGACCGCCTCCGCCTCGACGTGCGGCGTGACGCCGCGTTCGCGCAGACGCTCGATGACCTCGCGGTTCCGCTCGTTCTCGAAGAACTCCCGAATCTCGCCGGCAACCGTCTCCCCGATGCCGTCGACCTCGCGTAGCTCCTCCTCGTCCGCGTCGAGCACCGCGTCGAGGCCGCCGAAGTGCCGCGCGAGGTCGCGCGCGACCGTCGGCCCGACTTCCGGAATGCCGATGGCGGCGAGGAACTCGGCGAGCGACGGGTTCTGGGAGTCCTCCAGTTCCGCGACGAGGTTTTCCGCGCTCGTCTCCCCCCAGCCGTCGAGTTCGGCGATGTCCTCGACAGTGAGGTCGTAGAGGTCGGCGACGCTGTGCTCCACGAGGCCTTCCTCGACGAACTGCTCGGCCGCCTCGGCACCCAGCCCCTCGATGTCGAGGCCGTCGTCGCTCGCGAAGTACTCGACGGAGCGCTTCAGTTGCGCGGGACACGCGAGGCCGCCCGTGCAGTAGTGTAGCGGCCCCCGTCGCTCGGTCTCGCTCCCGCAGACCGGGCACGTCTCGGGCATTTCGAAGTGCCCCGCCGCGTGCTTCTCGACGACTTCATCGACGTACGGGATGACCTCGCCCGCGCGCTCGACGCGCACCTCGTCCGCGACGTTCACGTCCATCTCCTCGATTTCGTCCTGGTTGTGGAGGCTCGCACGCGACACCGTCACCCCGGCCACGTCCACGGGTTCGAGCAACGCTACGGGCGTCAGGCGTCCCGTCCGCCCCACCTGTACGACGATGTCCGTGATGCGGGTCGTCTCGGAGCGCGCGGGGAACTTGTACGCGTACGCCCACCGGTAGTGTCGGCTCGTCGTCCCTAACTTCGCGCACTGCGCGCGCGAGTTCACCTTGTAGACGACGCCGTCTATCTCGTAATCCAGGTCCTCGCGCGCGTCCTGGAGCTCGTTCCGGTACGCGATTGCGTCCTCGATACCGTCGACGAGGCGAGTGCGGTCGTTCACCTTGAGCCCCCAATCGGGGAACTGCTCGTACTCGCCCCAGTGCGTGTCGAGGCTGCCCGCGCCCAGCGCGCCCCGCGACGCGTTCGCGTCCGCCACGTCCTCCGCGCTCTCCCCGGCCGCGAGGATGTCGTAGAAGAAGCAGTCGAGCGGGCGGTCCGCCGTCACGGACGGGTCGAGCTGGCGGAGCGTTCCGGCGGCGGCGTTCCGCGGGTTCGCGAACGGCTCCTCGCCCGCTTGGACGCGCTCCTTGTTGTGCTCCTGGAACGCGTCTCGCGGCATGTACACCTCGCCGCGGACGGCGAGAAAGCCGGGGTGGTCGCCCCGCAACCGGGAGGGAACGCTCTCGATGGTGCGGACGTTCTCCGTCACGTCCTCCCCCGTCTGGCCGTCGCCCCGGGTCGCGGCGCGAACGTACCGGCCGTCCTCGTAGACGATTTCGATGGACAGGCCGTCGAACTTCGGCTCGCAGACGTACTGCACGTCGTCGTCGACGTTCCGCCGGACGCGCTCGTCGAAGTCCCGCACGTCCTCGACATCACCGCTCGAATCGATGGACAGCATCGGCGCGACGTGCTCGACCGTTCCGAGTTCGTCGAGGGGTTCGCCGCCGACGCGCTGCGTGGGCGAGTCCTCGGTCTGGAGGTCGAACGCGTCCTCGAGTTCCTGCAGGCGCTCGAACAACCGGTCGTACGCGCGGTCGGAGATGACGGGGTCGTTCAGCACGTAGTACCGGTAGTCGTGGAACCGCACGGCCTCCCGGAGGTATGCGACCTGTTCTTCGGCCTCGCTCTCGGTGAGGTCGGCAACGTCCGCGAACTCCGTTTTCGGGTCCGTGATGTAGGGGTTCTCGGGGTCGAGGTCCGCGGCTCCCTCCAGGTCCTCGAACGCCGCGTCTGACATGGTTCGGGGTACGACGGGGGGCGGCGTAAATGGCGGGGCCGCCCGCTCGCCGGCACTAGTTGCACGGACCCACGACGCTTAACCCGCGTCCGCCCAATCCACGGGTATGCGAGAGGACTTTCTCCTCCTGAACCCGGGGCCGGTACCGCTGTCGGACGACGTCCGTGCGGCGATGTCGGATCCGATGGTGTCGCATCGCTCCAGCGAGTTCGAGGCCGTCTACGAGCGCGCGCAGGACGGACTCGACTACGTGTTCGAGCGCTCCACGCTGGACGAAGCCGAGACGTCGGCTGGTGGGACGAGCCTTGTCCTGAACGGCACGGCGACGATGGGGATGGAGGCCGCGGTCGCGAACCTCGCGGACGAGGACGACGAGGTCGTCGCGATAGTGAACGGGAAGTTCGGTCGGCGGTTCGCCCGCATCGCGGACCGCCACGCGGACGTGACGCGCGTCGAGTTCGACTGGGGGAGTCCCGTCGATGTCGACGCTGTCGCGGACGCCGTCTCCGACGACACCGCGGTGGTGACGATGGTGCACAACGAGACGAGCACGGGCCTCCTCAACCCCGTCGAGGCGGTCGGCGAACTCGCGGCGGAGCACGACGCGCGGTACGTCGTGGACGGCGTCACGTCCATCGGCGGCGACGAGTTCCGGATGGACGACTGGTACGTCGACATCGCCATCACGGACGGGCAGAAGGCGCTCGCCGGCCCGCCAGGCGTGAGCGCGCTCTACGTCTCGAAGCGCGCCGAATCCCACCTCGCGGGCGAGGACGCGCCGTTCTACGAGGACCTCGACTGGCACCTCCGGAAGGCGGATAGCCATCAGACGCCGTTCACGAGCGCCGTCCCGCTCTTCCGCGGGCTCGCGGTCGCCGTGGAGGAGATCCGCCACGAGGGGATGGGCGAGCGTATCGCCCGCCACCGCCGGCAGTCCGCGGCGTTCCGGAGCGCGTTCGAGGCGATGGGCCTCGACCTCTTCCCCGACCTGAACGAGCACTCGACGTACTCGAACACGCTCACCGCCGTCAGCCTCCCCGACGAAGTGTACGGGAGCCCCGAGGGGTTCATGAACGAAATCGGCGAGCGCGGCGTCTCCATCAGCGGCGGACAGGCCCACCTGGGCGGCCAGATATTCCGCGTGAGCAATATGGGGAACCTGACGAGCGAGCACGTCCTCCGCGGGATTCGCACCATCGGCGAGTCCTTCGACGCGGTCGGCGTCGACGTGGACACCACCGCGGCATTGGACGCGGCGCGCGACCACCTCCGCCAGTAGCGAGAGGAGTCGGCAGACCGGTCAGCGGCCGAGCCGAATGAGGGCGGGTAGCGCGATGGCGGCGAGGACGAGTTCGGCGCCGCCCGCTGCGAGGAATGCTTCTTGATAGCCGTACTCGTCGGCGACGTAGCTTCCGCCGACGATGCCGACGAGGAACCCGAGGCTGCCGGCGGCGTTGAACCCCGCCATCCCGACGCCGCGTTCGTTCCCCCGTGTGAGGTCGGCGACCAGCGCCATCGTCGCGGGCGCCATCAGCGCGCCGAGCACGCCGACCGCGACCATGCCCGCACGGGCGGAGAGCAGGGTGGGTGCGAGGCCGACGGCGGCGACGACGATTCCGTAGAGCGCGGACCCGCCGGCGATCGGGAGGGTGCGGCCGATTCTGTCCGATAGTCGGCCGAACGGATACTGGAGGAGGGCGAACGGCGCGAAGAACATCGCGAGCGTGAGGCCGGTGGCGGCGCCGTCCAGTCCGAACGCGTCCCGGAAGTAGTAGGTGCCGACGAGCGCGAAGAACCCCGCGGTGAATCGGTCGACGAACCCGAACGTGTAGGGAACGGCGAGCGCGGGACGCCGCCTGAGCGTGCGGAGCGCGTCGAGCGCGGACGCAGCGCGGTCGGGCGCGCGGTCGGTGACGAGGGATGCGAGCACGCCGGCCAGGCCGAGGGAGAGCGCGCCCGCCCAGAGCGGGAGCACGGGATTCATGTCGGTGAGCTGGCCGCCGACGGGCGCGCCGAGCGCGGTGCCGAGGCCGATTGCGAGACCGGCGGCGCCCATGTTCTTCCCGCGCTCGCTGGAGAGGTCGGCGAGCATCGTGATGGCGAGGCTGAACGCGCCGACGGTGAGCGCGCCCTGGAGGACGCGGAGCGCGACGAGCGCCGGGAAGGAGAGCGTTCCGGCGGTCGCGGCGAGCACGGCGTAACAGACGGCGCCGCCGACCGCGCCCGCGGTGATGTAGGGAACGCGGCGGCCGGTTCGGTCGCTCACCGCACCCCAGACGCCGGCGAACGCGACGAACGCCGCGAACTCGGCGCCGAGGAACCACGTGCTCGCGTCGATGCTCGTGCTCGCGCCGAGCGCGTCCACGAGGTCGGGGATTCCCGGGTAGAGGAGGACTTGTGCGAACAGTGTCGCGAAGACGACCGCGGCGAGCGCGACTCGTTCACGTCGTTCCGTCACGTGCGAACTCTGGGACGCAAGTCGTATAGCCCGTACGGTTACACCGGGGAAGACTAGGAGGGGTTACTCGCGGACGCGGTGGAACACGGAACTCTCCTGTGCGTACGTCTGGTAGACCGCGCACGCGATGATGAGGCAGAATGTGAAAATCGCCCAGTAAGCGGGGGAGACGTAGTTGAGGAAGGGAACGCCGACTTCGGTGGCGAGCACGAGCAGGATACCGAGCACGCTCAGCCCCGCGTAGAACTCGCTCCAGGAGAGACCGTATTTCGGGACGACTTCGAGGTAGATGCTGACGTCCGCCGCGTGGTCGGAGAGGACGACGGTTTTCTCGTTCTCGTCGTACTCGACGATGTCGAGCTCCGCGAGCTTCGGGAGGTGCGTCTGCTGGAGCGTGACGTAGACGGATTGGCGGACGTTCCGCGGCGGCGGGGACTCCCCGCTCTCCTGTTCGGCGATGTACTCGGAGAGTTCGCGCGCGGTCGTCTCGCCGTCGCGGTCCCGCAGGTATTCGATGACGTGGCGCCGCCGGTCGTTCCGGAGGACGTCGTGTACGTCGGATTTATCGAGACGGCTCGACCGTGGCTGTGAGAGCAGCGTCCGTCCCTTCATTAGGGATATCTACAGTTCACGACATATTGAACGTGTTGTATTCTTTGGCGACATCCGGGGGCACATATTGACACTCCCGTCGCGGGTGTGGGGCTGGTGTCACTCTAACCGGCAAGCGTCGCCGTAACTCTCAGTTATAGAAGTGTGCAGGAGTATGCGTGTAGTGTATGAGTGACGAGGGTGAGTCGGGCTTCCACACCCAAACTGTCCACGCCGGCAGCGACCCCGACCCCGCGACCGGGGCGCGCGCCACCCCCATCTATCAGACTACCTCCTACGAGTTCGAGAGCGCCGACGCCGCCGCGGACCTCTACGCGCTCGAAGGGGAGGGGGACATCTACACGCGCATCAGCAACCCAACGGTCGCCGCGCTCGAGGACCGCATCGCGGACCTCGCCGGCGCCAGTGCGGCCGTCGCGAACGCCAGCGGGATGGCGAGTTTCGACGCCCTGAACTTCGCGCTCGCCTCCGCCGGCGACAACGTCGTCTCCGCGAGCGCCATCTACGGCGGCACCCGCGCCTACCTCAGCCACACTGCCCGCCGCCGCGGCGTCGAAGCCCGGTTCGTCGACACCCTCGACTACGACGGCTACCGCGAGGCCATCGACGACGACACCGCGTACGTCCACGCCGAAACCATCGGCAACCCCGCGCTCGTCACCGTCGACATCGAACGCCTCGCCGACATCGCCCACGACAACGGCGTCCCCCTCGTCGTGGACAACACGTTCGCCACGCCCGCGCTCTGCCGGCCGCTCGAGCACGGCGCGGACATCGTCTGGCACTCCACCACCAAGTGGCTGCACGGCTCCGGCACCACGCTCGGCGGCGTCGTCGTCGAGGACGGAAGCTTCGACTGGAGCCAGCATCCCGAGAAGTACCCCGAAATCGCGGGTGAAAACCCCGCGTTCCACGGGATTCGGTTCACCGAACGCTTCCCGGACGCCCCCTTCGCCGCCGTCGCCCGTCACCGCGCCACCCGCAGCATCGGCCACGCCCAGAAACCGTTCGACGCCTGGCAGACCCTCCAGGGCCTCGAAACGCTCGGCCTCCGGATGGACCGCCACAGCGAGAACGCGCGCATCCTCGCCGAATACCTCCAGGACCACCCCGCCGCGGACTGGGTGTCCTACCCCGGCCTCGAGAGCCACGAAACCCACGAAAACGCCACCAACTACCTCGACGGCGGCTACGGCGGCATGGTGACGTTCGGCCTCGGGAGCTTCGACGCCGCGAAGGACTTCTGTGAGAGCGTGAACCTCGCCTCGTTCCTCGCGAACGTCGGGGACGCGAAGACGCTCGTCATCCACCCCGCGAGCACCACGCACGCCCAGTTGAGCGAGGACGAACAGCGCAGCTCGGGCGTCCTCCCCGACATGGTCCGCGTCTCCGTCGGCATCGAGGACCCCGCCGACATCCTCGCGGACTTCGACGACGCCCTATGACCGTCAGCCTCGGGAGTTTCACCTTCCAGTGCGGCGAGACCGTTCCCGACCTCGAAGTCGCCTACGAGACGTACGGCGAGTTCGACGGAAACAACGCGGTGCTCGTCTGTCACGCGCTCACCGGCAGCCAGCACGTCGCGTCCGGCGCGCGCGAGGCCGAGGGGACCGCGGGACAGGCCCGAGCGTGGTGGGACGACGTGGTCGGCCCCGGGAAGGCCATCGACACGAACGAGTACTTCGTCGTCTGCGCGAACGTCCCCGGGTCCTGCTACGGCACGAGCGGCCCCGCCAGCGAGGGCCCGGACGGCGAACCCTGGGGCACCGACTTCCCGGCCGTCACCGTCGGCGACTGGACGCGCGCCCAGCGCCAACTCTTGGACGAACTCGGCGTCGGCCGCCTCCACGCGGTCGTCGGCGGAAGCGTCGGCGGGATGAACGCGCTCGACTGGGCGAAACGCTACCCCGACGACGTCCACCGGGTCGCCGCCGTCGCCACCGCCGCCCGCCTCGACGCGCAGTGCCTCGGCCTCGACGCGATTGCGCGCCGCGCCATCACCACCGACCCCGACTGGCAGGACGGCGACTACTACGGCGACGAGGGACCGACCGACGGCCTCGCGCTCGCCCGCCAACTCGGCCACCTGATGTACCTCTCGAAGGACTCGATGGAGCGCAAGTTCGGCCGGCGGAGCGCGGGCCGCGAGGGCGGCCGCGACCGCTTCCCCAGCGACCCCGCGAGCGGGTTCTTCCCCTACCGCGAGGTCGAATCCTACCTCGACTACAACGCGAGCCAGTTCACGGAGCGCTTCGACGCGAACAGCTACCTCTACCTCACGCGCGCGATGGACGACTACGACCTCGCGAACGGCTACGAGAGCGACGCGGACGCGCTCGCCGCGTTCACCGGCGAAGCCCTCGTCATGTCCTTCACGGGCGACTGGCACTTCACCGTCGAGCAGTCGGAGGCGCTCGAAACCGCGTTCGAGGACGCCGACATCCCCGTCACGCACCGCGTCGTGGACTCCGACCACGGCCACGACGCCTTCCTGGTCGAACCCGAGAACGTCGGCCCGCCCCTCCGCTCCTTCCTCGACAGCGGCGTCTCCACCGATGGCGGGCACGCCCCCGTCCATAACAGCCTCTTCCCCGGATAGCTCGCGTATCCCCTCTGTGAAGAAAGATAGCGCAGGACGATACGCTCTCGGCTCTAGTCACCTAACAGCTCTGTGCCGACTGTGCCAGCCTGAGGGAACACACTCCTATCGAGTGCGACCCTCCGGCTTGCGATGCGTGTGGGGTGGTCGCACCTGCGCTCGCGACGTACTGGACGCGCAACCGTGAGACGCATCGCGCCGCGACGCCAGTAGCGCACTCCTATTACCCTCTCTGTATGGCGGCATGTCTACGCAAAACAACAAACACTCCAAACAGCTATGTTCCAACAGTCCCAACATTCGTCTATGTCGAGCGGTACCATCGATATCGAAGAATTTGAGAACGCCGACGCCGACGAATTCGAGGAGCGGACTGACACCGAACGAATCGTGCTGTTCCTCGACGAGCACGACGACCGGGCGTGGAAGGCCGCAACGATCGCCGAGCGACTCGACCTGGAGACCGACGCTGTTAGTGCCATCCTCTCACGGCTGAAGGAACGGGGACTCGTGCGGCACAAGCGCCCGTACTGGGCAATCACGGACGACGAGGAACGGCTCCAAGCTGTCTACCGACTCCATCAGCACCACGAGACAGCAGCCGAACAATACGGCGAGGAACAGCTCACCGAACTTCAGACCGACGAAATGGAAGAGGTACAGTGACGGCGTTCGAAGACCTCGAACGAGGCGACATCATTTGGGGGACCGATCCGCTCTCGGAGAAGGGGCGACCGATGCTCGTTCTGGGGGCCCCTGCCCTCCCAAACCACGGTCCTCAACTCATCACAGTCGTAAACTACCCCACCCTACTCCCTCGGCGCATACGCGCCTCGGTCCTTGAGGGTGTCGTCAGAACGCGTCGCGTTCTGACTGCTAACCAGAAATCAGAGAGTTCTGGTGATGGGGCTTTGATGTGGACTCCCAGCAATCAGTCGCCAGCAATCGGCTGGTGACCCTTGCCGTTCACCGTCCCACCAGTTATACGCACGTCTACTGGTGCGTCTCCGCTCCCCGACGTGGGCGAGGACCGGAGGCTGTGTGTTCGCTTCCGGGCGTACCGTAGCC